>CACWOX010000010.1 GCA_902762615.1 uncultured Ruminococcus sp. | reverse complement strand
GAATGCGGTCACGCTTTTCTGTTGAGAATTCCCATCGTTCCGCGCTCGCTGCTGTGTTTTTGCGTACTCCGCCTTCATGCTTCTTCCGAGTGAATTTGCGCCCTTTGCGGCAGCATTCCTTAACTCTGACATTCATGGTGAACCTCCTTCTTAGCCAATCTTTTTTGCCACGACAACCAGCCTGCCGTTCTCGGCAAACCGCTTGCAGGTGGACAGCGTGAGCAGCCTGTCGCCGTATTTCGCGGTCACGCTGGTATCATACAGGGCAAGCTCCCTGCATTTGCTGACATAGGCGTTAAAATCGGCTTCATCTTCCGCGTTGACAAAATCGTAATAACGGAATCCTGACGCACTGTAAGCAACCGTTTTGAATATGGAGATGATCTGATATTCTCCCTGCTCGGTCAGGGTATTGAATTGGATTACTTTGTGCTTTTCATAAAAGCTCTTGGACGTGAATTTGTCGAGCGAACCGAACATCTTGCCGCCTTTGATGTGGTGTCCGTAAATGATGATATTGTCACTGGTCGCAAGGTCACAATTTTCCTGCACATACGGCACACCGAGGTCGCTGTATTTCTTGTTGAAATTGCGTTTCAGATAATAATTCGGGCTGTTCTTCGTTTGCATGACGGGATAATTGATGTTTGTCCCTTCGACCGAAATCCATCCCACCATGTCGCTGTTTTTGCCGAGCAGCGATTCAAAATTGGATAGAGTTTCTTCTTCACCATCAGGTGCGGATTCGACAATAGGCGATTCCTCTGCGGTTTCGGTAAGTTCGTTGAAAATTGCCTCCTGCCGGTGAACCTCCACGTCATGCGTAACCAGATTACCCATACAAAAAGCCGCCGTTACAATCAGCATGACGGAGGCAAGGACAAAGGCAGCGGTACGGATTCTTTTCAGTTGTTTTCTTTTCATAATCGTTTCCTTTCTGTAGGAGATAAAAAATAACGCCCACTGAAAAATGGACGTTACTTTTGAATCAGTTTTTTGATCTTGTCTTAAATGCAGAACACCGCATACAGAGGAACGGTCTTTTTGCCGTCCTCAAAGCCGAAGTTTCTGGCGGATATTTTGATAGCATAGGCGGGCTTGTAGGTTTCGATATAGACCTTCAGGCTTTTTGCTTTGGTGTTGTCCGCGGACTTGACCTCGATGGGAATTAAATGTCCGTCCCGCTGAATAATAAAGTCAATCTCCGCGCCGCGCTCCGATTCCCAATAATAGGTGCGGTAGCGGTTCATCATCAGCTGGGTGTTGACGTAATTCTCCGCCATGCCGCCCTTGAAATCGCTGAGTTCCTCCACCATATAGAGAATGTCGTCGGCTGCCAAATCTTTCTTAGCGCACAGAAGCCCCAAATCCGAAACGTAGATTTTGAAAGCGTCAATGTCGCGGTAATTCTCCAGCGGCTTTTTGATTTGCTCCACTCTATATACCTGCGACACGATGCCCGAAAGCGTCAGCCACTCAATGGCGTTTTCAAATTCCGACGCGCGACCGCCCTTCTTAATGAGCTTGTACTGAAACCGCGTGTTCTTCTTGGATAACTGCACCGTGATATTGTCGTAGGTCAGGCGCGTTTTCTTGATTTCATTGGCGGTATTGTATTTACCCATGTCGTTGAGATAGCTGGCGAGAATCGTGTCCTGTGTGTGCCTGACAAGGATATAGTCCTTCGTCTGCGCGAATTGCAGTACACATTCCGGCATACCGCCCACGACAAGGTACTGCCGGTAAAGCAGCATCGCCTTTTCGTGAAGTGCAGACGGCAACGGGGGGGCGTTGTGAAAACACTCCCTGATTCGCTTCGCCAGATCATCTTCGCCCAGCGCAAGCATGAATTCTTCCATGTCCATCGGGTACATGGTTTTGATGTCCACTTTTCCGACGGGGAAGGAAAACTGCGTTCGGTTGACGGCGACGCCAAGCAGACTTCCGGCGACGACAACGTGATAGTCCGGCGCGTCCTCGCAGAAGTATTTGAGCGAAGTCAAAGCTCTCTCACAAAGCTGCACTTCGTCAAAAATAATCAGCGTCTTTTCGCGGACAATGGTCTGTCCCGCGATGTGGGACAGAATGGGTATCAGGTACGCCGGACTGATATCCTCGTCAAAGGTCGCATTGAGCTTGGGATTGGTTTCAAAATTGAAGTAGGCAACGTTTTCATAATGGGCGCGTCCGAACGCCAGCAGCGAATAGGTCTTGCCGACCTGCCTTGCGCCTTGCAGAATCAAGGGCTTGCGGTGCGGACTCTGCCGCCATTCCTCCAGATAATTCATGATCTTTCTATACATTCATGAAAACCCCTTCAAACCTTTAACGGGGTTGGAAGGGTGGTTTGTCTATGTTCAATGTATGTATGCGAACCTGCCATCGCTCCGTATTTTATTTGGCAGGCTTTGTTTTTTATAAAAAAACGCAGGGTATAGCAAAGCCATTTTACCTGTGTGATATGTTACTATATGGCGTGAAATTTTTATGTCGATCCGCGTCGAAAATCATAACGATTCATAAATGATTTACACTCTTACAATTTTTTCTGTCAAGCACTTTACGAATTGCAAATCAAATAGCTACTTATGCGCTAATTGCATGGTCAACTTATAGAGAAAATAGATATAATCGTTGAATATTAACATTTATTAAATAATGAATTATATTAAAAAACGGTGACGCTGATGAAAATTCATGTGTCACCGCTTTAATTTGCTGACAGTTGATTTTTGTTTATTTCGATGTATCAATTCCATTTCGGTTAATATTGACAATATTATTTGCACATGTTATAATTTATGTGTTGGATATCAGAAATTATTATCAAAGGAGTTTTGTAACATGAAGATTTGTAAAAAATGCGGCGCTCAGATGCCTGATGAGAATATCTGCTGTACCAACTGCGGCACTCCGCTTGCAGCAAGTCAGGTTCCCAATCAGTCGAATCAGCCCTATCAGCAGCAGGATTTCAATCAGCCTTACCAGCAGACAGCATATCAGCCGGTTATGAATCAGGAAGTCAACAATAAGGCAATGGCTGCATTGATTCTCGGCATCGGCGGCATTGTACTTATTATCGCCGCTCCGTTTCTGGCAAATTTCCCGGCGCTTGTGGGTCTTGTCGTGAGCATTGTCGCCATTGTTCTGGGCGTCAAGGCGAGAAACGAATTACCTGTAGGTCATCCGAGCAGAGGTATGGCTACCGGCGGTCTGGTCTGCGGCGTGATCGGAACGGTTATAGGCAGCATTGCTACTCTCTGCACCGTGTGCGTCTGTTCTCTTGCTGCATGTCTGGCAGTCGGCGCCGCTAATTCGGATTCGTCTTTTCTTTCGGAGTATGCCGATTTATTTACAATTCTTTTCAGATTTTAAATATTAGCAAACTAAGGAGGCAGATTAAATGAAAAAATGCAATAACTGCGGCGCTCAGATGCCGGACGAAGCTTCTGTATGTTCATCATGTGGTGCGGCGGTTGCGATGAATCGCGCTTCAGGCAAAAGGTCAGACAGACCGTATGAAACGGCGCAGCCTGTACAGCCTAAAACCGAAAAAATTGTGGAGTATCAGACAGTTTACGTGCAGCAGCCGGCGGTTGCCCAGCCTGACGGCAAGAGTAAGGCGATAGCTTCTCTCGTTCTTGGCTTGGCAGGACTTATCATCAGTGTTCTCGCGCCGACTCTGGACGGCATCCCTGCTGTTCTCGGACTGCTGATTTGCATAGTCGGCATTGTTTTCGGTGTTAAGGCGAGAAACCGCATTCCAGTTGGCGTTTCGGGCAGAGGCATTGCCACTGCCGGACTGACCTGTTCGATCATCGGTGCGGTTATCAGCGGAATAATGACGCTTGCTGTAATTTGCATAGTGGTAGGATTGTTTGCGTTATGTGCCACTACACCGTCTGCAAGTGTCAGTTATTACCTTATTTTGTTCACGTCATTATTTTAACTTTTCCGGTCCGCTGTAAATAATTCCCTTGATTATTTTACAGCGGACTGTATTGTATATGATTGTAACAAACACCCTATATCAGAATAAAATGGGGATGGTAAAGCGTTGTTTCCGTATATCAATTATTTTGGCGTCGGTACCTCGACATATGCCGTTATGGGCAGCATAGGATTTTTCGCAATCTGGCTGGCGGCAAGTCTGGCAACCCGACGCCGGAGCGAGATCGACCGGACGCAGATTCTTCACATTTGTCTTGCCGCTATGGCGGGATTGTTTGTGGGGGCGCATCTTCTTTACGGAGTTGTGAATTTCCGCATTTTGATGAATGCCGCAAGGGATCATTTTTCTCTGCTTCATTCATTTACGGACTATATCAGTCTGTTGGTGTATGTCTTTGGAGGAATGGTTTTTTACGGTGGACTTTTCGGAGCGATCATTGGGTCGGCGTGGTACATGAAGGCGCTCAAACTGCCTTACAAGCTGTATTTTGACGTGATGGCTTTCTGCATTTCTCTTTTTCACGGCTTTGCCAGAATCGGATGCTTCCTCGGCGGCTGCTGTTATGGAATCGAATGCAGATACGGCATTGTTTTTCACAATGCGCTCGAGCCTTCTGCCAACGGAGTGCCGAGATTTCCGGTGCAGCTGCTGGAATCAGGGCTGGAATTTGCGCTGTTTGCGGTTATTCTGCTGCTTTATCTTAAAGAGAAGCTCCGCGGAAAGCTGATATATGTGTATCTGCTGTCCTATGCAGTGATAAGATTCTTTGACGAATTTCTGCGAGGCGACAAGGTACGCGGCTTTGTCGGACCGCTTTCCACGTCGCAGTTCATCAGCCTGATCGTGTTTGTGGCGGTCATAATGATTCTCGCTGTAAAGGCGCTGAAGAAAGGGAAGCCCACCGGAGAAGATATGTCCTCTTCCGGCATGGAAAAAGAGTCAATATAATACCAAATAACAGTCAAAAAAGACTCTGCATTGTGAGTTTCATCGACGTGCAGAGCCTTTTTTATTTTTTTATTCAATTGTGTGTTGAATTTATGTGTAAAACGTGGGAGAAAGAGCGAATTTGATTGACAAATCACAGTTTTTATGTTAATATTAAAGATAATTTTATAAAATCTTTGCATACTAAGTAAAGAAATAAGAGAAGTTAGGTGGTATTTCTATATGAAACATATTGATATTTCAAAATTGTTTTCAAATGTTTCCGATTATGTCAACCAATCGGTTACGGTTTGCGGATGGGTCAAAACGTCTGCGGAAGTCAAACCCATGACATTCATTCAATTGAACGACGGAACAACGTCCATAAAGAATCTTCAATTGACCATTCATCAGGACAAGATGTCCGAAGAGGATTACAAGAGCCTCATCAAACCGCTTCTGAATTTTGGCGTTTCGTTAAAAGCAACGGGTATTGTGGTTCCGTCGGAAAGGAACATTATCGAGCTGGAAGTGGAAAGCATTGAAATGCTGGGTGACTGCCCTTCCTCTTATCCGCTCCAGAAGAAGAAAACGAGCGTTGATTTTCTGAGAACCATTCCCCATTTGAGAACCAGAACCAACCTGATAAAAACGGGCATGAAAATCCGTTCACGACTTGCCTACGCGGTTCACAGCTATTTCGCGGGCAACGGCTACACGTATGTTCACACGCCTATTATCACTGACAGCGACTGCGAAGGCGCGGGAGAAATGTTCAGACTGACTACGCAGCCGTGGAACGCCTCTTACAAAACGGAGGAGGAGTATTACCGCGACGATTATTTCGGGCAGAAGGCAGGCTTGTCGGTGTCGTGCCAGCTCGAGGGAGAAATGGCCGCGTTGGGCGGTCTCGGCAGAATTTATACATTCGGGCCGTCCTTCCGTGCCGAAAAAAGCGATACGCCCAGACATGTCGCGGAATTCTGGCATGTGGAGCCTGAGGTGTGCTTTGTTGACATCAACGAGATAATGGATATCGGAGAAGAATTCATCAAGTACGTTATTAAGGACGTGCTTGACAACTGCTCTGAGGAAATGGAGTTTTGCAATAAATTTATCGAGAAAGGGCTTCTGGATAAACTGAATCATGTAGTCAGCAGCGATTTTGCGCGGATTGATTACACCGAAGCCGTTAAAATTCTCGAAAGCAGCAAGCATAAGTTTGAATATCCCGTATTCTGGGGCTGTGACCTGCAAACCGAGCATGAGCGTTATCTGACCGATGTGCATTTCAAGCGCCCGGTGTTTGTGGTTAATTATCCCAAAGAGCTGAAGGCATTCTATATGAAGCAGAATCCCGATGGAAAGACTGTGGCTGCCACTGATTTGCTGGTTCCCGGCGTCGGGGAGATCATAGGCTGTAGTGAAAGAGAGACCGATTACGACAAGCTGGTGGAAGCGATGCAGGCGAGAAATATGCCGCTTGAAGCGTATGAGAAGTATCTGGACACAAGAAAATACGGCAGCGTTCAGCACAGCGGTTTCGGTCTTGGCTTAGACAGACTGGTTATGTATGTGTCCGGCATCAGTAACATCAGAGATGTCTTGCAGTTCCCGAGAACCTATAAGAAGATTTATTGATTTAACTGAAGAACAGGTGCTCGACGAGTATTTTTCCGCCGAGGCAGATCAGAATGATCCCCCCCACAAGCTCCGCTTTGGACTTATAGCGGGTGCCGAATACATTGCCCACATGCAGCCCGCCTGCCGACAAAGCGAAGGTGGTCGCGCCGATCAGCAGAACGGCAGGGATGATGCTGACATTCAGGAATGCGAAGGTCACTCCCACAGCGAGGGCGTCAATGCTTGTGGCGACGGCAAGAGGAAGCATGGTTCTGAAGCCGAAGGAGCTGTCGGGCGCCTCTTCGTCATCGCCCGAAATTGCCTCGCGCACCATGTTTCCGCCGATAACGGCAAGCAGCACAAAGGCGATCCAGTGGTCGATGCTGGTGATCATGGACTCGAACTGTTTTCCGAGAAGATAGCCCATCAGCGGCATGAGCGCCTGAAATCCGCCGAAATACAATCCCACGGTCATCACGTGCCTTTTGCCGACCTTCTGTACGGAGAGCCCTTTGCAGACCGAGACGGCAAAGGCGTCCATTGAAAGTCCCACGGCGATGACGAAAAGATCGAACAGATTCATTTATAATTCCCCCGTATTATATATTTTGCAGGGAGCAGACAAACAAAAATGACGAAACCCACCTGCCCAAAAAGCAGATAAGTCTCGTCATTTCATATAAAGCCGGAAACATTCGTTTCAGTATGTCGACTTTATCACACGGTTTTGCCATCAAAAGTCCGTGCCGACTACTCCCTTACTGAGGACAAGTTTATCATATGCGGCTCTTGTTAGTCAATGCTAATCGAGGCGCGGTCAGCTATTTTGTTGACTTGACTACTTCTTAAAGATATAATAAAATATATTCAGCTAAATTCCGCATAGAATAATAAAAAGGCTGGCGTGAAGTGAAAGATGAATAATCAACTATGTGTCATTAACAGCGATGTAAAGCGGCTTGACACTCCGTTTAATGCTGATATGCTGAAAACTCTGGCTATGGTGATAATGCTCGTCGATCACATCGGAGCATTTCTGATCAATCATAATGACCCTGTATATTGGTCTTTGCGGTCGGTCGGTCGTCTTGCTTTTCCGATATTCTGTTTTCTGATAGCGGAGGGAGCGTATTACACCCGGTCGATGCCCAAATATCTGGCGCGGCTGGCGGCATTTGCCCTGATCAGCACGCCGCCTTACAATCTGGTGCATGGCAGCGTGTGGTATTCGCCTGACAATGTGAATGTGTTTTTCACGCTGTTTTTCGGGCTGGCGGCGATATATGCAATGACCGCACTGCCGCAGGGCATTTTCCGCAGGCTGGGAAAAAACAAGCTTGCCGAGAGCAAGGCTGTCTGTACGCTGTTCGGGCTGCCGCTTTGCGTTCTGTGCTATTTTGCGGCGTATTGGATGGACACCGATTACGGAGAGTACGGCGTAGCGGCGATCCTTATCTTCTGGCTGCTGCGAAAGCGTCCGGCTGCCGCGTGGCTTGGCTTCGCGGGACTGACGTTTGTATTCTTCGGCTATTTGATCATGACGAGGGACGAATTTGGCGGTGTGAGCTACAGCATGATCAATGTCTGCAATGTGGTCAACATGCTGTGGAAGAATCCTGACGCAGAGTTATACTACTACCCGCAAAAGCAGATGCTTGCCCCTCTTGCATTTGTTCCCTGTCTGCTCTACAACGGAAAAAAGGGCAATAGCAAGGGGCAATATGCCAAATATATTTTTTACGCTTTTTATCCTGTGCATTTATGGTGCCTGTGGTTTGTTCAGCTGGCTATGAAATCATAAGAGCGCAAATGATATCGCCGTGTATCGAACGGAATGTTTCCTCTGTCCGACACACGGCGATGACTTTTTTGAAATGTGGAATTATTTATCCTTGGGCTTTTTGGATTATTTCGATGCCTTTTCTTTGGCAGTAGGCTGCGGGACGGAGCTTTCCGCTCCGTCTTTTTTTCTGAACTCTGTCATGCAGCAGCAGAGCGTCATCAGGCTGTCGTTGAGATGGACGTTTTCGGTCACCACGTCGCCGTATTTCAGAGAAAGGTCGTAATGACTGAAATTCCAGAAGCCTCTCACGCCGCATTGATACAGGTTATCTGCAACCTGCTGGGCGCTCTCCTTTGGAAGGCAGAGCACAGCCGCATCGACCTTGACCGATTGGCAGTGTTCTTTCAGTCCGGCGACGTCCCGCACGGTCATTCCGCCTGCCTGCGTGCCGATTATATCGGGATTGCTGTCGAATACAGCCGTGAGCTTAAAGCCGCGCGACTCAAAATCGACGTGATTGATGATAGCGCGTCCTAAATTTCCCACGCCGAGAAGCACCGCGGTGTACTGATTGTCAAGACCGAGAATGCCGCTTATTTCATCGAAGAGCTTTGGCACATCGTATCCGTAGCCCTGCTGCCCGAAGCCGCCGAAGCAATTGAGATCCTGACGAATCTGAGAGGCAGAGGTGCCAAGCCTTTCGGCAAGCGCCTGCGAAGATACGCGATAAATGCCATTGCTTTTGAGCTCCAGCAGGAATCTGTAGTATCGGGGCAGCCGGCGCACCACTGACATTGAAATTTTATTGCTTTTTGACATGATATTTCAACCCTCAAAAAAGCCGGTTTATTTTACACTTTCTCTGGTGTAGTCAAGCAGACCGCCGGCGAGAATGATGTCGCGCTGGCGCTCCGAGACCTGGCAGCTGACCTTGAAGGAGCTGCCCTTAGTCTTGTTGTTCACGGTGATTTCCGATTTGCCTAAAAGCTCGCGGATATCGGGAATTTCCAGTTCGTCCATCTGGTCGATTGTATCGTAATCCGCCTCGTTGACAAAGGTGAGCGGCACTATGCCCGCATTGACGAGGTTGGCAAGGTGGATGCGCGCGAAGGATTTGACGATGACAGCCTTGATGCCGAGATAGAGCGGAACCAGAGCGGCATGTTCGCGGGAAGAGCCCTGACCGTAGTTGCTTCCGCCGACGATGATGCCCTTGCCCTCGGTGCGGCAGCGCTCGGGGAACTGCTCGTCGCAGACCGCGAAGCAGAAGTTGGAGAGGAAAGGAATATTGGAGCGATAGGGAAGAATCTTTGCACCGGCAGGCATGATGTGATCGGTGGTGATGTTGTCGCCCACCTTGAGCAGCGTCTTTGCCTCAATTTTTTCGGGCAGCGGCTCGCTTGTGGGAAACGGCTTGATATTGGGACCGCGCAGGATTTCCACACTGTCCATCTCTTCCACGGGTGCCGGAGGAACGATCATGTTGTCGTTAATGAGGAATTTCTCCGGCATGGGGATTTCCACAGCCTCGCCCAGCTCTCTTGCGTCGGCAAATACGCCTGCAATGGCGGAAACGGCAGCCGTTTCGGGCGAGACCAGATAAATCTGTCCGTCCTTTGTGCCGGAGCGGCCTTCAAAATTGCGGTTGAAGGTGCGCAGGGAAATGCCCTTTGAATTGGGAGACTGACCCATTCCGATGCAGGGACCGCAGGCACATTCGAGAATTCTGGCGCCGGCGGCGATGATGTCGGCTAATGCGCCGTTGGCTGCCAGCATATTGTAAACCTGCTTGGAGCCGGGAGCAATGCCGAGGCTGACGTCGGGGTGAACGGTCTTGCCCTTGAGTATGTGAGCCACACGCATGAGGTCGAGATAGCTGGAATTGGTGCAGGAGCCGATGAGCACCTGATCAATTTTCTGTCCCTTGAGTTCTTCAATGGTCTTTACGTTGTCGGGCATGTGGGGAGCGGCAGCCATAGGGCCGAGTTCGCTGAGGTTGATTTCGAGGATATCGTCGTACTGTGCGTCGTCGTCTGCCTTCAGTTCCGTCCAGTCGGCTTCTCTGCCCTGTGCCCTGAGGAATGACTTTGTAATTTCGTCAGAGGGAAATACGGAGGTGGTTGCGCCAAGCTCCGCGCCCATGTTGGTGATGGTGGCTCTTTCGGGGACGGAAAGGGTCTTTACGCCTTCGCCGCCGTACTCGATGATCTTGCCGACGCCGCCCTTGACCGACATTCTGCGCAGCACTTCAAGGATAATGTCCTTTGCGGCGACCCACGGAGAGAGCTTGCCGGTGAGGTTGATGCGCACCATTTTGGGCATTGTGATGTAATAGGTGCCGCCGCCCATTGCAACCGCAACGTCGAGACCGCCGGCGCCCATTGCCAGCATGCCTATGCCGCCTCCGGTGGGGGTATGGCTGTCGGAACCGATGAGGGTCTTGCCGGGAATGCCGAAGCGTTCGAGGTGAACCTGATGGCAGATGCCGTTGCCGGGACGGGAGAAGTAAATGCCGTGCTTTTTGGCGACGCTCTGAATGAAGCGGTGATCGTCGGCATTTTCAAATCCTGTCTGGAGCGTATTGTGGTCAATGTATGCCACGGAACGCTCGGTCTTGACTCTGGGAACGCCCATAGCCTCAAATTCGAGATAAGCCATGGTGCCTGTCGCGTCCTGCGTGAGCGTCTGATCTATTCTAAGCCCGATGTCGGTGCCCTTGATCATTTCGCCCTCAACGAGGTGAGCTTTGATGATTTTTTCAGCAATAGTATAGCCCATTTGAAAAAACTCCTTTATTTAGATTGTTTACTTAGCTATTATCTAACATTTTGGCGGTTTTGTCAATGATTTAACAAAAAAATCATGCATATCCCGGACATGATGTGAATATGAATTTGACAGAAATCAAAAGAAGTGCCAAAACAACAGGTACTTCCCCAAAAGGAGAGAAGCTCATGGAATGTAAAGCTGCGGGCGAATCGGTATTCGCCAAGGAAGTTTTATTCGAGGGAAACTGCGAGCAGGCGGTGGATACCGAGCTGACACTGCCCGATTACTGTCCGGATATCGGCAGGCTGCTCAAATGCCGCCTTGTTCCGATGATCACATCGCGTCAGGTCAATTTCGATTCGCTTGTGGTGGAGGGCAACGCGAGAATATCGGTCATCTATCTCGACGATCGTGACAAAAAAATCCGCTGCTGTGACAGAGATTACCCCTTCAAGGCGAGCGTGCCATATGACGATACTACAGAGAATGTGAAGCTGCTTGCCGAGGCACATGTGGATTACGTCAACTGCCGCGCGGTAAGTCAGCGCAGACTGGATATACACGGCGCCTTCACCATACACATGACGGCAGTATGCCGCAGGGAAAATGAACTTATCACAGGTGTGGAGGGCGAAAGCCTGCGGCTTCGCATGGAGTCGCGCGAGATCAGCGATCTGGTCAGCTGTGCCCAGACAGGCTTTGACATCAGCGAGGCAATCGAGCTTAACGAGGGCAAGCCGCCTATTTCTTCCATCATACGCAGTGAAGCGGTACTGTGTGTGGAGGAGATACAGCCCATCTCCGGAAAGCTGACGGTGAAGGGCAACGCCATTTTCTCGATGGTCTACTGCACCGAGCAGGACAGCAGCCCCGAGCATCTGGAATATGTCATTCCGTTCAACCAGTTTTTTGACATTCCCGGTATAGACGAGGACTGCAAGACCTGTATTTCGCTCTGCTGCGACATGCTGGAGGTCTCGCCGCGCACCGATTCCGACGGGGAATACCGCAGAGTTGACGTGGACATCCGCGTTTCAGCCGACATAAAGGCATACCGCGACAGGGAAGTCTCATGGGTGAGCGACGCCTATTCGGTAAATTTCGAGGTAAACTGCGTCAAAAAGCAGGTAAGGCTTGAACGGCTCTGCAACACGGCATTTGACACCGTGATCAGCAAGCAGTCGATTGACACCGGCGATATTAAGATAGAAAGTGTCTGCGACCTCTGGGCAAGCGTACTTGACAGTCGCAGTAGTTATCGCGACGGCAGGACAGCCGTCACAGGTAACATGGCAGTCTGCATGCTGATCCGCGACCCTTCCAAGGGCATCGTTTTCAGCGAGAAGAACGTGCGTTTTGAATGCGGGCTGTCCCAGAATGCCTGCGGGCAGAATGTCCGTCCCGAGTGCAGCGTCGGCGTGAAGTCCTGCGGATATACCGTTACAGGTGACAATAAGCTGGAGCTTCAGGCGGAGCTTTGCCTGCACAGCTCGCTCTACGAGGACATTCCGGCAAGGCAGATCTGCTCGGTCGAGCTGGACGAAAACCGCCCCAAGTCTCCCGAGAACCGTCCGGCAGCGGTGCTTTATTTTGCCGAACCGGGCGAGGAGCTTTGGGATATCGCCCGTGAATACAATTCCTCGGTCGAGTCGATCAGGCTCGACAACGGCATTGAGGGCGACGCCGTTGAGGAAAGCCGACTGCTGATCGTGACAGCGTAAATATTAAATGCCGGAAGGAGAGCGAAATAAAACATGGGAGATACCAAAATATACAGAGACATTGCCGAGAGAACCGGCGGCGATATTTATATAGGCGTCATCGGTCCGGTCAGAACGGGAAAATCCACCTTCATCAAGCAGTTCATGGAGACGCTGGTCATCCCCAACATGAGCAGCAAATACAAGGTGGAGCGTGCCACCGACGAAATGCCGCAGTCGGCTGCCGGACGCACTATTATGACCACCGAGCCTAAGTTCATTCCCGAGGAAGCCATAGAGATCGACCTCGACGACACGGCTTCATTCAGGGTGAGAATGATCGACTGCGTGGGCTACATCGTGCCTTCGTCGCTGGGTTACATCGAGAACAACGCGCCGAGAATGGTCAAGACGCCGTGGTACGATGAGGAAATACCCTTCAACCTTGCCGCTGAGATCGGTACACGCAAGGTCATCACCGAGCATTCAACCATCGGTCTGGTTGTCACCACAGACGGCAGTATCAGCGACATTCCGCGCGAGGAGTACGAGGAAGCCGAGGAACGCGTTATCAACGAGCTTAAAGAGATAAAGAAGCCCTTTGCCGTGCTGCTCAACTGCGCCGACCCGACCAAGGAGGAGAGTGTCGCGCTTGCTTCGCGGCTTACCGACAAATACGGCGTTCCGGTAATGGCGGTCAATTGTCAGCAGATCAGCGAGAGCGAAATTCAAAGCGTGCTTTCTGAGGTGCTTTATGAATTCCCCATTCGTTCGGTCGCCATCGACATGCCGGGCTGGATCAATTCTCTCGACCGCGACCACTGGCTCAGGGCGGATATTATGGGAACCATCCGTTCGGCAGCCAAGGGCATACGCCGCATCAGAGAGATAGGCAGTCTTGTGTCGGCGCTTGCAGAGAATCAGTATGTCACCAACGCAGCCACACGCAGCATTGACCTCGGTACCGGCAAGACGCGCGTCAAAGTGGAATTGCAGCCCGAGCTTTTCTATAAAATCATCGGAGAAAAGACAGGGTTACAGATAAGAAATGAAGCGGATCTGATGAATTCCATTGCCGAGCTTGCCGCCGTCAAGAGCAAGTACGACAGACTAAGCGACGCACTTGACGAGGTGGAACGCACCGGCTACGGCATTGTCATGCCGTCCATGGACGAACTGACGCTGGAGGAACCCGAGCTTATGCGACAGGGCGGCAGATACGGCGTGCGCCTGACTGCTTCGGCGCCGTCGCTGCACATTGTCAAGACCAATATTACCACAGAGGTGGCTCCCATCGTCGGCTCAGAGAAGCAGTCGGAGGATCTTGTGAAGTATCTCTTGAGGGGATTCGAGGAAGAGCCGTCGTCCATCTGGCAGTCGAATATCTTTGGCAAGTCGCTGCATGAGCTGGTAAACGAAGGGCTTCACAACAAGCTCAGCAAAATGCCTATGGACGCACGCGACAAAATGCGCGAGACCATAGAGCGTATCATCAATGAGGGATGCAGTGGACTTATCTGTATTATTCTGTGAGTAAAAGCTGCAAAAAAACAGAAAGGCGCGTCACCGGTTGTGAAAATACACGACTGTCGACGCGCTTTTTTGTCGAATGAAAACACATGCTTTTGTGCAGCCGCACAAAAGAGAACTTCGGATCCGGATTAAATGATTCTGCTCAAAAAATGAATTTTTTAACAATTAATTTATTTAATAACGGATTCTTGTATTTAATACATCAACTTTTTAATAAAATATATAACAAAAATGAATAAAAATTAAATTCGACAAATTGTCGCCATACTGTACCAAACAATATAAATAATAAAAGTTACGCCCGTTTTTGGGGATTTTTATGCAAGTGATATTTTATAATGTCGTATTTTGTTTTGTGCAGGAGGAATATGTCGATGAATGGATTGATATAAAAATGAAGTGGGATTTGCATTTTGAATTTGAGTAACGGTGGTGTGAAAATACAAAAATTTGGAAAAACAGAAATTATTCGTCGGAAATGATTGAAAAAAGCAAATTTGTGTGTTAGCATAATTCACGGTAGATTCGTCGACGGAATATTACCCCATAACCCGTAAAACTGTTTTATCCGGCAGCCTTCGGAAACCATTTTAAAACAAATTATTCGATTCGGAGATGTAATTATGTATAACAGTGCAGAAATAATAATGTCTCATGACAATAAAAATATGCTCATTCGCAGAATAAATGACAGCCATCTTTCCGACAAAAGTGCATTGTCAACCGATGCTTTGAGCAGGATCATTTCAACCGCAAATGACAGTGCCTCGTTTATTGAAGAGATCATGCGCCATCCCCATTCATGCATTTTGCTGGACCTGTTTCTGGGCGACAAGGACGCGGTGTCTTTTATCAGGGAAGCCAAAAGAAAGCTTGGGCAGCGCTGCCCCGAGTTTATAGTGATGTGCGAATTCGTATCCTTCAGGCTGGAACGTGAGCTGTACAGCGCAGGGGCTTCAGTGGTCATTTCGCGTGATACTTTGCCTGAGAAAATCTGGTCTGTGCTCTGCGGAACCGCAGGCAGAGTCGATTCCTCAAGAGATAACGGCTCATTTCGCTATGACGCATCTGTCGATCCGGGTGAGCTGGAAATAATGGTTACCGACATCATGCATAAGGTTGGCGTGCCTGCTCATATAAAGGGTTATCAATATCTTCGCTGCGCCATCATCAATACCGTATTAAGACCCGAGATCATCAACGCCGTGACCAAGGAGCTTTATCCGGGCGTGGCTGAAAGCTTCGACACAACGCCTTCCCGCGTGGAACGTGCCATACGCCATGCCATTGAGGTCGCATGGGACAGAGGGGATATCGACTTCCTCTGCGCCTATTTCGGCAGCACCATTCATAATTCACGCGGCAAGCCGACCAACAGCGAATTCATCGCAATGATAGCCGATAAGCTCCGCATGACTCTGTGCACTGCATCCTGAAAACAAAGCCGGACTGAAGCAATCTGCCATTGCAGCGCTTCCGTCCGGCTTTTATTGGAGGAAAAACTAATGTCTGTACATACGCTTGCTGCCGCCCAATCCGCAGCCCGCAAGTACAATGGCTGTGATGGAGATCACTGTGCCCACGATGCCCAGCGACAGACCGAATGCTGCCAAAATATTTCTTCTCATAACAGGAACACCACCTTTCACTTATTTACATTATACCCCGTATTTTTGTCTAAATTGTGTCTATTATAAGTATTTTAATAAAATTCAATATAAAATCCAATATTGTTTTCAAAAAATCATTGAATTTAGCATAATTATTGGTTATAATATGCATAATAGCGCTGATCAAAAATAGTATTTGACAACGCATGAAAAGTTTGTTAAAATATTAACAAAGAAGTGATTATTTCTTTTGTACGCTCACGGACATGCGGCAGGGGAATATTACATATTACCAAAGAAAGATTGGAGAAATTCACTATGGCAGACTACCGTATAGTAGACAGCGTGGAAGCGCTGGAGGAAAAGCTCGCAGAGGTCAAAGCGGCTCAGAGAATTTTTGCCACCTACACACAGGAGCAGGTGGACAAGATCTTTTTAGCGGCGGCGACGGCTGCCAACATGGCAAGGCTTCCGCTCGCCAAAATGGCTGTTGAAGAGACAGGCATGGGCGTGGTCGAGGACAAGGTTATCAAGAACAATTATGCGGCTGAGTACATCTACAACGCATACAAGGATACCAAGACCTGCGGCGTTATAGAGGAAGACAAGGCATTCGGCACTACCAGAATCGCCGAGCCTATCGGTGTTGTCGCTGCGGTTATTCCCACCACCAACCCCACATCCACCGCCATATTCAAGACGCTGATCTGCCTCAAGACCAGAAACGGCATTATCATCAGCCCTCACCCCAGAGCAAAGAAGAGCACCATTGCCGCGGCTAAGATCGTTCTGGAAGCGGCAGTCAAAGCGGGCGCTCCCGAGGGAATCATCGGCTGGATAGACGTTCCTTCCCTTGAAATGACCAACCTCGTCATGAAGGAATCCGACATCATACTTGCCACAGGCGGTCCCGGCATGGTCAAGGCGGCTTACAGCTCCGGCAAGCCGGCTCTCGGCGTCGGCGCCGGCAACACACCTGCCATTATCGACAAGTCGGCGGATATTCTGCTTGCCGTCAATTCCATCATCCATTCCAAGACATTTGACAACGGCATGATCTGCGCTTCCGAGCAGTCTGTCATCGTTGACAAAGAAATATACGACGCGGTGCGCGTCGAATTTGCCGCCAGAGGCTGCTACTTCCTCAAGGACGACGAGAAGGACAAGGTGCGCAAGACCATGATCATCAACGGCGCTCTCAATGCCAAGATCGTCGGTCAGAAGCCGGTTACCATTGCGGCTCTCGCAGGCGTTGAGGTCCCCGAGGCAACGAAGGTGCTCATCGGCGAGGTCGAAAGCGTCGATATTTCCGAGGAATTTGCACACGAGAAGCTCTCGCCTGTACTTGCCATGTACAAGTCGGAGGACTTTGGGGACGCTGTGGCAAAGGCGGAGCAGCTTGTTGCGGACGGCGGTTACGGACATACGTCTTCTCTCTACTGCAACGCGCTTACCGAGAAAAACAAAATCGCTGAGTTCAGCGCCAGAATGAAGACCTGCCGCATACTGGTCAACACACCCTCTTCGCACGGCGGCATCGGCGATATTTACAACTTCAAGCTCGCTCCTTCGCTCACGCTGGGCTGCGGTTCATGGGGCGGCAACTCCGTTTCCGAAAACGTTGGCGTCAAGCACCTTTTAAATATCAAAACGGTAGCCGAGAGGAGAGAGAACATGCTGTGGTTCAGAGCGCCTGAAAAGGTCTATATCAAGAAGGGCTGTCTGCCCGTCGCTCTTGACGAGCTCAAAAACGTCATGGGCAAAAAGAAGGTCTTTATTGTCACCGACCAGTTCCTTTACAAGAACGGCTACACCAAGTGCATTACCGACAAGCTTGACGAAATGGGCATTACGCACGCCACCTTCTTTGACGTTGCTCCCGATCCTACCCTCGCCTGCGCTCAGGAAGGCGTCAAGCAGATGCGCGCCTTTGAACCCGATTGCATTATCGCTGTCGGCGGCGGCTCGGCTATGGACGCCGGCAAGATCATGTGGGTTCTCTATGAGCATCCCGAGGCAAACTTCATGGATATGGCCATGCGCTTTATGGATATCCGCAAGAGAGTCTATACCTTCCCCAAGATGGGCGAAAAGGCATACTTCATAGCGGTTCCGACCTCCGCAGGCACAGGCTCCGAGGTAACTCCCTTCGCGGTTATCACCGACGACGAAGGCATCAAGTATCCCCTCGCCGACTATCAGCTGCTTCCCAATATGGCGATTGTCGATGCGGATATGCAGATGACCGCGCCCAAGGGTCTGACATCCGCTTCGGGTATTGACGCAATGAGCCACGCCCTTGAAGCATATGTTTCCATCATGGCGACCGATTACACCGACGGACTTGCGCTTCAGGCAATCAAGACCATATTCGATTACCTGCCGACCTGCTATGACGACGGCAACAATCAGCCTTTCGCAAGAGAAAAGATGGCGAACGCAGCCACTCTCGCAGGTATGGCATTTGCCAACGCGTTCCTCGGCATCAATCACTCGCTCGCTCACAAGCTGGGCGCCTATCATCACATTGCCCACGGCATTGCCAACGCCCTTGTGCTGACACACGTCATGCGCTACAATGCCGCCGAGGTTCCCGCCAAGATGGGTACCTTCTCGCAGTACGATCACCCGAAGGCTCTCAGAAGATACGCTGAGATAGCCGAATACCTCGGAATTCCCGGCGCGGACGACAACGAGAAACTGGAAGGTCTTATCGCCAAGCTCGAAGAGCTCAAAGAGAAGATCGGTATTAAGAAGACCATTGCCGATTACGGCGTATCCGAAGAGGACTTCCTTGCCACTCTCGACGAAATGAGCGAGAATGCTTTCGACGATCAGTGCACCGGCGCCAATCCGAGATACCCGCTTATCAGCGAACTCAAGGATATTTATCTCAAGGCATACTACGGAAACTAAAGAATAGATAAGAGAGAATAAATAACAGATAATAGTTTCGGAGCGCTTCGCGCTGGAATATATATAATTGATCCTGCAGAGGGAGGATAATAAATTATGGAATTCGATACAAGCAAAATGGAAATTCTCGCCGAAAGACCCAATAAGGTCATTTACAGATGCGGAAATTATACCGTGAAGGTATTCAACGAGGATTTCTCCAAGGCAGATATACTCAATGAAGCACTGAATACCGCCAGAGTCGAGGAAACCGGTCTGAAAATCGCCAAGGTGCAGCAGGTCACAATGATTGACGGCAAGTGGGCTATCGTCTATGATTACATCGAGGGCACCACTCTCGCCGAGCTGATGGAGCGCAATCCCGACAAGCTGGACGAATATCTCGATCTGTTTGTGAATCTCCAGTTGGAGGTACAGAGCAAGAGAGCGAGACTGCTCAACAAGCTC
This sequence comes from uncultured Ruminococcus sp., assembly GCA_902762615.1. GTDB lineage: Bacteria > Bacillota > Clostridia > Oscillospirales > Acutalibacteraceae > RUG762. The sequence goes on along the minus strand of CACWOX010000010.1, from coordinate 59,285 downwards.
AAGGACAAGATGGAGAGAAAAATTTCCGAGACAGGTCTTGACGCAACCACACGCTACGAGCTTGACACCCGTCTTGCCGGCATGAAGAAGCATGTCAAGGTTTGCCACGGCGATTTCAACCCCAGCAATATTATCATCACGCCCGAAGGAGAAGCCTATGTGCTCGACTGGTCGCATGTCACTCAGGGCAACGGCGCTGCCGACGCTGCAAGAACATACCTGCTCTTCTCACTGGAGGGCAAGACCGAGCTTGCGGAAAAATACCTCAGGCTCTTCTGCAAAAAGAGCGACACCGCCAGACAGTACGTGCAGCAGTGGCTCCCGATCGTCGCCGCATCGCAGTCGGTCAAGGGCAAACCTGAGGAGAGAGAATTCCTGCTCAGATGGGTCAATGTGGTGGAATATCAGTAATTAATCCGAGATATTTAAAAGGATAAAATAAAAGACGGAGCATGTGTTGGGATTCAATCCGAACATATGCTCCGTTTTATAATTATGCCTGCGGAAGGGAAGCCAGAATCTCGGCTTCGTTTGCGGCAATGTGAGGATAGAAGGTAATGCTTTGTCGGTTTTGGGTGAACCATTGGAAGGCGTTGCGCAATCCGGCGTCAAAGGGCGTTTCGTTTGGGCAGATTTCCTTGATTTTTGAGACATCGAGAATATTGTCATAGTCAAAAAAGGGGAAGAAGTCCCTCACATTTCGTCCGGCGGCAGCATAATCGTATTCGATTATATCAGGCGCCATTCCGGCTGCCCTGCCGCATGCCTCTACCCATTCGCGGCAGGTGACAGGAGCGCTGTTGCCTGCATTGAACACAGAATGGATGGGCAGTTGGTCTGACTTTTCGATAAGAGCGGCTATTATTTCCGCTAAATCAGGGGCATAGATGAATTGCAGCTTCGGGTTGGACTTGGGGATGATCACGGGTCGTCCGCCTGTGATGTGGTCAAAGACAAAGCTCTCGCGGCGTGCGTAATTATTCTCACCGTAAACATAGGGCGGTCTGAGGAATACTGTCCTTACCTCCGGCGCATTATTTGTGAAAAAGCGGAGGTATGCCTGCTCCGCGGCAATCTTGTCGGTGCCGTATTCATTCCAGAAGCGGTTGCGGGCGAGCCTGTCGCTCTCTTTGAATGGAGTGTCGAGATGCTCCACGTCGTATACGGCGCTGGAACTGATGAAGATAAGGCTTTTCAGCGATTTCGGATTATTCAGCGCGTGGCAGAGCGTTTGAGCGTGATCCTGATGCAGACCGCACACATCCACAATGCAGTCAAATGTTTTCCCTGTCAGCGCTTGGGTGAGCTTCTGACAATCGCTGCGGTCGCAGGTGATCTGTCTGACGCCGTCCGGCGCGCAGCGGCTGCCGCGGTTGAGCAGAGTCACATTCATACTTCGGGACAGCCTTTCGGCTATGGCGCGACCGATGAAATAGCTTCCGCCCATGATAAGTACGTCTTTCATCCGATAATTCCTCCAATATTGATTTTATTACATTATCATGCTAATGCGATAAAGCTATTATACAGGATGAATCCGGTACTGTCAATCTCTATTTTTTTGAAAAAATGAAAGAATATTCAAATAGAAATTATAAACTTTTGTTTGACAAACAGGCGCTTGTATGGTTTAATATATTAAGATATGGAAGTGTATCACCGTAGTCTGTTTTATGTGATTGTGATTAGACGAAATTTTTTGATTGTGTAAGAAAAACCGTCATGTGAGAAGGGAAATGTTAAAATGAGCAAGAATATTGCAATTATTTTTGCCGGTGGAAGCGGAGCACGCATGGGTTCCGGTTTGCCAAAGCAGTTCCTTGAGGTCGCTGGAAAGCCGATCATCATTCATACCCTCGATATTTTTGAGGAGCATGATATGATTGACAAAATCTACATCGCCTGCAAGGAAGAGTATATCAGACATCTGAAAAAACTGATTGAAAAAAATCTCATCAGAAAGGTTGCTGGCATTGTTCCGGGAGGAACTACCGGTCAGGATTCCATCTATAAGGCTTTGAAGCTGGCTTATGAGGAAAACGACGGCGATGATATAGTGCTGATTCACGACGGAGTGCGTCCTCATATTACTTCTGCCGTCATCGGTGAGGATATAGAATGCGTCAAGATGCACGGCTCCGCAGTAACCTGCACGCCTCTTTTTGAGACGCCGGTCATCAGCACCGACGGCAAGACCATTGAAGAGGTACCGTCAAGAGATAAATTTTTCACAGCACAGGCACCCCAGTGCTTCTACCTCAAAGATGTGATTGCTGCCCATGAAAAAATGCGTGAGATCAACCCCGAATACAAGGGCATTATCGACACCTGTACGCTGATGAAGAAGCTGGGGCACGATGTGGTCATGGTTCAGGGCAACAGGGGCAATGTGAAGGTTACCACTCCCGAAGATCTTTACATTTTCCACGGGCTTGTGCAGTATCATGAGGTGGAGCAGATATTCGGTTTTGGTGAGAAGGAAGTTGTCAGCAGACTCAAAAAGTAAAATGTCGCTTATTGATTATATTTTAATGGAGACATGAGGTTTTAAGATGAGTAAGGATAAAGAGTTGTTTACTGAAACATATGATGAAGAAACCCAGCAAATCACCTTGATCAAGAATGGCAGGAAAGCCATTTGGATTACCGCTATGGCGGAAGGCAACTTCATGCGCAAAATCAAGAAAAATATTCACGATAAGATTGTTGAATTCTTTGATCCGGTCAACCAGTTCTTTATTGACCGTGATGAAGCTATCGGCGCCCGCAAGCGCCGCAAGCTGATGCAAGACATGAAGATAGTTCCGAACCGCATTGTCTTTGGCACATTTCAGAACTGCTATACGTGCAACTGCAAATACATCGCCGATGAGATACTCAGGCGAGGTCTTGACTACGAGCTTATTTTTCTTGTGAACGGCGACGCTTTTTATCATAAGGAAAAGTACAACATACCCGATGGCATCAAGCTGGTGCTCAGAGGTTCGCTGGCAAGCTATTTTGCACTCGGTACGGCAAAATTCTGGGTTGACAATGCCCTCAACTGCATCTGGAAGGAGATTCCGAAGAAGCCGGAGCAAATCTACATAGACACATGGCACGGCTCTCTCGGCATCAAGCGTCTGGGCGGTGAAAAGCGCTGGATTAAGCTCGCCGAGCATTCGGCTGATTTTATCGACTACTTCCTCACCGACAGCGTTTTTGAAGAGGAAGTGTTTCACACGTCCTTCTGGGCGCATGTGGAGCAGCTCAAATTCGGTCATCCCCGAAACGACATTCTCTTCAGCAAGGAGAAAATGAGTGAGCTGCGCGACAAAGTCTATAAATTCTACAAGATCGAGCCGCATGTTAAGACTGTGCTCTACGCGCCCACCTTCCGCGACAATAAATCCGACGTGAGCGCTATCAAGATAGACTGTATCAAGCTCAAGGAAACGCTTGAAAAGAAATTCGGCGGCGAGTGGAAGGTAATCGTCAAGGCTCACATGCACAACCGTCACAACGCCGCGTTAAGGCATATGTTTGCCAACCGCGACTCCATCATTGACGCGAGCGACTATATCGACATGCAGGAGCTTATTGCGGCTGCCGATGTGGGAATTACCGATTATTCCAGCTGGATATTTGATTTCGTGCTGAAGGGCGCTCCGGCGTTCATTTACGCCCGTGATATCAAGCAGTATATCAATTCCAGAGGCTTCTTCTATCCGCTCGACCAGACGCCTTTTTCGATAGCGGAAACAGATGAAGAGCTTTCGGGCAACATCATGGATTTTGACAGCGAAGCTTACGCAAAAGCCGTCAAGGCATTCCTCGACGATAAGCAGTGCTATGAGAACGGACATGCCGCCGAGCGTACAGTGGACTTTATATGTGAGCTGAGCGGCAGGTCAGCCGAATGAGGCACCGGTTATGGAAAATTCCGGAATTATCATCACATCGCTTCGCTGGGACAATATTTATCTGAAGGCAAGGCTTGACGGAAATACGGATGGCATGCGGTTCGCTGTTTGTGACAGGAACTGTCGAAACATTTATCCGATGGACTGTTTTGACCCCGAGACAGGTGAACTGACAATCAATATCACCAATGTAGGCGGCGGCAAAATGCTCTCCAACGGATTGTGGTATCTCAAATGCCGCAGCGAAGGCGGCGAATGGACAAGCCTTCCCATCAGCATGGAGGTCGGATATTGCCTCAAGGACATGGACAAGGTCTACCGTTACGCGGGCAACTGCTATGCCTGTGTATTTACATTTGTTCCTGTCCGGGACGGCGAACAGCTTATCTTTGAGATGACCTTTACCTACATGGTGCGCAATGACAATATCCGCAAGCGCAAATTCAAGGTGGAGGCTCCCAAGCTGAAAAAGAGATTTATAAAAAGACTTATCTGGTTTTTGGAAAATGTAATCAACATCATATACCAGACAGTTTCCCATATTACCCCCAAGAACGGAACCCGCGTGCTGCTCATGTCGGAATCGAGATGCCCCATCAACGGCAATCTGAAAGCCCTTGACGAACGCATAAAGCAGCGTGGGCTTGACAAAAACAGGCTGAAAATGTCATACTTCTTTGTCAGGATACTCGAGGATGACAATGATCTGAAAATTCTCGGTACATGGCTGAAGCTCGCCTTTATTACCGCAAGGCAGGATTATATATTTGTGGACGATTACTCCACCTTCTTTAACAATGTCAAGCTCCACCCGAAAACCACGCTGGTGCAGGTATGGCACGCCGGAGTGGGCTTCAAGGCTGTCGGCTATGCGCGTTTTGGCAAGAAGGGTACGCCCAATCCATGGCGCTGCTGCTACCGTCAGATTGATTACGCGATAGTGGGCGGCGAATTCCTGCGTGAGGTTTACGCCGAGGTGTTCGGCATAGACCGCGAACGCTGCCTGCCCTACGGACTCATGCGGCTGGACAATTACCTTGACGCAAAGCGTGTGGCGGCGTTCCGCCGTGATTTCTACGACAAAAATCCCGACTGGCAGGGACGCAGAATCATTCTCTTTGCTCCTACGTTCCGCGGACCGAGCCAGAGAACGTCCTATTATCCCTATGAAATGCTCGATTGGGATAAGATATACGATTTTTGCGGAGATGAATATCTCTTTGTCATCAAGCAGCACCCCTTTATTCTTACGCCTGTTGACATTGACCCGAAATATGCCGGAAGAATCATTGATTTTTCAGGCTATCCCGATATCAACGAGCTGTTTTATGTTACCGATATTCTGATAACCGATTATTCGTCCAATATTTACGAATTTTCGCTTCACCGCAAGCCCATGCTCTTCTTTGCCTTTGACAAGGAGGAATATGAGCTTATGCGGGGACTGCACCGCACCCTTGACCGTCACGCTCCCGGCAAGGTCTGCCGCACAACGGAAGAATTGCTCGAAGCGATACGAAACGGCGATTTCGAGACCGAACGGCTGTACCGTTTCATTGAGGAAAATTTCGACAATACCGAGGGGCTAGCGAGTGACAAGGTGATAGATCATATCATTCTTCACAATGGTAAATAGACTACGTTTCTCCTTTTGATAAAGCGCACAGGCAATTTCCACAACGGAATGTCTGTGCGCTATCCCTTTTTATGATACTTTAATGAATTAGCACGATAATATAATAAAGCGAATAAATCCCCTTGTCAAATCCGCTGTTTGGTGATAAAATATAGACATTCCCAATCATTAACAAAACAAGGCGATGATAAAAATGATAGCAATTATTGATTACGGAGCCGGCAATATTCTGAGCGTGCAGAAGGCGCTTGACCACATAGGCTGTGAGAATGTCGTTACCTCAGACGCGAATATAATTGCGGCAGCCGACGGCGCGGTTCTTCCGGGAGTAGGTTCCTTCGGTGACGCGATGGACCATCTTGCGGCAAGCGGTCTTGTCGCCGCCGTGAAGGAATTTGCCGCGAGCGGCAAGCCGTTCCTCGGCATATGTCTTGGATTGCAGGTGCTCTTTGATGCGAGTGAGGAATCACCCGATGCGTCCGGACTTTCTCTCATGTCCGGCAAGGTGAAGCGATTCCCCTCGGATATGGGTCTGAAAATTCCCCACATCGGCTGGAATTCCATTGAGTACGACAGAAACTGTCCGTTATTCAAGGGCTTGAATGACAATCCCTATGTGTATTTTGTACACAGCTATTATCTTGAGGCTGAGGAGGAAAATGTTGTCAGCGCGGTTGCGGAGTACGGCATCCGATTCCATGCGGCGGTGTGGAAGGACAATGTTTTTGCTACACAGTTCCACCCCGAAAAAAGCGGCAGCGTCGGGCTTCAGATTCTCCGGAATTTTGCCGGACTGATATGATCGGGAGGTTTTGAATAAAATGTTTGCAAAGAGAATCATCCCCTGTCTCGATGTTAAGGACGGCAGGGTTGTAAAAGGCGTGAGCTTCGTGGACCTGCGTGACGCAGGCGATCCGGTGGAATGTGCCGCGGCATATGACAAACAGGGAGCCGACGAGCTTGTATTTTTGGACATTACCGCTTCGTCTGACGACAGGAGCATTGTCATTGACATGGTGCGCCGCGTTGCCGAAACGGTGTTCATTCCGTTTACCGTCGGCGGCGGTATTCGCAAGGTGGAGGATTTTACGGCCCTGCTTCGTGCGGGTGCGGACAAGGTGTCGGTGAATTCCGCCGCCATTCTCCGCCCTGCGCTTATCTCCGAAGCGGCTTATAAATTTGGCAGCCAATGCGTTGTGGTTGCCATTGACGCAAAGCGCAGAGCCGACGGCAGCGGGTGGACCATCTACAAAAACGGCGGCAGAGTCGATATGGGCATCGACGCTGTGGAATGGGCTGTGGAAGCCGAGAAACGGGGAGCCGGGGAGATATTGCTCACAAGCATGGACTGCGACGGTCAGAAGTCCGGCTATGACCTCGAGCTTACCCGCACCATCAGCGAGAATGTGGGCATTCCTGTTATCGCTTCGGGCGGAGCAGGGGAGAAGAAGCACTTCCTCGACGCTCTGGACTACGGTAAAGCGGATGCGGCGCTTGCCGCTTCACTGTTCCACTTCAAGGAGCTTGCCATTCCCGACCTCAAGGCTTACCTTGCGGAAAACGGTATTTCGGTGAGAAGATAAGACTGTATTTTGTTTGGAGCGACCTTTACGGGATATGTTCGTATTTTGGTGAAGCCTTTGAGAATCAATCAAAATTGTAAATAATTCGTTATTTCTATTTATTTTGAGAAGAATTTGTGATATGATATAAGTTAAGGCTATAGATGTTTAAAGGTGGGGAAATTCAATGAAAAGGCAAAGCGGAAAATATACTTATATTCCTATTTTGGCGACATTTGTTATTTTGCTTGTGGCGTTTGCCATTACACTTTCGACAATGGCAAATCAGCCTGTGAACAGCTACACCGTTGACAATGATACCGCATATGAAGGCGTCTCTGACAACGGCTATGAATTTGTGGAGACGGAGGGTAAAAACGGAGTAAAATATTACGTGATTACCAAAAATTCCACTCAGACCACAACTGCGGCTTCGATGATGGATAATAACGATGAAGAGGCTGTCACAACTACAACCGCGGCGGCTTCGATAAAGACCACGATTAATTCAACGACCGAAACCACCGCCGCTCCTGTAAGCAAAACTACTACGACGACCAAGACCATCAGGAACAGCGACGAAAAATTAGCATATCTTACATTTGATGACGGTCCCTCTATCAATACCGAAAAGCTGCTCGATATTCTTGACAAATACGACGTTAAGGCGACCTTCTTTGTGATCTATCACAAGAATATGGACAGCAAATACAAGGCGATAGTGGATCGGGGACATACCATCGCCCTTCACAGCTATACCCACAGCTATAGCAAGATTTACAGGACGGAAAAGGGCTATTATCAGGATCTTGACAAGATACACGATTATGTTGAGAAGGTCACAGGCGTCGATTCCAAGATCATCCGTTTTCCCGGTGGTTCCAGCAACACTGTCAGCAGAAAGTACAATAAAACCATTATGAAAACGCTGAAGAAATCTGTGACCGAAAAGGGATATGTTTATCACGACTGGAATGTTGACAGCACCGACGCCAGCGGCATAAACCGCGATCCCGATCTGCTGGTGGAAAAGGTAAAGGCTGGCTTGAAAAAGAATAAGCCGGTGATAGATATACTTATGCACGATACAGGTAAATCCAAGACCACCACAGTGGAAGCGCTCCCGAGAATCATTGAGGCGGTACAGGCACAGGGATATACTATTGAGCCGCTTACCATGGATTCCGAGCCGATACAGCACAACTGGTAATAAAAGGAAAAGGCAAAAAAGCTGATTGCATGGCGTCGGAATTATTTACACGGGATAGTAGAGCATTATATGAAAAGCATAGATATATAGGAATATTGAAATCCTATGAATGCTTGGAGTGAGGAGGAATAAATTTGTCTCGCAAAAATCAGCATGATTCAGGTTTTTCGTTTTATATTCCGATAGTGCTTATTGCGGCATTTATGCTGGGCTGTCTGTCCATCGCATTGATAGGCGTGAGAGAAAATGTGTACGGAATCACATTGGCAAACAGCGTTTCGGACGGTGATGCCGTTGTAAAAGGAACTACTGTCAGGAAATCCCCCGTTATGGATGAACAGGGATTGAAATACCGGATGGTCAGCGCTTCTGATCTGGGTATCAGCCAGGAGGAGCCGGCTGTTGCTACAGATGCCAAGCCGGTTTCGTCGATGGAAGATCAGACTTCGTCTGTGGGTGAGTCGTCCGTTCCCGAAGAATCTGTTTCTTCTCAAGACACCACTTCATCAGAAACGGCTGTTTCGTCAGAGAGTACAGAGGTTTCTTCACAAATCGAGGAAGAAGTTTCCTCCCAAGAGGTTTCCTCTGAAGAAGTCTCCTCTGAAGAGCCTGAGGAGAAGCATCTTGTTCTTCCGAATGATCACTATATCAATTTTACGCCCATCAAAGAAGGACATGTCGCTTATCTGACCTTCGATGACGGCCCGTCGGAATATACCGAGGACATTCTGGATATACTGGATTATTACAACGTCAAGGCGACCTTCTTTGTGATCTATCACAAGGATATGGCGGACAAGTACAAGGCGATCGTGGACAGAGGGCATACCATCGGACTGCACACATATACGCATAAATATGAAAAGGTATATCGCAGTGAAAAGGCGTTCTTTGACGAAATAGACCGCATAGGAAATTATGTTTACAGAGTGACGGGAAAGCGGTCAAAGATCATTCGCTTCCCCGGCGGATCGAGCAATACGGTCAGCAGACATTATTGTGAGGGGATCATGGATACGCTGAAAAAGAGTGTTCCCGCGAGGGGATATGTGTATCACGACTGGAATGTAGACAGCTGCGACGCCGAGGCGTACAATCTGGCGACGGATAAGCTGCTTGCCAATGTAAAAAAATCGCTCACCAAATACCGCAAGCCGGATATTCTGATGCATGATGCCGGCGCGTCCAAGAGAACGACGGTAGAGGCGCTTCCCATGATAATCGAATATATTTATTCCCAGGGGTACAGCATGGAGGGGCTGCAATTGGACAGCTATGCCGTTCACCACGATTGGTAAGGCAATGATCTGTATGCGGATTTTATGAAAAATATGTGAGAACGAAAGATTATGCTTGACAATCGAAAAGCATGGTGATATAATTCGTATAAAATAATAACAGTTTAAACCGTTGAAGCGGAGATAACGGCGACAATGCCTTTACAGAGAGCCTGCGATGCTGAGAGTCAGGCAAGAAACAAATCGTCAAATGGACCGCTGAGGGCGCAGTCAAACATCGGCTCAGCTTTGTGGAGCCTTCGGAGTATTCTGCGACGTAGGGCAGACGTCATTTGCCGGGGATATGATGGTATCCTGTCAAGCGCATAGTTTTTTTCAAAGCTATGAATCAAGGTGGCACCGCGGATATTTCTTATAACAATATTCGTCCTTGACAGAAGAGTTTTTATTCTTTTGTCAGGGACTTTTTTTTGCAACTTGAAACTTTGGAGGCGATCATATGACAATTAAACCTGAGCTTGCATTTGTGCGGGAGACAGCCGAAAGCGGTCAATACAGCGTAATTCCTGTCAGCTGCGAGATGCTTTCCGACTTTATCACGCCGATTGAGGCTATGAGAATACTGAAAAACGTATCGGCTCACTGCTATATGCTGGAATCGGCTCAGCAGGGGGAAAAATGGGGACGTTATACCTTCCTCGGCTATGACCCGAAGATGGAAATAACCTGTGTGGACGGCAGACTCATGGCAAGCCATCTTAACATTGAGACTCATCATCCTTCCGATGTACTGCGGCAGATATTGGCAGATTGGAAAAGTCCGCGTATGGATTATCTTCCCTCCTTTACAGGCGGTCTGGTCGGCTATTTCTCCTACGATTATTTCTTTTACAGCGAACCGACAGCCCGACGCGAGGTGGAGGACTCCGAGGGCTTTAAGGACATGGATCTCATGCTCTTTGACAAGGTGATCGCGTTCGACCACATGAAGCAGAAGATCATTCTCATCGTCAATATGCGGCTGTCAGACGGCGATACCGGCTACAACAAGGCGGTAATGGAACTCCGGCAAATGTCCGAACTGCTCCGCACGGGTTCCAAAAAGCAGGAGCGGTCCGGAAGGCTTCTGGGAGAAGTCACCCCACTCTTTGACAGGGAGCGGTTCTGCGCAATGGTCGAGAGTGCCAAGCAATATATCCGCGAGGGCGATATATTCCAGATCGTACTTTCCAACCGCCTGTCCGCCCCCTTTGAAGGCAGTCTGTTCAACACCTATCGACTGCTGCGCACTATCAATCCTTCGCCTTATATGTTTTATTTCTCGGGAACCGACGTGGAGGTGGCGGGCGCTTCGCCCGAAACGCTTGTCAAGCTGGAAAACGGTGTGCTGCACACCTTCCCGCTTGCCGGCACCCGTCCCAGAGGAAAAAGCGCCGAGGAAGACACGGCGCTCGAAGCCGAGCTTCTTGCCGACGAAAAGGAGCTTGCGGAACACAATATGCTGGTGGACTTAGGGCGCAACGATCTTGGCAAGATCAGCCGATTCGGCACGGTCGAGGTGGAAAAGCTGCACGACGTTGTGCTGTATTCGCATGTAATGCACATCGGCTCCACCGTCAAGGGCATTATCCGCGAGGACAGGGACTCTCTCGACGCGATCGAAGCGGTACTTCCGGCAGGAACGCTTTCCGGTGCGCCAAAGATAAGAGCCTGTCAGCTCATAGGCGAGCTGGAAAACAACAAGCGCGGCATTTATGGCGGCGCCATCGGATATATCGACTTCACAGGCAACATGGACACCTGCATTGCCATACGCATTGCCTACAAAAAGAACGGCAGAGTGTTCGTCCGCAGCGGTGCGGGAATCGTGGCGGATTCCGTGCCGGAGAAGGAATTTGAGGAGTGCATGAACAAGGCGCGTTCCTGCCTGAAAGCCCTCGAACAAGCGCAGGAGGTGGAAGAATGATACTGCTCATTGACAATTACGACAGCTTTTCCTACAATCTTTATCAGTTGGTAGGGAGCATTGACCCGAACATCCAAGTGATAAGAAACGACGAAATGACCGTGGAGCAGATCAGAGAGCTTAAACCGCAGCGCATTATCCTTTCACCTGGACCCGGTAGACCGGAAAACGCAGGGATTCTGGTGAAGGCTGCAAAGGAATTGGGACGTGAGATACCGACACTCGGCGTCTGCCTCGGTCATCAGGCGATCTGCATGGCGTTCGGCGGTGAGATCACCTATGCTTCGCGGCTCATGCACGGCAAGCAGTCGGATGTGACGTTTGACAAAAGCTGTCCGCTGTTCCGCGGCTGTCCGCGCACCGCCCCCGTGGCGCGATACCATTCGCTTGCGGCAAATCCCGACACGCTTCCTGATTGCCTGAAAGTCACCGCACGCACGCGGCAGGGGGAAATCATGGCGGTACAGCACAGGCAATTCCCGATATACGGCGTGCAGTTCCACCCGGAATCCATCATGACGCCGGACGGAAGGACAATGCTGGAGAATTTTATTAAATTATAAAAATCCAAAGGAGAAATGCAAAATGATTAAAGAAGCCATTATCAAAATTGTAAGCAAAGAAGACCTCACCTACGACGAGGCTTATGCCGTGATGAACGAAATCATGAGCGGAGAAACCACTCCCACACAGAATGCCGCTTTCCTCTCAGCGCTTTCCACCAAGAGCGCCCGCGCCGAAACTACCGACGAAATCGCCGGCTGCGCTGCCGCGATGCGCGACCACGCAACAAAGGTGGACACCGGCATGGATATCTTTGAGATCGTCGGCACCGGCGGAGACAACGCCCACAGCTTCAATATTTCCACAACCTCCGCGCTGGTCGCAGCCGCAGGCGGCATGAAGGTCGCCAAGCACGGCAACCGCGCAGCTTCCTCGCTCAGCGGTACAGCGGATTGTCTGGAGGCTCTGGGCGTCAATATCAATCAAAGCCCCGCACGCTGCGTTGAATTGCTTAAAGAAGTCGGCATGTGCTTCTTCTTTGCCCAGAAGTATCACACCTCCATGAAATACGTCGGCGCTATCCGCAAAGAGCTGGGCTTCCGCACGGTGTTCAATATCTTAGGTCCCCTCACCAATCCCGGATCACCCACCATGCAGTTGCTGGGCGTGTACGACGAATATCTCGTTGAGCCGCTTGCGCAGGTGCTTGTCAGTCTCGGTGTAAAGCGCGGAATGGTGGTCTACGGCATGGATAAGCTGGATGAAATTTCACTCAGCGCACCCACAAAAATCTGCGAGATCAAGGACGGCTGGTTCCGTTCGACCGTCATCACTCCCGAGCAATTCGGATTTGAGAGATGCAGCAAAGCTGACCTAAAGGGCGGCACTCCCGCGGAAAACGCCGCGACAACCCGCGCCATTCTGAGCGGTGAGCAGGGACACAAACGCAACGCCGTGTTGATGAATGCCGGTGCGGCGCTTTATATCGGCGGCAAGGCTGACACGATGGAAAAAGGCGTTTTGATGGCAGCGGAGATCATCGACTCCGGCGCTGCGCTCAGCACGCTTGAAAAGCTCATCGAGGTTAGCAACCGTCCGGAGGCTGAATAATGAGCATATTGGACGAGCTGGCAGAATACGCCTGGGAGCGTGTGCGCAAGGCACAAATCATCATTCCGGCAGAATCCATGCGTGCAAATGCCTTTGCCGTGCCAAAGGGAGATTTTGCCTTTGAAAATGCGCTCAAGAAGCCGGACATCGCCTTTATCTGCGAATGCAAAAAGGCGTCGCCCTCCAAGGGACTGATAGCGCCCGATTTTCCCTATCTGTCAATAGCGCAGGAGTACGAAGCGGCAGGAGCCGACGCAATATCGGTGCTGACTGAGCCGAAATGGTTTTTGGGCAGCGACAGTTACCTTCGTGAAATTGCAGAAAACATTTCAATACCCTGTCTGCGCAAGGATTTCACGGTTGACGAATATATGATCTATGAAGCAAAGCTGCTCGGAGCGTCGGCGGTGCTGTTGATATGCTCCATTCTCAGCCCCGCCCAGCTTAGCGAATACATCGCCATTTGCGACGAACTCGGTCTGTCGGCGCTTGTGGAGGCGCATGACGAATCCGAGATTCAGATGGCGCTCAGCGCGGGCGCGAGGGTGGTCGGTGTGAACAACCGCAATCTGAAGGACTTCACCGTTGATCAGGGCAACAGCCGAAGGCTGCGGGAACTGCTGCCGCCTGACGTGCTGTTTGTATCCGAGAGCGGCGTAAAAGGTGCGGAGGACATTGCATCCCTGCGCGAAATAGGCGCCAATGCCGTGCTGATCGGTGAAACGCTCATGCGTGCGCAGGACAAAAGGGCAAAGCTCATGGAACTGAAAGGAATTGCCTTATGACAAAAATCAAGCTCTGCGGTCTTACACGTCCCTGCGAGATACATGCCGTCAATGACCTGCAACCCGATTACGTCGGCTTTGTGTTTTATCCCAAAAGCAGACGGTATCTTACTCCAAGGCAGGCGGCGCGGCTTAAAGAAATGCTTGCCCCCAATATAAAGGCTGTCGGCGTATTTGTTGACGAACCGCCGGAAAAAATCGCCGTTTTGCTCGGCGGAGGCATTATTGATATGGCGCAGCTTCACGGACATGAGGACACCCAGTATTTCAGGCGAATACGTGAGCTGACTGACAAGCCTCTCATAAAAGCATTTCGTGTGGAAAAGCCGGAGGACTGTCTTCCCGCGGAGCAATACCCGTCGGAATACGTGCTGCTCGATTCGGGAATGGGCAGCGGTGTGGCGTTCGACTGGTCTGCGGTCGCGGGAGTGCGCCGTGAGTTTTTTCTCGCAGGAGGACTTACCGTGGAAAATATCGCCGCCGCAATAAAAAAAATTCGTCCGTACGGAGTGGACGTAAGCTCCGGTATCGAGAACGACGGAATAAAGGACATCAATAAAATGGCGGCTTTTGTTGCCGCCGTCAGAGAGGAAGACGCAAAATGACCAATCCCAACGGACGCTTCGGAATTCACGGCGGACAGTATATCCCCGAAACGCTGATGAACGCCGTCATAGAATTGGAAGAAGCGTATAATCATTACAAAAACGACCCGCAGTTCAACAGTGAGCTGACCGAGCTTTTCAATGAATACGCGGGCAGACCGTCGCGGCTTTATTATGCCGCCAAGATGACCGCCGATCTGGGCGGCGCGAAGATTTATCTCAAGCGGGAAGACCTCAATCACACAGGCGCTCATAAAATCAACAATGTGCTGGGTCAGGCACTGCTTGCCAAGAAAATGGGGAAGACCCGTCTGATTGCCGAAACAGGAGCGGGACAGCACGGCGTTGCCACCGCCACCGCAGCCGCACTCATGGGCATGGAGTGCGTGGTGTTCATGGGCGAAGAGGACACAAAACGACAGGCGCTCAACGTCTACCGCATGCGCCTGCTGGGAGCGGAGGTAATTCCCGTCAAGTCAGGCACGGCGACTTTGAAGGATGCTGTTTCTGAGGCAATGCGCGAATGGACCTCCCGCATCGACGACACCCATTACTGCCTCGGTTCCGTCATGGGACCGCACCCCTTCCCGACCATCGTGCGCGACTTCCAGGCGGTAATATCCAAAGAAATCAAGGCGCAGATGCTGGAGAAGGAAGGACGGCTTCCCGACGCGGTGATTGCCTGCGTTGGCGGCGGTTCCAATGCGATCGGCAGCTTTTACCACTTTATCGGAGACGAGGGCGTAAGGCTCATCGGCTGCGAAGCGGCAGGACGCGGTGTGGACACCTTCGAGACTGCCGCCACCATTGCCACCGGAAAATTAGGCATATTCCACGGCATGAAGTCGTATTTCTGCCAGGATAAATACGGACAGATTGCCCCTGTCTATTCGATTTCCGCCGGTCTGGATTACCCGGGCGTCGGTCCCGAACACGCTTATCTGCACGACATAGGGCGTGCGGAATACGTTCCTGTCACCGACGAAGAAGCGGTCTGCGCTTTTGAATATCTTGCCCGCACAGAGGGCATCATTCCCGCCATAGAGTCGTCGCATGCCGTTGCCCATGCCATGAAGCTGGCTCCGACTCTGAATAAGGACAAGATTATCGTTATCACCGTTTCGGGACGCGGCGACAAGGACTGCGCTGCTATAGCCCGTTACAGAGGGGAGGATATTTATGAGTAATACCGGAAAAATAGCAAAGGCGTTTGTGAGCGGCAAGGCGTTTATTCCTTTCATCACCTGCGGTGACCCGGATCTCGAAACAACCGCCGCGGTGGTGCGTGCCGCCGCCCAGAACGGCGCCGATCTGATTGAACTGGGCATTCCCTTCTCCGACCCTACCGCCGAAGGCCCTGTCATTCAGGGAGCAAATATCCGCGCACTAAGCGCAGGCGCCACCACCGACAAAATCTTTGATCTGGTGCGTGAATTGCGGTGTGATGTAGTGGTTCCGATGGTCTTTATGACCTATGCCAATGTGGTGTTTTCCTATGGCGCGGAATTATTTATTTCCACATGCAAGGAAATAGGTATTGACGGGCTGATTCTGCCCGATCTGCCGTTTGAGGAAAAGGAAGAATTCCTGCCGCTGTGTCATCAATACGGCGTTGATCTGATTTCACTCATTGCGCCGACGTCGGAAAACCGCATTTCAATGATCGCCCGTGAGGCGGAGGGCTTTATATATATCGTGTCCAGTCTGGGAGTGACGGGAATGCGAAGCGAGATCAAGACGGATCTTGCTTCCATTGTGGAGGTAGTCAGACAGAATACCGATATTCCCTGCGCCATAGGCTTCGGCATATCCACCCCCGAACAGGCGCGGAAGATGGCAGCTCTTTCGGACGGCGCCATTGTCGGCTCTGCCATTATCCGACTGCTGGAGCAGCACGGCAAGGACGCTCCGAAATACGTCGGAGAGTATGTCAAGAGCATGAAGGACGCACTGTCGCAGTGCTGATTGTATCGCATGGTGAAATAACCAGCAAAATATCGCTAAAATGCCCCGAATCTTTTGCGGATTCGGGGCATTTGAATTGTATGATAGATGAATTGCTGTTATTGACAGCATCAGCTTCTGTGCCATTTTACGCCTTGTGGGGTGTCCTCGAGGACAATGCCCTGCGCCTTGAGCTCGTCGCGAATGCGGTCGGCTTCGGCAAAATTCTTTGCCTTGCGTGCTGCCTGACGCTGCTCAATGAGGGCTTCGATCTCGCTGTCGAGGTCATTCGACTTGCGGTTGTAGAGCAAGCCCATCACGCCGGTAAGCTCATTGTAAAGGTCGAGAGCGAACTGCGCAAGCTCCTTTGAATGGGTGGAAGAAGCGCCGAGATGTGTGTTGATGTCTCTGGCAAGGTCGAATATGGCAGAGACTGCTCCGGCGGTGTTGAAATCCTCTTCCATGCAGTCAATGAAGTGCTGCTTGTGGGAGAGAAGCTGTTCTTTTATCTCGTCCTCGCCGTCCTGCCAGCCGGAAGGAGCCTTGGAAAGGTAGAACTCTACGTTTTCCAGTGCGGTATAAAGGCGGGCAAGAGCCGATTTGTTCTGCTCGATGATGTCAACGGAATAGTTGATGGGGCTTCTGTACTGGCTGGAGAGCATGAAGAGTCTGATAGGCTCATAGCCGTAAGCCTCGCCCACATCGCGCACGGTGAAGAAGTTGCCGAGCGATTTGCTCATCTTTTGGTTGTCTACATTGATGAAGCCGTTGTGCATCCAGTAGAGAGCGAAGGGTTTGCCTGTGGCGCACTCGGACTGGGCAATTTCATTTTCGTGGTGAGGGAAGATAAGATCCTGTCCGCCGCAGTGCAGGTCGATGGTTTCGCCCAGCAGCGCGAGGTTCATTGCGGAGCATTCGATGTGCCAGCCGGGACGCCCCTTGCCCCAGGGAGATTCCCAATAGGGTTCGCCTTCTTTGGCAGCCTTCCAGAGCGCGAAGTCGGCGCGGTCGCGCTTGATGTCTCCGGCGTCAACGCGTTCGCTTGCCCCTGCGACCAGGTCTTCCAGCGGCAGATGTGAGAGCTTGCCGTACGCGGGGAAGGTCTTGGTGCTGAAATAGACGTCGCCGCCTGCCTCGTATGCGTGTCCCTTCTCCACAAGCGTGGAGATGATCTCGATGATCTTGTCGATATTCTCGGTAGCCTTGGGGTGAATGTTGGCAGGCTTAACGCCCAGAGCCTTGACGTCCTTCCAGTATTCTTCTATGTAGCGCTCGGAGATCACCTTGAAGTCAACCCCCTCGGCTTTGGCTTTGTTGATGATCTTGTCGTCCACGTCGGTAAAATTCTGCACGAATGTGACCTTCATTCCTCGCCACTCAAAGTAACGGCGAAGAGTGTCAAAGGTGATGATCGGGCGTGCGTTGCCGATGTGAATGAGGTTGTAGACGGTGGGACCGCATGCGTACATTTTGACCTCGTTCTCCGCCTGCGGCACAAATTCCTCAAGTTTGCGTGTGAGCGTGTTAAATATTCTCATAATTTTTTTCCTCCCAAAAAATAATATAATCAGCGCGCAGCGCTCCAAAATTATTATCTATTATTTTTTTTCTATTCTCTATTATCTTAGCGAGCGAACGCGAGCGCCTATATTCCTCCGCCGTCGGTGTTCTCCAAGCCGCCCATGTCGAGCTTTTTCTGGAGACGGACGATTTCGTTCTGGAGTCGGCAGATGTCCTGAGCGACCGGGTCGGCGTAATGAATCTGGTCGAGATCGCAGGCGGGAATGGGCTGCCCTGCCACTCTTACTATTCTGGCGGGAACGCCCACGGCGGTGGCGTCGGCGGGTACCTCGTTGAGAACGACAGCGCCGGCGGCAATTCTCGCATTGTCCCCCACGGTAAAGGGTCCGAGCACCTTAGCGCCTGAGCCGATAAGGACGTTGCTGCCAATGGTAGGGTGACGCTTGCCGGTGTCCTTGCCGGTGCCGCCGAGGGTCACGCCCTGATAAATGGTGCATCCGTCGCCCACTTCTGCCGTTTCTCCTATAACAACGCCCATGCCGTGATCTATCAGCACGCCGCGTCCGATTTTGGCTGCGGGGTGTATTTCGATACCGGTTCTCCTTTTGGCGCGTTCGCTGATCCAGCGTGCGAGAAATTTGAAATTATGTCTGAAACACCAGTTGGCACGGCGGTGAGACATCAGCGCTTTGTATCCGGGATAAAGCAGCCTGACCTCAACCGCACTGCGTGCTGCGGGATCTCTCTCCATGATTGCCTTAATAAGATCCTGACGGTAACTCGACAAATTCAATCAGCTCCTTTAGTCAGTTCAAAAGAATCGCCGCGAATAGGCTCAGCGTGACGATCTTTTCATGATTTCCTCAAAGATAGAAAGCTCAGCGGCAAGCGCGGAAATCATGGGTCCGTTCTCCGGCTTGGCAGGGTATGTTTTGAGAAGCGCCGCACGGTGGTTTTCGGGCAGAAGGTCTATGCTGTGCAGATAATCCTCGGTGATGCCGTTTGCCTCGCATATCATCTTGATGAGCAGCGTGCGAAGCTCTCCGATGATCTCGTAGGCGTAAATAACCGAGCCGCCGGAGATGGCGTGCTTTGCGACATTTACCTTGCTGTAGAAGTAATTCCAAATATCCCTGTCGGGCTGTTCCGGTTCGGGAGCGGGAGCCACGGGCTGCGGTTCGGGGATTGAAATGGGCGCGGCAGCCACAGGTTCAGGTGCGGCAATCGGTTCCGGCTGTGCCGGTTCAGCCGGAATGACCGGCATATCGTCAAAATCATCCTCAAAATCGTCGGAAAAATCATCCTCAAACGCAGGCTTTTCGGTAGTGGGGTCGGCGTATTTTCGCGTTGAGGAAGGATAGAATCCCATTGCGGCGCCGTTTTTGTCCAAATAAGGTACCCACCAGCCGAATTTGGGCAGATTATTCTCGCCGCAGACCGTCACCTGCGCTTTGAGTCCGTTGTCAAATACATAATTTGCCAGTGTGCGACCCTCTGAGTCGTTCTTTTGAATGTCGATGGGTCGAAGAAATTCCCTTATCAGGAAATTGATATCCGCAAATACTTTGGACAGAGCCGATTCATCAGAAGACGCGACCACAAAATAGATTTCATCGGGTGTGTATTCGTCGTTGCCGGTGAGCAGGAAGGAGGTAGCTCCCTCAATCTTGCGCACCATCACATTCAGCTTTTTTGCCATAACGGCACGAGCCTGCATGATATCACTCATAATAATTTGCACTTTCCTTTCAAAATAAGTATGAAAAAAACAAAACGCCCCGATGCACCGCTAAAAGCGACGCAACGGAGGCGAAATTCTACTGATAAAATCCCACGGTTCCACTCCTGTTTGTAACTCGCAGACGCCTTAACGCGGCGACAGACGTGCCGGCATACTGTGTCGGGAATCCCGACTTTTCAGCCCGCATGCGTGATGAAGGGTGCATTCGTGCCCGCGCCGTACAAGGAACGCTTGCAGCCGATGACGTTCCCTCTCTGAATGCCGTGCGCCGGAATTACTTATCCCTCTGAGCATTTTGATTGTATTCTTTTATACATTATACGCTATACCTCGGAATTTTGCAACTGTTATTTTGAACAAATATGCCGTTCAATAGATTTTTTCTATATCGCCCTCAATGCCGTACTTTTTGCGGAAGGCGTCAAGGTCGCGGCTGCTCTTAATCAGCATGACGTCGGTGAATCTGCCTGTGGCATTGTCGCGGAATCCGGCAACCTGTTCGCCTGTGCAAATGCTGCAACGGATCACAGGCGTGAGCTTTTGGCTGTCGTACTTTGTGGACGAATTGCCGGACAGCTTACCACCGGTCTGAAATAATTTCATAAACACACCTCTTGGGTTTGAATGGATTTCTCAGCAAACAGATGCTTTTCGTTCTGTCGCAGTCCGACAAGCGTCAACAGGACGGCTTTGGTCACGTTGTCGGCAATCATGCACCACCAGACGGCGGTCAGACCCATTCCCGCACGGATCACAAGGAAGGTAAACAATATTCTCACACCCCACATGCTCAGCGCTTCGATGATAAAAACGCTGCGTGTGCGACCGGTGCCGTAGCTGATGCCTTCCCACGCCACCATCAGCCCGAAGAACGGCTCGGAGAATGCCACTATTCGCAGCACTTTTGCGCCGATTAAGGCGACAGGCTCGCTTGAGGTGAATAGTTTCATTAGCGGATATGCCGCAAAGAAAAGTATCAAGCCGCTTAACGTCATAACCGCGGCAGTCACCAGAAGACTCTGCCTGCGGGTGTTCCGGAATTTGCCGCGATTGCCCTCACCGATAGCCGAACCGATGAGCGCCGAGGACGCCGTGCGTATTCCGTAGCCGGGAAGGTAGAATATCTCCTCGGCGGTCACTGCGATGGAATGTGCCGCGAAGGTGGTCACGCCCATTCCGCTCACCATTCCGGCGAATACGATATATCCGCTGCACGAAACCGCGGAGGTTGCCGTGACAGGAAGTCCCACTCTGAGCAGCTTCCACAGCCTGCCGCGGTCGATATTGAAATAATCCTCCTGCCCGAAGCGAAGGGCTTCCTTGTGACGGAAGGCGACAAACATTCCAACGCCGCAGAGTGCAGTGGATATTGCCGTGGCGTATGCCGCTCCCATAACTCCTAAAGAAGCGCGGTAGATCAGCAGGTAATTCAAGACCACATTGAGGGCGTTGGCAGAGAGATTGATGATCATAGGCGTGCGGGTGTCCTTGACGGCGTGCAATGCCGACGCGAACATACTTCCTGTGACCGAAAAGACAAGCGGTATGCTCACCATAAAAAAATAAGCCGACGCGGGCTGCCGTATTTCCTTGGCAGCCTGCATCCACGTCGGCAGGAAGGGTGATATTCCCAGACATATTGCCGTGAGAACAAGTCCGAGCCAGAGCGAGAGGCGGCTGCCCATCGCCGCAAGCCGCTTCATTTCCCTGCCGTCTCCGCGTCCCGCAGCCTGCGACAGTGTGGAGAGCAGTCCTACTGTCAGCCCGTAGGGGATGGAATGAATCAGCCAGTTGACTGTGGTGCTGGTGCTCACCGAAGCCGTCGCCGCCTCGCCTAAATGTCCCACCATTGCGGTATCGACATATTGCAGCAGTGTGCCCATAAGCTGCTGCATGACGGCAGGCAGCGACAGTTTTATGAGGGCTTTGAAGGAATCAATCTTTGAATTTTCTCCGCTCATCTTACTCCTTGGTTATATCCGAGCCGAAGTATTTTTCCGAGAGCTTTGCAAGGGTTCCGTCCTCCCGCATTTCGGCGAGCGCCTCATTGACCTCTGCGCGGAAGGAAGCGGTGCTGTCGCCCTTGCGTATCGGAATGCAGACGTGGTTTGCGTCCTCGGTGGAGGCGACTATTTTGATGGGAGCATCGGGCTGTTCCCTCATGTAATCCAGCACCGAGACCTCGGCGTTGAGTGTGGCGTCGGCGCGTTTGGAAATGACCATGGTCATGGTCTCGCCCAGAGAATCCACGCCCTTGACCTTTGCGCCGTACTTCTCGGCAAGCTCCATATAGGTGCTGCCAATGCTGTTGGCTGTGGTCTTGCCCTTCAGGTCTTTGAAGCTTTTTATCGTCTTGTTGTCCTTACGGGTTACGAGTACCGTGTGAATATAGGCGTACGGATCAGAAAAATCGTATTTCTCTGAGCGCTCGGGGGTTTCGTCCACACCGTTTACAATTATGTCGTACATTCCCGAATCCAGTCCGGCAAAGAGTCCGTCCCATTCGCCCTCAATGAATTCCGCCTCCACGCCGAGATAATTGGCGATGTATCTGCCGATTTCCACATCGAAGCCCACAAGCTCGTCCTTTTCATTGTGATAAGTCCACGGCGCCCATGTGCCTTCCATGGCGATGGTGAGCTTGCCCTTTGCCCTGATGGAATCGAGCAGGTCTTTACTTTTTTCTTCTTCCTTTTTTCCGCACCCTGCCGCGCTTACCGTCAGAAGTGCCGCTGCTGTGAGCAGCGCTATGATTCTTTTGATCTTTGTTTTCATTAAAAGTCATCCTTTCACTTAGTGAGCCGAGAAATTCCCGCACTCTCTTGTTGTCGTTTTTTTCAAAGAAGTCCTTTGTGTCGGTCTGCACAAGGATCTTTCCATTGTCCATGAAAAGAATTTCGTCGGCAACGCTGCGGGCGAAGCTGATTTCATGGGTGACGATGATCATGGTCATGCCGTCGTCCGCAAGCTGCTTGATGACGTTCAGCACCTCGCCGATTAATTCGGGGTCAAGCGCCGACGTCGGTTCGTCAAAGAATATCACGTCCGGCTGTGCGGCGATGGCGCGGGCAATGGCGACACGCTGCTGCTGACCGCCCGAAAGTCTGCTGGGGTAGGAATCCGCCTTATCGGCAAGACCAACCTTTTTCAGCGCATCCATGCCGATTCTCTCCGCCTCGGATTTGGGCATTTTGCGGGCGACTGTCAGTCCTTCGGTGACGTTTTGCAGGGCTGTCTTGTTGGCAAAGAGATTGAAGTTCTGAAAGACGAATGCCGTGTGTTTTCTGTATTCGGCAATATCCTTGCGTGAGACAGCGCTCATGTCAAATTCTTTCCCGAGAAATGTCACGCTGCCGCTGTCGGATGCTTCGAGGAAATTCAGGCAGCGCAGGAGCGTTGTCTTGCCCGAACCGGAAGGGCCAAGCACGGCAAGAACTTCGCCTTTTCGGAGAGTCAGGTCGACGCCGTGAAGTATCTCGGTGCCGCCCATCGACTTGTGAAGGTCTTTCAATTCAAGCACGGATTACATTGCCTCCGTTCATGCGGGAGAGCCTTTTTTCCCCGAATGCCTGCAGCCGTGTAATCACGGTGCAGAACAGCAGGTAAATCACCGCGACCTCGGCGTACAGCGCGAGGTGTTCGTAGGTGCGTCCGGCGACTCTCTGCGCGGTCATGAACATCTCGGTCACAGTGATATTGGCTGCGAGCGAAGTGTCTTTGATCATGGAGATAAGCGAATTGGACAGCGGCGGGAATGCCGTGCGGAATGCCTGCGGCAGGATGATCCTGCGCATGGTCTGGAAATAGCTCATTCCCACGCAGTAGCCGGCTTCGAGCTGTCCCTTAGGCACCGATTCGATGGCGGCACGCATGGTTTCCGCGCAGTAAGCGCCTTCATTCAGGGCAAAGACCAGCACCGCGCAGGGAAAAGACGGCAGTACGATGCCGAGATCGGGCAGCCCGAAGTAGACCAGATACAGCTGCACCAGCAGCGGCGTACCGCGGATCAGCCATATGTAGAACCGCACCACCTGCCGCAGTCCTCTGACATTGGCAATCTGAATCATAGCGCAGACCATAGCGATCACCAGCGCCAGCGCAAAGGAAAGCACCGTCAGCGGAATGGTCACGAGAAGTCCTTGGGTTAAAATGCGCGGAAATGATTCCAGCAGAATATCTGCAAGACGTTGGTTCAATTTTCAGCCTCCTTATTTATCGAATGATTTTAAAAGTATTATACCATATTCCGGTCTGTAACTGCAAGATATTTTGCGATGTTTTTGTGAGAAAATGACTATGTAAAATATATCTTCCAAACAATAAATACCGTGCGGTCTTATTATACCAAGGTCGCACGGTATACGGTTTATTAGTTTACAAACAGCCCTCTGAAAAGCTCGCCGAATGCTGCCGAGAAGGTCACCTTCTCCGAAGCGCGGTCGGAACAGATATCGTATCTGCCTATTTCCTCGCCGTCCAGCATGAGCTTCACAACGCCTATCGGCTGACCCACTTCAACAGGCGCTTCCAATGATTCGGGAAGCTCCACGACCGCCTTGATTTCCTTACCCTTTCCCTTTTCGGTGAGGACATTTCCCGAAATGTCGGCATATGCGCCCACTGTCTTTTCCATACCGCCGACAACAGGTATCTCGGGCAGCTCGACTTCCATCTCCGAAACGTCGGTAAGCTCGCATTTGGCAAAGCCGTGGTCAAGCAGCTTTCTCGCGTCGGCAAATCTGCTCTTGCTGTCGGGTGCGCCTAAAATGACCGCGATCAGGGTCATGCCGTCCCTTCTTGCCGCTGCCGAAATGCAGCAGCCCGCCTTGCTGGTGGTTCCGGTTTTCAGACCGATGGCGCCGTTGTAATGCTTGATGAGCTTGTTGGTGTTGGTGAGCTGGAGCTTGCCGTCACGCAGCGTGTCCATCCAGATTCCGGTGTATTCCAGCACCTTTTCATGCCGGAGCAGTTCTGCCGAAGCCACGGCGATATCCCGCGCCGAAGTCACATGTCCGTCCGCGTCAAGCCCTGTGCAGTTGCAGTAGAAGGTGTCGCCCATTCCAAGCTCCTCGGCACGCTGGTTCATCATGGAAACAAACGCCTCGTTGGAACCTGCAATGTGCTCGCCAAGGGCAACGCAGGCGTCATTCGCCGAGCCGACAAGAGCCGCCTTTATCAGTTCATGCACCGTCATGGTTTCTCCCGGCTCCAGCCATATCTGGGAACCTCCCATCGAAGCGGCGTATTCGCTGCATGTCACGGTGTCCTCCATGGTGATCTTGCCCGAATCAAGCGCTTCAAAGACCAGCAGCATGGTCATGATTTTGGTGATGGAAGCCTCGGGCAGCTGTTGATTTTCATTGACCGAATAGATAATTTTGCCCGTCTCGGCATTCATCAGCACAGCGGATTTTGCGGTGAGACCCAGCGAATCTGCCGGTTGTTTAGGTTCGCTCTGCTCAGTTGTCTTGTTCTCATCGGGGGCGGCATTTGCCATTAACGGCGAGCTGAAAAACAGTGTGCAGAATAACCCGAGCGCCAGTGCCAATGCGGTTATTTTTCGGATATAGAATTTTCTTTTTCTCATTTGCTTGATACCTGTCCTTTCAATCATTCCTTTTGAAAAATCCTTCAACATATTTTATGCACGGCAGGGCAATTTTAGACAGGTGTATTCAAATGAAGGTTTGCCAAATATTTGCAATCGCATTTTTAAAACAATTTTCAAGATATTTTCATATAGTGGTTGCAATTGTGCGAACGATGGTGTATAATTTTAATAGCGATTGTAAAAGAAAAAAACATTGAATCGAATACCGAAAAGTGATACAATAATATAGTTACGCATAAGAACAAAAAACGGAGGATACAGAGAATATGGATCAATTCAAGCTCGTATCGGACTACAAGCCGACAGGCGACCAGCCCGAGGCAATCGCAAAGCTGGTGGACGGGCTGAAAAAGGGCTATCACGAACAGGCGCTTTTGGGCGTTACCGGCAGCGGAAAGACCTTCACCATGGCAAACGTCATCGCCCAGATGAACAAGCCGACGCTCGTGCTGGCTCACAACAAGGTGCTTGCCGCACAGCTTTGCAATGAGTTCAGGGAATTCTTCCCGGAGAACGCGGTGGAGTTCTTCGTCAGCTATTACGACTATTATCAACCGGAATCCTACATTCCCACCACCGACACTTATATAGAAAAAGACTCGTCGGTCAACGACGAAATTGACCGCCTGCGCCACAGCGCGACTTCCGCTCTTTCGGAACGGCGTGATATTATTATTGTCGCGTCGGTGTCCTGCATATACAGCATGGGCGACCCTATCGATTACCGCAATATGGTGCTTTCGCTGCGTCCCGGCATGGAAAAAAGCCGCGACGAGGTGATCAAGAAGCTTGCGGAAATCCAGTACAGCCGCAACGACATTGAATTTGCCCGCAACACTTTTCGTGTGCGCGGCGATGTGGTGGAGGTATTCACCTCATACTCAAAAGAAACCGTTATCAGAATTGAATTTTTCGGAGACGAGATCGATCGCATTTCCGAAATCAATTACGTCACCGGCGAACTCAAAGCGGTGCTGAATCACATCGCCATTTATCCGGCTTCGCATTACATTGTTCCCGAGCAAAAAATGGGCAGAGCGATGGATGAAATTCAGGACGAGCTGCGGGAGAGAATTCAGTATTTCCAGCAGAACAACAAACTGATAGAAGCCCAGCGCATCGAGCAGCGCGTCAGCTACGATATGGAAATGCTCATGGAGTGCGGCTTTTGCCCGGGCATAGAGAATTATTCCCGCGTGCTGTCGGGCAGAGCGCCCGGAACGCCGCCCTTCACGCTGATCAATTATTTCCCCGAGGATTTCCTGCTCTTTGTGGACGAATCGCACGTCAGCCTGCCGCAGGTGCGTGCGATGTATGCCGGTGACCACGCCCGCAAGAAGAATCTCATCGACTATGGCTTCCGTCTGCCGTCGGCATACGACAACCGACCGCTGCAATTCGAGGAATTCTATTCGCTGATCAATCAGGCAATTTACATCAGCGCCACGCCGGGACCCTTCGAGAGGGAGCACGCAGAGCAGATCGTGGAGCAGGTCATTCGTCCCACAGGACTGGTTGACCCGGAAATATCCGTTCGTCCGACCGAGGGACAGATCGACGACTTGATTTCGGAGATCAATACCCGTGCCGAGAAGGGCTTCCGTACGCTGGTGACGACCTTAACCAAGAAGATGGCGGAAGACCTCACCGATTACATGGAATCGCTGGGCATGAGAGTGCGCTACCTTCACCACGATATCGACACGGTGGAGCGCATGGAAATCATACGCGACCTGCGGTTGGGCGAATTCGACACGCTGGTGGGCATCAATCTGCTGCGCGAAGGTCTGGACATTCCCGAAGTGTCGCTCGTGGCGATTCTGGACGCGGATAAGGAAGGCTTTTTAAGAAGCGAAACCTCTTTGATACAGACCATCGGACGAGCCGCGCGAAACGCCGAGGGACAGGTGATCATGTACGCCGACAGCGTAACCCCTTCCATGGAACGCGCCATCACCGAAACCCAGCGCCGCCGCGACATTCAGATGAAGTACAACGAAGAACACGGCATCATTCCCAAGACCATTATCAAGAAGGTATCCGACGTCATAGAAATCACCCAGCACGACGAGAACGGCAGCGTCAAAAAGAACGGCAAAAAATTAACCAAATCCGAGCGGGAACACCTGATCAATGAACTGACCAAGCAGATGAAACAGGCAGCCAAGCTCCTCGACTTCGAGCAGGCGGCGTATCTGCGCGACCGCATCAAGGAATTGAGCGGCAAATAAGGCGCTTCGGGCAGTTGCTAACTGAAGACTGAAAACTTAAGACTTAAAAATGAATAATGAAGGAAGGGCTATCGCCCTTTGAATATAGGGGTATATTATGGAGAAGCATGGATGGATAAAAACTGCCAATGAACTGGAATTTGCTGTTTTTTGTGTTGAGAACGTGGCTGCCGCGTTGCACACTGACGCGGCAGATGTTTACCGTGCTCTCAGTGATAAGAGCGATATTCTGAGGGAATACATTGTTCCCTGCTACGATGTATTGCACACGCAGGGCAGAGATTATATTGTCAACGATATTCTGGAAGTCATGCGGGAAAGGGGTGTATCGGTATGACATTATACCACGGTTCCTACACAGAAGTTACCACGCCTGATCTGACTCATTCCAGACCTAATGTTGATTTTGGCAGAGGATTCTACACCACCTCTATCTACGAACAGGCGGAAAAGTGGTGCGGCAGATTCAAAAAGAAAGGTCAGAATGGCGTTATAACTGTGTATCACTTAGACGAAACTGCGTTTGAGATATTAAAAATACTCCGCTTTGATTCATACAGCGAGCAATGGCTTGATTTTATTCTCAACTGCCGCAGCGGTTGCGACACATCGGATTACGATATCGTGTGCGGCGGCGTGGCAAACGACAAAGTATTCAACACCGTGGAATTGTACTTTGATCATCTTATCGACAAAAACGAAGCAATCAAACGGCTTCGCTATGAAAAACCGAATATGCAGGTAGCATTCCGAACCGAAAGAGCGCTCACCTATCTGCATTATGAAAGGGGCGTTATGCTATGAATGCAAACCCTATTTTGCTTCAAAAGAAATATGTTCGGGTAATAAAGCTCTTTGCGGAACAGAACCATATGACGCTCGACGAAGCACTCGATTTCTTTTACCGCTCAGAGTTGTACACACTTGTCAGCGAGGGTATTTCCGATATGCATTGCAGAAGTGACCAATATTTGTCTGACGAACTAACCGAGGAATATCATCGCACGCATCCCGAAAATGACAGGTGAAATTATGTCCATAGATGAAAAATACGGAAAATACATCAAATCCATCTATCTCAGAGAAAAACCGCCCGAAGGCTCGTATCTGTCATACCTTCCGGTGGTGAAAAATCTTCAGAAGATAAAAGAACTGCGCTTCACGTCAAACGTCACCTTTCTGGTGGGCGAAAACGGCACGGGCAAATCTACGCTTCTGGAGGCAATCGCCGTGTCCATGGGCTTCAATGCCGAGGGCGGCACGCGGAATTTCCGCTTTTCTACCGCCGACACACATTCCGCGCTGAATGAATATATCACAGTGGTCAAGGGAGTGCGCCCGAGGGACGGCTTCTTCCTGAGAGCCGAGAGTTTTTACAATGTCGCGTCGTATATTGACCGGATGGATGACGAGCCTTCATTCGGCGCACAGCTCATCGACAGCTACGGTGGCGTGTCGCTGCACAAGCAGTCGCACGGCGAAAGTTTTTTGTCGCTGGTGAAGAACCGCTTCGGCGGCAACGGCATTTATCTGCTGGATGAGCCGGAGGCGGCGCTTTCTCCGTCGCGCCAGATGACGCTCATGGTGCTGATGAACGAGCTGGTGAAAAACAATTCCCAATTCATCATCGCCACCCATTCCCCGATACTCATGGCGTTTCCGGGCGCGCAGGTGGTGGAACTCACCGAGGACAACATACGAACCGTTCCGTACAGTCAAACGGAGCATTTTCAATTGACCAAGCGGTTTCTGGACAACCCCGAGAAGATGCTGGAAATGCTGCTGGGAGAAGGGGAAATCTGAATAGATGGAGGTGCTAAGATGGAAGTTAGTATCAGAGATTACGAAGCGTATTTATATGATCATTATAAAAGTCATGGTATTGATTCCAGTCTGTTTATGAAATTAGTTGAAGAAGTTGGTGAAGTTGCGGAAGTTCTGAATAAGCGTGACGGAAGAAAAGCATCGGATCATGAAGATTTAAAATCCCAATTAGCCAATGAGCTGGTGGACGTTATTCATTACGCCTTTGCTATCGCATCTTTAAATGATATTGATTTAAACAATGCCATTTTGGAAAAAGACAGACAAGCATCAGTAAAGTATAAACATGACAGAAATCTCGAACAGTTTATGTCAGAGCGTTGAATTCTGAATTTTTGGAGGTATACCAATGAATAAAATTACATGTATTTGCTTAGGCGGAACGATTGTAAAAGAACCGCAGGAAGTATTCTGGGGCGGCTATCATGCCTATTTTGCGGATTTGGACGGATATTACTGGGAAGTTGCATGGGGACCGGATTTCAAATATGATGAGAATGGTTTGTTACAATTTTAATTTTGCTATGACAATAAATCGATAGATTCCGATTTATCTTTATAGCCGGCAAACGCAGGAGGAAAAGAGAAAATACGTCAATGGAAAAAATATACACACATTCCGAGCATACAAACTGCTGTACTTATTTTTGCATAAAAGGGGATTTTGCTCCCGAGGTCATTTCGGAGATGCTTGGACTTGTTCCGAATGATTTTCATAAAATCGGCGACAAGCGAAAAGATGAAACAGCATATGATTTCGCGTCATGGGAATTCGGCATATGCGATCATTACGACATTATGGTGGAAAACCAGATGATGAAAACGATTTTACCGCTGATTCCCAAAATAGATATACTGAAAGAAATCCAGCGTCGCTTTGACGTGAGCTTTACACTGGAAGTGGTGCCGACTGTCTGCTTTGACGAGCCAACGCCTTGTCTGGCTCCTTCTTTGGAAGTAATGCAGTTCTGCTGCGAAACAGGCACGGAAATGGACATTGATTTATATGTGAGCTGTCCGGACGAATTTGAGGGCGGCGTTATTTTGCAAAATGAATAAAAACACGCAGGAGGATTTTTTTAAAAAATGGCAATGGAAAAAATTGTGGTGAGGGGCGCACAGGAAAACAACCTCAAAAACATCGACGTGGAATTTCCGCGCGACAAAATGGTGGTATTCACAGGCTTGTCCGGCTCGGGTAAAAGCTCGCTTGCCTTTGACACCATCTTTGCGGAAGGACAGCGGCGTTACATGGAGTCGCTTTCGTCCTACGCGCGCATGTTCATGGGGCAGATGAGCAAGCCGGAGGTGGATTCCATTGAGGGACTTTCGCCGGCTATCTCGATCGACCAGAAGACCACATCGAAAAATCCCCGTTCCACCGTCGGAACGGTCACCGAAATATACGACTATCTGCGACTGATGTACGCCCACATCGGCATACCGCACTGTCCTGTCTGCGGACGGGAGATTCAGCAGCAGACGGTCGATCAGATTGTGGACAGAGTGCTCGCCATGGACGAAGGCACCAAAATCCAGATCATGGCTCCCATCATCAAGGCAAAAAAAGGCACACACCAGAAAGAGCTTGACAGCGTGCGCAAATCCGGCTTTGTCCGCGTCAGGGTGGACGGGAATATCTACGACCTTTCGGAGGAAATCAAGCTGGAGAAAAATATCCGCCACAACATCGACGTGGTGGTTGACCGTCTTGTGATCAAGCCCGAAATCCGCAGCCGCCTTGCCGATTCCATCGAAACGGCTTCCAGGCTCACGGGCGGCATATCGCTGATCAGTGTCGTGGGCGGCGAAGACATCCTCTTCTCACAGAATTACGCCTGCCCCGAGCACGGCATCAGCATGGACGAGCTCACGCCCCGCACGTTCTCCTTCAACAGTCCGCAGGGCGCCTGCGAACACTGCACCGGTCTGGGCATCTTTATGAAGGTCAATCCCGACCTCGTCATACCTGACCGCTCGCTTTCGCTGCGCAAGGGGGCAGTCCGCGCGTCCGGCTGGTACTCCACCGATGAAAATTCCTTCGCCATGATGTACTTTAAAGGGTTGGGAAAGGCCTACGGCTTCACCCTCGACACGCCGATCAACAAAATGAGCGAAGAAGCGCTTAACGCCATTCTCTACGGCACGGGCGACAGGGAGCTTGAATTCACCCGCATGAGCACCATGGGGCGCAGCAAATTCATGGCAAAATTCGAGGGCGTTATCCCCAATCTGGAACGCCGTTACGCCGAGACGCAAAGCTCATGGTCAAAGCACGACATCGAGCCGCTGATCACGGAGGTTCCCTGCGATTTCTGCCACGGCGACAGATTGAAGCCCGAAATTCTCTCGGTCACAGTCGGCGGCTTGAATATCGCCGAATTCTGCAAGCTGTCAGTGACAGAGGCACTGGAATTTCTCGACAATCTCACCCTCACTGAGCACGAGCATTTCATTGCCGACCGCATTTTGAAGGAGGTGCGCCTGCGCCTCGGCTTCCTGAATAACGTGGGTCTGGAATACCTCACGCTCTCCCGTTCATCGGGAACGCTTTCGGGCGGCGAGAGCCAGAGAATACGCCTTGCGACACAGATCGGCTCTTACCTCACGGGCGTGCTCTACATTCTCGACGAGCCGAGCATCGGACTTCACCAGCGCGACAATGACAAGCTGCTCGCCACATTGCAAAGGCTGCGCGACCTCGGCAATACCCTGATTGTCGTGGAACACGACGAGGACACCATCCGCGCCGCCGATTATGTGGTGGACATTGGACCGGGCGCAGGCGTGCATGGGGGAGAGGTGGTGTTTGCCGGAACGGTGGACAATCTCCTCCAATGCGAGAATTCCGTCACCGGACAGTATCTCAGCGGCGCAAGAAAAATCCCCGTGCCTGAAACACGCCGCCCCGGCAACGGCAAATGGCTGACCGTCAAGGGAGCTGCCGAGAATAATCTCAAGCATATCGACATTTCCATACCGCTCGGCACCTTTACCTGCGTGACAGGCGTTTCGGGTTCGGGCAAAAGCTCGCTTGTCAACGAAATCATCTACAAGCGCCTTGCATGCGACCTCAACCGCGCCAGAATTATCTGGGGCAAGCATGACGGCATCGAGGGCGTGGAATACCTCGACAAAATCGTAGAAATCAGCCAGTCTCCCATCGGCAGAACGCCCCGTTCCAATCCTGCCACCTACACAGGGGTATTCACCGACATACGCGACCTTTTCGCCAATTTACAGGAATCCAAGATACGCGGCTTTGATTCGGGGCGCTTCTCCTTCAACAAGAAGGGCGGACGCTGCGAAGCCTGCGAGGGCGACGGCATCATTCAGATTGAAATGCACTTCTTGCCCGACGTGTATGTTCCCTGCGAGGTCTGCAAGGGCAAGCGCTACAACCGCGAGACGCTCGAAGTCAAGTACAAAGGTAAGAGCATTTCCGACGTGCTGGACATGACGGTGGAGGACGGCGTGTCCTTCTTTGAGAATCACCCGAAAATCGTGCGCAAATTGAAAACCCTTTACGATGTGGGCTTGGGCTACATCAAAATCGGACAGCCTGCCACCACCCTTTCGGGCGGTGAAGCGCAGCGCGTCAAGCTCGCCACCGAGCTTTCCAAACGCGCCACCGGCAAGACGATTTTTGTGCTGGACGAGCCGACCACAGGACTTCACACCGCCGACGTGCACCGCCTGATCGAAGTGCTGCAAACGCTGGTTGACGGCGGTAACACCGTGCTTGTCATAGAGCACAATCTCGACATCATCAAGACTGCCGACTATATCATTGACCTCGGTCCCGAAGGGGGCAACCGCGGCGGCACCGTTGTCGCGGCAGGCACTCCCGAAGAAATCGCGGCTGTGCCCGAATCCTACACAGGACACTACCTCGGTGCGCTCCTTGCGTCGCGCAGTGAATAACGAGTAACGAGTAACGAGTAACGAAAAGAGAATAATGAAGGAGCGCTACGCGCTGAAAAAAACAAGGTGAAATAAAATGGCAAAAAGCAAGGAAGTCAAGACCAACGCCATGCGGATTCTTGACAGCATGAAAATCAATTATGAAGCGAAGACCTACGAATGCAAGGATTTTGTGGACGGCGTGCAGATAGCGGACCTTTTGGGACTCCCCCACGAAATCGTTTACAAAACCCTTGTGGCGCAGGGCGCGAGCAAGCAGTATTATGTGTATGTCATTCCCATCGAAGCCGAGCTTGACCTGAAGAAAGCCGCCAAATCCGTAGGTGAAAAATCGGTTGCGATGCTTCACGTCAAGGACATCAATGCCGTCACGGGCTACATTCGCGGCGGCTGTACAGCCATCGGCATGAAAAAGCAGTACGTCACACGCATTGCCCGGTCGGCGCAGGCGCTGGAAAACATGATTGTCAGCGGCGGCAAGCTGGGCGTTCAGCTCAGTCTCTCGCCTGATGATTTAAAGAAAGCCTGTGCAGGGGAATTTGACGATATAACGAGGGAGTGACAGATAACAAAAAGGGGCTGTCACACAGGATGCTTTATTTTCCTTGTGCGACATCCCCTTTGTTTTTTGGGACCCGCGTGTATTGGATGTGCAAATTAATGATCACTTCACAATTTTTGGATTGACATTGTGTGAATTGCGATGTATAATAATTATGTATCTTAATAATATGTGTGAAAAGTCCGTAATTTTGGCTATTTTTTTAAATCGAAAGGAAGGATTTACCAATGAACAAGCCATACAGTCGATTTGTTCCTCACAGCCGGTCTGCATATTCTGCACGTCGTGCGCCAATGAGTGCTCCGGCAAAGCAGAATCGTCAGCGCCGCGTCTCATACTGGTTTCCGATCGTCACCATGATGGCGGCAGTGCTGTTTGCCGCTTCGGCTATCATGCCTCGCTCGATATTCGGCGCGTTTGCCGCGCAGGACGACGGGTATAAAATAGTGATTAATTCCGAAGCCGGAGAGTACACCGTTACCGTGACAGGCGGCGACCAGACCGACACAATGCTTTCCGCCAACGAAGTGGAAAAGATTTCTAATGACAATGGAACCGTCACGTTTAATGTCACTCTGAGCGAAGGCACCCAATTTGAAATCACATCAGACCAACCCATGAGCTCAATCGTATTCGGCGAAGGCGCGGGCGCGGTTACCGATCTGAGCCTGTATTCTTCCGGTGCTTCGAGTCTTGATATAAGCAAATGCACGGGCTTATCCTCTCTGGATCTCAGCGACGTCCCGTCGCTGTCGCAGCATGCCTATGACATTCCTTATCCCGCAGGCGAAAACGATTTTGAAGTATCGCTTTGTCCTCCTGGGTTCACATATGTAGAGGATGATGGCGGCTATCAGTTTGATGTTGTCGGGGCAGGCGATATGGCTGACCAGACAGTCACTTTATATGAAAATATCGAAGTAAAACCCGACTCTGCCGGAGAACATTATTTCATTCCTGTGGATGATTTGGAAGCGTCTTTCCAGGCGGTTGACGACAATGCAACATATATTTATATTGTCAACAGCAAGAAACCCGGCGTTAAGTTTTATATATTGGCAAGGGACGCATATTACCCGGAAGTCACTGATCCGGCTAATTCCACTACAGATCCGACTGATCCCGCAGACCCCACCGATCCCACAGACCCGACCACGGATCCGACTGATCCCGATACCGATTCGCCCAATGTCGCTCTTACTGTGGAAAAGAACAGCAAGAACATCATCAAGAACGCTTACATTGAGAATGTAGAGTCCATCGACGCAAAGAATTTGCAGATCGTAGCAAAGACGCTTTCGGCTGCCGACAAAAAGACATTCCTTGCGGCTGTCAAAAAGGAAGACAAGGACTTTGATGACAGCGACTCCAACCTGCGGGTCTACAACCTTTATGTTGCCGACGCCAAGGGAAATAAGGTTTCGGTCAAGGGAAAGGCGGCTGTGACTGCCACGCTCGCTTATCCTTCCAACGCGGTCAGCTTTATGTATGATGAATATGATTTCACGGTATATCATCAGCTGGATGACAAGAGCATTGACACCAGCATCAATGCATACGGCACGAAGGACGGCATACAGTTCACCACCGACAGCTTCAGCAATTTTGCCATTTCCTGCTCCAAGGACGAGTCGGGATACGAGGATATAACCATTGCGGGCGACAGCAAGAATATCATCAAGTCCGCAAAGGCTCATCCGAACACCACGTTTACGCATGAAGAAACCGTATATGACGTCAGCGCGGTCAAGATTATCGCAAAGGCTCTTTCCGCCGCCGACAAAAAGACATTCCTTGACGCCATCAAAAAGAAGGATTCAAAGTTCAAGTCCGACGATAAGAATCTGATCGTTTACGATGTGAAAATCGTTGATGATGACGGAAACGAACTGACAATCAAAGGCAAGGTCGATTTCACCTTTGCCTATCCCAACGATACTCTGTCAAAGAATTACAGCAAGTACGATTTCACGGTCTATCACAAGGTGGGCGACAATATTGATACCACTCCGGTGGCTGTGAGCGGCAAGGACGGCGTAACGGTCACCACCGACAGCTTCAGCGCATTTGCGGTTGCACCCACTGCAAAGCCAAGCGCAAGCGATGTTCCCGCTACAGGTGAATCCAATGTACCGGCAAACGTCGCAATGCTGCTCTGCCTGCTTTCGCTTGTCAGCTTTGCGGGTGTTTACGCCAAGAACAAGGCGGCACAGTATTGATCTGAACCTGCTTGAGCAAACCAAACATTAAACATTACCGGCTCTTGGGAAATGCTTCCTGAGAGCCGGTTTTTTGCATGAATTGAAATCAACCGTTGAAATCATCTCCGTTAAGTGCTATACTATTCATATATCGGAAAAGAGGTGCATTGCAAATGGATGAAAGACTGCTTGGATGCTTTGTGAAGGTCTATGAGCTGGGCAGCATACACAAGGCTGCCGAAAAAATATTTGTCACTCCGCAGGCAGTGAGCAAGATGATAAAGAAGCTGGAGGAAGAGCTGGGACGCAGCCTGTTCACCCGTTCGCCGCAGGGACTCAACCCTACTGTCTACGCTCATAAGCTCTATTCCACCGCCAATGTAATTCTCAGCGAATGCAGCAGAGTGCGGAGCGAATTTACCGAGGAGAGCATAGGTGCGGTGACAACCCTCCATATTGCCACCACATACGGCGTGCCGAAATATCTGACGCTGCAATTTGTCACCGATTTTTACGACACCTACCCGGACGTTCATCTCGACCTGGTGGAGTACCCCGAATATCCCATATACGACATGCTTCAAAGCGGACGGGTGGATTTTGCCTTCCTGCCGCAGCCGATAGACCTCATCAATTACGAGGCAGATTTCTGCTTTTCCCACGACTTCCGCGCCATCGTACACAAGGATCACCCATTGGCTGAGCATACGATCATCCGATATCCCGATCTCAACGGTTATCCGATTATATTGAAAGGACGGGATTTCTCGCTCTATCCCCACAATATCACGCGATTTGTCAAAGGCGGACTCAATCCCGAAATTCTTTTGGAGATAAGCGACGATTCACTGATTGTGGAGGCGGCGAGGCAAAAGCGGGGCGTAGGCATTTCAGCCACATTTCTGGCGGAGGAGTATGCCGACGCTCTGGTTAGGATCATTCCGTTTGAGGACGAGACCTTTGTGCGTCACGTGTTCCTCGTCCATCGCAGAGGGCAAAAGATGAGTCGGGCGCAGGAGAATTTCCGCACCTTCACTACCGACTGGATAGAGAAAAACAAAAAGTAAGTGATTGATCAACAGAATAAAATATCCCAAAAACCGCCGTATCGGATTTCTCTGACGCGGCGGCTTTTGGGTTTGTTTGTATATTGGCATAAATGATATGCGGTAAAGTCTACAGGTTGTAAAGAATGAAGCTGTAGAGGCTTGCAAAATGAAGCAGACTGCCTCCCAATACAAAGAGATGCCAAATCGAGTGCATATATCTGATCTGGTTGCCGAGACCGTAGAATATTGTGCCCAATGTGTAAATGACACCGCCCAGCACCAGCATTGTGAACTGCTCCGGCGAGAGAGCCGCGGCAATATCCTTGTAGGCGAAAAGAATACACCAGCCGGTTACAAGATAGCATGCCATGGAAACGAATCTGAATTTCTTCATGTCGATGATATTAAGCGCAATTCCGAGTACCGATGTGAGAGCGACAATCGCAAAAATAATCCGTCC
The DNA here is from genome assembly GCA_902762615.1 of uncultured Ruminococcus sp. Taxonomy (GTDB): domain Bacteria; phylum Bacillota; class Clostridia; order Oscillospirales; family Acutalibacteraceae; genus RUG762. The sequence continues at coordinate 21,699 of CACWOX010000010.1, read as the reverse complement.
GGCAAGATTATTCATCACCATGAGGGTGTAAGGTGCGTAAGTGCCTGTGATCAGCACAAAGATGGAGCAGTGATCCATTATCTGAAATTTCTTTTTGGCATTGGAGAGTTCCCAGCCGTGATAGAGCGCCGAATTAGCGTAAAGCAATATCATGCTTGCAAAGAATACGCTCATTGACAGCGTGGCTGCCATGTTGCCTGCGGGAATAAGCAGCTTCAGGCTCATAAGCCAGCCCGCCATTCCCAGAATAGCGCCCAGAGCATGTGTGGCGCTGTTGATCAGCTCCTCGTTGAAGGTGTATATCGGAAGGTTCAGCGCTCTGATGCGGCTCTGTCTGCTTGCCTCGCGCTGTGCGTACATCATTCTGTAATCGTTAATGGAAATGTTCATATATCAGTTCTCCTTTTGGAATATCGCTTCTTCTTTACATGAAAATTATATCACGAAGAATTTAAAATGTCAATACATAGTTTTAAGAATCAGATAAAATATTTTAGAAAATTCTGTAAAAAGTTTTTGCAACCATATTACGACAATATTATTTCACATAAAGCACTATAATATCAGCAAATAAAAAATCCCACACGGCTTAAAAATAAGCTGTGTGGGAAATATTGTAAAAATTATCTTCTGCCGCCCTGATTGTTTGGCTTGCTGTCGTTAGGGTTGAATTGGTTTAAACTGTATTTGGTGCGGTCGGTGGGGTAATAATATTCATAGGTGTATTCGTCGTCGTCATCGGCAGTCTGAGGTGCGCTGCTGAGATTCTGCTGCTGAAGGCGGTCAACGTGATCGGTCAGCCTTTCGCCCGAACGGGAATAGCCTTGCGCCAGACGAACATTTCTTCCCTGCTGTGCGGCATTTGACATGCCGGGGATCTTTTCGTCAGGGGAAGCGTTGACGTATTGATTGGAAGGCGGCTGACTGCGGGTGACGTTGTTTTGCAGACGGGCGATGGAGCTGTCCACCTCACCGGTCAGCTTCTCCAGTTCGCGGCTTTGCAGATCGGAACGCCTGCGCTCATATTGGTACTGAGCCGCAGCCGCGTCGTATGGATTGACGTATTCCACAGGAGGCTGCGGAATATTGGGATATCCCGCACCGTAGCCGGAATTGGGCGGAACAACGCCCTGATAGGGATAAACCGGATATGCCGGAGGATAGTACGGCTGCTGCGCAGTCTGCGGATATTGCCCGCCTTGAGGATACTGCCCGTAGTAGGCTGCCGGATTCGCGATATAAGAGGGGGCATTGTTCATTGGCTGCTGAGGACGCTGACGGGGCGGCTGTGGATTACTTACACTGCTGTAGGGCTGATTTCTGCGATTTCCACTGCCGATTGATGCATTGACCGGAATATAGGGGGATTCGTTTATATCGTCGTCCAGCAGACTGCCCTCTTCCAGCTCATCGACAGGAGTGTGAAGTATCAGATTAGGCTTGGGCAGGTCGTAGGTCTCATAGAAGTAATCGTCCCATTCCTCATCGTCGAAATATTCGGCAGGATTGGATACATGAAAAAGCGTGCCGATGGCAAAAAATGCCACTAACATATCGCATAAAACCAGGGGATTTCCAAAGAAATCCTGCAATGATTGGCAGTCGTTGACCAGCCAGTTGACGCTGTAGAGCAGTGAAGTCATTATGCCAATGCAGCCGGCGGCAAATCCCCATTTGATTGAATTGGAATTGATGCAGCAAAAGAGTTTGCCTATGGTCAGCATGAATATGGTAAAGGAACAGCACATAGCTATAATCGGCAATTCAGCGCTGATGTCAGCCATGGAAGCCGATTTGAGGAAAGCGGCAAGCATTCTGTAGCCGTACCAGAGCGCAGGGAGAATGGGCGTGACCGGCATGGAGAGTATGAGGTTTTCTCCTTTGAAAAATGTGACGGAATAGAACATCAATGAGAGCACCGACAGCAATCCAAGCACTACAAATACAACGCCTCCGACCCCGGTATACAATGGCATGTCGTCGCTGATGAGTCCGAGTACCGACGAAAATCCGCAAGCCGCTGCCGCGAGCATGGAAACGGTGCCAAGCAGCACGGATTTTCGGGGTGAATATGTGTGGGGGTAGTCGTCGCTGAAAATGGAAAAAGCTGCCACAAGCAAAATAAAAACCGTCATGAGTACATTGCTGATTATGCTCACCGTGCTTATGAATTCCTCGGACGCATTTTCCGAAAACATATTGCGATATAAAGAGATAGGTATGACAAGCGAGGCGATTATGAATAAAACCACCATTGACCGTCTTATTTTCATCTGGTTCCCTCCCGGTAATACAAAACCGCAAGGAAGAACGAAATTCCTTGCCGATGTGATTTTACCAAAGTTTCATGCATATAATTTATCATGAATCATAAAAAATTGCATAATTATCTTTTTATATTTTATCCCATAATACACATAAAGTCAAGTAATAAAAATATACAAGTCATTAAAGTAAAATGACAAAATAAAAATGGAACAACAATAAAATGAAGGTCGTGAATGTATGGAAAAGCTGAAAAAGGTATTGTTATTAATTTTCTTGTTTGTCGTGCTGCTGTCTCTGATCCCCGTTGTGTCGCTAGTGCTTTTTGACAGACGAAATGCTCCGGTCAGTGCGCTTGTTTCGCAGAGCCGACTGAGCATGGCTTCCAAAAGTCAGCCGACTATTACGGTTATCCTTCCCGAAACAGGGGAGAGGAAGGTAATGAGCGAACCTGACTATCTCTGCGGAGTTGTCGCGTCGCAAATGCCTGCGGATTATGACGATGAAGCCATTAAAGCGCAGACAGTCGTCTCATATACGCTGTTAAAATACCGCCGGCTTCATGGGACTCCATCGGAGACACAAAGCTTCATGACAATAAATGAAATGAAGAAAAAATGGGGCAAGAATTACAAAAAGAATTATTCCCGCATCAAGGCGCTGGTCAATTTGGTATACGGGGAATATATCACATACGACGGCGAGCCTATTTTAGCCGCCTATCATGATCTGTCGTGCGGGGTGACGGAATACGGCAGAAATGTCTGGGAGGGTGAATATCCCTATCTTGTCCCGGTAGAAAGCCGTGATGACCTCTGTGCCGAGAATTACCGCAGCACGGTAAAGCTGACGGAGGAAGAATTCAGCGCGATATGCAGGGATAAGCTGGGGATTGTCCCCGAGGGAGAGCCTTCGGATTGGGTGGAAGAATGTATTCGCTCCGACTCGGGGTATGTGATGAGCTATACCATATGCGGCAGCCGATGCAACGGACAGAAGCTGCGCAATACCTTCGGCCTGCGCTCGGCGTGCTTTTCCATAAAATACGAGGACAAGACCTTCGTGTTCGATGTAAAGGGCATCGGGCACGGCGTGGGAATGAGCAAGTTCGGCGCCAATCTGATGGCACTCAACGGAAAGACTTACCGTGACATTCTGGCACATTATTACAAGGGTACCCATGTCATTTAAAATCTAAAAAATACGGCGACAGAACGGATTTGGATTTTCTTCCAATATCAATGCTGTCGCCGTTTCTTGTTCAATTATAGCAGATAAAAGGGACTGATAAACCCTTAATTTTCGTTGCCGTTTTTGCCGTCGCCGCTTTCTTCGCATTTCTCATTGTCCTCATTTGACGTTTTGTTTCTGATGACAATGAATGCAATCGCTCCGGCTGCAAGCACAAGCAGAATAATGGCAATTACCGTCATGAGTATGGCTTCGCCGGTACCGGGGGAAGGCTCTCCGTTGGATTTTTCCACACTCGCCAGACCGAAGGCGCTGAATTTGTCTGTCTCAAACCAGACGCCCTGAGCGTTGTAGCTTACCGGCTTGATGCGTTCCACACCGTTGCTCTTCTGATGATAGACCGAGTAGACATAATCGGTATATTTCTTGGTAAGCGTTGTGGGGTAGGCAAGACAGATTTTCACCTTGCCATCGGTAATTGTGACGGTATGTCCGTTGTTGTCGACAAGATTGATGTCGTATGCAACAAAGTTTGAATTATCCGGATCAAAGCCGCTGTTAATGCTTCGGATGCCGTCGCTCAATGATTTTTTCTTTGTATCGTCGAGCTTTGTCACGATTACCTTAATCTTACTGAGTTCCACATCGTCGTTGCCAGCCTTTGCAACCGCGTTTTCAGGAATCTGAGCCGATTTTACAAAGCCGTTGTCCGGATCGTCAAGTTTAACGTTGAGCATTTCAGGCTCGTTATTGGCACTTGTAGTCGTTGTAGAGCTTGAAGGAGTGGTCTCAGAGCTTGAAGGGGTCATCTCAGAGCTTGAAGGAGTTGTCTCAGAGCTTGAAGGAGTTGTCTCAGAGCTTGAAGGAGTTGTCTCAGAGCTTGAAGGAGTTGTCTCAGAGCTTGAAGGGGTTGTCTCAGAGCTGGAAGGGGTCGTCTCAGAGCTTGAAGGGGTTGTCTCAGAGCTGGAAGGGGTCGTCTCAGAGCTTGAAGGAGTCGTCTCAGAGCTTGAAGGAGTTGTATTGGAAGGGTCGTAATCAGTCATGGCAAGCGTTGGATAGTAAATGTCAACGCTTTCCTGAGTCCCATCTTCATTAATTATACCCGGCTTGCCGGGAGTATGGTCGCTGCCTACAGTATTGCTTCCTTTGAGAAAGTAGTTGTAAATAGTGCCGTATTCCTGATCATCCCATGTTACGTCCACGGCATACCACTTGCCGTCATCCATCTGTACATAATTCCACATATGATTTTCGGAACCGGTATTAGTCGTCCCTGTTCCGCAGACGAGCACACAGGGAATATTGTATTTATCGCACAGTATCTTGAATGCCTTTGCGTAGCCCTCGCATACATATGTGCCTTTTCCGTTGAAAAGAGGAGCGGCGGTGTGAGCTTCCGGCGTGTTGCTGTATTTGGCTTCATCGTCATCGTATACTGAATTATTGCAGACGTAATCGTGAATATTTTTGAGGGTGTCATATCTTGTTTCGCCCGCAGATATTGCGTTCACTGCCGTATTTATGCCGGTTGTGACGGTAGAACGCTGATTGAAAGCACCTGTATAAGTTTCAACCCTGCGTACCGTCACCGAAGTTACTGCATAGGTTTCTCCGTCGGTAGAACTGGCACTTGCGCTGCATCCGGAGAGCCCAACCCAGAATGCTTCAGGATGATCGTAGTTAAAAGCAGTGTTACCCAATGCCACGCTTTTGAATACGCTCTGTTGCGTTTTATCCAAATCAGAGCCGTCACCATCCATATAAGAGGGATCAACAGGCAATGTGTAATCATTGTTATCCGGGTTTGTGATAGAATGGTCGTACAGCGAGTCATAGATCATCAGAGCAATTCTGTCACTTTCGATCTCGCTGCGAAAGCTGCCATTGTAGGTAACGGGAGACGCGCTGGCATACAGTTTGCCGGCTTCACGATAGCTGCCGAGGGTAAGAGTACCGCCGTTAGTTTCCGCTGTAACAGTCTCCGATGGTGAAGAAGTGCTATTCGCGCTCGCATTGACCGCTCCTCCGGACACCGCAAGCATAGCGGCTATCAATGCGGCTATGAGCGATGTCTTCAGGGCAATTTTAAATTTACTGCCTGTCATTTTTACCAGCCCTTTCAATTGTTTAATTGGTTGCTTGAATACTCTGTACATCGTAGTGTTTCTTTTTTTCATTATATTGTCTTTTGTCGGATTTGTCAAGACCGGCGCCGAATGTTGATTGTTATGATGCACAATTGTCTGGTTAGTTAATCAAATTAAACAAAAAAGCCGCTGACCCTTTGCAGAAATACGCCGGGTCGGCAGCTTAATTTGTTAGTGATTAATTACGAATCTGGGATAATCAGTTGTTGATGAACTTGGAGCTTTCATCGTTCCAGCTGTAGAGCTTTCTGACTTCCTCGCCGACGATCTCGGAGGGATGCTCGGCGGCAAGCTTGCGCATTGCCTGGAAGTGAACCTGACGGCCTGCGGGAGACATATCGAGGAGGAATTCCTTTGCGAAGGTGCCGTCCTGAATGTCGGAGAGGATCTTCTTCATGGTCTTCTTGGTCTCAGCGGTAATGATCTTGGGACCGGTGACATAATCGCCGTACTCAGCGGTGTTGGAGATGGAATATCTCATGCCTGCAAATCCGCTCTGATAGATGAGGTCGACGATCAGCTTCATCTCGTGAATGCACTCGAAGTAAGCGTTTCTGGGATCGTAGCCTGCCTCGCAGAGTGTCTCGAAGCCTGCCTGCATCAGAGCGCATACGCCGCCGCAGAGGACAGCCTGCTCACCGAAGAGGTCGGTCTCGGTCTCGGTGCGGAATGTGGTCTCGAGAACGCCGGCTCTTGCGCCGCCGATACCTGCGGCATAAGCGAGAGCCATGTCAAGAGCGCGGCCTGTAGCGTCCTGATAAACAGCGACGAGACAGGGGGTACCCTTGCCAGCCTGATACTCCGAACGGACGGTGTGACCGGGAGCCTTGGGGGCGATCATTGTAACGTCAACAAACTTGGGGGGCTTGATGCAGCCAAAGTGAATGTTGAAGCCGTGTGCGAACATGAGCATGTTGCCTTCCTCAAGGTTTGGCTCGATGTCCTTCTTGTACATATCAGCCTGAAGCTCATCATTAATGAGAATCATGATGATGTCCGCCTTCTTGGCAGCATCGGCAGCTGTGAAAACTTCAAAGCCCTGCTTCTCAGCCTTAGCCCAGGACTTGCTGCCCTCGTAAAGACCGATGATAACATGACAGCCCGACTCCTTGAGGTTGAGGGCATGTGCGTGACCCTGGCTGCCGTAGCCGATGATGGCTATGGTCTTGCCTGTGAGCATGGAAAGGTTGCAGTCTTCCTGATGGAAAAGTCTTGCTTCTGACATAGTAAACATCCTCCAGAACAAAATTTTATTGACAGCTCTTCTGAACTGCGTATGTTGGAATTCCCCTGAATTCCGTGCGATGTGTCCAGTATATACCATTCAGTCGGGAATTGTCAATCAATGTTTGGGGAAAAGCTGTCAACTATAGGTTGATGGAGCTGTCAATTATCAGATGTCAAAATCTATTGCAACGCTTGCGCAGGCGACGGAATGCATGTGCTTTTTTACCACATTGCAGTGGTAGTCGTCCTGCTGATAAGCCGCTAAAGCATCCATGTCGTCGAGCAGCACTTCCAGCGCAATGTCGTAGGAACGCGGAGAATGAAGGTTGTCCACTCCGACGGTGATTCCGCGCAGAAGCTCCACCTTGCCGTCCATCGAGCGAAGAATATCAGCTGTCCTGGCGCAATTGTCGGGGCTGTTGTCGCTCAGCTTAAAAAGTACGATGTGTTTGATCATTTTTCAGACTTCCTTTTGCTTAATTATTTTATCAATATTGCTCGTTAAAAAGCCGCGCATTGACCCTTCTGCCCATCACGCGGGTCTTGTTGAGAGTGTCAATCACCATTCCGGCAGCCTCCTGCGGCACATCGAAGGTGGAATAGCGTTCGTTTATCTCTATTCTGCCGATGAATTTGCCGGCAAGTCCGGTTTCATTTGCTACCGTGCCTACTATGTGCTTGGGAAGGACGCCTGCGCTGCTGCCGAGGTTTATGTAAATTTTGACTGTGGGACAGTCGCTGCGTCCGCGTCTGCCGGATCTGCGCCCGTCGCAGCGTTTTTTGCGTTCGTCCTGCCTGCGGCTGTCGCGGTCTCTGCGGTATTCATGCCCTGCAAAAGCGAAGTCATCGGCTTCGGAGGGCATTGCCGCCTTTCCGCCGGAGGTCATTTCGGATTTCAGCAGAGCGGCGGCTATTTCGACAGCGGATATGCCCTCGTCGGCAAGCTGCTCCACCATCTCCATGTAGTCGCTCAGATCTTCGTTTTCCACAGCGGCACAGACATTGCGGGCAAAACGCAGCCTGCGGCACTCCATCACCTGAGCGCTGGTTGGAATGGAGCTTTTGGTGATCTCGGAATGGGTGTAGTTCATTATGCCGCGAAGCTCCGCCATCTCGCGGGAGCCTGTGACAAAGGTGAAGGCAAGTCCGGATTTGCCTGCTCGTCCGGTTCTGCCTATGCGGTGGACGTAATATTCCACGTCCTGCGGAATGTCGTAATTGAATACAGCGCCTATGCCGGAGATGTCAATGCCTCTTGCCGCCACGTCGGTGGCAATCAGAATATCCACCTTGCCGCTGCGGAAGGTGTTCATCACGTGGTCGCGAGCCTGCTGCTTCATATCGCCGTGAAGCCCCTCCGCGACATATCCGCGCTGCTGCATCGCGCTTACCAGCTCGTCCACCTGCTTCTTTGTGTTGCAGAACACCATGGCGGGTTCGGGATGATAAACGTCCATCAGGCGGCTGAGGGCTTCTATTTTGTGGCTGTGGGGTATGTTGTAGTAGTACTGATCTATCTCCTCGACTGTCAGCTCCTTGCGCACCACCCGGATTATCTCGGGATCGGTCATGTAGAGCTTGGTTATCTCCATGATTTCGGGGGACATCGTAGCCGAAAAGAGCACTGTCTGGCGCTGCTGCGGTACATCGGTAAATATCGTTTCTATGTCGTCGCGAAAGCCCATCGAGAGCATTTCATCGGCTTCGTCAAGAATGGCGATCTTCACCTTGTCCAGCCTGAGCGTGCGGCGGCGCATGTGATCCATTATCCTGCCCGGAGTGCCGACCACTATCTGAACGCCGGAATGCAGCTGCCTTACCTGACGATCAATGTCCTGACCGCCGTAGATCGCTGCCGGACGTATCCATTCGACGTGACGGGTCAGCTTGCGTATTTCCTCACACGCCTGCATCGCAAGCTCCCGTGTGGGACACAGAATCAGCACCTGTACGCCCCTGTCTCCGTCGGCAATCAGTCGCTCGATGGCCGGAATGGCAAAGGCAGCCGTTTTTCCCGTGCCGGTCTGCGACTGACCTATTACGTCCCTGCCGCTCATGAGCAGCGGAATTGCTTTGGTCTGTATCGGAGTGGCTTCTTCGTAGCCTATGTCGTCAATTGCCTGCATAACAGGCGCGGAAAGCCCTAATTCGGAAAACAGTATGGTGTGCATAAATATTTAGAATCCTCCGATCTTGCCGTGTGCCGCACATTTGCGAATAATTAGAGGGATAAAAGGAAGCGTTCCGCCTCGATTATCTGATTCGTTAAAAAACATGTCTCTATTTTGTACATATTAATTATAATATATGTTTCGTCACATTGCAATTTAAATTATCATACGAAGATAAAAAACCCGATTTTAACCAAAAGTTGGAATTATTCATCAGAAATTATATGAATATTTTGAATGAACCGAGCCACTTGACAAAACCGTTTTTATGATATAGCATATTCATGAGGAATTTATTTTAAGGAAAGTGTTACTATACATGAATTTTGCAGCACGTTTTTTCGGGCATCTTCACACCATCAACATGCATCGGCGCAAGGTCATTGTAAACTGTTTCCGCGCGGGCATTCCGTTACGGGGACTCCTGCACGACCTGAGCAAATACAGTCCGACGGAATTCTGGAACGGAGTGAAGTATTTTCAGGGAATGCGCAGCCCGAATGAAGCCGAAAGGGAGGACATCGGCTATTCCCGCGCTTGGATGCACCACAAGGGACGCAACCGCCATCACTTTGAATTCTGGACCGATTACGACCCCGTGACGCGGCTTTGTCAGCCTGTCAAAATGCCTGTTGTGTTTGTCGCGGAGATGTTTTGCGACCGCATGGCGGCAAGCAAAACCTATATGAAAAAGAATTACACCGATTCGTCGCCTTTGCAATATTTTCTGAAGGGGAAGCAGCGGCGCATCATTCATCCCGAGACGTCCGATCTGCTGGAAAGCTGGCTGACGCTCCTTGCCGAGCAAGGGGAGGATGCTGCATTTGCCGAGATAAGGAAAACGCTGAAGGACTCGCGCTGACTTGCTGAAGCAACCGACAGGCGTCAGACTGCCGGTTCATTCCGGTTTCATAAGCAAACTTTACCATATTGGAGGGCAACAGATAGTATGAAATATAGAATTATCGCGCTGCTGATGACCTGTTTGATTATGTTTTTGCCTGGCACATCCGGCTGTTCGGATAGCGCCATTTCTGATGGATCGTCATCGTCGGAGGAGCCTGTTTCCTCCAATGATTCCGGTGCTGCATACGATTCCCTGCCGGAAGGCTTCATAAAGGGAATGGACGTCTCGAGCGTCATTTCATTGGAGCAAAGCGGCGTTGTATTTTACGGCACTGACGGAAAGCCGCAGGATCTGATGAAAACGCTCTCGGAGGCAGGCGTCAATTACATCAGAGCGCGTGTGTGGAACGACCCGTACGATGCGAACGGAAATGGCTACGGCGGAGGAAACTGCGATGCGGAAAAGGCTGCCGAGACAGGCAGGAGGGCTGCAAAGTACGGAATGAAGCTGTTGGTCGATTTTCATTATTCCGATTTCTGGGCGGATCCGTCACGGCAGTATGCTCCGAAGGCATGGCGTGAAATGTCCGTGGAAGAAAAATCCGCGGCTTTGTATGACTTCACCGTAAGTTCTCTTGAAACAATATCCTCTGCGGGTGCGGATATCGGTATGGTGCAGATCGGCAACGAAATCAACAGCGGTCTTGCCGGAGAATCCGACTGGAAAAACGTCTCCGTTCTTCTTCAATCGGCATCAAAGGCGGTGCGTGATTTTTCCGTTTCGTGCGGTGTCGCAATAAAGATCGCCGTCCATTTTGCACCTGCGGCAGATCGAGCGGGAATGCTCTGGTATGCCGGTATGCTGAATGGATTCATGGTTGATTACGATGTTTTCGGCGTGTCCTATTATCCCTACTGGCACGGAAGTCTGCCGGAAATGAAGGAACTGTTGTCCGATGTCAAAGAGAAATACGGTAAACAGACCGTCGTTCTCGAAACCGCATATCCGTATACGCTTGAGGACGGTGACGGCTTTCAAAATATTGCGGGGCAGTCGGAGCTGCTGCCGGATTATCCCGCAAGCAAACAGGGACAAGCCGACTGCGTGAGAGCCGTGATGAATGCCGCTGCCCAATGCGGTGCTCTGGGAGTGTTTTATTGGGAAGGCGCGTGGATTCCAGTGGGAGACGACCCGAAAAGCAATTCCGAAAAATGGGAAAAATACGGCTCCGGCTGGGCAAGCAGCTATTGCGCCGAGTACGATCCCGACAACGGCGGCAAGTATTACGGCGGCAGCACGTGGGATAATCAGGCTTTTTTCGACGCCGATGGAAAGCCGCTTGATTCGCTGAAGGTGTTCGGATGATTGATTCTTGAAAAAATCAAAAAGGCTTGTGTATATTTCCGCTGATATGCGGTGAAGCACAAGTCTTTTGTTATTTCTGAAACAATAAAAGAATTTATTCAATTGTTATTCTGGCAAGCTCGTAGAAGCCGTCTCTTATCTCATGGTCGTTGGAGAGCCGCAGAGGCATGACCTTTTTGGATATCTCCTCGGCGGGATTGACAAACCTCATCTGTACGGTGTATTCACCGGCTTTGAGATCGTCGGGAATGAAAAAGACCGATTCTTTGGTTTCGCCCGGAAGCAGCGTTGACAGCCGGAATGTTTCGTCGCTGTATCTGTAGACCGCAGTACCTTTTGCGTCGACAATGCGGTATTCCAAATCCCAGTCGTAATAGAATGGCGCTATACCCGAATTGCCGAATGAGGTTGTCAGCTTGCCGGTGCGATCCTTGCCTGAAACCAAATCTATGAAAATATCGTAACCGAAGCTGCCGGCGACCTTGCGGAATTCCTTGTACTCTTCTGTGTTGGTGGCAGGAATGCCTCCCACGCCGACGCCCATCAGCCACGACATATGGAACTGATCAATGCAGTAATCGAGCGCTTCGCGTTCCGTTCCGCTCCAGAGAGGTCCGAACGGGTCCTTTGACATCTGCATCGAAAGCTCGCCGCCGAACATCTGGGTTTCCCATCTATCCCACAGGGGTTCATATTTGCCGCCGTCGCCGTTGATGAAATCATAGAATTGCTGAAGCGTGCCGTAGGTGTAATCCTGCTTTCTGAGCAGAGCCTTCCACTCCCGGCTTTTGGTGTGGAAGTCGGATGTGTTGAACATAAAGTTGTCGTCATGATAGCCTATGGGAAATTCGTTGGCATAGCCGAGCGAAGGGTTGCGACCCATCAGCTTGGTTTTGGTGAAGCAGGAGACGTATGCCTCGATGATTCTTTTGAGGTTTTCATTGGTCATCAGGCATTTTCCGTTGCGGCATTCCGACATGTTCCATTCGCCCCAGGAGCCGTAAAGACCCATCTGAATGACGGCGATAGCGGCATGTCCGTCGTATTTTTTGGCAAACTGTCCGATAAAATCAATCATGCAGCCGATGAGCTTTTCGCTGTTGAAATCGGGATATTCCAGCAAGCCGCCTGTCACCCGATTGGAATAAATGTCGCCTTCGCTTTTAAGTTCATTGTAAAGATTCTCAGGCAGAAACAGTCCGGTTTCTTCGCTGTTGACATGACCCGGATTCAGAATATAAACGCGCAGTATGGCGGAATTTCCTCTTTCCGCCACCTTGGAGAGCTTTTTGTCCAGTTCCTCGGTGTCAAGCCTTCCCTGCCCGTTTTCGTAGGTGTAAATTTCGTTGAATTTTAACCCTATGTATTCCAAAGAGGCGTCCATATCTGCCTTGCCGTAAAAGGAAGCAAAGCCTTTCATTGGATTTGGCAGCTGTGCTTCTGTACGGGTAAATTCACTTTCGTCTATGGTCACATTCCGCATGCCGCAGGCAGCGGTGAGCATGATCGAAGAGACAAGAAACAGCGCCGTAATAACACGAACCGTATGATGCAAAAGGACTTTTCTCATAATGATTCTCCTGTGGTCAAATGCAAGATATCGTCTGTGGTGTGTGCCAGATAATCCGCCCCTTCGTTTGTCAGCTCGGCTTCGGAGCGGAAGCCCCAGCAGACGCCGCATTTTGTCAGCCCCGCGTTTCGTGCCGTCTGCATGTCTACGTTGCTGTCTCCGATATAAAGCACATCTTTCTTTTCAAGTCCCAGTTTATCAATCAAATACAGACAGGACGTCGGATCCGGCTTGACGGGAAAATCAGCCGATTTGCCCATGATGATATCAAAGGTATCCTCGCCGAAATATTGCTTTACGATCTGCGTGCTGATTTCGTGCGGCTTGTTGGAGAGCACACACAGACGGATTCCTTTTTGCTTCAGACTGCCCAGAAGTTCGGGAATGCCTTCGTACGGCGCGGTCTTTATATCCTTGTGGGCGCTGTAATACTCGCTGAATCTGGCAAGTGAATCGTCCAGCTCTGCCTGAGATGTGCCTTCGGGGTGTATGCGCTTCATCAGTATTGCTGCGCCGTTGCCGACAAATTTTTTATACTGCTCCACAGGATATACCTGATGCCCCTTGGCTGCAAGCACATAATTGCAGCTGTCGGCGAGGTCGGCGAGGGTGTTGAGCAGCGTACCGTCAAGGTCGAAGATCACGGCTTTGTACATAGAATAAACCTCCACATTTTTAAAAAAAGCACGGCAAATCAATTGTGAATCGAATGGCCGTGCTTAAAATTATAATATAAATCAATTACTCGCAGACCGCGATGATCTCCACCTCGGCTAAAACGTCCTTGGGAAGCTGTGCGGCGGCGACGCAGGAACGCGCGGGCTTGCCGGTGAAGTAGTTGCCGTAGATTTCGTTGAATGTGGCGAAATCGGACATATTCTTGAGGAAGCAGGTGGTCTTTACCACATTGTCAAAGGTGAGACCGGCTTCCGCGAGAATGGCTGCGATGTTCTTCATGATCTGTTCGGTCTGCCCCTCGATGGTGTCGGCTTCCACGGTACCGCTTGCGGGATTGATGGCGATCTGTCCCGACGCGAAGAGGAAACCTCCCGCGATCTTTGCCTGAGAATAGGGACCGATGGCGTCGGGTGCGTTCTTGGTGTAAATTGTCTTTATCATAGATGAAACCTCCTGTAAAAAAATTCAGCGTAATGTAAAATAATCAGTTGTTGGCGAAGTGATAACCCGCGTCGAGCAGCGCCTTCTTAATCTCCTCGATGTGCTGGAAGTTTTTGGTTTCCAGCAGCAGTCTGAGATAGCAGCCGTTGACGTCGGCGCCCTCGTTGGCACGCTCGTGGTGGATGGAAATGACATTGCCGCCGAGGTTGGCGATGATGTTGGCAACGCCCTGAAGCTGACCGGGCTTATCGATCAGCTCGAGAATGAGCGAACAGGTGCGGCCCGACATGAGCAGTCCTCTCTTGATGACGCGGGAGAGAATGGTCACGTCAATATTACCGCCCGAAACGACACAGACGACCTTCTTGCCCTTGACGGGAACCTTGTTGAACATAGCGGCAGCGACGGAAACCGCTCCGGCGCCCTCTGCGATCATCTTCTGCTTCTCGATAAGAGCGAGAATGGCAGCGGAAATCTCGTCGTCGGTGACGGTGACGATTTCGTCAACATACTTCTGGCAGGTGTCGAATGTGATGGAGCCGGGTTCCTTGACGGCTATGCCGTCGGCAATGGTGGAGACTGAGGGCAGACGCTCGATCTTGCCGTCGTGAATGGAATTGAACATGCTGGGTGCTCCGGCAGCCTGTACGCCGTAGATCTTTATATTAGGATTGAGCTGCTTGATGGCGAATGCAACGCCGGAGATAAGACCGCCGCCGCCGATTGGAACGATCACTGCGTCCGCGTCGGGAAGCTGATCGGCTATTTCCAGTCCGATGGTGCCCTGACCCGCGATGACCGATTCGTCGTCAAAGGGGTGAATGAAGGTGTAGCCCTTCTCGTCGCGCAGTTCGAGAGCCTTGTTGTAAGCGTCGTCGTAAACGCCGTTGACCAGACAGATGTCAGCGCCGAGCTTGCGCGTGGCTTCGACCTTGGAGATGGGAGCGCCGTCCGGCAGGCAGATCAGCGACTTGATACCGCTTTTGGTAGCGGCGAGAGCGACGCCCTGCGCGTGATTGCCGGCGGAGCATGCGATCACGCCCTTTGCCTTCTCCTCATCGGAGAGAGTGGCAATTTTGTAGTAAGCGCCTCTTACCTTGAAGGAGCCTGTCACCTGCAAACATTCGGGCTTTAAGTATATATCCGCCTCCGGGTTGAGTTCGGGCGCGTAGACCAGGTCCGTGCGGCGCAGAACGCTCTTGAGCACATAGGCGGCATGGTAAAATTTGTCCAGTGAAAGCATGTTGAATTCACCTTTCCTATAGTATGTGGATTATTGGAATATATTATCTACCCATTTTGCGGATATGTCAATATTAAAATGTAACTTCCGGCAGATAAATCAATATTTTGCACCTGCGGAATAATAAATATGTGGATTATTGTAAGAAAAACACCCCTGCGTCGGCGGAGTCCTTCCGGTTGTCCGGTAAAAACTCCGCTTCAGCGGGGGTTTATCAATGGTTAATTGAATCTTTTATAGGGGACAATTACTCAGCCTTGCCGATGCAGCCGAAGATTTCCATCTTGGTCTTGACCATATCTCTGATGGCCTGTGCGCCGGGAGCGAGCAGCTTGCGGGGGTCAAAGCCCTTACCCTGCTGATCCTTGCCTGCCTCGATGTATGCTCTTGTAGCCTCCTGGAATGCGAGCTGGCACTCGGTGTTGACGTTGATTTTTGCAACGCCCAGCGAGATTGCCTTCTTGATCTGATCCTCAGGAATGCCTGTGCCGCCGTGCAGAACCAGTGGAACGTCGCCGACGGTGTTCTTGACAGCTTCGAGGGTCTCAAAGCTCAGACCCGGCCAGTTTTCGGGGTACTTGCCGTGAATGTTGCCGATACCTGCTGCGAGCATGGTAACGCCGAGATCAGCGATCTGCTTGCACTCTGCGGGATCCGCACATTCGCCCATGCCGACAACGCCGTCCTCTTCGCCGCCGATGGAGCCAACCTCGGCTTCCAGCGAGAGACCCAGCACTTCGCAGGTGTTGACCAGAATCTTGGTCTTTTCGATGTTCTCTTCGATTGGATAATGAGAGCCGTCAAACATGATGGACGAGAAGCCTGCCTTGATGCATGCCTTTGCGCCCTCAAAAGAGCCGTGGTCGAGATGCAGCGCTACGGGAACGGTGATATTCAGCTCTTCAATCATGCCCTTGACCATGCCCACTACTGTCTTGTAGCCGCACATATACTTGCCTGCACCCTCGGAAACACCGAGAATAACGGGAGCTTTGAGCTCCTCGGCGGTGAGCAGTATGGACTTTGTCCATTCGAGATTGTTGATGTTGAACTGACCGACGGCATACTTGCCTTCCATAGCTTTGATAAGCATGTCCTTTGCGTTTACCAGAGGCATATAAGTCACTCTCCAAATAAATAAATTTTGTTTTGCTCTGCGGACGAGCCGCCTGAGTACTTTAACATTATACTACATCATTTATGTAATTTCAAACATTTTTGTCAAATAATTGTCACGTTTACACTTTATTTATATTTAGGCGAATAATTATTTAACATCTCGTTAGCAATATAAACCAATTCGGCGGTTATAATGACGGTAAAGCACAGATGGTTTCCGTTGACGTTGTTAACGTGTTATGTTCTGCACTTTCCATACGAAAAGGGGGGAATAGAAAAATATGGACGACAAAACAAAGGGTTATTTTAAATACGGGCTGCTGTTTGTATTTATTTCCATCACCATGTTTGCCGCGTTCAACAATCTCGGCAGCGTGCTGGCATTTGTCAGATGGGTTGTTGATATTTCCATGCCGTTGATAATCGGCGTGCTCATTGCGCTGATTCTCAACGCGCCAATGAGAGGCTTTTGCAAGCTGCTTGGGTTCCTTGCTTCAAAGCTGAAGCGCAAAATCGGCAAAAAAATACCTGCGTCGTTTCTGGACGGGTCCAGTCTCGTGCTGACGCTTATATGCACAGCGCTGATCATATACCATGTGTTTGATGTCGTGGTTCCGAGAGTGGTGAATTCCGTATCGGGCATAGGCGACGCCTTTATGATGTATTATCCCAAGCTGCTTGCCAGTCTCAAGAGCTACGGAATAGACACCGCTAAAATCGAACAGCTGATAAATGTCCTGAATGTATCGACACTCATTGAGCAGATGACAGGCAACATGACCACGCTGGTCGATACGGCATACAGTGCGGCGTCCTCGGTGGTGAATACTGCCATCAATATCTTTACCGGAACGATCATTGCCATATATGTGCTGGCTGGCAAAAAGCGGCTGAAATGCCAGTGCAAAAAGCTGACATATGCTTATCTTGATGAGAAAAAGGCTGACAGGCTTTGCGAGATTGCACGCCTTTGCTCCGATACGTTCTTTTATTTTATCTCAGGGCAATGTCTGGACGCTTTTATACTCGGAATGATGTTCTTTTTTGTAATGAGCATATTTAAAATGCCTTATACTATTGTGATAAGCATGTTTATAGGCTTTTTGGCGTTGATTCCTTATATCGGTTCGCTTGTGGGTATGCTGGCGGGCTTCCTGCTTATTGTAATGATAAGCCCTATGAAGGCACTTGGATTTGTGGTGATATTCCTTGTGCTTCAGCAGATAGACAGCCACCTGATTTACCCGAAGATTGTGGGCAATTCCATGGGACTTCCGGCAATATGGACGCTGCTCGCGGCGCTGCTGGGCAACGCGATTTTGGGGCTGCCGGGAATGCTGATATTTATTCCTCTGACGTCGGTGCTTTACACGCTGCTGCGGGAAAACGCGTATTTGCGGCTCAGAGAAAAGGGCATTGAAATCAAATAATTCTGTGGGAAAGCAAAAGGGGATGTCGCACAAGGAAAATAAAACATCCTGTGTGACAGCCTTGATTTTGTGATATAGAGCGAATAAATATATCATAAGGATAAATCGAATAGCAGAACAGGTTTTCCTGCTAACAGGTACATAAAGTTTATGTCTCTTTTGCAGCTTCTCTCGATCATCCGGCTTGAATATCCTGTTCATATGCGCATACAGCATGATTTTTAAAAGTTGTCTCGGTGTTGCCTGATTTTCTCTTATTCTTTCATATGTTGAATACAAGTCACTCAAATCTGCTTCCTCCACGTAGTGACTCAGCAACCTTACCGCATCATCCTTTTCGATTTTTATTTCTGTTGCAATTGGTCATACTTCTATTTTACACTAACAGTCAGGGGCTGTACAGACTCTGGCTGTTTTTTTGCATATTAAAAAGAGGCTGCCTCACTTTTCTTTTTGCGACAGCCCCTATGATTTTATTAATCCGCTTTGCTCCGAGGGCAATGTAAACCCGCTTGGAGAGATTGCGGTAGTATGTGACGGCGCTTTCCTTCAACTGCTTTTCGGCGTATTTTTCAAACCATTCCTCCGCGAATGTCTGGAATTTGATCGCACCGCTGACTACGCCCCCCTCCGTTGAAGCGTTCCTCAAAGAGAACTGCCTGACGCTCCAATTCTTTCTTGATCTGGCGCTCTGTCATGCCTTTGTCCGGCTTCCATGTCATGTGAGCGCGTTTCTTTCGCCCACATACGTCATATCCGCATGAAACGGTAATGCGATAGGATTCCCCGCGCTTTTCGATATTAGCCATTGTCAGCACCTCCCTCGTCTGATTCCGGATAAGGATATGCACCCTGGACAGGGAGAATTACTGAAATCAGTTTTTGTATCTCGTTGAATCTTTTTTCTCCTATGATGTCTATATACTTCTTCCTGAAATATTCAATATCACCGCTATAGGCAGAATAAGCCATTTCTTCTATCAAAATTCTGAATGAATCCTCCATCGTCATCTTTGCGTGTGATTTTCGTTCAAAAGGGGTAAGAACCTCCATCCCACTTGCCTCGCATGTCCGTATAGCTGTTCACAAGTGCGAATTGTTAAGAGTAAAAGAGAAATCGCAATTTCTGACGGAACATTCCTCCGCCGTTTGGTCGCTTGAGGGGTAAATTGTGGAAGTCCGAGGATATTTCCGGCATTTTTTATTGCGAACAGTATTTTTCAAAGTCTTCGGAGTTTTTCTGTTGACATAATCATCTTAGTATGCTATAATGTATTCGTATCAAATACAAGTACTAATAATAAAGATAATAATAAAGGTTAAAGAATGGATACACGGTTCTCTGTAGCAATACACTCATTAATATTGATTGCCAATACAGAAGTGTCGGCAACATCTGACCAGATTGCAACCAGCGTAGGAACAAACGCGAGTTATATTCGTAAGATTACCGGGTTGCTGAAAAAAAACGGAATCATCGACAGCAGGCAAGGCGTCAGTGGCTTTAGGCTGCTGGTTAAACCGGAAGAACTTACGTTGTATATGATCTATCAGGCAATCTATGGGACGGATGAAGTACATGTGTTTGATTTGCATCAGAATCCCAATGATGAATGCGCTGTGGGACGTCATATTCAGCCTGTACTGACGGAAGAATTTCATGAGATTGAGAAGAAAGCAGAACAAGAACTTCGGAACCGGACACTTGCAGAATGCATCCGAAAAGTCAGAGGCGAAATCATACGTGAAAAACAGCAGAGAAAATCAGAATGATATGATGGCATGAATATTATTGTTCATAAATATAAAATTAAAAGGAAAGGAAACGATCACAATGAAAGAGGCTTATGATTTTTTGAGAAAATGCGGAACATTTTTTCTTGCAACCGATGATGACGGGCAGCCGCATGTCCGTCCATTTGGCGCGGTGAGCGACTACGAGGGAAAGATTTATATCGAGACGAATAATCAGAAAAAGGTCTATCAGCAGCTATCGAAGAATGGAAGGGTTGAAATCTGCGGTATGCATGAAGGCAAATGGATTCGTGTAGAGGGGATCATGAAAGAGGATTTACGTCGCGAGGCAAGGGTTGCTATGTTGGAAGATAACCCCTCACTCAAAAGCTTGGCTTCGCCGGATAATGGTACAATGACCGTGTTCTATTTTGAAAATGGAGTGGCAACGATTTATTCATTTACGGAAGAACCCAAGGTCATTACATTATAAATTCTCCCGAAGATTTCTGTCCGCCTGACAGTGAAATAACCAAAACGCCCCTGAGCCGATGTGTGGTTCAGAGGCGTTTTGATTTGTGTGAGTTATTCCCCGCAGGGTATGTGGGCTCCTGCCAACTCAAAGTAGTGTTCACCCCATTTACATAGAGCTTCAACGATTGGGACAAGCGTTTCTCCCATTTCTGTCAGAGAGTATTCCGTCTTGGGTGGCACAACCGGATATAGTACACGGTTAATGACACCGTCCTCCTCCAGTTCTTTGAGCTGCTTGCTGAGCATACGGGGTGTTGCCTGCGGAACAGCTCTTTGAATCTCGTTATATCGCCTTGTACCGTTTATCAACTCATAGACAATCAGTGCCTTGTACTTTCCGCCAATGACGTCCATTGCGGCTTCGACCGGGCAGTTATAAGTCTTGATCTTCTCGATATTCATGTTCAACTTCTCCTAACTATACTTTTAGATAGTATATAACAAAAAAGTGCGTTCTTGCAAATGTCATTGTTCATGCTATAATTATAATCAGGACGGACGAAAAAGTCAATCCCAAATCAAAATTACAAGGAGAAGATACCATGGAAAAGATCAAAGTTTCTGATTATGAAGAGGTGCTGGCTACTGTCGCAAAATACACCGAAGCTTGCAAAGAAGGCAAGAGCGACATTATGAAGCCTGCATTTACAGAGAATGCGCTGATGTACGGCTATCTGAACGGAGAGTATTATAACGGTTCCATCGAAGCGCTGTACGGCGCTGTTGATGCGTTCGGACCAGCACCGGAGACAAAGGCAAGGGTTGATGTACTGAGCATCGAAGGAACGGCTGCAGTTGTCCGCGTAACTCTGGAAGACTGGCATGGGCTGGCATTTACGGATTTCCATAGCCTGATTAAGGAAGATGGTCAGTGGAAGATCCTTGCAAAGGTGTTCCATCAGTATCAGTAAGATTGGGAGGGGTTGCAATGGATTTTATGGAGCTTGCCGCTGACAGGTATTCTGTCCGTTCCTTTTCGGACAGACCTGTGGAACAGGAAAAGATTGACAAAATCCTGAAGGCTGCACAGCTGGCACCAACGGCAGTCAATTATCAGCCGCAGATGATTTATTTGCTGAAAAGTGAAGCTGCCATGAATAAGATCAATCGTTTATGCCGCTGTATTTATGGGGCACCGATGGTCTTCCTGATCTGCAGTGATGAGAGTAAGACATGGAAGAGCCAGACGGAGCGTGGTTACAGCAGCGGTGAGATGGACTGCAGCATTGTCTGTACTCATATGATGCTGGAAGCCTGGGAGCAGGGCATAGGCTCTGTTTGGGTAAGGCTGTTTGATGTGAAGGCAGTTGCTAAGGCGTTTGATCTTCCTAAGAACATCAAGCCTGTCTGTCTGCTTCCTGTTGGGTATGCCACAGAGGATTGCGTGCCGTATGCTCCGTGGCATGATGTATATAGAGATATTAAAGATTTTTGCAAAGAACTGTAGTGTGGCAGAGGAGATATGATATGGGAAACATAATTATGGGTGCTGTTATTGTTTGGATTATTGCTATGATAATAGCGTGGATGGCAAGAAATGTGAAACAAGGTAAGTCATTCTGCGGAGCTGATTATGGAAATCTGGTTAAGGCACAGAAGTCAGATAAAAAATAGGAGGAAATCATGTCAAAGAATATAGGTAACTATTCAGTGACCCTGAGAAATCCACAATTTCAGTACAAAGTTGAAAATGGAAAGTGTCAGAAAAAAATCAGCAAAATGTCAATATACAAGAAG
>CACWOX010000009.1 GCA_902762615.1 uncultured Ruminococcus sp. | reverse complement strand
CCGTGTTGGGGCGCACCATCGTCATGAGAATCCCGTCGATTTGCAGGCTCGGATTGATGGTCTTGCGCACTCTGGATACCGTTTGCAGCAGCAGTTCCAATCCTTTGGCGGAGAGATAATGCTGCTGGGTGGGAATGATGACGCTGTCCGCCGCCGCCAGTGCGTTGAGCGTCAGCACGCCGAGCGACGGAGTGCAGTCGATCAGCACATAGTCATAGTCGCGCTTCACCGTGTCAAGGTACTGCGACAGCAGCCTCTCGCGGCTCATGGCGTTCACCATGCGGACTTCCGTGCCGGACAGCAAAATATTCGACGGCAGCAGGTCAAAGCCCTCCGAGTGGTGAATGATACCTTCACGCGGGTCAAAGGGTGTGTCGTCCATGATATTCTGGATGATGTTGCCCACCGTCACCGGCAGATCGTCCGGCTGGCTCACGCCGAGCGATACCGTCAGGCTCGCCTGAGAATCCGCGTCAACGAGCAAAACCCTCCGTCCGAGCTGTGT
Source organism: uncultured Ruminococcus sp. (assembly GCA_902762615.1). GTDB lineage: Bacteria > Bacillota > Clostridia > Oscillospirales > Acutalibacteraceae > RUG762. The sequence goes on along the minus strand of CACWOX010000009.1, from coordinate 82,060 downwards.
CAGTCCCGCGCCGAGGTTCGCCGCCGTGGTCGTCTTGCCGACGCCGCCCTTCTGGTTGGCGATGGCAATGACTTTGGTTTGGTTCATGTGATTTGCTCCTTCCTTTGAAAAAATTTAGCCGACTGTTTCCAGACGGCTATGTACTGTGTGATCAGGGTTTTTCCGGGCAACAAAAAAAACCGTCCGTTTATGTGGAAAATACATAAACAAACGGCTTGCGGGGTTGTGCCTTATCTCGCAGGAACGCTCCTGACCTTTTTCACCTTTGCGCTGGCGATTTTGTAGATCAGCTCATCCACGCAGTCGGTGTATCTGCCTTGCCGAATCAAGTCATTCTTGAGTTCCACAAGGCTATGTAACAGCAGGCGTTTTTCTTCATTCGTCAGATTGACGCGGGTTTTCTTTTCAAACATGGGGGCAGTCCTCCTATATATAATGAAAAGCAGAATTTTTTGTTGACTCAACCATTTCAACATGTTACAATATAATCGATATTTTAATCTTGTCAAGTGTATAGTGCTTCTCCTATGAAATCGACGACAGTAGACTATTCGCAGTGGTCTTTACCAATTAATATGTCGTTCTATTCCATTCAGCGAAAAATAGTTGGTGATAACAGAGGGTCAGTCCAGTGCTTCTTTGAGTTGTTTGATTTATAGTTTTGTGCGTTACTGAGTGTGTTTCAATGCTGTTTTGATGGATATTCAGTGCAACTGAAAAAATGCGCATAATTGGCTAAAAATGGGCATTTGATGGGTAATAGGATGTAATAGAGATGATTCTCTTCTAATTTTCAAGTCCTGTCACCTCGACCAGAAACGCCGCTGATGCGGCTCAAAGAATAAAGAATAAGTAATAAAGAAAAAATAAGAAAATCAAAGAGATAACCTCCGCGGCGTTTCTGTATTATTCTTTATTCTCTATTCTTTATTCTTTTTTCTTTTTTCTTTAAAAAGACTCACTAAGATATAAAAATAGCTCAAATAGCTCAGCTGAAAACAGATAGTAGAAAAAACGAAGATCAGCCCTATCCCATTTTTTGGGATAAAGCTGACTATTTCAATTATTATTCCTTGCGCCACAATAATCCATTGGCATCTTTTTTGCAGAGCCCTTCCAATAGCGCTGCGCTTGCGCGTGCTAAGTGAACAGTGAATTAGGATTAAAGAGATGCATAATAAATGCAAAGCAGGATTCTTTTTGAAAAATCACTGAAATTTGGGTCAAAGATCATTAAGCTGAACCAGTATCCGATTAAACAGAAGCATGAAACTATCATCTCCAAACAAATCATCCGAAGCGGTACTTCCATCGGTGCAAATGCTAATGAAGCCGCATACGGAAACATCAAGGCTGATTTCATAGCCAAAATGCAGATTGCGTTAGAAGAAACAGCGGAAACAGAATACTGGTTGCGATTGCTGATGATGCCCGAATACATCACCGAGGCAGAGGGAGACTCACTGATTAACGATTGCTTTCTTGACGTTGCTATCATCGTCTTTATCTTTGAAGGCGCCAGCCGCAATGCTCACGCCGACGGCGATAATGGCAACAGGAGCAATCCAGCTCCCAATATTCAAATGAATGTACTGACCGACCAGCAGCGCAACGCCCACCGCAATCAGCACAACGGCAAAGATCTTGCTGGAATCCTTCTCAAAGAGCTTGATCACACCGGGAACAATGATAAATACCGTCCACCAGCCGTCAAAAAAGAGGGAAGAGAGGTCAAACTCATATCCCATTATCTTGGCTGCATAGCCAATGCCCACCAGAATGACAATCAAACCTACCATAATGGCACCGATTTTCTTACGCGTTGTTTTCAAACTTACCGTCTCCTTTTAAAAAATGATTTTTCCTGGAGAATTTCATCTCCGCCTTACAACTGCATCATACCACAGCGGCATGAGCAAAATCAAGCGGTTTCCGGTGAGCTGCAAAAAACGGCGGCTGAAATGCGTTACCGGATTTTTTGGGGGACGGTCGGGGGCGACTGTTGAGAAACGGCTAATTAAGTGATTTGCCTATAACACGCCATGAACTCATATCATTTGAGTCGTTACCTTTAAGTCCTACCCATAAAATATCCTTAAAGGTTTTACCGTTATTCTGATAGACGCTATAGGTGTTTGTGTAGGCAATGTGATGCTCCGGCGCGTTTTTGGCGTCGGAATTGATTTGTTTGCCGGTAAACGGGTTGACCGGATTGTCGATTATACCCGAAAAAGCCAATGTCGGCGTATCCGCGTTTGTCATAAAGGTATCGTCTACCGTAAGCTCCTTACTGTCAAAATCCTTGACCAGCAGCAGCGACTTATAAAATGCCGAATCATTGTATGTATAGTACCTTTGTGACTGACTGTCTCCGAATTTCATATCGGGCAACATGAGATTTGTTCCGTGATCAGAAACGATGATGATTTTTGTATTGTCATACAAGTCATTTTCGCGCAGATAATCAAACCATTTGCCAAGTTGGATCATCGCTGCCATATTGCATTGATAATGAATCATTTGATTCACACTGTTAAATGACAGCTTATCTCCTGTCATGGAGTAGCGGATAGAATGCTCTGCTTCATAGCTCCTGTTATCAACCACACGTGCCGGCTCGTATTCAGGTTCCTGAAGCATAATAATATTGTGAGCGGTATCGTTGCTGATCATAGTAAAGGTTCCCTTGCCGCTGTCACGTACATCTGTGATGTTCGTGTAGTTCTTCAATGCGTTGTATGTCCGGGCAAAATCATAATTCTTTCCGAATATACCGCTGCCCTCTGCCTGATACAGATTATTGATTACCTGTTCAGAAGAATTAAAATCCTGACTTGCGTGATTGTAATGACCCGCATTATAGAGACTTTGATGAAGCACCAGCGGCGACGAACGGAAAAGACCGTAGACAAAAAAATTGCGGTTGAGCAGTTGATCGGTGTCCGTCGTTATTTTCTTCAAATCGTCGTCGGAAAAAAAGTAGCCGTTTGTAATGTATTTGCTGATTTCAGGATACTCGTCGTATATTCTCAGATCGGGCATCCACTGGTAGCCGGCATAAGTGGGGTCGCAAACGGTGACGTCATATCCGCTCAAGGAAAACAGGACAGGCATAATCTTCAGCGCTTCATTCTGTTTATCCCTCAGCCACTCGTCAGACCGCTTGTTGTTTTCCTCCGGAATATATTCATAGCCGCCGTACAGTCCCGGCGTTCCGACATTTGTAAAATTACCGTATGAAATCGTGTTTGGATAGTAGGTGAATCCCGCAAATTGTTCTTTCAGTTCGGGCTTTTCCTCCACCAAAAATGGGAAATATGAGTTGATGGCTCTGTCCATCATAATGACGACAACATTCCTGCCCGTTTTATCAAGCGTCAGCTTGGCTTTATGATTGGCGGAATTCCCGTCGGATAGATTTACCGATATGGATTTTTGAAGTGAGATGAAGCTTGACTGAATCTGGAACATATTGACACAAGACATTGCCAGAACAGTGACACATCCAGCCATACAAACCGATTTGACAATAGCCGGACGCTTCCGCCAAATCAAATACACAACAGCCCCGATGACAGCTAATACCGCCAGATTAAGGGCATTTTGCATAGGCGTATTCAAAAACGAATCGTAGTATTCCAATAATGACGACATGGTGCCGTAATCACCGTAAAACATGTAATTCACTATGGATGATACCGCGACAATGATTGAACCCGCACTCATTATTTTTTTGACAGAAGAAGTCGATAAATGATAAAAGACATTCATCCACACTGTAAAGGTTCCAGCCGCGAGGATAAAGGAATGGAAAATATATCGTAAAGGAGAACGAAGCGTGTTGATTTCCACAAATTCATCGGGCGACGAATGGATCACTGCCGAAGGAATAAGTACGCCGATTAACAAAGTCAAAAAAATGCAGCAGGCGTAAAATATTATATTGTCCGTCTTGGTCGCCTCGGATATGGTGATGGGCGCTTTACGTCTTTTAAATATAAAATGCAGCGACAAAGGAAGAAGCATGAGCACCAGAGCAATGACCGCAATGGTTTGCTTGCGAATGGAATCAAATGGCTCAATGAAAACAACATACGGTAGCGACACAATGGCTGTGACGGCACTGATTATGCTTAGCACCAATTTAGTATGACGCACCCTGTAAAAGATGTTTTTAATCAAAGAGAACAAATTATTCAGTGTCCAGTAGAACACCAGACCGGAAGGAGAACCGTATAAGAAAACCAGAAATATGATTGCCATGCCGTAAAGCTGCAGCTTGCTTTTCAGTGGCATTCCTTTCGTATAGATCACGCCGGAAACAATGTTGATTGCGGTCATAAGCAAGGGAAGCAAATTCAGCGCATGACCGGCAATATGCAGCAGACCGTCCGGCTTTGACAAATCAGCAATGGAACCGAAAGCGGTTCCGCTGAGGCGGTCTAAATTGGAAAGATAATCATATGCCGCGATAAAAAAGGGAATCTCCAAGAGAAGAGACAACGAGCCTTTTAACGCGTAATACGGCTTGTAATTGTTTTGACGGTAATAGGTGTTGAGCACCATAAAGCGCATATCGCCTTTAAATACCTTTTTAATATGATTAACGCCGGACGCAAGCTTTTGCGCCCTAAGCCGTTCTTCCTCCTGCATAGCGTCTGCACGTTTGTACAACGGAAGAATGAGAAGATTGATAGCGAGACTTAATGCAACGATTGCAATTCCCTCGTTATCGGTAAATCGGAGCATAAACGCGAATACTGTATCAAATAACAGCTCAATCGGTCCCATGATCAGGTCAAACAGCACTGTAAAAATTCCCATTTATATTTATCCTCATTTCATCTCAAACTGCCAAACATCCAATTTTGAACTATTATATAACATAAAACTCTTGAAATCAATATTTTTCGTAAATTTTGTTTCAGCTTTATTTTTCAGAATACATTTATTATATTTCTGCGTGTTTATTTGAATAATAAGTACAGATAAATACTCAGGATTACATTGTAGACATTGTTTAAACACCGTGAAAGCGCAGATTGAAAAATGCCGCCCCGTATTTACAAGGAAACTTTCAGGTGATATAATAACATATGTTATCGAACGGCTGTTGTTTTGATTGGAAAGGACAGCGCTTTATGCCTCCCAAGGTGAATTTCCAAAGGCGGCTTTTTTTTACAGAGAGCGTGAGCATGTAAATGCCAGCCTTACAAAAATGTCACCTGAATGTCACGCGATTCGATGTCGAAAAGAGTTCTGTTTCGATATAATAGAATCACCAATTGAAACAGGGGGTAACCGTTATGACAATTCTCGAAGTAAAAGACCTGAAAAAGACCTATACTACCCGCTTCGGCGGCAGTCAGGTGCAGGCGCTCAAGGGCGTGACCTTCTCGGTGGAAGCAGGCGAATATGTGGCGATCATGGGCGAATCCGGCTCCGGCAAGACCACGCTGCTCAATATCCTTGCGGCGCTCGACAAGCCCACAGGCGGCAGCGTCATGCTCGACGGCAAAAATCTTGCGGGTGTGAAGGACTCGGCGCTCGCGTCCTTCCGCCGTGAAAATCTCGGCTTTGTGTTTCAGGAATTCAATCTGCTGGACACCTTCTCGCTGCGGGACAATATTCTGCTGCCGCTGGTGCTGAGCGGCAAGAGCGTCTCCGAGATGAACGCAAGGCTCGCGCCGGTGGCGCAGTCTCTGGGAATCAGCGATATTCTGAGCAAATTTCCCTATGAGGTGTCGGGCGGACAGAAGCAGCGCGCGGCGGCGGCAAGAGCTCTGATCACCAATCCCAAGATGATTCTTGCGGACGAGCCGACGGGCGCACTGGATTCGCAGTCCTCCTCCGACCTGCTCAGGGTGTTTGAAAAGATGAACCGCGACGGACAGACCATTCTGATGGTGACGCATTCCACCGACGCCGCGTCCCATGCCGGACGGGTGCTGTTTATCCGCGACGGAGTGGTATTCCACCAGATTTACAAGGGCGGCTGCACCAACGAGCAGTTCTATCAGAAAATATCCGATACGCTTACAATGATCAAAAGAGGCGGTGAGGTAAAATGAAGCTGTATTCCAGAATGGCAGCGCAGAACCTCAGAAGCAACGCGCGCTTCTTCCTGCCGAGAATAGGCGCCGAAGCCGGACTGATCGCCTGCTTTTACATCATGCTCACGCTGGCGCTGGACGACAGAATGCAGCGGGTGAAGGGCGGCAGTTATATTCCGACCTTCATGTGGATGGGAGCGGCAATTCTCGCCCTGCTGTCGGCGGTGCTGATGCTCTACATCAACCGATTCCTGATGAAGCAGCGCAAGCGGGAATTCGGCGTGTACAATGTGTTGGGCATGGAAAAGCGCCATGTGGGAAGGGTGCTGTTCTTTGAAAATCTGATCAGCAGTCTGCTGTCGGTTGCCGGAGGACTTTGCGCGGGAATGCTTTTCTACAAGCTGTGTTCGCTGCTGATCTGCCGGCTGCTGCAAACCGACATTGTCGCGGGATTCTATTATGTCACGCCTATGACGGTGATTCCCACGGCGGTATTCTTCCTGCTGCTGGATTTCTTCATCTTCCTGCTCAACCGCGTGAGCATCGCGCTGATGAAGCCGGTGGAGCTGCTGCAGAGCCGCAGCGTGGGCGAGAAGGAGCCGAAGGTCAGGTGGGTCATGCTGATGCTGGGTCTTGTGTCCCTCGCCGCCGGTTACGCTATCGCCCTGACGACGAAATCTCCCCTTGAAGCGCTGGAATTCTTCTTTCTGGCGGTGCTTCTGGTCATTGTCGGCACCTATTTTCTCTTTGTGGCAGGCAGCGTTTTTGTGCTGAAAGCTCTCAAAAACAACGGCAAATTTTATTACAAACCCCAGAATATGCCGGCGGTTTCGGGGCTGCTCTACCGCATGAAGCAGAATGCCGTCGGGCTTGCCTCCATTGCGATCCTTGCCACCGGCGTGCTGGTGATGATTTCCACCACTGTCACCCTTTACGCCGGATATGAGGGCGTGCTGAGCAGGAATTATCCGCAGGATTTATATTTTGAGGCAGGCTTTCCCGACGAAAACGGCGAAACGCGGCATCTCTCTCCGGCAGAGCTGGAAAGCATGATGCGTTCTGTCGCGGACAAAAACGGCGTGACAATACAATCCATCGAGCAGAACGAATATCTGAGCGCCGCCTATCTGCTCAAAGACAACAGGCTGTATGTGTCGGGCAAAGTGGAAAAATACGACATGACGGACATTGGCAACTACTTCTTTATCACCGAAGCGACCTACCGCGGACTGACGGGCGAAGCTCTTGCCCTCGGTGAAAACCAGATCGCCGTCTGCTCGATATACGACCCTTCGGGCATCAAGGATATTACCGGCGCACTGACCATTCACGGCACAAAATATAAGATCAAACAGAATCTTTATTATTTCCCCATTTCGGCGAGCTTCCTTGCGTCCTCCTTTGCCTGCTATGGCGTGGTGGTTCCCGATGAAGAGACGCTCAGCAACATCTATCTTGCACAGAAAGAGGCAAACGGCAAATACGCCTCCGAATTGACAAGGCGCATTGCCGTGACCTTTGCCGACTGCGAGAAGGCGGCGGCTGTGGGGGATTCGCTGGATGCAGACCTGCGTGCGTCTCTGAGGAAGATGGCTGGCGACGACGCCGTCATTACATACAATCTCGACACCCGCTGGAACGCCAAAGAAGCCCTGCTGGGCATGTTCGGCACGCTGCTCTTTCTGGGTGTGCTGCTGGGGGCGGTATGCCTGTTTGCGACGGCGCTCATTATCTACTACAAGCAGATTTCGGAAGGGTACGAGGACAGAACCCGCTTTCAGATCATGGAAAAAATCGGCATGAGCCGGCAGGAGGTCAGGCAGACCATCCGCAAGCAGGTGCTTCTTGTGTTCTTCCTGCCGCTGGCGGTCGCCGGACTGCACATGGCGGTGGTCTTTCCTCTGCTGACAGGCATCATGAAAGTGCTGTTGCTTTTCAGTGTGAGGCTGTTTGCGGTCTGCACGCTTGGCACCTTTGCGGCATTTGCGATGGTGTACACGCTGATTTATCTCGGCACTTCAAAGACCTACTACAAAATTGTTCATTGAGAAACTATAAAAGGAGAACAACGGATATGTACCGGATCTTACTGGTCGAGGACGACTTCGCGCTTTCCTCGGCAATTGAAAAGACCCTGTCGGATTACGGAAACGAGGTCAGAACCATCTCTGATTTCCGCAACGTGACAGGGGAATTCACCGAATATCAGCCGCAGCTCGTGCTGCTGGACATTATGCTCCCTTTTTACAACGGGTACCATTGGTGCAGTGAGATCCGGAAGCTATCCAATGTACCGATCGTGTTTATCTCCTCGGCTTCGGACAACATGAATATCGTCACAGCCATCGGTCTGGGCGGCGATGATTTTATCGCAAAGCCGGTGGATTCCATGGTGCTGGGCGTAAAGGTACAGGCGGTGCTCCGACGGACCTACGAAATCAGCGAAGCGGGCAGCCTGCCCGAATTTCACGGCGCCAAGCTCAATTCGGGCGACGCCTCCGTGATTTACGACGGGAAGCATATCGAGCTTACCAAAAACGAGCTGCGCATTTTGCAGATTCTGCTGGACAACAAGGGCAGAATTGTCAGCCGCGACAATCTGATGAACGCGCTCTGGCAAAGCGATCTGTATGTGGAGGAAAACACCCTCACCGTCAATGTAGCAAGGCTTCGCAAAAAGCTGAGTGAAAACGGGCTTACCGATGTGATTGTAACCAAGCCGGGAAGCGGGTATATGATTGTATGATAAACAAAAACAAAAACAATTACAAAAATAAAAACAGCAGAAAAGCAGCCGTTTTGCTGGACTGCCTGCGGCAATATAGAATAACCGCAGGGCTGTTTCTGCTCAATACGGTTCTGACTTACGTGATTTTCCGACTGTACGGCATTCCAATGGAACCGTTTTGTTATGCCTTTGCGGTCACATTCTTCTGTATGGCGGCTTTTTTTGTGGTTGGGGTTGTCAAAGAACAAAGCAAAGCCGCACAGCGTTACCAAAAGCTGACGGGTATTCTCACCCAGTGGAATGATCTGCCGGAGGGCAAAAGCCTTGCCGAAGCCGACTATCAGCAGATGGCAGAATGTCTGGGGGCGGAAAAGGAAAGGCTTGTGTCCGCATTGTCAGCCGAACGCAAGGAAACGCAGGATTTTTACACCGCGTGGGTGCATCAGATCAAGACGCCCATTGCGGTGATGAAGCTGGCGCTGGGCTCGTCCGAAAATCCCGACAGACACGCGCTTGGGGAGGAGCTGTTCCGCATTGAGCAATATACGGCGATGGTTCTCGCCTACCAGCGATTAGGCAGCGATTCCAACGACCTGCTGATTCAGGAATACGCGCTGGACGGATTGATACGCGAGGTGATCCGCAAGTTTGCCTCTCAGTTCATCTATAAAAAGCTCAGGCTGGAATACAGCGGAACAACGGTCAGGATTGTTACCGACAAAAAATGGTTTGTCTGCATGCTGGAGCAGCTGATTTCCAACGCCCTGAAGTACACGCCGTCGGGAACTATCACCGTTTCGGTGCAGGACGGAGTTCTTTCCGTCGCCGACACAGGCATCGGCATTGCGCCGGAGGATTTGCCGCGCATTTTTGAAAAGGGCTACACCGGCGCGAACGGCAGGCTGGGCGACAAATCCAGCGGTCTGGGGCTGTATCTCTGCGCAGAGGCAGCCGCCCTTTTGAATATACCGATTCGGGCGGAAAGCAGTCCCGGCGAGGGCAGCTGTTTTTTCTTGCGGATGGATGAAAAAATCACATCGAGCGGCAGCGTGATCTGAAATAAAAAAGCGGTGGGGAAGGAAGTTTTCGCTTCTTTCTCCACCGCGTTTCATTGTATTATTTACGAATAATCTATTAACCTACTGCTGTTGCTGCCGTTGCTGATGTTGCTGCTGTTGCAGTCGTTGCTGTTTTCTTGCGCAAGCCCATTGTTTTTTCAAGCGAGTTGGCAAGCGCACGGGCAATGGAATTGGTGTTGTTGATGATCCACGGGGCGAGGGTCTTGTTGTCGTGGTACTCCACCTCGGCAAGAATGCTGACCATGCCGTAGTAGGAAGGATTGCGGACGTCGGAATAGCCTGTGCCGTTGAAGGCGGACATGCCGTCAACCAGAGGCTTGTCGACATTGGATTTCAGGGGAGTGATCTTTGCCATCTCGTTGATGACATTCTGCGCAAGATCCTTGCTCTGCTGACTTGCCGGGAAGTAGTAAGCGAAAGCGCCGTGCAGACCGTATTTGTCGCCGCCTGCGTTGCTGTGAATGGCAATGTAGACATTGGAACGGCAGAGATATGCTTCATACGCGCGTCCGGTCAGCGTGACGGAAAGGCTCAACGGCGCGAGTCGCACTTCGCAGACGTATTCATCCTCCAGAATCGCCTGAAGAGCCTCGGCGACGCGGTACATCTGCTTCTGCTCGGTAGTATTGCCCACAACGAATGCGTTGTCGGTCTGATTGGAGGGGGAGAGGTAGATGATCGGCGTGCCGCCGTTGTCAAATTTTTTCACCGGAATGGTGGTAAATGTATCGGATATCGAGACGTTCCTGCTGGAAATCCAGACCAGCTTGCCGCCGTATCGGATGGAATACCATGTGGTGCCGTTTTTGTCCGCCTTCCAGCTGGTAGCGGTGTACTTTTTGCCTTTGGCAAGCGTGGCGACTTTTTTGGAAGAGGTGCCGGGCGATGAATAGAGTCCGGCGCTCGCAGCTGTTACGGTGATTTTGCGGGTAATGTAATGTGTGCCGCTCGTGTTGATTCCCAGCTTGGCATTGGCAGGGGTTCTCAGATGGGCGTATTCCGATGAAACCCAGCCGGCTTTTGATGAATTATACTGAATCTTGTACCATACGGTTCCCTTGGAATCCTTTTTGCTCTCCAAATGCTTGAAGAGCTGACCGAGCTTTGCCACGCCGACTTTTGCCGCCGAAGCGCCCGCACCGGAACGAACATTCAGCGATGCGTTGAGTATCAGCACGTTTCCGCCGTCAGCCTTGGGTAATTCGGGCTTCAGGGCGGCAGTGGTGGTGGTCGTCTTTGGAGCTGTAGTAGTTGTTGTTGTGGTGGTGGAAGCGGCAGTCGTTGCCTTGGTGGTGGCTGCCGTCACGGTGACGGTCTGCAATTTGCTGTAGGTGCCCAATACCCAGCCCTTTTTGGAAGAGGTGTACTGTATGCAGTACCATGTCTTTCCCGAAGAATCCTTCTTGGTGGAGACGTAGGTGAAGGTATTGCCGTTCTTAGCCGAACCGATTTTGGAATACTTCAAGCCGGCGTTGGAACGCACATTGACCGTGTTGCCGGTGATTTTGACTACCTTTTTGGTTGTCGCGCCGGCGGTCGTTGCCTTGGTGGTGGCAGCCGTCACGGTGACGGTCTGCAATTTGCTGTAGGTGCCTAATACCCAGCCCGTTTTGGAGGAGGTGTACTGTATGCGGTACCATGTCTTGCCGGACGAATCCTTTTTGCTGCTGATGTAGGTAAAGGTTTTGCCCTTCTTGGCTGAGCCGATCTTGGAGTACTTCAAGCCGGCGTTGGAACGCACATTGACCGTGTTGCCGGTGATTTTGACCACCTTTTTGGTAACGGTTTTAGCTGTAGCAGCTGTGGTGGTGGTAGTAGGTACTACGGTCTCGAATTTGCTGTACTGGGAAGATACCCAGCCGACTTTGGAGGAATTGAATTGAATTTTGTACCACAAATTGCCGCTTTTATTGGTCTGCTTGCCGAGGTAATCGAAGGAATCGCCCTCGCCTGCCTTGCCGATCTTGTCCGTATTGGTGCCGGGACCGGAGCGAATATTGATCTCGCTGGCGGTGATCACAATTTTGTAGGTGGCTTTTGACGTCTGGTTGGCGGTAGTGGCTTTTGTATTGCTGTTTTCCTGCTGTATTTTACTGAATTCGGAGGAAACCCAGCCCACCTTGGAAGAGGTGTATTGAATCTTGTACCACAAATTACCGCTTTTGTTGGTTCGCTTGCCGAGGTAGACAAAGGTCTGCCCGTTGCCTGCCTTGCCGACCTTGTCCGTGTTGGTGCCGGGACCGGAGCGGACATTGATCTTGCTGGCGGTGATCACGACCTTGGTCGAGGAGCTGCCGGCTGCATACACGGGAGAGGCGGACGCAGTCCAGATCGAGAAAAGCACAGCGACTGCCATGATGATTCCCAAGGCTCGCTGCACGGCGCGCGTCAATCCGCTGCCCGTTTTACATGAATCAGGTTTCATTGCATTACCTCCGTTTTTTTTGGCGGCGGCACAGAACGGTTGAAAGAATACTGAGCCGCCTGAATGATTAAGCTGAATCATTCGATACAGAATGTTTGATTGATTCAGCACGTTCCCTACCAGAAAATTATATCATTTCCCCATATTGTTGTCAATAGACTTTGTGTTAATTACAGGTAAATCAACGATTTGCAAATTTTTGTAGAAAATGCACATCAAAAAAATCAAATCAAACGATTGAAAAACACTGTACCGCTGTGGTATAATAATTCTTGTTAATTTTTTTGAAACATAGTTAGTCCTGTATAATTTTCAAAAGGGGTTTTTTTTATGGCTGCATATTCATTCAACACGTCGCAGATCAAGGAGATGGCTCCCAAGCTGCGGGCAGGGGACAGGGTGCTGCTCTCGGGCAGGGTTTACACCTCGCGCGACGCGGCTCACAAGCGCATCATGGCTTTGCTTGACGCGGGGGAGAAGCTGCCCTACGAGCTGGACGGAGCGGTTGTTTTTTATGCCGGACCCACTCCGACGCCGGAGCATCTCGCCATCGGCTCATGCGGACCGACCACATCCTGCCGCATGGATCCCTTCGCCCCCAGAATGCTTGATCTCGGACTCGGCGCGATGGTGGGCAAGGGCGGACGTTCCGGGGAGGTCTGCGAAGCGATACGCCGCAACAAATCGGTGTACTTTTGCGCTGTGGGCGGTGCGGGTGCGCTTGCCTCGAAGTGCATTGTCTCCTGCGAGGTGATAGCCTTTGAGGACTTAGGCTGCGAGTCGGTCAAGCGGCTGGAATTCAAAGATTTCCCGCTGGTGGTTGCCATTGACTGTGAGGGCGGCTCACTCTTTTCGGATTAAACAAGCGGAGGCTGATCGCTTTTGAGGATTTGCAGAAAAGCATTCATCACATTATTAATGACAGTCGCGGCTCTTTCGGCGCTGAATTATGCGTCTGTTTCGGCTGCGTCCTCCGAAACGGACGGTGCCATGGCTGCGTCGGTCTATTTTGACGCTGCGGCAGGCGGCTCGGAGCAGCAGAACCTTATTAAGCTGCGTGACGGAAAGACATACACCTCCGTCACATTGGTAGGCGACACGCACATTGTTTTTCAGGCTCAAGAGCCTGTGAGCCGGATTTATATAATGCTCGACAAGCCTGGAAAATGGTCTGTCACGCTGCCGGACGGCAGGGTATTGGAAAGCGGCGAATACGGCTTTATTCACGAACTGGCGGATTTCGGGACAAAGACCGACCGCTTTGAGATGGACATTTCCGCAGGCAGCAGGGTCGCCGAGATATTTGCTTTTACCGACGGCGGGCTGCCGGACTGGGTGCAGATATGGGAGCCTCCGTGTGAAAATGCCGACCTGCTGGTGCTGCCGACCCATGCCGACGACGAATTTCTGTGGTTTGGAGGCGTCCTGCCGTATTATGCCGGCGAACTGGGGTATGAAGTGCAGGTGGTTTATCTGACCAATCACTACAACATGGCGATTCGCGAGCACGAACGGCTGAACGGACTGTGGGCTGTGGGCGTAAGGCATTATCCCATTGTGGGTGAGCAGTTCACCGATTTGGACAAAACCAAAAAATACGACGCGGCGGTGGAGACCTTCGGATATCAGAATGTGCTGGCGTTTCAGGTGGAAATGCTGCGCCGATTTCATCCGAGGGTGGTAGTGGCACATGACATCAAGGGCGAATACGGTCACGGCGCGCATATTCTGAATGCGCGCACGCTGCTTGAGGCGCTTGAAATGACCGGCGACCCCGACGCATTCCCGCAAAGCGCGAAGGAATACGGCGTCTGCAAGGTGCAGAAGTGCTACCTTCACCTGTGGGAGGAAAACCGCATCACCGTCAAGTGGAACAGGCTGAAGCTCGAGAAATTCGGCGGCAGGTCGGCGCTGGAAATGGCAAGGCTCGGATTTGAAAAGCATCAGACCCAGACCGCGTTTTATGAGGTGAAGGACATCGGACTGTGTGACTGCCGCATTTTTGGACTGGCTTATACCAATGTGGGATACGATACCCCCGACACGAACGATATGTTTGAGCATGTCGACTGGTCAAAGCCTGTGCGTGAAGTTCCCCCCTCCGATACCGGGAAGGCAGACGTATCCGGCACGGACGCTGTCAGTCCGGCGGATCTCTCCCAAGGCACACAAAAAAAATCGGCTCTGCTGCCGGTTTTGCTGATTGCCGCCGCGCTGGTGATCGGAACAGCCGCCGCTGTGCTTGTGCCTGTGCTGAAGAAGCAGAAGAAGTTGAAGGCTTAGGGGGAAGATACTGATGAAAAAGATTTTTCGTGTGCTGATGCTGATGCTGACGTCGCTTTTTATGACGGCAGCGCTGCTGCGTACGCAGGGCAACGCGTTTGCCGAGACGATATCCGAAATTCAGGAAGAAGCGGCTGCGGTCAGCTTTGCGGTGTCCTGCGACGATGTGCCGGAGTATCGGCTGGGCGTCATAACCGATGGGAACGCCTATACATATTATCAATTTAACGCGGACGTTAAACTGACCTTCAAAACGTCCTCTCCCGCAAAGGGACTGTACTTCCAGTTTGAACTGCCCTGCAGATGGACGCTCTCGCTGCCCGACGGCTCTGTTCGGCAAGGCGGAGAAAATGAATTTGTTCACGAATACTTTGCTCTGGACAGCGAGACAACCGAATTTACCGTCAGTCTCCCGGCGGGAGCCATGCTGACCGACGTATATGCGTTTGCCGAAGGCGAGGCGCCTTCCTGGGTGCAGGTGTGGAAGCCGCCCTGTCAAAGAGCCGATCTGATGTTGATGCCGACGCATGCCGACGACGAGCATCTGTGGTTCGGCGGCGCCATGCCTTATTATGCCGGCGAACTGGGATATGAGGTGCAGGTGGTCTACCTGACCAATCATTATAATGATACCCGCCGCATGCACGAGCTTCTCAACGGCTTGTGGACGGTGGGCGTGAGAAATTATCCCATCATAACCGACCGGTTTCTTGACGTGGTGCCGACCAAATGGAGCGTGGAAAACGCCGAGGCTTACTTCGGCAGAGAGAAGGTGCTTGCGTTTCAGGTGGAAATGCTGCGGCGCTTTGCTCCGAGGGTGATCATTGCGCACGATATCAACGGCGAATACGGTCACGGCGCGCACATTCTGAATGCCACGACGCTGCTGGAAGCGCTCAGGATTTACGAGGATCCGTCGGTTTTTCCCGAAAGCGCGGAGAAATACGGCATACAAAAGGTGCAGAAGTGCTACCTTCACCTGTGGCAGGAAAATCAGATCACAGTGCAGTGGAGCGACAAGACGCTTGACCGCTTCGGCGGGAAAAATGCCTTTGAAATGGCGGTGGAGGGCTACAATTGCCACAGGAGTCAGCTCCGCTGGAAAAATTATGTGCTGGAATGGGGCAATTACGACTGCCGGAAGTTCGGGCTTGCCTATACCACGGTGGGCTGCGACACGCCTGGGCTCAGCGATATGTTCGAGCATGTCGATATGTCGGACAAAATCGCGGCGCAGGAGCAGGAAGCCGAGCCGCCCGCGGAGAATCCCACAGCGGTTTCCCCCTCCGACCGGACGGTTTCCGCTTCCGATGAAAATTCGGACGGGGATTCTTACCTGCATCTGCACGGCATAAAAATATTAAAAACAGACGCGATGATTGCCGCATTGGCTGCGGGGCTTGCTTTGATTGGTATTATCGCGGTCATTTGCGTCAAACGCCGCAGATAAATGCAGAATGGCGGCTGCCTTGCTGAATAAAATGCACAATTTTGCAAGTTTGCAAAATAAAAATTGCAAAAATCCCAAAAAAATAAAAAAAACATATTGACAAATCTATCCGGCGTGTATTACAATATTACCTACAACGCATAAAGTGCGTATGAATTTATCTTGCAAAAGGAGATATCTAAAATGGCTTTTAAAAATCAGTATCTTGCAGATCTTATGGAAACAGTCAAGAAGCGCAACCCAAACGAGCCTGAATTTCATCAGGCAGTGACCGAGGTTCTCGAATCCCTTGAGCCTGTTATTGAAAAGCATCCCGAATATATCAAGATGGGCGTTCTCGAAAGCATCGTCGAGCCCGAAAGAATCATCAAGTTCCGCGTTCCGTGGGTGGACGACAACGGCAACGTTCATGTCAACCGCGGCTTCCGCATTCAGTTCAACAGCGCGATCGGTCCCTACAAGGGCGGTCTCCGCTTCCATCCCTCCGTTTATGAAGGCATCATCAAGTTCCTCGGCTTCGAGCAGATCTTCAAGAACTCTCTGACCGGTCTGCCGATCGGCGGCGGCAAGGGCGGTTCCGACTTCGACCCCAAGGGCAAGTCCGACATGGAGGTTATGCGCTTCTGCCAGAGCTTCATGACCGAGCTGAGCAAGCACATCGGTCCCGACACCGACGTTCCCGCAGGTGATATCGGCGTTGGCGGTCGTGAGATCGGCTATCTCTTCGGTCAGTACAAGAGACTGCGCGACGAATACAGCGGCGTTCTCACCGGCAAGGGTCTTACCTACGGCGGCAGCCTTGCCAGAACCGAGGCTACCGGCTACGGTCTTTGCTACTACACCGAGGAAATGCTGAATGACCATGAGGATTCCTTTAAGGGCAAGACAGTCGTTATCTCGGGTTCGGGCAACGTGGCTATTTACGCAACACAGAAGGCAACTCAGCTCGGCGCAAAGGTCGTCGCTCTCTCTGATTCCAACGGCTACATTCACGATCCCGACGGAATTGATCTTGCAGCCGTCAAGGAGATCAAGGAAGTCAGACGCGGCAGAATCAAGGAGTATGTCGAGAATCACCCCAATGCAACCTACACCGAGGGCTGCAGAGGCATCTGGACCATTCCCTGCGACATCGCTCTGCCCTGCGCCACACAAAACGAGCTTGACGAGAACGGCGCAAAGGCTCTTATCGCAAACGGCGTAAAGGCTGTCTGCGAAGGCGCCAACATGCCTTCCACTCCCGAAGCGGTTCACGCATTCCAGTCCGCGGGCGTTCTCTTTGGACCTGCCAAGGCTGCCAACGCAGGCGGCGTTGCCACCTCTGCTCTTGAGATGAGCCAGAACTCCATGAGATACAGCTGGACCTTTGAAGAGGTTGACGCCAAGCTGCACGACATCATGAAGAACATCTATCACAATTCCGCCAAGGCTG
Organism: uncultured Ruminococcus sp.; assembly: GCA_902762615.1. Taxonomy (GTDB): domain Bacteria; phylum Bacillota; class Clostridia; order Oscillospirales; family Acutalibacteraceae; genus RUG762. Next base: position 64,610 of record CACWOX010000009.1, on the reverse strand, counting down.
CCAAGGAGTACGGCATGGAGGGCAACCTCGTCGCCGGCGCCAACATCGCAGGCTTCCTCAAGGTGGCAAACGCAATGCTCGCTCAGGGTATTGTCTGATAAAAATTCCTTAAAGAATATTAATTGACAATCAATGAAATCGTTCGTCCGGGGGGAGAAATCCTGTCCGACGGACGGTTTTTTTATTCGGGAATAACGCCGTCCGCACAGGCGCAGAGCTTGCTGATGGCGGATTTGTGGCGGTAAAACACCGTTCGCTCCGAAAGGTAGATCAGTTCGCCGATATCCGCGAAGGACTTGCCGTCGATGTAGTGCAGCATCAGCACGGCGTGTTCGTCGCTGTCGTCAATCAGGTCGATCATCTCCACAATGCGGCGCTCCGCCTCCTCGGCTTCCAGCAGCCTGCGGGTGTAATAATCTGCCATGCTGTCGAGCGATTCCACCACACGTTCTACCCTGTCGGCAATCTCGCCCGATCTGACATTGGCGCTGCTTGTGACGACTGCCTGAATGTCATACATGCTGTCTCGCCTTTCGACGATTCTCTGACGAAGCCGCTGACATTCAGCATGCAGTTTTCTGTACTGTCTGAGTGTGTGAATGATCTCTTGTCTCTCCATGAGTTTGTTTCTCCTTTTCCGCGTCGTGTTTGATGGCGAATACGATGGCTCTGAGCTTTCTGATAAGTTTGAGCTTCTCGGCACATGCGTTGCATATGCCGCTGTGATTGGTTGTTCTGATGCCGCAGTAATGGCAGTGGTTTGTTTTTGACATGGTTTTTTCTCCTTTCAATTTCTCAATTTTCCCTGCGTTGCAGAAGCAGGCTCACGGGCATGTCCGGAAATAAGCTGTGCAGAATGAACAGCTCGTTCCATCTGAAATCAATGCGCCCCTGAAGCCGTCTGCCGAGAGAGGATACGCTGATGCCGAGTGAAGCGGCGAGCATTTTTCTTGTCAGTCCCTGCTCTGACATGGCGGCTGCGAGATGGGGAAACATCGGTAAGGTATCATTTGGCATATGGGGGAGATCCTCCTTTGAAGTGATTAATTCCTCTAATTGAATCGGTAAATTCATTATAATACCTCTAAATGAATTTGTCAAGCCTTTTTTCAAAATTTTTTGATTATATTTCCATTGAGGGAATTATTGCAGCTTGACAGCCTATTGAGCGTATGTTATAATACAGTCAGGCAATCCGAGTAATATCATATTATTCTAAAAAACAGTGCAGACGGGTGATTATTATGACATTCAATCAATACATCAACAGACGCAGGAAGGAACTCGGCATGACAGTCGACGAGCTGGTGGAGCGTTCCGGACTGCCCAAGGGCACCGTGAGCAAAATAACCGCCGGCATCAATGCCAATCCCAAGCTCTCTACCATTGAAGCTATCTGCCGTGCGCTGATGTGTTCGGTGGATGACGCAATGGGGCTTGCTCCCACGTCGTCGGTATTTACCAGAGCCGAGCTGGAGTATATAAAAAAATACCGTTCGCTTGACAGCTACGGCAGAAATGTGATGGATTCTATATTGGATATTGAATACGACAGGTGCCACCCTGTGCTCAGGGTCATTACGCGTCCGTATTACGCCGTTTCGGTGTCCGCCGGATTCGGCAATCCTCTCGACGAGCCGCCGGAGGACGAGATTGAAATTCCCGACACGCCCGAACACCGCAGAGGCGATTATGTGGTGCGCGTCAGCGGCGACTCCATGACGCCGGCATTCGAGGACGGCGATCTGGTGCTGGTGGAGAAAAATGCCCGTGTGGACGAGGGAGATATCGGCATATTCGTACTCAACGGCGAGAGCTTCATCAAGAAGCAGGGGGTTGACGAGCTGATATCGCTCAATCCCGCCTACACCCCCAGACATTACGGCCCCGCAGACAGCATTACATGCTGCGGCAGAGTGATATGCAAGCTGGATTTACAGTGAGCCAAATGATCTGCCCATTCGCTTTTTCCTCTTGCATTGACCTCAGAATCACCTCAAATTTACCTCAAATTTACCTCGGAATGCCCCGCAAATGCCTGAAATCGGGGCTGAAATTACCTAATTACCTAAATTCTTTCTATAGAGAGCTATATATAATAATATATATATATATCTATAAACATAAAAAAGGTAATCAGGTAATTTTCAACATTTTTTAATTCCCGCAAGCCTCTCCCGGAGAGCGTTCCGAGATTTCGGTGGAAAGTTTCCCACGTCATTTCAAGGTGATTTCAGGTAATTTCAGGTAATTTTGGCGACCGTGAATATATTAAAATATACAAAAATCCCCTGACATTTTTTATAGAGTGTCAGGGGACATTTTTATTCAATTAAAGCTCAGTGATCAGCTGTTCGAGGGAAGCGGCGTCCTGCAATCCGATGCGCTGTGCGGCAGGCTTGCCGTCACGGAAGAGAATGAGTGTGGGAATGCTCATAATGCCGAATTGGACTGCGAGAGCACGCTGCTGATCGACGTTGACCTTGCCGACCTTTACATCGTCGTGACGCTCGGCAAATTCCGCCAGCACGGGAGCCTGCATTCTGCAGGGACCGCACCATTCCGCCCAGAAGTCGATCAGAACCGGCATGTCGGAATGAAGAACCTCGCTTGCAAAATTTTCACCTGTGATGACAATTTCTTTCATGTTGATTACCTCCGAAAAATATGTTTTATTGTTTTTTGCTTTTTGTTTTGCTTAGGTTATATCAGTAGTATTATTATACGTCAATTATACCGCAATATCAATGGCTTTTATGTAACTAAATCTATAAATTACAATTATTTACAATTCACCCAAGTGGCTTGACATTGGTGGGATATAAGTCTATACTTGTGTTGAAATTGCTAAGCGGGGAATGCAGCTTGCTGTCCCGCTTGCATGCCATCACAGGATTATTCGCACTGTGATTTACGGATTACGTCAAAAAGAGGTAAAGGTCATGTCAAAACGCACAAAAATGTTAGCCGCCGCAGCAGCCATAGCGCTGCTGTTCTTCACTGTCAGCACCGCCGTCATGTCGGTCGTCATGCTGGTGAATCAGCAGAATGTCAATCAGATGATCGCCATTTATACAGGTCAGTTTGAGGATCCCGAGCAGGAGGACGACGTGGTGATCGCGCAGCAGTACGTCATCAAATCCACCCTGCAGATATCCGACGCCTACAAGTCAGGCGATACATCGGCGCTCGACGACCGCGACAAGGAGACCCTTGCCATGGCGAAGGACGTTATCAAGGAGATCATCAAGGACGGCATGAGCGATTACGAGAAGGAAGCGGCGGTCTATCAATACCTGACCACAGGCATGAAGGCGACCACCGGCATACTGACGGTCATCTCCGACACGTCGGGCGACAACGACAATCCTCACGACGTGCTTAAAAATCACACTGCTGTCTGCGTGGGATACGCAACGACATTCAGAATGTTCATGCAGATGCTGGGCATTGAATGCAGAGTGGTTCACAGCACAACGCTGGGACATTCGTGGAATCTGGTCAAGCTGGACGACGGCTGCTGGTACCACACCGACTGCTACATGGATAACGAATACGCCAATTACAGAAACTTCAATATGGACGATACCGCATGCCGTCAGGCGGGTCACGACTGGAACACCAGCTATTTTGAGGCGGCTGTCGGCAAAAAGTACAATTATACCCTGATGTCGAGCACGGAGATCAAGGATATATACGCCATTCCCAAGGCGGTCATGGAGGCAATCAAGGACAAGAAGCAGACCTTCAGCCTTACCTTCAAGGAGAAGATCAAGCCGGACGACGAGAAGCTGGCAAAGTACATGGTGGAGCAGCTGGACAATATGCTGGCAAATACTGACAAAATATACACTTCCTCACAGTGGATTGTGAATGACAAGGGGGATTATGTGCTTTGCTATTACATCTCCTACAACAATACCACGGCAAGTGAGCTGACCGAAAAGCAGAGAAATAAAATCGACAACAAGATCAATGATGTGCTTAACCAGTACAAATTCTTTGACACCTACAACAATTATTAAAATAGGATCATCTGAATCAAGGAGAGAATCAGTGATGACAGCAGTCAGAAAAACAGTCGCGGTTCTTCTTTCGGCGATACTTCTGTGCGGCATATTCACCGCCTGCGGCGACGAGGCGGAGGAAATCAGCATGTATGACCTGAGCCAGGCGCTTGTGACATTTGCGGGAAGTCCCGATGATATGAAGTACGCCAGCAGCAGCGACACCAATCCCGAAGACCTGCTTGCCCATGTTTCCAATATAGAATACGGCAAGGTCAAGGCGTTCTTCATCAGCTATGCAGCCGACGGCAAGGGAAATGCCGACGAGATCATTGCCATTCAGGTCAAAAAGAAATCCGACCTCAGTCAGGCAGCTGCTTCGCTCAAGGCTCACCTCGAATATCGCAAGACGCTCTATGCCGCCTACGACACCACCCAGCTCCCCAAGCTGGAGAAAGCCAAGGTGCTCACCAGAGGTACGCTTGCCATTCTCATGGTCGCCGACAGCTCCGACAAAATGGAAGCAGCCTTCTACGCCTACTTTAATTAGTGTGGAGCTCCAAACTATATAGAACGAGGGGGTTGTCGAAAATGGTGTTCAGCAGTGCGGTGTTTCTGCTGCTGTTTTTGCCGACGGTGCTGCTGGTGTATTATGCGGTTCCCGAACGCGTGAGAAATCCGGTGCTTGTCGGGTTCAGTCTGATTTTTTACGGCTGGGGAGAGCCTGTGTATATACTGCTCATGCTGTTTTCGACGGTGTTCGACTACGGCAACGGTCTTATGCTGGAATGGCTCGACCGCAGGGGTAAGCCGGAGAAGCGCAGGTGGGTGCTCCTGCTTTCGCTCGTCGGCAACCTCGGCATGCTTGGATTTTTCAAGTATGCCGATTTTCTTGTCAGCAGCGTCAACGCCGTTGCGGGACAGGTATTTGACCTGCCCGGCATTGCTCTGCCGATAGGCATATCCTTTTACACATTCCAGACGCTGTCCTACACCATCGACGTCTACAGGCGTGAGATTAAGGCGCAGCACAGTATTCTCGACTTCGGCATGTATATCTGCATGTTCCCGCAGCTGATCGCGGGTCCCATCGTCAAGTACCGCGACATTCAGGGGCAGCTGCGGCACAGGCAGCTTGATTCCGGCAGGGTATGTGCGGGAATATTCCGCTTTGCGCTGGGTCTGGGCAAGAAGGTGCTTCTGGCAAATACCTTCGGCGCGGTGTGGGACGAAATCTCCGCCGAGCAGGGCAATGCGGCAATAACTGCGATGATCGGCGCGGCTGCCTACATGCTCCAGATATACTTCGATTTTTCGGGATATTCCGATATGGCTATCGGGATAGGAAAGATGCTGGGCTTTGACTTCCTCGAGAATTTCGATTATCCCTATGAGTCCAAAAGCGTCACGGAATTCTGGCGCAGGTGGCACATTTCGCTCGGCTCGTGGTTCCGTGAATATCTCTACATACCTCTCGGCGGCAACCGCAAGGGTCTGCTGAGGCAAATGCTCAATCTGCTGATCGTCTGGGGACTGACAGGCTTGTGGCACGGCGCGGGCTGGCATTTCGTCGTGTGGGGACTGTATTTCTTTGTGCTGTTGGCGGCGGAGAAGCTCTTCCTGCTGGGTAAGCTCAAGAAGGCTCCCGCGGCAATCGGGCATATTTACACCCTCGCGGCGGTGCTGGTTTCGTGGGTGATATTCGCCTGTGATGACCTCGGCGCTGCGGGCAGGTATCTTCTCTCGATGCTGGGCGCGAACGGCTTTGCCGACGCGGCGTCGGTCTATTATCTCAGGGAGAATCTTCTCATTATGGCGGTCGGCTGCCTGCTATCGGTGAGTTTTGTCAGGCGGCTTGTCTTACGCAAGATCAATTCCTTGTCCGGTCAGGCAATGCGCTTCGGCATCAAGGCGGCAGTCTGCGGCGTGATTTATATTGTCTCGCTGCTGGCGGTCATCGGAAGCTCCTACAATCCATTCTTGTATTTCAGGTTTTGACGATGAAATTCTTTCAGTTTTTTAATCTCTTTCATTATAATGATTATCATACCAAATTAAAAAGCAAAATCAATCCTCCAGCCGTCTGCGCGGCGCTCTTTATCGCAATTCCCCTGCTTCTCACGGCAGCGATATTTGTCAAGCCGGACTTGCCCGTTTCGGTCAATGAAAACCGACCGCTCAGGACGAAATCCGAGATTACATTCAATTTTTTTGACGGCGGTTTTCAGAACGATCTTGAAAATGTCCTCTCCGACCAGTTCCCGATGCGGGACAGGATAAAGGGCGCGGAGGCAGGCATGAAGCTGCGCCTGGGTTCGGGCAGCATTGGCGGGGCATATGTGGGCAGCGGCGGCAGGCTCTTTCAAAAGCTGCCGGAGAGCAGCGTGGACAGCGCCAAATGCGTGAGTTACGCGGCGCGTGTCAATCGCATTGCCGAAACCACAGGCATTGAGACTTATGTGATGTATGTCCCCTCGGCAGGCATATCGCTGAAAGGGAGCATGCCCTTCGGTGCGCCGATGTACGATTACGACGCGCTGTATCATGCGTTGGAGGGTGAGCTGAAGTCGGTTCACATGATCCATTTGCGAAAGGCGCTTGCGGAGCAGCCGGAGTATTATTACGCCACCGACCATCACTGGACGGCTGCGGGTGCGGCTGCGGCGTATCTCGAATGGCGCATGGCACACGGGGAGGAAATCGCGGGCGGAGACAGTCCGGAGCTTTTCACCGTCAGCCAGTCTTTCCGCGGCACGCTGTGGTCGAGAGTTCCCAGCGAGTCGATAGGGTACGAAAAAATGCAGGCTCCCGCTGTAAAGACGCAGGTCACTGTGGAGGCTGACGGACGCGAGATCAGCCTGTACGACCGTTCCGCTCTTGCGACGAAGGACAAATACAACTTCTTTGAGGGCGGCAATCACGGGATTCTGACGGTCACCAATCCCTCGGCGGAAAGCGGCAGGACGCTGCTGATACTCAAGGATTCGTTTGCCAACAGCTTTTTGCCGTATATTGTGGGCGATTACGCAAAGATTATCATGGTGGACGAGCGATATGCCTTCATTGACGCGGGTCAGCTTGCCGTCGACAGCGGAGCCGACGAGATAGCCGTTATCAGGGAGATCATTTCGGTCGGCTGACGCGCTGTTTATGTAAAAAAAATTAAAAATTAAAAAAAGCAAAAACCGTTCCTTTTGCGGCGCTGTGAATGGCAGCGTTAGGGAACGGTTTTTTAATCGGTTTTTCATATCGGCAGCGGAAATATCAGAGCTACCACCAGTGCAGCAGCGTTCCGGCAAGGAATGTGCCGGCGCACAGCAGGATCATGATGATCAGTATGATGGCTCCTACGTCGGTTCCCCTGCGCTTGGGGCGGTAATAGAGCCGCGACGCGGAGATGGTGCGCTCGAGTTCGGGCGCTAAGGACCTCTGTTCATCGACGGGACTGCCGCAGCTCTGGCAGAATCTGTCGCCCTGAGACAATGCTCCGCCGCAATGCGAGCAGAAGTGGGGGAATTCCTTCCCGGCTGTGGATAAGCCGCAGACGGTGCAGAATTTGTCATCGGCGCCAATATCTGCGCCGCAGTTTTTGCAGGTCAAGTCTATCGCTCCTTTGTTTGGACAGTTTGGACAATTGAACACAATATCATTTTACATTATTATTTCCGTGAAGTCAATGAATTGGTACAAATGAGCGCGTATATTTTGAATCTTACAACAACGCCGCCCCGACAAGCCATTCCGCAATGGTTGGAATGAGATCATCGGGGCGGTGATTTTTATTCTTTTTCATTTTCAGCGCGAAACGCTCATTCACTCCACACTTCACACTTCACACTTCACACTAAGCGAAGCGTCACTCCGCTTCCTTCTGGAGCTCTTGCAGTACGGAGAAGGGGGCTTCCTCGTAGCGGACGAATTCAAAGGTGAAGTAGCCTCTGCCGCGTGTGGTCTGGCGCATATAGGTGGAGAAGTCGTACATCTCGCCCATAGGTACCTCCGCGATCAGCTCCTGCATGCCGTCGGAGGCGGAATTCATGCCGAGCACGCGTCCTCTGCGCTTGTTGAGTTCGCCCATGACGTCGCCCATGTTGTCGCCGGGGACGTATGCGTGCAGCTCGCCGACCGGCTCGAGCAGGACGGGATTCGCCTTGGGAATACCGTTCTTGAAGGCGAGAGAAGCGGCGGTTTTGAAGGACATTTCAGAGGAATCGACCGGGTGATAGGAGCCGTCGTAAAGCGTAGCCTTCACGCCGACCATCGGATATCCCGCGAGAGAGCCGGTCTTCATGCAGTCCAGAAGTCCCTTTTCGACTGCGGGGAAGAAGTTCTTCGGCACAGCGCCGCCCACGACTTCCTCGGTGAATTCCAGACCCTCGGCGTCGCTCGGCTGGAAGCGGATCCATACGTCGCCGAACTGACCGTGACCGCCCGACTGCTTCTTGTAGCGACCCTGAATCTCCACCTTGCCGCGAATGGTCTCGCGATAGGCAATGCGGGGCTTTTCGACCTTAGCGTCAGTGCCGAATTTATTCTTGAGCTTGGATATGATAACGTCGATGTGCTGTTCGCCCTGACCGCTGACGATCATCTGATTGGTTTCGGTGTTGGTGCCGAAGCGCATGGAGGGATCTTCCTCGGCAAGACGGATCATGCCCTGCGCAATCTTTTCCTCATCGCCCTTGTTGACCGGAATGACTGCCATCGAGAGGGAAGGTGCGGGATAATCCACGCCTTCGAGCGTGACGGGACGTGCCGGAGCGCAGAGTGTGTCGCCTGTGACAGCGCCCGAGAGCTTTGCGACGGCGCCTATATCGCCTGCGCCGATATAGGGAGTATCCGACTGCTTCTTGCCGCAGACGGTGAAGAGTTTGCCGATTTTGTCGGTGTTGCCTGTGCGCATGTTGAGCAGCATGCTGTCGGGAGTGACCTTGCCTGTGACAACCTTGAAGTAGGAGAGCTTGCCTACAAACGGGTCGGCAACGGTCTTAAAGATAATGGCAGCGGGAAGAGCGCTGTCGCTCACGGCAAGCTCGACGGGCGAACCGTTGGCGTCGGTGGCAACCTCCGGCTCGGTGTCGGCGGCGGAGGGAACCAGCCAGCTCATGCCGTTCATCAGCTGATCAACGCCTTCGCCGGTGGCGGAAGCGCCGCAGTAGACGGGTGTGATGGAGCCGGAACGCACGCCCTGTGTCAGACCCAAAATATATTCCTCAGGCGTGAATTCCTCGCCGGAGAAGTATTTTTCCATCAGCTCGTCGTCGGTCTCGGCAATTGCTTCGCTGATAGCGGTGCGCAGACCCTCGAGGCGGTGTCCCATATCGGGCATGGGAACTTCCTCGGCTTTGGTGCCGTTGTAGCGGTATGCCTTGTATTCGAGCAGGTTGATGTAGCAATCCACCTGATGACCGTTCATGTGGGGAACGACGATCGGGCTGACGGTGGGACCGAATGACGTTTTGAGCTGTTCAAATACCTTGTAGAAGTCGGCGCTTTCGGAATTGAGCTTGTTGACAAAAATGACCTTGGGCATGCCGGCTTTGGAGGCTCTGGCGTATGCCTTTTCGGAGCCGACCGCGACGCCCGACTTGCCGGATACGGTGATGAGCGCGCATTCCGCGGCTCGGAAGCCTTCGGCTACAGCACCCTCGAAGTCAAAAAGACCGGGAACGTCGATCATGTTGAATTTTACGTTCTTCCATTCAACGGGAGCAACGGCAACCGAAACCGAGCACTTGCGCTTGATTTCTTCGGGGTCGAAGTCACAGAGGGCTGTGCCGTCGGCGGTCTTGCCCATTCTGTCGGTCGCGCCGGATATATAAAGCATTGCCTCTACCAGCGACGTCTTGCCGGAGTTGCCGTGACCGGTGACGACAATGTTTTTGATCTTGTCTGCGGGATACTGTTTCAATTTGAACTACCTCTTTCCAGTTTTTTGGTTTATTTGAATCAGATTTTTCGTGTGATTCATAGGGCAAAGCATGACGTTAGCTATTATAAATATATTTCTACCACAAAATCATACATCGCTTGTCGAATATTATAACACACTGATTCGGGGATTTCAATAATTTTTTTGATATTATTTATATTATTTTATATATTTTCTTATTTATGTTTAAAATTATTCATATTTTGCAGTCAAATGACAGACATTCTCCCTCCTTGATGCCGATAGAGAAATCCACATGCACCGAATCGGTACCCTCCGGCAGGTCAAAGGCGAGCCAGCCCTGCGTCTCACGACCGGAATATATGATGCCGTCGAACAGCTGAAAGCCGTCGATGTGCTCCTTGCCGTACATCACGGCGTCATGAGAATGGGGACAGCTTTCGCCGGAGGGAAGCGCGTATGCCGTGACGCACACCCGCGTGCTGAATATGATGCTCACGTTGCCGGCGTTGTTCAGCCGCAGGGGAATGAATACGTATTCCCGCCCCTTGACGGGCGAAGGCTTGTGAATGGCGGCGCTTTGCACCATTCTGTATGAATTGTCGCTGTAGACGGTTTTTTCTTTTTCCTCGGGAATGTCCGTGTTTCCACCCTGCTTGCAGCTCACAGGATAATACAGCATGAGCGCTCCGATGATGATTAGCGCCAGACCTCTGAACACAATGCCGAGCCGGTCAAAACAATCAGAACAAATTGTCTTTTTCATATTGTCACCCCTAATAGTATTTATAGGAATGTATATGCTCGACAGGAAAAACGCATGATAAAAAGACCGTCGGTTAGTCAAAAAATAATCCGGCGGTCTTTTATGCTTTTATGACGGTATGATGAATATTATGATTGGATAAGGCTGTAAAATTCTTCCCTTGCCCTGTCGTTGAAGCCTTTCGCGTCAAAGGGCTTGAGGGAGCCGAGGCGCCCGTCGTAGTATGCCTTCATGCCGTCCAGCACGCCTTCGGTGGAGCTTGGCACCAGCAGTCCGCAGCCGTTGCCCCGCAGGAATTCGCCCGGCCCCGGAATGTCGGTGGAGACCACAGGCTTGCCGAGAATGAGCGCTTCCATGATGACCATTGGCAGACCCTCATAGATGGAGGGCAGAATGAACACGGTGCTTGCTTTGAGTATGGGGTAGGGATTGCTCAGGGAGCGTATCACGATGATATTGTCAAGCCCTGTCTCCCTGACGAGCGAGCATATGTCGTCAAAAACATCGCCGTGTCCTCCTATGATGATCAGGCAGGCGTTATCCTTTTCGCGTGAAAGCTGTCTGAATGCCTCCACAAGGCGGTCAAGTCCCTTCTCGGAGTAATACCGGGCAATGTCGATGAATTTGACGGTGTTCCGGTCGGCAAGAATCTGTTTTACCCTCTCGAGCGGCATATTGCAGTAGGTGTCGGGGTCAAAGAGAATCTCCTCCTCGGCGCGGCGAAGGATATAGTCGATGTTGTTGAGATTGTGGGCGGGACATATGCGGCTTTCGGGCGCGGTGGGAATGTACTGCTTGATTTCCGAAACCATGCTTTCGCGGACGACGGCTATTTTGTCGTAGCTGTTGTAGGCGGTCATGATGGAATGACGGTGAACCGAGGTGCGGCTGCGGTTTTTGCTCTCCTGAAGCATGTCGTTGTGTACATAGATGATCTTTTTGGCGTGGGCGGCGCCCAGCAGGTGAATGATGAATTTCTCGTATCCGGTGTAATGGATCACCGCGTGAAACTCTATCCCACAGAAACAGCGGAGCAGGTCGCGTTGGGAAAGGCGCTCGACAGCCCTTCGGGTGAACCATACATTCAGGTTAAAATGGAAGTAAAGATACTGGCAAACTGCTTCGTAATAGGTGATAGGCTTGCCTTCGGGCATGGGGAGATATCCCACGTCCCTGCCGATGCGGTTGACGTTGCCGATATTGCCGCCCACCAGCTTTTGATAAAACGTGAGCAGGTAGTTGAATCGGGATGTGTCGGTGTTTTCTAAAATGCCCATCAGGGCTGTGGTAATGCCGTTTTTCATGAGGTTGCCTGCGTAGATCAGCACATTGGGTCGGTCGTTGTGATACTCGGCGCCGTCGATGATTTCCATTCCCTGTGCGGCTTTGCCGAAGAACACAAGGTCGATGAGCTTCTTCGCGGCGTCGGGGCAGTCGTATGCGGTGAATTTTTTCATAACGTCGCCGTAGGGCTTGTACTGCGTGGAATTGACCTCACGCACAAGCGAAGCGCCGTCGGTGACGATGGGGAAGGGGAGCTCTTCGATGGGAAAGTACATGCTGCGGGTATTCTGATAATTTTCGCTGTCGTAGGCGTAGAGAATGATCTTGCGGCAGGTGCCGGCAAAGTCGAACATCACGCTGGAATAGTCGGTGATCAGGAGATTTGCCGCGGCAAGAATTTCGTAGGTTTCCAATTCATCGGGGAAGGGAATGACGCGGCTGAAGCCGGAAAAATCAATGCTTCCGGCGGCAAGGTGGTGCAGCTTTGCCATAATGACAAGATCACCGTCAGCATGTTTGTCAAGCGCCTCAAGCGCCTGAGCGAGCTTCTGACTGTGGAATTCCTTCTCGTCGTCATCTGCGCAGTCGCGGTAGGTGGGCATAAACACCGCAATGCGTTTTCCTCCAAGTCCCAGCATGTTTCTGACCGAGGCGGGAACGCTTTTGTCAAACAGAACGTCATTTCTCGGATAGCCGGACAGCACATATTTTCCCTTGAAGAAGGGGGCGATCATGTAATCCTCCCGCATGCGGTCAAAGGTGAAGCGGTTGGGATACAGCAGGTAGTCCGACATCAGGAATATCCGCTGCACGTTGCCTATGGTGTGGGGGTTGTCCCTGATGGAGCGTCCAAGCCCTTTAAGTGGCGTTCCGTGCCATGTGTCGAGCAATATCTGCCCCGGTTTCTTGATAAAGAAGATAGGGAGCGACACGTCGGTGATGAGATATTTCGCCGAGGCAAGCAGCCTTAAATAGAGCCTGTCGTATTTGGCGACAGCCGTCGCGCGGTCAAGACCGTGTTTCTTTAAAATTTGGCAGACCGAATGAAGAAATTTCGGATTGGCTGCGACGTAAATTTTGTATTTGGCAAGGCGACTGTCCTCGCAAATTGCCTTTAGCAGCCAGTAAGGATTGCCCGTAATACCGTCTCCGTTGAAGCATTCTATGAGAATGATGCCGTCCGAAACGGGCAGCTTTTCATAATATGCCGTGTAGCGGTATTTTGCCAGCTTAGGCATACGACGGTATTTTTCAACCAATTTTGTAATAGGGTTCACAAACAACACTCCTATGCGATCTTTTTCAACGTAAGCACAAAGTATCTGAGAAATAGAAAGGTTAACGCATAAAGGCTGAACGCCATAATCAGCGCGAAGCGCTCTGAAATTATTATCTATTATTTATTCTCTATTATCTTAGCGAGAGAATGCGAGCGCATCAGTCCCATGTTTTCCAGATTTCGGGGCAGTAGCCGACGGTTGCCTTCCTGCCGTTGCGCACGATCGGCGTGCGGAACATGGCGGGATTCTCCAGCAGCTTTTGCTCCACGGCGGCTTCGTCCGCGAGGTAGGCGCAGTAATTCTGCTCGTATGCCTTGGACTTTTCGTCGATGAGATTTCTCATGCCGCCGACTGCGCTTTTGACGCTGATGTATTCCCCTTTGCTTATGCCGTAGCGCACGATGTCGATGAACTGGTATTTGATGCCGCGTTCCTTGAAGTATCGCTCGGCTTTTTTGGTGTCAAAGCATTTAGCCTTGCCGAATATCTGTATGTTCATTTTTTGTTTGTTCTCCTTTTATTTAATTCAAGATAGCCGATTGTAAAAGTTGAAAAGCTGCCTAAATCGGGGGCTTTGCCAATTTGAACAGACAAGGTTTTTCTCCACTCGGGGCAAGGCAAATCTTGATATGGCACTTTTTCAGTTGCGCCCAAGCCCGTTTTAGGTCGTAGCGCGTTGCAGCGAGGGGCTCTGCCCCTGCCTTTTCACATTTCATGTGAAAAGGACTACCCCGCAAGGGCGCTGCCCTTGACCCGGCAGGGAGCCTTGCCCCCTGCACCCCACGTTCACATTCGTTCGCTAATTATGGCGCTTCGCGCTTTCCCTTTTTCTTTCGTTATTCATTATTCTTTATTCTCTATTCTTTTAGCACGGCTTTGCCGTGCGCTGTATATGCAGCCGCAGTAGTTCTGGCGGTAAAGTCCGTACTGTGCCGAAAGCTCTATCGAGCGACGGTAGCCGTTTTTCTTTTTAAAGTCGGAGAGCAGGTATTTGACTCCGTACTTTTCGGCAAGCTCGCCGCCGATCAAGTTGAGCTTCTGTGCGTTTTTGTAGGGGCTGACGCTGAGCGTGGTGGTGAAATATTCAAAGCCGCCCTCCGCCGCCGTCTTCGCCGATTCTTCCAGACGCAGACGGTAGCATTTAGCGCAGCGCTCGCCGCCTTCGGGCAGATCCTCCAGCCCGCAGGCAATCGCAAAGAATTCGCCGCTGTCGTACCGCCCTTCCAAGATGGATACGGGATTCGGGTAGTGCGCCTGCGACACAAGCCGGCGCAGCTCGGCAACCCGCTTGTCATATTCCTCGGCGGGTGTGATGTTCGGGTTGTAGTAAAATAGCGTAATGTCAAAGTAATCGGATAAATACTCCAGCACCGAACTGCTGCAGGGTGCGCAGCAGCTGTGAAGCAGGAGCTTCGGCAGCCGTCCGGCGTTGCGTCTGATCTCCTTCTCGCATTCGAGGTAATAGTTGATTTTCTGTGGATTCTGATTCAATTGGAATGCCGCCTTTGTACGTTATTGCATTCATTATAGCAAATGACAAAGGCATATTGCAAGTACATTCATGAAAAAAGACCTTCCTAAAGCCGGCGAAGCCCATCGCGGCAGGATACTTTGTGCAATAGCCGCCGGATTTTCGGATGAAATGCCAAAATCACGGATGAAATGTACAGAACTATTATTGACAATAATGATTATTGAATGTATAATATAAACAACGACGGAGGAATCTTCCCCTCTGCCAGAATAACCGCCATTGCGCGGAATACATTTTTTCGGAGGAATTTTTCTATGAAAACGCTTGATACTATCCAGAAGCTCGCCAAGGTCGGCAGAGTACTCAGCAAGATCGTCTATATTTTCAGCATGATCGGCGCGATCGGCAGCGCTGTCGGCATTGCGCTGGTCGCCGCAATAGGCGATAAGGCGCTCAGCATGAGCGGCGATTTTGTCAATCAGTTGGGCGATGAGGAAGCCATTGCGGCGATTAAGAGTGCGAATCTGCCCTCGATGATCATTCCGATGGTAGTCGGACTGGCATTTTGCGTGGCGGAAGCGGTCATCAGCAAATTTGCGGAAAATTATTTCAAAAACGAGCTTGCCGACGGCACACCCTTCACCCTTCGCGGCGCCAAGGAACTCATGCGTCTGGGCATCATTCAGGTAGCGGTTTCCCTCGGTACATCTGTTGTCTGCGGCACAGTCGTTGGCATTGCCTCCACGCTGGTTTCCGATCTGGATAAGGTGGAATTTGAAGGTGTTTCCATCGGAATAGGTATTACATTCATTGTGGTGTCGCTCCTCTGCCGTCTCGGTGCAGAAATGACCGAGGGCAAGACCGAAGCCGCTCCTGCCGTTGAGACCGCTCCCACAGAGGAAGCCGCTCAGCCCGAAGCTGCCGAGTAATGCCGGAATGTTTTTTCAACCAAACAGCATAGCTTAATACAAAAGCGTCGTTTTCTCTGATGTGGGGGACGGCGCTTTTTTCATCACTTTTAATAAAAAATTCACCTCTGTCAAATAACTCACATTTGCATTTTTTCAATCAATATGATATAATAAAATTTACTGAAAAAATTTAAACAGGCGGGTGCATGTAAAATATGGGAGAAATGTCGCCCATGATGAAGCAATATCTTGAAATAAAGGCGCAGAATCCCGACGCGCTTCTGTTCTTCCGGCTCGGAGATTTTTATGAGCTGTTTTTTGACGACGCGAAATTAGTGTCCAAGGAGCTTGACCTGACGCTCACCGGCAAAATCTGCGGCATGGACGAACGCGCCCCGATGTGCGGCGTCCCCTTTCATGCCTACGAATCCTACGCGGCGCGGCTGGTGGAAAAGGGCTACAAGGTGGCGATCTGCGAACAGCTGGAGGATCCGGCGACAACCAAGGGACTTGTCAAAAGAGGAATCGTCAGGATCATCACCGCCGGTACCATCATCGAAAATTCCATGCTGGACGAGGGACGCAACAATTACATCGCCTCGGTCTGCTGCTGTGAGGGAATAACGGGCTTGTGCGTGGCGGACGTCTCCACAGGCGAGCTGAATGTCACGCAGCTCAGCGGAGCGGCGTCCTTCCAGAAGCTGTGCGGCGAACTGGGCAAATTCGACCCGCACGAGATACTGATTCATTCCGCCGCGCTGAGTCTGGGCGGTCTGGACAGTTTTATCAAGAGCCGTCTGAATGCTTCGGTCGAGCTGCTGGACGATGAGAAATTCGATTACGAAAACGCCCTTGCCACCGTCAATATTCAGTTTGCCCCCAAGGAAATCGAGCGCTCGGGGCTGCTGAGCTATCCCGCTACGGTGATGGCTCTCGGCGCGCTGATCGACTATATCTATTCCACACAGATGGCGGGCGAAGCGGCTGAAACCGGAGGAAAAAAAGAATCCGCCGTAAAAATCGAGTGCTTTGACCGCATCAATTATTACGTGGGCGACATCTTTATGAATATCGACGTCTCCACCCGACGCAATCTGGAATTGACCGAAACCATGCGCACCAAGGAGAAAAAAGGCTCCCTGCTGTGGGTGCTCGACAAGACAAAGACCCCGATGGGCAAGCGCATGATTCGCGGAATCATCGAGCGTCCTCTGGTCAATCCCGTCACGATTCAGGCGCGGCAGAATGCCGTGGACGAGCTTTGCGGCGACTCCATCCTCCGCGACGATATTATACAGGCGCTTCGCGGCATCAGCGATATCGAGCGCCTGATGACCCGCATCGTCTACGGCTCGGCGAACGCCCGCGAGATTCGCGCCCTTGCCTATGCAGCCGAAGCGCTGCCGACTGTCAGGGAGCTTCTTCGCGGCATGAAGTCGGGAGAGCTGAAGGATATTTACCAATCCATCGACACTCTCAAGGATATCCGTGAGCTGGTGGAACACGCCATTGTGGACGAGCCGCCTCTCACCGTCCGCGAGGGAGGCATGATCAAGCCGGGCTACTGCAAGGACCTCGACATTCTCAACGGCGACATGAGCGGAGGCAAGGATTTCATCGCCTCCATCGAGGAAAAGGAGCGTCAGAAAACCGGAATTCAGCGCCTGAAGGTGGGCTATAACCGCGTGTTCGGCTATTACATAGAGGTCTCCAACGCCTCAAAGGATTTAGTGCCTAAGGAATACATACGCAAGCAGACGCTTGCCAACTGCGAGCGCTACATCACCGAGGAACTCAAGGAAATGGAAGGTCGTGTGCTCGGCGCAAGGGACAGAATTGTCAAGCTGGAATACGAGCTTTTTGAGGAAATCCGCAGGAAGGTCGCCGCCAGCCAGAGCCGTGTGCAGCGCACAGCCGACGCGATCGCAAGGCTTGATGTGTGGTGCTCCTTTGCCGAGGTCGCCGTGCGCAGCAATTACACACGCCCTCTGGTCAACACCTCGGGAAAGATTGTCCTGAAGGACAGCCGGCACCCTGTGGTGGAAGCCGTTTCGGACGAGCAGTTTGTCCCGAACGACGTTTATCTGGACGGGGGCGACAATCGCGTTGCCATTATCACTGGTCCCAATATGGCAGGAAAATCCACCTACATGCGTCAGGTGGCGATCATCACCCTGATGGCGCAGTGCGGCAGCTTTGTTCCGGCTTCGAGTGCGGAAATCGGCGTGGTGGACAGCATATTCACCCGCGTGGGAGCCTCCGACGACCTCGCTTCGGGACAGTCCACCTTCATGGTGGAGATGAACGAGGTCGCCTACATTCTCGAGAATGCCACTGCCGACAGCCTGCTTGTGCTGGACGAGATCGGGCGCGGCACCTCCACTTTTGACGGCATGAGCATTGCCCGCGCCGTGCTGGAGCATGTTGCCGACAAGAAGAAGCTCGGCGCGAAGGCGCTCTTTGCCACCCATTATCACGAGCTGACCGAGCTGGAAAATTCTCTCAAAGGCGTCAAGAATTACTCTGTCGCGGTCAAGAAGCACGGCGAGGACATCACCTTCCTGCGCCGGATTGTGAGCGGCGGCGCCGACCAGAGCTACGGCATCGAGGTCGCCAAGCTCGCCGGCATTCCCGACAGCGTTGTCAAGCGTGCGCGGCAGGTTTTAAAGCAGCTGGAGAGCGGCAAGCCCGAAGCGACCAAGAAAAAGGCAGCCGTCGAGCAGACCGCGATTTCCTTCACTCCCCCCGGAGAAGCCGAGGCGATCTTCCGTCTGAAAAATCTCGACGTGAACAACCTCACGCCCATGCAGGCGTTTCAAATCTTATGCGATCTGACGGAGCTGGCGAAGTAAGCGCTCACATGCGTTCGCTAACTGAAAACTGAAAATTGAAAAATGAATAATAAATGAGCGCTTCGCGCTGAAATGAAGATAGTTCGGAAGTGAATAATGATAAAAAATACAACATATTACGATATAGGACTGAACCTGTTTTGCAGGCAGTTCCGCGAGCCGGAGAAGGTTTTGAATGACGCTATGAATGAGGGCGTTTACTGCATCATCACCGGCTCGGATATGAAGTCAAATGAAGCGACGCACCGCTTTGTGCAGCGCCATGACGCATACGGCACGGCGGGCATTCACCCGCACAATGCTGATTCCGCGCGGAAGGAAGATTTTATCCGCATCGAGCAGATGCTTTCCTCCAACCCGAGACTGGTCGCGGTGGGCGAATGCGGGCTGGATTTCGACAGAATGTATTCCACCCGCGAGAACCAGATACGCTGTCTGGAACATCACATTAATATAGCCGAAAAGCTGAATATGCCGATGTTCCTGCATGAAAGAGAGGCTGCAAAGGAATTTGCGGCAAGATTTGAAAAGTATCCGGAGGTATGCAGGCGCTCGGTGGTGCATTGCTTCACCGGCGACAGGGCAACTTTGGAAACCTATCTTGCGATGGGCTTCTGTATAGGTATTACCGGCTGGATCTGCGATGACCGCAGAGCCGACGACCTGCGCAAAGCCGTGGCAATTCTTCCGCCCGACCGCGTGCTGATCGAGACTGACGCGCCCTATCTCACGCCGCGGAACGTGCCGGGTCTTGCCCGAACCAATCTTCCGCAGAATGTGAAATACGTCGCGCGGGAGCTTGCAAAGTACATGAATATCGACGAGCAGGAATTAATCGCACACACAAAGGAAAATACAGAAAGACTTTTCAAAATCCGTACAAACAGCGATTAATCGCCCCTAAGCGAGCGTTTATATTCCAGCGCGCAGCGCTCCTTCACTTCACACTTCACACTTCACACTTCACATTTCACACTTCACATTTCACATTTTTCCGAAAGGAAACAAAAAATGTCAAAAGTTAAATTGTTAGATAAACACACCGCCGAGCTTATCGCCGCCGGGGAAGTGGTGGAACGCCCTTCCTCCGTGGTCAAGGAGCTTGTGGAAAACTGCATTGACGCGGGAGCGTCCGTTATCACCGTCGAGATCAGGCATGGCGGCTCCTCTTATATCCGCGTGACCGACAACGGCGAGGGAATCTCCCCCGAGGACGTTCCCACCGCTTTTCTCAGGCACGCCACCAGCAAAATCCGCGTGGGCGCCGACCTCGACAGCATTGCGACACTGGGCTTTCGCGGCGAGGCGCTTGCCTCTGTCTGCGCCGTGTCCAAGATGGAATTGATCACCCGTACCGCCGAGAGCGACGTCGGCGTGCATTACGTCATCGAGGGCAGCGACGAGAAGGAAAACGAGGAAATCGGCTGCGCTGTCGGCACCACCATCATTGTGCGCGAGATGTTTTACAACACCCCCGCGCGAAGAAAATTCCTCAAAACCGACAAGACCGAGGGCAACGCCATTGCCGCCGTCATCGACCGCGTCGCGCTCTCCCACCCCGAGATATCCTTCCGATTTATTCGCGAGGGCAGGGAGGCATTGCTCACCCCCGGCGACGGAAAGCTCCGCTCCGCTATTCACGCGGTTTACGGCAGGGAATTCACTTCGGGTCTTATCCCCGTCAAATACAGCTACAATAACGTCAGCGTGGAGGGCTTTATCTCCAAGCCGGTCAATTCCCGCCCCAACCGCGCCATGCAGATTTTTTTTATAAACGGCAGATATGTGCGCAGCAACACCATGCAGCGTGCGCTCGAGGAAGCCTGCAAGGGCGCTGTGATGATAGGCAAATTCCCTGCCTGCGTGCTGGGAATCAGCCTTGACTGCTCGGCAGTGGACGTGAATGTTCACCCCGCAAAGCTGGAAGTTCGTTTCACCGACGAAAAGCCGATTTATGAGGCAGTCTACTTCGCCGTAAAATCCTCCCTCACCGAATTCGACACGCCGCGTGACGTGGAGCTTCCGCCCGTGCGCAGGGTCAGCACCTCGCCCAATATGCACGAATTCAGCGGCGTGCAAATCGACCTGAATCAGTCGATGCGTTCGCGGGCTATGGCGAACAGAGAAAACATGGCAAACATGGAAAACAAGGAAAACATAGAAAAGCGCTCTGCTTCCGTCCCTTCAAAGGAAGGATTCAGGCATGAGCCGGACTATTCCTCAGGGAACACGGTGCACGCGAAGGTTGACGACCCGGGGGCTGTTCTGCCGATTCCGTCAGCGGGCTTTGTTCCGCCTGTGCCTCCCACCTGCGAAGAGGTCGTCCGCGCGGCTGAACCCGAAATTCACGGCACACTGCCGCCCGAAAATACTGTGCCGATATCCGAACCTTCCTCCCAGGCTGTGCCTTATGAAACGCCGCCAACGGAGCCTTCCTTTGAAGCGGCGGAGCAAAATACGCAAAAAGCCGACAGCTTCATCATGCCGGAGTACAGGATTGTGGGGGAGATATTCAGTACCTACATTCTCATAGAATCGGGCGGAGAGCTGATTCTGATTGACAAGCACGCGGCGCACGAGCGCCTTATTTATGAACGTCTGCTCAGACAGCGGGAAAAACCCGACAGTCAGATGCTGCTCACGCCGCTGCCCATCACGCTTGACAAGAACCAGTACGACGCTGTGACCGGCAGCCTTGACCTGCTTGCAAAAGCCGGCTTTGAGGTGGAGGACTTCGGTATGGGTACCGTCCTGCTGAGAAGCGTGCCCACCATTCTTTCGGGAGACGACGCGGAAGGCGCCTTCCTTGAAATCGCCGGACAGCTGCGCAGCGGTCAGACTTCCGTCACCACGGAACGCATTGACTGGATTTATCACACCATCGCCTGCAAAAGCGCGGTAAAGGGCGGCGACAAAAATCTTCCCGGCGAGCTTGCCGAACTGGTGCTGACGCTGATAGGCAATCCCGACGTGCGTTACTGCCCGCACGGGCGTCCGATATTCGTTTCTCTCAAACAGCGCGAAATAGAAAAATACTTCGGGAGAATACAGCAATGAACGACAGATTAAAGGTCGCCGCCGTGGTCGGCGCCACCGCTTCGGGCAAGACCTCCCTGTCCGTGGAGCTTGCCAAGCGGCTGGACGGCGAGGTGATTTCCGCCGACTCCATGCAGATTTACAAGGGACTTTCCATCGCAACGGCAAAGCCGACCGAGGAGGAAATGAGCGGCATACGCCACCATCTGATTGACTTTGTGCCGCTGGACGAGGAGTTTTCGGTGGCGCAGTACTGTCAGCTGGGACACAGGGCAATTGAGGATATATCCTCGAGGCACAAGCTGCCGATTGTGTGCGGCGGAACGGGTCTGTATGTCGATTCGCTGCTGAGCAATATTATCTTTGCCGATATTCCGCAGGACGCAGCCCTTAGGGAAAGGCTGAATTCCGAATTTGAAGAGGGCGGCGGTCAGGCGCTTCTGGAGAGATTGCGCGGCATTGACCCCGAGACAGCCGATAGGCTCAGTCCCGCCGACAAAAAGCGTATTGTCCGCGGCTTGGAGGTATTCGAGCTGAGCGGCGTCACCCTGTCGGAATTCAACCGCCGTTCCAGAAGCTGTCCCGACCGCTACCGC
Organism: uncultured Ruminococcus sp.; assembly: GCA_902762615.1. GTDB lineage: Bacteria > Bacillota > Clostridia > Oscillospirales > Acutalibacteraceae > RUG762. Next base: position 42,511 of record CACWOX010000009.1, on the reverse strand, counting down.
AGCTGCATTGTCGGCATAGGCTACCGCGACAGGCAGAAGCTCTACGACAGAATCAACCTGCGCGTGGACCTGATGCTCCGTGACGGACTGCTCGACGAGGTGAGACATTTCTACTCGGAAAGCGCCGGCAAAACCGTCATTCAGGCGATAGGCTGCAAGGAGCTGCTCCCCTACCTTCGCGGTGAGGAGTCTCTGGAGCAGTCGGTGGAAAAATTAAAGATGGAAACCCGAAGATTTGCAAAACGACAGTTGACATGGTTCCGTCGAAATGATAAAATAATATGGATATACGCCGATGAATGCGATTCCTTTGAGGCGCTTGCGGCGTGTGCAGAGAATGAAATAAGGTCGCGTCTCGACCTGTGAAGATATTGATAGAAAGGGGATACGTACAATGGAGAAGAACAGGCGCGGCAGCTCCGGTGACGCACAGCCGTTTAACGCAAGGAACGGCGTTTCGCGCAGAGCTGCTCCACGCAGTAGCCAAACGGTCACTTCCGGCGGTTCGGAATATCAGAAATCCATGGTGGGCGACAGGCTGGAATACAGCTTTTTGCGCAGCCGGAGAGCGTCCGCGGTTACGCCCGAGGATTATGCCGATTACTTAAACAGCTTCAGCGGCGCTTTACTCGGCAAAAAAGGCAGTTCGGGGATCTCCCGTTCGGATTACGGGCGAAGCGACAGGCGGGGGAGCCGCCGCAGAAAAGGTCGCGGAGCGGATTTTGATTCGGCGCCTCCCGGCAATCCTATCAAGGATGTGACGGCAAAATACCTTCCAAAATTCAGCGTCAGGCTGACGGCTTCGATTATTTCGGCAATCGTGGCGGGACTGCTGGTATACCAGGTTTTCATGAGCCTGTATGTGGATTACTCGACCGAGAAGGTCACGATATCGCCCTATCTCGAGACTATTGACGTCGAAGGGATCGCCATACGCGACGAATATCTGATTGAGGGCAGCCTCAGCAAAACCTCGGTCAAGGTGATCAATAACGGCGACAAGGTCTCCAAGGGCGAAGCGATCGTCAATATTTTCAGCTCGACCTCCGAGGCGGAGGCATACGAGCGTGTCTCCGAGATAAACAGAGAGACGGGGGAGCTTCGCAGCATGGTCACAGCCTCCGAGGACAGCGTGAATACGGTGGAGCTGATAGGCAAACAGCTCGATCTCAAAATGGTTGATCTCAACGACGCCGCCCGCAGGAAGGATATGTCGTCCGCGGCGGCTCTTAAAGACGAGATAAGCTACCTTCTCAACAAGCGCCTGGTAGCCATGCGTCAGGTCGAGGATTACAATTCCCGCATTGAGCAGCTCGAAAAAGAGAAGGAGGAGCTTCAGCAGAAGTATTCCAAGGAGCCTAAGACAGTTACAGCTCCCGATTCGGGCTATTTTACCGACAGCTGCGACGGATATGAGACCCTGCTCAATACCTCGATGGTCGCCGATCTCACGGTGGATAAGCTCAATGAAATCATGAATAAAGAAGTCAAGCCCTCCGAAAAAACGATCGGCAAGCTGGTGGGGAGCTTTACGTGGTACCTGGCGTGTCCTGTGCCGGCGAAGGATTCCGATTTCCTCATCAAAGACAGCATATACACGCTTTACCTGCCCTATTCCAAAACCGAAAGCATAAAAGCGGTGCTCCAGAGCGTCAATAAGGTTGACGGGCAGGATACATTTCTGGCGCTGTTCAGGTGCAGCTCGCTTGCGTCTGAGCTTTGTACCGTGCGCAGTCAGCCGGTCAAAATCGTGAAGTGCAGCTATGAGGGCTTTGCCATTCAGAAAAGTGCCCTTCACGCAGGCGTAAAGTATCAAACGCACAGAAATCCCCACCCTGAGGAGGATTTTCCAAGGGGGCATCTGGTGTATGTGACCCAGACCACCTATCCCAGCGTTTACGTGCTGGTGGCAGGGCAGATCAGGGAAAAAGAGGTAAACATCATCTACGGTACCGACAAGCTGGTCATCTGCACACCCATAAAAGGCGATCAGTTCCTTTCACTGGGAGACACTGTGGTGATTGCGGAAAGGGGGTTGTACAATGGAAAAATCGTCAATTAGTCCTGAAATGCTGTCGAGATTTCACGACGTGGAGGAAAATCTCAAGGCTATACGCTTCCAAATGGAGGAAGCCGCTTTGCAGTCGGGACGCAGCCCTGAGGACGTAATTCTCATGGCGGTCACAAAGACCGTCCCCGTGGAGATCATCAATCACGCGCTTTCGCTTGGCGTTGACTACATGGGCGAGAACCGCGTGCAGGAGCTTAATTCCAAATACGACAGTCTCAGCCGCGAGGGAAAGCATATTCACCTTATCGGACATTTGCAGACCAACAAGGTCAGGCAGGTGGTCGGCAGGGTCGAGATGATTCAGTCGGTGGATTCGGTCCGTGTGGCGCAGGCAATAGCGGCAAGAAGCAGCGAGCTTGGACGGAATACAGACGTGCTGGTTGAGGTAAATATCGGCAATGAAGAGAGCAAATCCGGTATTGCACCCGATGCCGCTTATGAATTGATATGTCAGATAAGCGAATTCGATGGTATAAATGTACAAGGATTGATGGCAATTCCGCCCGCAGATTGCGAAATTGCACAAACTATCAAGTATTTTGATGAAATATACAAACTATTTATTGACATTGGCTCAAAAAACACACATAATAATAGTTATACAATGAAACATCTGTCCATGGGAATGTCGGCTGACTATGCCGAGGCGATAAAGCACGGCTCCACAATGGTAAGGGTCGGCACGGCACTTTTTGGCAGAAGGAATTACAGTAAATAAATTATTGGAGGAATTTTAAAAATGGCATGGATTAACAGAAAAAAGAGAGACTATGAAGTAGACGACGACGTGGATACCGAGGAGTTTGAGGATTACGAGGACTACGAGGGAGAGCAGGACGATGAGGAAGAGGAAGCGGTTCCCGCAGCCGACCCGGCGCCCCGTACAGCAGCCGCAACCGCAAGAAGACAGACCTACGCTTCCGCATCCAAGTCCGATGTGGCAAATACCCGCACGCTCTATAACAACGGCGAGCCAAAGTCGATCATCGACATCCGCACGCCCGAAACACGCGAGGAAGCTTATGAAATCGCCGACTGCCTGCTCAAGGGTCACTCGGTCACCATCAACCTTGAGGTCATCAACCGCGAGCTTGCTTCGAGAATACTCGACTTTCTCGGCGGCGTTACATACGCCTGCGGCGGCGAGCTCATCAAGGTCACCAAGACAACATGGATGGTTACGCCCGGCGACGTGGGAGTCAACAAACAGGGCTTCCTCTCCGATACCGAGAACAACGACGCGTTTTTCGGTTGATATATTAAGCGGGCAAGTGAAAATTGAAAGGCAATCATTCCAATGACGCCGGCGGAGATAAAGCTATCACCGACAGCAGGTTTTTCACCGCCATGCTGGAGGACGCGACTGCGCTTTGCCAGCGCCGCAACCGTCCGGTTTTTACCGATTTTCTCACCGAAGTCGAACAGACCGCGGCTGAGTCGTTGATGAAGCGGCTGCACGCAAATTATCTGCTCTGGGGCGGCTTTGAAGACGCCGAACGCCGCATGCTGGGCGTTTTTCCGCCATACGACGAGCCGGACGGCGAGCTGTTCCCAATGGACGGGATTACCGCGGCATTCCGGACTGCCGACAGCGTGGAGCATCGCTCCGTGCTGGGCACGCTGATGGCGCAGGGCATTGAGCGCGGCTGCGTGGGCGATATTCTGATCGAAAGCGGAAGGTGCGTGTTCTTTTGCAGGAATACCGTGACACGCGCCCTGCTTGCCGACGTGACCAAAATAGGCGGTGTGGGCGTTCGGCTTTCGCAGGGATATGCCGAACCGCTGCCGGCAGCCCACGGCTTTAAGGAGATATCCCTCACCGTAGCCTCGGCGCGGCTGGACTGTGTGACCGCGGCACTTGCCGGAGTGGGACGCGGCAGGGCGGAGGAGCTGATCACGGCGGGAGAAGTCATGATCAATTCGGTGGTATGCAAAAAGGTCTCGCAGAACGTCAGCGAGGGCGACAGACTCACGGTTCGCGGGACAGGTAAATTTATTATTGACGATTTAGGAAATGTTACTCGTAAGGGAAGACTGATACTGTCTGCCCGAAAATATGTCTAAGTATATAAGTGTATTTATAAGGAGGACGGCACATTGCTTACCCTTAACGAAATAAGAAACGTCAACTTCAGAAAGTCCAATTTCGGAGGCTATCGCGCCGAGGACGTGGAAGCCTTCATCGACGAGGTGCAGCTTTCGTACGATTCGCTTCTCAAGGAGAATGCCGAGCTGCTCAAGCGTCTGGAAAGCCTTACTACCAAGCTGGAGGAATACCAGCGCGAGGAGGATTCCATCCGCAACGCACTGATGAACGCCCAGAAGGTGGGCGACGCTTCTCTTCGCGACGCAAAGCACAAGGCGGAGATCATTCTGAAGGACGCGACCATCAAGGCGGAAAAGATCGTTTCCAACGCACAGATAGAAATTCACCGCGAACGCGATGTGATAGAAAAAATGCAGCGCGACATCGCGGATTTTAAGGCGAGACTGCTCAAAGCCTACAAGGAGCATCTCACCCTCATCAACAGCATTCCCAACGAGGATATCATGCGTCAGGATACCCGCGACGCCGTTTCCTCCGTGCCTATGCTCGACCGCGACGCGTCCGCTTTCCAGGCTTCTCGCAGGGATTATCCGCAGGACGATTATTCCTACTCCGACCGGCGCGGCGATCAGTATGACCGCAGAAACGATTTTGCCACGCAGGAGGACGACACGCGATTTGGCAGAGAGCAGCGCGATACGCGTGACGATATGAACTCGTTCCAGCCTGACATGCAGGGCGACGACAGCTTCGGCGGCGGTCAGCAGGAGCCGGTCATGCCGCGTGAGCGAATGAATCAGTCCAGAGGCGGCTTCACCGTCAATATTGACGACAGCATGCCTCCCATGCAGACTACCACGCTGCCCCCTCCCATGCGCGAACAGAAAAAATTCTCGGCGTTTGACAACAATTCCCGCGACCAGTCCTTTGGCGACGGTCAGTCCGATATGGGCGGCTTTGACCGCACTCCCATTACGGGCAGCGACATGGACGGCTTCGGCGGCGGCAAATACGGCGACCCCGATTCCCTGATGGGCGGCGACGACTTCCGGTCGCAGGACGACGACAGGAGCTTCCGCAGACGGTTCAACTGATTCTGCGTGAATTGACATAGATTTTGCTATTATTTTTGAAAGAAGGAAAGATTACCAATGAGCCAGGATTACAACAGCACGCTCAATCTCCCCGAAACCGAATTCCCCATGCGAGGCAATCTTCCCAAGCGTGAGCCGGATATGCTTGCTGAGTGGGAAAAGAAGGACATCTATCACAACATGCTCAGACGCAACGTCGGCAAGCCGAAATTCGTGCTTCACGACGGCCCTCCCTACGCAAACGGCGACATTCACCTCGGCACCGCCCTCAATAAGGTGCTCAAGGATATTATCGTAAGATACAAGAACATGTCCGGCTTCGACGCTCCCTTTGTACCCGGCTGGGACACGCACGGACTTCCCACCGAGCTGAAGGCGCGCAAGGCTGCCGGATTCGAGAAGGCATCCAAGATGAGCGATCTCGAGCTGAGAGCCATGTGCCGCGAATTCGTAAACGGCTACATCGACGATCAGCGCAATCAGTTCAAGCGACTCGGCAACGTCGGCGAGTGGGCTGATCCTTACATCACCCTTCTGCCGAAATTTGAGGAAAAGCAGATCGAGATATTCGCCGAAATGGCTTGCAACGGTCAGATTTATAAGGGGCTCAAGCCGGTTTACTGGTGCCCCGACTGCCAGACCGCTCTGGCGGAAGCCGAAATTGAATACTCCGAGGACCCCTGTGTCTCTGTTTTCGTCAAATTCAAGGTTGCCGACGACCTCGGCAAGTTCGCCGCGCTCGGCATCGACAAGGACAACACCTACTTTGTCATCTGGACGACCACCACATGGACGCTCCCCGGCAACCTGGCGATCTGCCTTGGTCCGAGATACATGTACAAATTCATCAAGGCAGGCAATGAAGTCTACATCATGGCGGACGGTCTGTATGAGGAAGCTCTCAAGCTCGCCGGCATCGAGGAATACGAGATCGTCGGTGAAATGCTTGGCAGCGAAATGGAATACATGAAGGCGCAGCATCCCTTCCTTGACAGAACCTCTCTCATCATCGTGGGCGATCACGTCACGCTGGAGTCCGGTACAGGCTGCGTTCACACCGCTCCCGGCTTCGGTATCGACGACTTTAATGTATGCAACAACTACCCCGAAATCGGCATTGTCGTTTCGGTTGACGCCAACGGCATGCTCACCGAGGAGGCGGGACAGTTCGCGGGTCTCTCCACCGATGACGCGAATAAGGCAATTGCCATTCACATGGACAAAACCGGCAGCCTCTTTGCCTCCCAGAAGATCAAGCATAAATATCCCCACTGCTGGCGCTGCAAGAACCCTGTGCTCTTCCGCGCCACCGAACAGTGGTTCTGCTCGGTCGAGAGCTTCAAGGATAAGGCGATCGAAGCTATCAACGACGTCAACTGGGTCACCGCATGGGGCAAGGAAAGAATTACCCAGATGGTGCGAGACAGAAGCGACTGGTGCATCAGCCGTCAGAGACGCTGGGGCGTGCCGATTCCGATTTTCTACTGCAAGTCCTGCGGCAAACCGCACATCAACAAGGACACCATCTTAGCTGTCGCCAAGCTGTTCGGCGAGTTCGGCTCCGACGTGTGGTACGCACGCGAGGCAAAGGATCTCATTCCCGAGGGCACCGTCTGCGAATTCTGCGGCAGCAGGGAATTCGACAAGGAAAAGGATATCATGGACGTCTGGTTCGACAGCGGCGTCACACACGCTGCTGTCTGCGACGTGCGTCCCGAACTCAAATGGCCGGCAGACCTCTATTTGGAGGGCGCCGATCAGTACAGAGGCTGGTTCCAGTCCTCACTGCTCACCTCCGTCGCATGGAGAGGCGTTGCCCCCTACAAGGCAATTCTCACCCACGGCTGGGTGGTTGACGGCAAGGGCGAAAAGATGTCCAAGTCGCTTGGCAACGGCATTCTGCCGCGCGAGGTGGTCGATAAATACGGCGCGGATATCCTGCGTCTGTGGGTCGCTTCCTCCGACTATCAGGTGGACATCAGAATTTCCCCCGATATCCTCAAGCAGCTCAGCGAATCCTACAGAAAGATCCGCAACACTGCCCGATTCATGCTCAGCAACCTTTACGACTTCAATCCCGACTGCGACATGACGCAGATGTGGGAGCTTCGTCCGATCGACCGCTGGGCGGTTATGAAGCTCAACGAGCTCAACCGCACATGCCGCGAGGCTTATGACAAGTACGAATTCCATCAGGTTTATCACGCTATCATCAAGTTCTGCGTGGTGGATATGTCCAACTTCTACCTCGACGTTATCAAGGACAGACTCTACTGCGACTTCAAATACGGCATGTCCCGCCGTGCCGCACAGACCGTCATGTATATGATTCTCGATGCAATGACCCGTCTGCTCACACCTATCCTCGCCTATACCGCCGAGGAAATCTGGCAGTTCATGCCGCACACCTGCACCGACGTCAAGGAGTCCGTGCTTTACAACGACATGCCCTGCGAGGTCACAGGCGTGGATTGCGGCGCTGACTTTGAAATGACATGGGACAGAATCCACGCTATCCGCGACGACGTGCAGCGTGCGCTTGAGGTCGCCCGCAAGGATAAGCTCATCGGCAAGTCGCTCGAGGCGGTGGTCACACTGCATTGCACCGGCGGTCTCAAGGACTTCGTCAAGTCGGTCAAGGACAGCCTGGAGGACGTGTTCATCGTCTCCGGCGTCAAGATCTCCACACAGCCCTGCAACGACAATCCCTGCGACGTCGAGGGTCTCGGCGTTTCGGTCGAGGTGGCTGAGGGCGCGAAGTGCGAGCGCTGCTGGAAGCACACCGACGACGTCGGCTCCGACAATGAACATCCCACACTCTGCCGCCGCTGCGCAGAGGTAGTCAAATCTCTCGGATAAGGATTTGATCTGATGATAACAACATTAATCGCGTTGGCAGCCGTCGCATTGCTGGTGGCTGCTGACCAGATCACCAAGATTCTCATTTCGTCCCATTTCAGGCTCGGCGAGTCAAAGCACATCATCGGCGGTCTGCTCGACTTCACCTATGTGCAGAACAAAGGCGCTGCCTTTGGAATGCTCTCCAATCAGCGCTGGATCTTCCTCGTGATGACCACCGCAATCATTATCGGCATCTGCTGGCTGTGGGTCAGGGGATACATCGAGCACATTACGGGCAGAATTTCCGCCGTGCTGATTGTCGCCGGCGGCATCGGCAACATGATCGACCGCCTTGCGATGGGCTATGTGGTGGATTTCATTGATGTGAGTCCTCTTTTCGACTTCGCGGTGTTCAATTTTGCCGACTGCTGCGTTACCGTGGGAGCCGTGATAATGGCGATCTACGTGCTTTTCTTCCTTGACGAAAAGAAGTTCGGCTTAAAGCCCGCTTCCGCTGCGGACGGTGAAGCAGACGGCGCGGCTGACGCGGCATCGGAATCAGAGCCTTCCGGCAGTCAGAACGAAAAGTAAGCTATGGCGGAAATGATAAAAACAATAACGGAAAATGACGGCGGGCGTTTGGATAAAACACTCGCCGTATTGATACCCGAGGCTTCGCGTTCCTACCTTCAAAAGCTGATCGAGCAGGGACTTGTCACTGTCAACGGTCAGCCTGCCGACAAAAAGACCAAGGTCTCCGCCGGCGATGAAATCACGGTGGAAATGCCCGAAAATGTCAAGCCGGACATCGAGCCGGAGAACATTCCGCTCGAAATCCCCTATGAGGACGACGACCTTCTGGTGGTCAACAAGCCCAAAGGAATGGTGGTTCACCCGGCAGCAGGGCATTACAGCGGCACGCTGGTGAACGCGCTGCTGTATCACTGCGGCGATTCTCTCTCGGGCATCAACGGCGTGGAGCGTCCCGGCATCGTCCACCGCATCGACATGATGACCAGCGGACTGCTGATCGTCGCCAAGAACGACTTTGCCCACAAATCGCTCACCGAGCAGATCAAGGAGCACAGCTTTACAAGGCGTTATGAAGCCGTGGTCGTGGGCAATCTGCGGGAGGACAGCGGCACGGTGAATGCCCCCATAGGCAGACACCCCACCGACCGCAAGAAGATGGCAGTCACCGACAAGAACAGCCGCGAAGCCGTCACCCATTACGACGTGCTGGGCAGATACAGCGGTTCCATGGGAACGTACACCCATGTGAGGCTGACGCTGGAAACCGGCAGAACCCATCAGATCAGGGTGCATATGGCTTATATAGGACATCCCGTCGTCTGCGACCCTGTTTACGGCGGCGCAAGGCAGCAATTCGCCTGCTGTGAGGGACAATGCCTTCACGCGCGCGAGATAGGATTTATTCACCCGAGAGACGGCAGAAGCATTTATCTCACAAGTGAATTGCCCGATTATTTCAATGATGTTTTGCATAAATTAAATCAAAGTGTTCAATAAAATTTGCCGCCGTTGTAGATTTTCATCTCCGGCGGCTTAAATCATGCCGAATGTGCTTGACAAATCGCTTGAAATGAGTGATTATATACATTGGACTTGCTAATTTACAGCGTTGTTGTCAAATGACGCTGTTGGGTTATACATAAAAATTTAGGAGGCACACAAATGGATTTCAGCGAGAAAAAGCAGCTTTCCTTGAAAGCCTGTAGGGTGAGACAGCATATTATTGAGGGTACGTTCAACGCCAAGAGCGGTCACCCGGGCGGCTCTCTCTCTGCGGCTGACGTAATTACATACCTTTACTTCAAAGAGATGAGGGTCGATCCTTCCAACCCCCAGTGGGAGGACAGAGACCGCTTCGTGCTGTCTAAGGGACATGCCGCTCCCGCGCTTTACGGTGCGCTGGCAGTAAAGGGCTTTTTCCCGGAAGATGAGATCAAAAACCTCCGCAAGCCTTCGAGCTTCCTCCAGGGTCACCCCGACATGAAGGGCGTTCCCGGCGTGGACATGTCCACAGGCTCGCTCGGTCAGGGCGTTTCCTGCGCCGTTGGCATGGCTCTCGCGGGCAAGGTAGCCGGCAAGGATTACAGAGTATATTCCGTGCTGGGCGACGGCGAGATTCAGGAGGGACAGGTCTGGGAGGCTGCCATGTTTGCCGCCCACAAGAAGCTCGACAACCTCACGATATTCATTGACAACAACAACCTCCAGATAGACGGCACAATGGACGAGGTCAATTCCCCCTATCCGATTCCCGAAAAGTTTGCGGCTTTCGGCTGGAACACCGTGGAAATCGACGGTCACGACTTCGATCAGATCGAGGACGCGATAGCACAGGCAAAGAGCGTCAAGGACAAGCCCACCGCGGTCATCATGCACACCGTCAAGGGCAAGGGCGTTTCCTTCATGGAAAATCAGGTCGGCTGGCACGGCGTCGCACCCAACGCGGAGCAGTACGAGAACGCCATGAACGAGCTGAAGGCTCAGTATGAAGCGCTTTCCGCGCAGGCTGAATAATCGGGAGGGAAATAATTATGGCAGACGTTAAAAAGATTGCAACCCGCGAGGGTTATTCCGATACACTGGTCGAGCTGGCAGGCGAAATTCCGAACCTGTATGTGTTCGACGCAGACCTTGCGGGCGCTACCAAGACTTCAAAGGTCAAGAAGGCTCACCCCGAAAAATTCTTTGACTGCGGCATAGCCGAGCAGAACATGATGAGCATTGCCGCCGGTATGGCTGCGTGTGGCAACATCGTGTTTGCCAGCTCCTTTGCGATGTTCGCTTCGGGACGTGCCTTTGAGCAGATCCGCAATTCCATCGCCTATCCCAAGCTGAATGTCAAGATCGGCGCGACGCACGGCGGCATTTCTGTCGGTGAGGACGGCGCAAGCCATCAGTGCTGCGAGGATATTTCCCTCATGCGCACCATTCCCAACATGACCGTCATCGTTCCGGCTGACGACACCGAGGCCAGACTTGCCACCAGAGCGGTTGCCGAGATGTACGGCCCCTGCTATCTGCGCTTCGGCAGACTGGCTGTGCCGGTCGTGTTCGGCAGCGATTATAAATTCGAGATCGGCAAGGGCGTTGTGCTCAGCGAAGGCACCGACGTGACGATCATTGCCAACGGCCTGATGGTTGAAAAAGCCATCGAGGCGGGCAAGCAGCTTGCCGCCGAGGGCATTAGCGCCCGCATTGTCAATATGGCTACCGTCAAGCCGATTGACAGGGAGCTTGTGCTCGACAGCGCGGCAAAGACAGGCGCCATTGTCACCGCCGAGGAACACAGCATTATCGGCGGTCTGGGCAGCGCGGTCTGCGAGGTCGTCTGCGAAGAGAATCCCGTTCCGGTGCTTCGCGTAGGCGTCAACGACAAATTCGGCAAGAGCGGTCCCGCCGTGGAGCTGCTTGACATCTTCGGTCTGAGTGCAGCTAATATTGTTGAAACTGCCAAGAAGGCTGTCGCTCTTAAGAAGTAATTGATCCAAGTCATTTTGATTTCAAGCCACGTTCAAAGGTGTAAAGATACCCGCGAACGTGGCTTTTTGTTTTTCGTTTGACTTTTTACCGTTTGCGATGTACAATAGTGGAGGAAGGGATTTTTGCGGCAAAAGGTGTGATGAAGCGATGATCAGAGAAGCGGTGGACAGCGATTTCGATGGATTGATGAAACTCTATATGCAGCTGCATGACAATCCTTTTCCCGAAAAAGACGGACGTGTAACGGCAATCTGGAACACGATACTGAATGACAGGAATCATCATATCATTGTAGCGGACGAGAACGGACGGCTGGTGTCCTCCTGTGTCTGCGTCATTATTCCGAATCTCACACGGGGGCAAAGACCTTATGCCTTTATCGAAAATGTGATTGCCGACAAAGATTTCCGGGGCAGAGGATTTGCCACTGCCTGTTTGAATTACGCAAAAGAAATCGCAAGGCGTGAGAATTGCTACAAAATGATGCTGCTGACCGGCTCAAAGGAGGAAAGCACACTGCGGTTTTACGAACAGGCGGGGTACAACCAAAACGATAAAACAGCTTTCATCCAATGGCTGTAATATTTGAAAAATTGGAGGATACAATCGTATGAAAACCATCATCGTTTATTATTCACTCGACGGCAATACGAAGCAGGTCGCCGAAACGCTTGCCGGTCTGATTGAGGCTGATCTATGCGAAATTCAGCCGGTGAAGCCGATCAGGTCGGCGGGAAAGCCTACCTTCCGTACGATTATGCAGGGCGGAGGACAGGTCGCATTCGGACTTTGCCCTGCATTGAAGGAATTTTCCGCTGATCTCAGTGAGTATGACAGAATCATTCTCGGCACTCCCGTCTGGAATGCCAAATGCGCTTCGTTCGTGCGCACCTTCGCCAAGAAGTACGCCAAGCAGCACAATCTCACCGATAAAGTGACGGCCGTCTTCACCCTCAGCGGCAGCGGCGACAACACCAAATGTATTGCCGATCTCCAAACGATGCTGCCGAAGATCGACACGACGGTTTCGCTTGCCGACAGGGGCAATTCCCTCTCGGCTGACAACGAAAAGAAACTTGCCGAGTTCGCCGAACAGCTGAAGCAGTAATTATTTTCAATCAATCAGACAGCAAAACGCCCTGCCGTATCGCTTGCATTGACACGGCAGGGCGTTTTTTTTTCAGAGAATGGAAGCGGCATTATTGGCACTTTGCGAGAAGTTCATCCACGAGCGCCTGAATCTCATCGGCCGCGGTCTCGGTGGAAACCTTCTTCTGCACCGACTTGTCGCGTGTGGAGATTTCGACGGCATTGTCCTTCATATTGCGCGGGCTGACGACGGCGCGGACAGGAATTCCGAGCAGATCGCTGTCGGAGAACATCACGCCGGGACGCACGTTGCGGTCGTCATAAATGACCTCCACGCCGCGCTTCTGCAATTCGTCATACAGTGCGTCGGCGAAAGCCTTGCACTGCTCATCATCGGAGCGAACGCAGCAGAGATTCACCTGCCACGGCGCGATGGACATGGGCCAGATCGGGCCGTAATCGTCGTGATGGGCTTCACAGACCGAGGCAGCAAGACGTCCCACGCCGATGCCGTAGCAGCCCATGATCGGGTAGTGCATTTCGCCTTCGCTGTCGACATACTGCATGTTCATTGACTCAGTGTACTTGGTGCCGAGCTGGAAGATATTGCCCACCTCGATGCCTCTGGACACATCGAGCGTATGCTTTCCGCAAATCGGGCATATTCCGCCTACATAAGCCTTTGCAAAATCGTGATATTCCACTTTGCCGAAGTCGCGCTCCATGTTGAAGTTGATGTAGTGGTAATCCACCTTATTGCCGCCGCAGGGGAAGTTGGTGAGGTTGATCAGTGAATTGTCGTACAGCACGGTGACGTTTTCGGGCAGACCCTTGGGACCGATGAAGCCGGCGACAATGCCGCATTCCTCTGTGATGACGGCGGGGTGAATGTCGCAGCCGAGGAAGTTGGTGACCTTTGTCTCGTTCACGTCGAGGTCGCCGCGCAGGAAGATGACAATGTAGCTGTCGTCCTTGTTGTGCTGGTAAACTACCGCCTTGCAGGTCTTTTCGGGAGTAGTCTTGAGGAAGTCGCAGAGGTCTTCGATGGTGTGAGCGCCGGGGGTGTGAACCAGCTCCAGCTCTTTCATCTCCGCGTCGGGCGTGTTCTCGGTAATGCAGTCGGCTGCCTCCATGTTGGCGCTGTAGCCGCAGTCACGGCAGAGCACGATGGAATCCTCGCCCACAGGGGTAAGCAGCATGAATTCATGCGATACGTTGCCGCCCATCATGCCGGAGTCGGATTTGACCGAGATGGTCTCGGGAATGCCCGCGCGGGCAAAAATGCGCTCATAGGCCTTGTGGCAGCGGTCGTAGTACTGCTCCAGATCCTCCTGCGAGGTGTGGAAGGAGTAGGCGTCCTTCATGGTGAATTCACGCACACGGATCATGCCGGCGCGCGGTCTTGCCTCGTCGCGGAACTTGGTCTGAATCTGGTAAATCATAAAGGGATATTTGGTGTAGGTGGTGGCATAATCGCGCACCAGATGAACGGCTGCTTCTTCGTGTGTCATGCCGAGCACCATAGGTGTGCCGTTGCGGTCCTTGAAGCGGAGCAGCTCGCTTGCGATGGAATTGTAGCGCCCCGATTCCTCCCACAGACTGCCGGGCATTACCACGGGGAAGAGAACCTCCTGTCCGTCGATTGCGTCCATTTCCTCGCGGATAATGTTCTCGATCTTGCGGAGTATCCGCTTTAAGGGCATGTACTGGGAATAGATGCCGCTCGCCATGAATTTCATGTAGCCGCCGCGAACCATCAGCGCATGGCTGTCAATGGAACACTCGGCAGGTCTTTCTTTGAATCTGTCGCCAACCAGCTTGTCAAGTTTCATTTTTTTACAAATCCTCCTGCAAAATAAATTAAAAAATAAAACACCCCGAATCGCCTTGATCTTTTTAATCAATCAAAGCGGCTCGGGGCGAATTTCTGCCTGTTTTAGCTCAAATCCGTGTTACCACCCGAATTCATCAGGATTATGTCACTGCATGAATCCGTGATGCTCTCGAAAGCCCTTTAACGCAGGGCGCACGCCGGAAATTGCTGTCTGCCGCAGTCGGGCTGACATTCCTCTCCGATGCTCCGGGAATGGGACGATACGGTATCCGACAAAGCCTTGCAGCAGGCGGCTTCTCTCTGTAGTCGGTGAAACGAATCGCGTGTTTCCCGTCAACGCATTTTTACTTTTAACAGATGTACCGATATATTCTACAACAATTTTTCAATAAGGTCAAGGGGAAAGAGAGAAAAATTTAAAAAATGGGGTTTCAACTCCAATTATCTGCATATCCTGTATCCTTCAAAAAAACCTCATCAACGCTGCGGCGCCCGCACAGACGATTGCTCCTGCCGCAGTTGGTATGACTATTGAGAGAATAGTCCATTTCAGACTTTTTGTCTCTTTGTATATGGTAATGCAGGTAGTGCTGCACGGCCAGTGCATGAGTGAAAACAGCATTGTGCAAACGGCAGTTGAAGCGGTCCAGCCATTGCTCACAAAAAGATCGCGAATTGCCGAAATGTCATTTAAGTCCGTCAGGCTGCCCTGTGCCATGTACGCCATGATCATCAGAGGAATGACGATCTCGTTGGCAGGCATTCCGAGCAGGAACGCCGTCAGGATCACGCCGTCCATTCCCAAAAACCTGCCCACCGGGTCAAGCGCATGGCACACAGCCGATAGAATCGTACCGCTGCCCATAGGAATATTTGCCATTATCCATATCACAGCCCCCGCAGGCGCGGCAACTGCTGCCGCACGTCCCAGCACAAAAAGGGTCCTGTCAAATACCGAGCGAAAAAGCACGCTTAATACTCTCGGTTTCCGATAAGGCGGCAGCTCCAGCGTGAAGGAGGATGGCACGCCCCTGAGCAGCGTCATTGAAAGCAGCTTTGACACCCCGAAGGAAGCCAGCAGCCCGAGGCAGATCAATCCCGTCAATAATGCCGCGCCGAGCATCGAGTCAAAGGGCGCCGCGACGCTGCCTAAAAGAAACATGGAAATCAGCGCCGTCAGCATGGGAAACCGACCGTTGCAGGGAATAAAGCTGTTTGTCACTATCGCCAGCAAACGTTCCCGGGGCGAATCAATGATCCTGCACCCGGTGACTCCGACGGCGTTGCAGCCGAAGCCCATGCAGGAGGTCAGCGCCTGCTTGCCGCAGGCTCCGCAGCGGTGAAGGCAGCTGTCCAGATTGAACGCCACACGCGGCAGATAGCCCGCATCCTCCAGCAACGTAAAGAGCGGGAAGAATATCGCCATCGGCGGCAGCATGACCGAGATGATCCAGGTCAGCACTCGGTAAACGCCGTCGATCAGCAGCCCTTGGACAATCCGTGGGATGTGAATGGCTGCCAGTAAATTGCGCAGAAATCCCTCCAGATGTCCGAACATGGCAGAAAGCCATTCGGAAGGGTAGTTGGCGCCCGTTATGGTCAGCCAGAATACAAAGGCAAGCAGCATGATCATGCAAAGCCTGCCGCTCACCCTTCCGGTGAATATTCTGTCCAGCCGCCTGTCAAGCTCCGAACGCGCATTGTCCCTGTCACGGGACACGCAGCCGCTGCAAACGGCGTCTGCCATTCTGATTCTGCTTGATGCGGTGGAAGCAATTATTTTGTCGCGGTCAAGCCCTTTTTTTTCAGGATCAGAAACACATTGCTCGATTGGCTCGGGGTATTTTAATTGGAATGGCTTTTTTGCCTTACGCGCGCCGGAATGACCGCACAGTCGGGCGGCTTCGGCGGCAAGCTCTTCCATTCCCCTGCCGTGGGCGGCAGATGTGGCGACGACAGGCATTCCCAGCATGTGCGAGAGCTTGCGTGTATCGACGTGAATGCCGCGCCGTGCGGCTTCGTCGGTGAGGTTGACGCATACCAGAATGTTGTCCGTCAGCTCGGCGGTCTGCATGACGAGGGATATTCCGCGAGCAAGACAGCCCGCGTCGCACACCACAATGACCGCGTCGGCGCTGCCGGACAGCAGGAATTCTATAGCCGCCTCTTCCTCCGCCGAATGCGGCTCATAGGAATACATTCCCGGAATGTCCACTAACCTGTAATTCACGCCGCCGTGACGGAAAAACCCCTCAGCTGTCGCAACCGTTTTGCCGGGCCAGTTGCCTGTGTGCTGATGAAGTCCCGTCAGTCTGTTGAATACCGTGCTTTTGCCGACATTCGGATTTCCGGCAAGGGCGATCACGACTTGGGATTTTTCCGAAGCGGACGAACGCTTGCCTTCCGGCTTATAAAAATAATCAGAGAAATGAAAAAAACGCAGCATAATTCATCACCAAAATTCCGGCGGAGAGGTCTTTTTTACGGCAATTCCCGAAGCGTCGTCAGCTCGCAGGGCAATGACCGCGCCGCATATGCCGTATGCCGCAGGGTCGCCCGAAGGAGCCGCAAAGAGCCGCTTCACAAACGCGCCTTCCACAAAGCCGAGGTCGAGCAGCCGCCGTCCAAGCTCCCGGCAGCCGCCTGCCGACAGCACCCTTCCGCACTCGCCGTCCCGCAGGTCGCACAATGCACACTCGGAATTGTCCATGTTTCACACCGCCTTTCCTGATTTCAGAATATGCGGCAGAGATATAATTGTGATTAATTATTGTTCAATATAGTACTTGCAAATTCAGCGCCGGGAAGCTATAATCAGTTTATACTGATTAAACGGAGAAAGGGAAAAAATGCTTACTAATTATCACACACACTGCGAGCTGTGCAAGCACGCGGAAGGCTCAGTGGAGGACTATGTGCAGCAGGCGATTACCGAGGGCTTTGACATTCTGGGCATGAGCGATCATGTGCCTTATCCGAATTATGATTACGGCTACCGCATGGAATTTGCCGAGATATGGGATTATATCACCGACGTGCGTGACGCTCAGAAAAAATACGGCGACAGGCTGCCGATCCTGCTTGGCTTTGAGAGCGAATATCTGCGCGAATACCGTAAGTATTACGAGGAACTGCTCGACGGGTACGGGGTGGAATATCTTGTGCTGGGGCAGCATTTTTACGACATAAGCGGTCACTGGCAAAGCTCCTTTGCCATATCCGAAACAGCGGAATGTGTCAATTATGCCCGCAGCGTCAGTGAAGCGCTCAACACGGGCTATTATTCGTTGCTCGCTCACCCCGATATAGTGGGCGTCAACCGGCTGCCGTGGGATAAATTCATGGACAAAATGACCGACATCATCGTGGAAAGCGCGGTAAAGAATGACATTCCGCTCGAAATCAACGCCAACGGCGTGCGCAGAGGGCTTATCAATGACGAGCTGGGTATGCATTACATGTACCCGCATTTCAAATTCTGGGAGAAGGTCGCCGAGGCGAAAGCCAAGGTGGTGATCAGCGCCGACTGTCACAATCCCGCGCTTCTGAACGACAGCGACGTGCAGAAGTGCCGCGACATCGCAAAAAACTGGGGCTTGCATGTAATAGATTCGATTGACTGAAAAAACAATAGCGGTAAGGTGACATAAAATGACATTGAAGGAATTGAAACAGGGACAATCAGGCAAAATAGAAAAGGTAGGCGGCACAGGGGCGCTTCGCCAGCATTTTCTGGATATGGGCGTGATTCCCGGAGCCGAAATCACCGTGATCAAATTCGCGCCGATGGGCGACCCTGTCGAGCTGAGAATTCACGGCTACGAGCTGACCCTGCGGCTCGACGACGCGGATAAGATTGCGGTAACGCCGATAAGCGGCCCAACGGAGAAGAAATCCGCAGCCAAAAAGAAAAAAGCCATCGACCACCCCGGTTTGGGCGAAGACGGCAGATTCCACCCCAAGGGCAGCGGCAACCCGCTTCCCGAGGGAACGGTCATGACATTTGCGCTGGTGGGCAATCAGAACAGCGGCAAGACGACGCTCTTCAATCAGCTGACAGGAGCCAATCAGCATGTCGGCAACTTCCCGGGCGTTACGGTGGACAGGAAGGACGGCGCCATTCGCGGACACGAGGATACGGTGATCACCGACCTTCCGGGCATCTATTCCATGTCCCCGTATTCCGGAGAGGAGCTTGTCTCCCGCAACTTCGTGCTGAATGAAAAGCCCCACGGCATTATCAACATTGTTGACGCGACCAACATCGAGCGCAATCTTTACCTGACAATGCAGCTGCTCGAAACCGACGTGCCGATGGTGGTCGCGCTGAATATGATGGACGAAATGAGGGGCAACGGCGGCACGGTGGATATCAACGCCATGGAAGCCATGCTGGGCGTGCCTGTCGTTCCCATCTCGGCGGCAAAGAACGAGGGCGTGGATGAGCTGGTAAAGCACGCCCTGCATATTGCCAAATATCAGGAAAAACCGCTGCAGCAGGACTTCTGTAATTCCAACCACAGCGGCGGCGCGGTGCATCGCGGCTTGCACGCGGTGACTCACCTGATCGAGGATCACGCGGAAAGAAGCGGACTTCCTGTGCGGTTTGCGGCAAGCAAGCTGATCGAGGGGGACGAACTGATCATGAGTCAGCTCGGTCTCGATCAGAACGAGAAGGAGACATTAGAGCATATCGTCCTTCAGATGGAAAAAGAGCGAGGTCTCGACCGCAGCGCGGCGATTGCCGACATGCGCTTTGCCTACATACAAAAGGTCTGCGACAGGTGCGTCATAAAGCCAAAGGAGAGCAAGGAGCATATACGCAGTCAGAAGATTGACAGCATACTCACCGGAAAGTACACCGCCATTCCGGTATTCATAGCCATTATGGGACTTGTGTTTTACCTGACCTTCAATGTGATCGGCGCGTGGCTGCAAGAATTGCTTGAGACGGGCATTGACACGCTGGAAGGCTGGGCGGCTTCGGCAATGACCGCCGGAAATGTCAATGCGGTGATCCGCGATCTGGTCATCAACGGAATATTTGAAGGCGTGGGAAGCGTGCTGAGCTTCCTGCCGATCATAGTGACCATGTTCTTCTTCCTGTCGCTGCTTGAGGACAGCGGATATATTGCACGCGTGGCGTTTTTCACGGACAAGCTGCTGAGGAAGATCGGTCTGTCAGGGCGAAGCATTGTCCCCATGCTGATAGGCTTCGGCTGCACCGTGCCGGCGGTTATGTCGACCCGCACGCTGCCGAGTGAACGCGACCGCAAAATGACCATACTGCTCACCCCCTTCATGTCCTGCACAGCCAAGCTGCCCATTTACGCATTCTTTGTGAACGCCTTTTTCCCGCGTTACGGGGGCGCGGTCATGACGCT
This sequence comes from uncultured Ruminococcus sp., assembly GCA_902762615.1. Taxonomy (GTDB): domain Bacteria; phylum Bacillota; class Clostridia; order Oscillospirales; family Acutalibacteraceae; genus RUG762. Next base: position 22,638 of record CACWOX010000009.1, on the reverse strand, counting down.
GCTGTATGTGATCGGCATATTCGTGGGAATCATCGTCGCTCTGCTCTTCAAGAAAACGCTCTTTAAGGGCGAGGCGGTTCCGTTTGTTATGGAGCTGCCCAACTACCGTCTGCCAAGCCCCCGGAACGTAATGCAGCTGTTGTGGGAGAAGGCAAAGGATTTCCTGCAAAGGGCATTCTCGATCATTCTGATAGCGACGATTGTGGTGTGGTTCTTGCAGAGCTTCGATTTCCGGCTAAATCCGGCGACGGATTCTCACGACAGCATTTTAGCCGCCATATCAGGATTGCTGGTTCCGATATTCAAGCCGCTGGGACTCGGCGACTGGAGAATCGTCACCTCTCTGATCAGCGGATTCATGGCAAAGGAAAGCGTCGTCTCGGTGCTGGAAGTGCTCTTTGGCGCACAGGGCGGCATTGAAGCGGCAATCAGCGCGGCTTCGGCAGCCTCCCTGCTGGTATTCTGCCTGCTGTACACTCCCTGTGTGGCTGCCATTGCCTCCATCAAGCGTGAATTGGGTTCCAAATGGGCAATCTCGGTGGTGCTGTGGCAATGCGGCATTGCGTGGATCGCGGCTCTCATTGTCAGACTGATTGCGCTTGCTTTTGGCATTTGATAAGGAGCCTGACATGAATATATGGGATTTTCTGATTCTGGCAGTCGTGGGAATATGCGTGGCGGCAGCGGTTGTACATATTTGCAGAAACAAAAGCGCAGGCTGCTCCGGTTGCTGCTCCCAATGCGGGAGAAATTGCACGAATAAAAAGTCAGATTAATCAATATGCGTCACCTGACCGATGAATATCGGCAGGCTGCTCTGGTTGTCGATGATCATATAGACAAACGGGCGGTTGAGATAAACCGAATTCATCAGCGCTCCCTTGGTTCTCATCTCCACGGCTGTGGCAGCGCCGGCTTTGGTGCCGCGTTCGTCCACCTGAATGGCTGTCTTGTGAATCACGCGGTTAATATAAAGCTCGCCCTTTTTCACATCAGCCATTCCAGAAAAATCGGCTTTGTCCGGGGCAAGGGCGTCGTTCATTCCCATAGCTCTGAGCACGTCGTTTAACTCGGTTGAATATTCCGCGCTGAATTTCGGCATGCTCACCAGCACAGGCTTGCGGTCGCCGTTCTTTATCTGTTCGATGACTCCGAGGTGCTGCATTATTGCAACGTATTCGTCAAGTGGCACATCTTCATTCGGCACCATCGCAACGAAGCTGTAGCCCGACGAATACGGTTTGATGAAGCCTTTTGCCTTGCCGTCGTCGAGATAGCCGTTCTCTGTCGAACCCATCATGGAAACCGTCTTTGTTTTGCCGCCGATGTCGGTGAATTCACCCTCAAATACCTGATCCTCGCGGTAGATTTCCTTCCATTCCGCCTCAAAGGAAAGCGCGTTGATGAGGTACATCACCGCATTAGCAGGTATTTTATCGAGAATTTGGGGAATCATGCCGTCGGTGTTGTCCGACACCCATTTGTTGATGTCGGCAAGCGTTTTTTTATCAAATTTCGATTGGAAAATATCCGCGCTGTAGTAGTCGGCGTTGGTCTGCAAAAAATCCTTCTTTACGTCAAGCGCCCCGTCTTTTATCCATATGGAATTGGCTGACGCGAGCTTTGCCTTTTGGTCGCTCGGAAGGCTGCCGATGTACGCGCCGAGATACTGATTGAACTGGGAAAGGTCCAGAGGACGCACGCTGTCCAGAGACATCGTTCCGCCGTACATCGTGTCCATCATCTCGTAAAGGGTATGCTCCTTTGCGCCGTTGGCAGTCATTGCCAGCGCGGTCATCACCGACAGCGGCGAAACCAGCGTGTTTTGCTTGGACGTGCCCTTTTTGGCGCACTGATTAAAAAGCCGGAACGCGAATGACCTGTACTCAAACGCAAAGGTCTGCTCCAGCTCGTCGTCCTTTTTAAACGAAAGCGCGTTGGTCGACGGCTTTACATTTGCCATCAGGTCGGTGGTGCCGCTGGAAAGACCGCTGCTTTTGCCTCCGCAGGCGCACACACTCAGCAGCATTGCTGACGAAAGCATGGCGCAGACGGCGCGTTTCATTGTTTGTTTCATGATGAATTTCTCCTTTCAGTTCCTTTGGTAAATATTCTGTATTATTGTTTGAAATGCCTCCGCGTCGGCTTGATCCATTGTCAGCCACTCGCCGTCGTCAAATTTTATCGCGCTGCCGCAGATGTATGCCGCTGTGACCGATCCGCCGTAGGTTCGTTTCACAATGTAGACCGTATCTCTGCTCATGCCTTTTTCTGCGTCGGAGGTTGTATTTACATCTGAGAGCCAGTTGCAAAGACGGTCGATGTATTCCATATCCGGCTCTTTGTCAGGGAAAAGCGCAATTGTCTTTTCTGAACCTGACTGCGTTTGAATCGTCATGCTGTCGGGGTATAAATACCTGCTGTTGTAAACATTGCCTAACTCGTTATATTTATCTCCTTTCATCGCGTCTCCGGTGAAGCTGTCCGCGGAATACCCGCCTGTGACAAGCTCCGAAGGCGCTTTTTTTATCCTTGTGGCTGCCGAAGCTGCCGTCCACAGGCATATTGCCGCGGCACATGCCGCTCCCGATGAAACTGCCAGTTGGTGCAGCCGCCTTATGCGCTGCGTCTTAATCAGGCGGCTTTTATTCAATATGCTCCCCTTGGTTTCAGCCCTGGTCTTCATCGTTCCACCCCTCTTCTGTGAGAATTTGCCTGAGTTGCTTTCTCGCTCGGTAGGCGAGATTTTCTATCTGCTTGCGGTTCTTATGCATAATCCTTGCCGTTTCTTCATAGGACATTTGCTCAAAATAAATGAGGTGAACGGCGGTTCTCATGTCGTCGCAAAGGCTTTCCACCGCGCGGTTGACCGCTTTTCGTTTTTCGTCGTTCAGTACCCGTTGCTCAAAGCCGATGTACTCTGCGCTTTTATGAATATGCTCGTCCAGCGGAGAAAGCTCCAGCACGGCATTGTGGCGTATGTAATCCACCGCTTTATTGCGTGCGATGGTAAAGAGGTAGGTTTTAAGGCTCACTTTGAAATTGTATCTGCGGGGATTCACGATCAGCTCCACAAAGCAATCTTCGGCAATATCCTCGGCAACGTCGAGGCTGTGCACGTATCGCCTGATGAAGAATATGAGGCTTTCGTTGTATGCATCAAGAATTTCGTCAAACGCCTTACCGTCACCCGCAGCAAAGCGACGGTAGCTGCTTTCGGCGTTATCCATAAGCGGCGCTCACCTCCTTACATCTGTTATTCGTATGAAGAGCATAAAACACTTATTTTTTACGATAATCCTGCTTGATCAGATTGATTTGGTCTTTGACTGGTCTTATTATACACCTTGGTTCTTAAAAATCAAAAATTATCTTATTCATACTTTCAATTGAATTATTTGCAAAAAAGTGATACAATATTAAAATACAGTATAATGTAAAGGTCATGATGAGATATGAATAAGAATCATTCGGAAAAAGCCGAGCAGCAATTTATAAAAATGACACAGACGCCTGTTACACATCTGGTTCTGAGTCTTTCGGTCCCGACGGTCATCAGCATGCTTGTGAGCAATATCTACAACATTGCCGACACCTACTTTGTCAGCAGCATAGGCACCAGCGCAAGCGGCGCCGTGGGAATCGTATTCGCTCTGATGGCGATTATTCAGGCGTTCGGCTTCATGATAGGTCACGGTTCGGGCAGTCTGGTGAGTCTCAGCCTCGGGGCAAAGGATGTTGAACGCGCTAAGAAAATCGCTTCCTCCGCCTTCTTTGCCGCGCTGATCATCAGCGGAACCATTGCCGTGCTGGGTGAAATATTCATCACACCGCTGATGTATCTGCTGGGTAGCACCGACACCATACTTCCTTACGCCACAGAATATGCGCGGTATATTCTGGCAGCCGCTCCGCTGATGTCGGTCAGCTTTGTGATGAACAATATCCTCCGCTACGAGGGCAAGGCGGCATTTGCCATGATAGGCATTACCTTCGGCGGACTGCTGAATGTCGCGCTCGACCCGCTCTTTATATTCGTGCTGAAGATGGGCGTTGCCGGTGCGGGACTTGCTACCGCGCTTTCGCAGGTGGTAAGCTCGGGACTGCTGCTGAGCATGTTCCTTTTGGGAAAGACGCAGAGCAAATTCAGCGTGAAATATATTTCAAAGAACGCAGCCGATTATTTGAAAATATGCAAGACAGGCATGCCAAGCCTGATGCGTCAGGGACTCAACAGCATTGCCGCCATGCTGCTCAACAACGCCGCCGCTGTCTACGGAGACGCCGCCGTTGCCGCCATGAGCATTGTGGGCAGGGTCAGCTTTGTGGTGTTCGCCTTCGGCATAGGCATAGGGCAGGGGCTTCAGCCGGTCAGCAGCTTTAATTACGGGGCAAAGCTGTATGCCAGAGTGCGCAAGGCATATGTTTTCACCCTCTGCTATGGCACGGCAGTGTGTGCGGCACTCTCCACAGCGCTTCTTTTCGCCTCTGATTTCGTAATCAAACAATTCCGCGACGACCCTGAAGTAATTGCCATCGGCACTCCGGCGCTGAGGGCGCAGTGTATCGCGATGGTTGTCTGTATGTTGCTGCAATGCACTAATATGCTCTATCAGAGCATAGGCAAGAGCGGCATTGCAACCGTTCTGGCAAGCCTGCGCAGCGGTATATGCTTTATTCCGATGATACTGCTGCTGCCGCGGCTCTTAGGTGTGGACGGAATTATCTGGGCGCAGCCGGCAGCCGACTTCATTGCGGCGGCGATCAGTCTGCCTTTTGCTCTGCGCTTCATTATCCAATTGCCGTCTGACGAGGCAGATTAACACAATTTTATCACAAAAATTCAACATATCCAATAATTCAAACGCAAAGAAAATTATTTTGTAAAAAGAGCCGAAAGCGTGTTATTACGCCGCTTTTAGGCTTTTTTTAATTGTTAAATATTTGCTTATTTTTTGCAAAAAACATTGACAGAGCCTTTTTTTCATCCTATAATTGTAAGTAATGTGTGACTGGGCGGCATGTGAATATATTTCCAATCGCCAAATGCTGCCATATCGCATTGATTTATTTTTTTGGAGGTATTTTAACTATGGCACGAGTTTATAATTTTTCGGCAGGTCCGTCCATGCTTCCCGAGGAAGTTCTCAAGCAGGCAGCAGACGAGATGCTTGATTATCAGGGCAGCGGTCAATCCGTTATGGAGATGAGCCATCGCTCCAAGGTTTACGACAAGATCATCAAGGAAGCCGAAGCGGATCTCCGCGAGATCATGAACATTCCCGACAATTACAAGGTCCTGTTCCTTCAGGGCGGCGGCTCCACCCAGTTCGCTATGATTCCTATGAACCTCATGACCAAGAGCGGCAAGGCTGATTTCGTTATCACCGGTCAGTGGGCTAAGAAGGCTTACGAGGAGGCTTCCAGATACGGCGAGGCAAAGGCTGTCGCTTCCTCCAAGGATAAGACCTTTTCTTACATTCCCAAGCTCAACAAGGACGATTTCACCCCCGACGCCGACTATTTCTACATCTGCCTGAACAACACCATCTACGGCACCAAGTGGAACACCCTTCCCGAGACAGGCGATGTGCCGCTGGTGGCTGACATATCCTCCAACATTCTTTCCGAGCCGATCGACGTGAGCAAGTTCGGTCTGCTCTTTGCCGGTGCTCAGAAGAACGTCGCCTGCGCAGGCGTTACCATCGTGATTATCCGTGAGGATCTCATTGGCAACGCAATGGACATCACACCCACCATGCTCAACTACAAGACACATGCCGATGCCGACTCCCTCTACAATACACCTCCCTGCTACGCAATCTACATTGCCGGTCTTACCTTTAAGTGGATCAAGAAGATGGGCGGTCTGGAGGCTATGAAGGAACTCAACGAGAAGAAGGCAAAGCTGCTCTACGACTTCCTCGACAGCTCCAAGCTCTTCAAGGGCACCGTCGTTCCCGAGGACCGTTCTCTGATGAATGTTCCTTTCGTCACAGGCGACGAGGAGCTTGACGCTAAGTTTGTCAAGGAATCCACCGCAGCAGGTCTTGTCAACCTCAAGGGTCACCGTTCTGTGGGCGGCATGAGAGCTTCCATCTACAACGCCATGCCTTATGAGGGCGTTGTCGCTCTGGTTGAGTTTATGAAGAAGTTCGAGGCTGAAAACAGCAAGTAATGATTAATGGAGTGAAACAAAATGGCAAATATTCTTACATTAAATAAAATCGCAAAGATCGGTCTTGACCGCTTCGGCGCCGGCTACAACTGCGCTGACAACGTTGAGAATCCCGACGCAGTGCTTGTCCGTTCTGCTGCCATGCACGACATGGAGCTGCCTGAGAGCCTTCTTGCCATCGCAAGAGCCGGCGCGGGCGTCAACAACATTCCTCTCGACAAGTGCGCCGAGAAGGGCATTGTCGTATTCAACACCCCTGGCGCCAACGCAAACGCCGTTGCAGAGCTTGTTCTGGGCGCAATGATCTTCTCTTCCAGAAATGTGCTTCCCGCTACCGCATGGGCAAAGACCCTCAAGGGCAACGGCGATCAGGTGGGCAAGATGGTCGAGAAGGGCAAGAGCCAGTTTGTCGGTCCCGAAATCAAGGGCAAGACGCTCGGCGTCATCGGCTTGGGCGCAATCGGCGGTCTGGTGGCAAACGACGCTGCCGCACTCGGCATGAACGTCGTCGGCTACGATCCCTTCCTCTCGGTTGACGTGGCTCTCAGACTTTCCCGCAAAGTCAGACTCGTCAGGGATCTCAAGGCAATTTTCGAGCAGAGTGACATCATCACCATTCATGTGCCGCTTATGCCCGAGACAAAGAACATGGTCAACGCAGAATCCCTCGCAATCATGAAGGACGGCGTGAGAATCATGAATTTTGCCCGCGGCGGTCTGGTAAACAACGCCGACATCAAGGCGGCTCTCGCAAGCGGCAAGGTCGCTTCTTACGTCATCGACTTCCCGGACGATGAGGTTCTCGACGTGGAGGGCATTGTTGCCATTCCTCACCTCGGCGCTTCCACGCCCGAATCCGAGGACAACTGCGCTATGATGGCTGTCGACGAGATCAAGAATTACCTTGAGAACGGTTCCATCGTTCACTCGGTCAACTACCCCGACATCGACGCCGGCGCTGTCGCCGCAAAGCGCATCTGCGTGCTGCACAAGAACATTCCCAACGTGCTGACCAAGCTCTCGGCTATCCTCTCCAACGAGGGTCTGAACATCGAGAACATGCTCAGCAAGTCCAAGGGCGACTATGCATACAGCATTCTCGACTTCGCCGGCGACATCAGCGATTCCGCAAAGGCTGCCTTCAATGAGGTAGACGGCGTCATTCGCGTGAGATTCATCGGCTAAAGATTGAATAATTCTCTGTAAAAAATTGACCGTTCGGAAATCCGCATTGGATTGCGTGTTCCGGACGGTCTTTTTGTCTCTTGTGTATCTATTCCATGCTGCTTCGCTTGAAAAGAAATATCAGCACAGCCCACAGCGCCGCAAAATACGCTGCCATGACACAGATTGCCTTAGCTGTAACATCGCCGCCTTCCAGCAGATGGCTGATCTGTCCGCTGTAGGTATATTCCGCGGCCTTGGCAATGCCGTCGTTGAACCGGGCAAGCATCGGCAGCAGAGCAAGCACCAGCCCCACCGGCACCGCCATTCCGTTTGCCGCGGCAACATTCTTGGAATAAATGCCTATGCACAGTCCTGCCAGCGTTGAAAGCACCTCTCCGGCAAGCATAGCTAACGTGAATGTGACAGCATATGATGAAGTGGAATGATCCATCATCAGAAAGAGACTGCCCGTCAGCATGGCTGCCAATACCACGAAAACCGATATGCTTATCAGATAATTGACCATGCTTACCCCTGCCATCATCAGCGAACGAAGCGTTCCCTTTTCCTTCTCCTCCGAGAGAATGCTTGATGAAATCATAATCGGCGCGAACGAACAGTGCATCGCCGCGAACACCGGCACAAAGAATCCGCTCATATCCTCCTGACTGCCCATCGCCGTTATCATGATCCACGCGACCGCCGGATAGATCAGAATTACCATGAGCGACGGAAGATTGCGCAGGGAATCCTTCACCTGCTTGATGAATACTGCCGTAAATGTTTTCATTTGTCCAGCTCCTTTCCGGTGAGCCTGAGAAATACCGTTCCCAAATCCGGCTCGGATGAATGAATGGATTGCAGTCTGCCGCCGCGAATGAGTCCGGCTACAGCCTCTGCGTTTTCGGGCGTATTGGCAATGGAGAGCTTCTCCCCGTCAACAGCGACAATGCGCAGTTCCGATGTGCTGCAATGCCTGCGGCAAAGCTCGCCGGGTTCGCCGCATTCCACAATCGTTCCGTCACTGAGCAGGGCTATCCTGTCGCACATGCGATAGGCTTCGTCCATATTGTGCGTGGTGAGGAAAACGGTCGTTCCGTCGCGGCGTAAATCATTCATCAGCGAGTGTATCTCGGCAGCGGTCGCCGGATCCAGCCCGCTTGTCGGCTCGTCGAGAAACAACAGCTCCGGCTTGTGCAAAATGGCTCTGGCAAGCGCAAGCCGCTGCTTCATGCCCTTGGAAAGCGCCTTGACCTTTTTCCCTTCGCAGCCGTCAAGACCGACAAGCGCAAGCGCTTCTTTGATTCGGGAAAAAGCAACGCCGTGAATTCTCGCATAGAGTCTGAGATTGTCCGCGCAGGTCAGCCGCTCGTAAAGCCCGCAGTTGTCCAGCACCGCACCGGTGCGGCGGTAAACTTCGCCGCCGATTTTGCCGCAGCTCACGCCGAATATCTCAGCGCTGCCTCCGCAGGAAAGCTGTCCGGTGAGAATGTTGATGATGGTTGTCTTGCCTGCGCCCGATGGTCCGAGCAATCCGAAAATCTCGCCTTTATTCACGTTCAATGATACGCTTTTCAAGATCAGCCTGTCGCCAAAGCTGCGGGTGACGTGTTCTAAGCTGATGACGCTGCCGTTATTCATTTTCATCCTCCTTTCCGTTGCAGGCATTTTGGAAAATATCCAGCCGGCTCTGATATTTTCTGCTTTCGGTTTTTATCCTTATCGTCATTGCCCCAAAGCTGACTGCCGTTCCCACTCCGAAGCTCAGAACAAATCCGAGCCATGCCTGCCACATATCCGCCGGAAACCATCCGAAAATCACCGCTGAAATACCAGCCATCACAAACACACTTGTCAGCATGAAGGTGATGCGGTTGACCATCAGCATATTTTTGAAAAAACGCTCCGAAAACCACACATATCTTACCGCCGAAATTCCAAACGAAAGCGCAAGAAGCTCCGCCAGCGCCTTGAAGGATATTCCTTCGCCGCACAGAGCGAACAGCTGTGAAACCTTTCGCAATTCCTCTGCGTCGCCGCTGAGAATCAGATTGAATACACTGACCAACACGAGCGACAGTGTGAATACCTCGGCTGTCGATGAAATAATCCGTTTGTTGTCCATATGGAATGTACCTCCCTGTCACATGCCTATTTTCTTCCTGAATTCAGCCGCGTACTGCCGTGAAACCCACAGCTTGTCTCCGGTGTCCATTGTGAGCAGCAGCCGTCCGTCAATATCCGCCCGAATGGAGCGAATGTGCCGTATGCCGATAATGCAGGATTTATTTGCCCGAAAGAAGTCGCTCTGTGGCAGCTGTTTTTCCAATTCGTACAGCCTGAGCTGCGTTTCATACACATCCTTGGAAGTGTAAATGAAGATGCGCTTGTCAACCGTATCCATATAAATCACGTCATTGTGCTGCAAAATGTAAATCTGTCCGTCCTTTACGCCTGTCAGCTTATTGTCACTGTATTCGGCAGCGGCAAGCAGCCGCTTTACTTCGTCGCTGAGTTCACGGCAGACCACAGTGATTTCCGGCTCGTTCACATTCTCGTCGCGGATAATGTGTATCTTCAAGCTATCGCCTCCCTTGCAAAAACAATATAGCACACCCTTGCCCCACAAATCAAGCGCTTCCGACCAAGATGAGGATATGGCGCACTGACCTGAGGAAAAGGCATAATAAAACGGCTGCCGCACCGGATCTTTTTGGTCTGTGCGACAGCCATTTATTTATTAATCAGTGATTTCGATGGAACGTGTTAAACATGTTAAACGTGTTAACGTGACATCAGTCAAGATTAAAGAATGTGACCGAATAGGTTTTGGTGAGTTTGTTGTTTTCGTAGAGATAGACGTTGTAAATATCTCCGGCTTTGTAATCGCGTTCATTAGGACGGAATATAATGCACTCTCCGGCGCCGTACCTTTGACTGTTGTATTTGATAAAGCCGTCGTCGGAACTGCCGCCGCCAATGCTCATCTGATAGGTTTTGACCTCTCCGTCTCTTATGCGCTCCAGCTTTACCCGAATATCGTCATATGCGACGAGATTGGTCGATGTGATACTCCACGCGGAGTCGGCAGGGAAATAGTTGAGCGGCGTCTGCTGCGCCGGCCAGACCACGGTGGTCACGTCGGAAGAACCGCTGGTATCAGTTGCATACATCTGCCCGTATGCGCCGTTGCCGCCTTTGACCAGACCGAAGCCTGTCTTGCCCATTGCGGGATTCAGCAGCCATCTGCGGTGCCCGAGGTCGTAAAGGTTGTAGTCGTCGCTGTCATCGAGCCATTGATTGACAAGCATATAGTGAAAGCCGGCTTTCCAGCCCGTCCATGCGATGTTGCTGTTGGAGCAGCCCTTCTTGCCCAGCTTGTAAATATCGCTCTTCATACCGCGCGGCTGATCGGGATAATGGCTCAGTTCGTCGTTGGCGTAATTGACCAGCGCACCTGCCTGACATTGCTCTGTGAAGGTGCTGTCGAGCTTTACGTTGTTGGGTATGCCCGCAATGTAGCGGATGGAATTGAGGATATTCAGCGCGTTGTTAAGCGATTCGCTGCTGAGCTTGCCGGGGTTGTACATGTCACAGTTCGGACCGGGCCATGTGACGGGTTCGACCGCATAGGTGACCGTGCTGGTGGTGTTAATGTTCAGCCCCTTGATGTAGTTCTTTATCTCGGATTGGGTGTGAGTCTTGGCATTGACGCCGACGGTCGCCACCTTGTGCGCAGGAGACTGAATGGTGACGGTCACCGGATTGCTTGTCGGCTTGTAGCCTTCGGTCTGCCACATCAGGCAATAGACCTGCATGCCGTCCCAGCTCTCGTTGGCAATGGCGGAAGTCTTGGCGGTGGTGTGACCCTTCCAGAGCTGCCAGTCGGTCATGCCCACCTTGCGGAAGTACCACTGGTATTTGACGTTGGGACCCAGTGTTTCCACCGAGAAGGTAACCCTGTCTCCCGCCTTGGCGGTAACATTGCCGGACTGACTCAGGAAGTGCAGCGTCTCGTCGCCGTCCACCGTGAATTTGCACGGGCTGCTTACAATTTTGTCGCCCATGACGCCGGTCACTTCACAGCGAACCAGCATGCCGTCCCATGTGGCGTTGGCAATGGATTGGGCAACCGATTCGGTGTGTCCCGGCCATTTGGACCAGCCTGCCGCGCCGACCTTCTTGTAATACCACTGGTATTTCAGTCCCGTGCCTCTTGCGTCAACCATGACAGTGACCCTGCCGCCGTTGAGAACGCTCAGCGTTTCGGGCGGCTCAATGACGAAGTAGGGGCTGAAGCCGATGGTGATTTTGGCGACTTTGGAGGTGAGTGTGTTGCCGGCGCTGTCCCTAACTGTGCAGCGCACCTGCATGCCGTCCCACGATTCATTGGAAACCGCTTTTGTGGCGGCGGTGGTGTGACCCTTCCAGAGACTCCAGACCGATGCGTCAGCCTTCTTGTAGTACCACTGATAGGTGAGTCCCGCACCGACAGCCTTGATGCTGAAGGAAACCGATTTGCCCGACTTGGTGAGAATATCCTGCGGCTGCTGGGTAATTGCCGTGGATGCACCCTCGATCAGAATGGTGATGGGAGCGGAAGAGCTGACGGCACCTGCGGCTGTGGTGATTTTGCAATACAGCTGCATGCCGTGCCATGTGGCGTTGGAATTGGCGGAGGTTTTGGCGGTGGTGTGACCCTTCCAGAGGCTCCAGACCGACGCGTCAGCCTTCTTGTAGTACCACTGGTAGCTGCTTCCCTGACCTGCCGAAGCAACGCTGACGGTGACCTTTTCCCCTTCCTTTACGGTCATGGATGTGTCGGACGGATTGGCAGCCGTCTGACTTGACGCGGCATTTCCCGCAGCCTGCACATAGGGCAGCGAAGAAACCGGCTGCATCAGAGTTGTGCCGCTCAATGCGAGCAGCAGCAGCAGCGCCATGATTCTTTTTCTGATTTGCTTCATGAGAAAACCTGTCCCCTTTACAATTGATTTCGGAACCATGAAACCAAAACATTTCACATTTCCAAGAAAAATGATAACACTCGTTTATAATCATTTCAATGCAATATTTGTAAACTTATTAATAAATAATATCAAAACACCAATAAAAAAACTCCCTACAGCCCGCTAACCGGTAAACAACAAACGGCAAACGGCAGGGAGTTTTTTTCAATTCAATTTCCATTGGGAGGTGTCGCACTGTCCGTCGTCGTTTTCTCCGGCGCAATAAACGCTTCCGTCATCGTAGAGCACGGCGAAATGGGTGCTTCCCAGTGAGATGGACACGGCTTTTTTGTCGGGCAGACTGTAGAATTTTGCTTTTCTGCGGTCGTAGACCGACGGCTTGTAATGCTGATCTATGACAGCCACCGTCTCGCCGCCCGCGTAAACGGCAGCTGCCTTTTTCCAGTCGCAGGGTGTTTCCGATGAATATACCACATCACCGGAATAGGTTAGACCTATCGCATAGGAGGTGGAGACGTCAGCATCGACCAGACTTTCCTCTAACTTGCAGGACGAGTGGGTATATAAAAGCTCTCCGCTTTGGTTGATGCCGCAGACGGCATAGGATCCGGCGCAAATGCTGTCAATGCCTGTCCAGCCCTTTGTCTGGGGCAGCTTGTTGAATCCGCATGTCACAACCGTGCCGTCGCTGAGAAGTGCGGCGGTGTTGTAATCGGTGGCAACTATCTGAATGACGTTTTTCCATTTGCCCACATCGCACTGACCGCAGCTGTTGTCCCCGCAAGCCACCACTGTGCCGTCGGACAGCAAGCCGACGGTGTGATATCCTCCGGCGGCGATCTGAATGACGTTCTTCCATTTGCCCACATCGCACTGACCCTTGTCATTGCTGCCGCATGCAACCACACTGCCGTTCTTTTTCAAACCGACGGTATGGAAGTATCCCGCGGAAACGATTCCGTCCCGCAGCAGCTCTCTTTTTTCTTTAAGTTCCAGATAAGCGCTCAATACGTCGGGGGGAATGGGCTTGCCGAAACCCACTGTCTGCTCTACATCATCGCTGCCTGTGTTTTGCAGCACGATTTCCCTGGCTTTTGTTTCGGCGTCCTTGTAGTCCTTAATGCCCCAGAGAATCTGCACGCCGTTGAACCACTCTCCGTTCTCGGCTTCACTCAGGGCAAAACGGTACTGACATTCGAGATAAAGCTCTTCGCTGCCCTTGTAATACATCACGTCGCTCAGCAGACTGCTGGCGGTCAGGTAATCGCCGGCATCAATCAGCTGCTTGGCTTTTCTCTGCACACATTCGCAGGCTTTGTCCTTGCTGTCGGAATAATCTGCGAGTCCGGCGAATGTCTCATACGCCCTGTCATAATCACCGTGACTGTACATTTCAGACGCCAAGCGATAGAGACCGCGGTTGTAATAGTCAGATTCATATTGGGTGTCTATTCCGTCCAGAAAGCCTTTTGCGGCGTCATAATGACCGAGCTTTGCGGCAAATTCAGCGCATTTGACGCTGACCGCCGCCTGATTTTTCATGATGATACCGCCCAGAACAAAAATCACCGCCGCTATAATAAGTGACGTTCTGATTTTCTTTGCGGGAAATTCTCTGAGATTTTTTTCCTTATCCATTGCCTGTCTCCTCATCATCAGTTAAGATTATCCGTCAGGGCGTGAAGCAATGTGGCTGAGTTGACGTCGTTCGCTTCGGAGAAAATGAAGTAAACGTCGTCGATCGAATTGCGCTTCATCATATCAGCCACCGATGTTCCCAGCTTCTTTCTGTCAAACACGATGTATCGGATATCTGTTTTGTGCACCGTGTCATAATAGGGAAGCAGGAAGGGCGTAAGCGACAGATCAAAGCAGTCGCCGATGACCAGAGCGTTGCGTCCGGTATGAAAGCCTGTTGTCACCGTTTTCCACGGCTGGACATATCCGTAAAGGTAAGCGGAGGTCGCCGCCGTGTTGTACGCCATGAAGGGGATTTTCTCTTTTTGATTGATGTTCTTCACCCTGTAATTATTGGAGGGCGCGAGAGGATAAAGCAGTTCGTAGGTATCGTTTGCCTTTGTAACAGCGCTTCCCGTCTGCGGATGGTTGACTTTATAGTCATATTCATCATAAGGCGTGGGAGTGAGCCCCTGTGCTTTAATCATTTCACAGTACACGTAATAGGAGCCTTTGATATTCCATTGGTGATTGCCGTGAAGGAAAAGATCCTCCCCTTCGAGCATGTGAGGCTCCAGAATGCTGAGGGTATCAAAATACCGCACCTTGTCCGAGGTCAGCTTTTTCATTTCATCAAATACGTCGCACCGCCATCCGCTGTATGTGTCGAGATTGCCGGTAAATCTGCGGGCAAGCTTGGGGAACGGCACCAAGGTAAAATACACATGACCGTCATCCGGCAGCAGATCGGCGTATTGTTCGATATTTCCGGCGACCCGCTTTATATTGGCGTAGGAATAGGTGTAAATCGGGGTCGTGCCGCCGTTGCGCTTGACCAGCTCGAAATGAGCGTCTTTGCCTGATTTGTCACTGTCCTGTTCGTCGGAAGAATGGTTGTTTTCGTCGCCGCTGTTTTGCGATGACGGCTGACCGGAATCCGGAGAGCCGCTGCCGTCGCCCTGATAATCGGCAACCTCTTTGTCGGTATTGTCGAGATGGTACATGTCCTCGTCGGTATTTCGGGACATCAGACCGGTGAGTTTATCCGAAATGTTGATCAATGCCTTTCTGCCCGGTATGCTGTCGGAAAGAAAATCCTCAAACTTCGACGCGTATTCTCCTTTGGCAAAGCTGCTGAGGGTGAATTTCGGAGCGTTTTGCAGCACCCTGTTTTCGTCCTGGGATATCCGCTCCCGGTTGGGGGTGAAAAGCACCACAAGCCCGCCGATAATGGCAAGCAGGATAAACCACCACATTGTCAGCATAAAAAAACCGGAACGTTTTTTCATAATCGCATACAAGTCCTTTCCAAGAAGAGAATGATTTCGCTAAAATCTGAAATAGATAAAGGGGTTGTAGCTCTGACCGACCAGGAAGATAATCGACAGCACCATCAGTGCGGTTGCGGCAACGTAGGAAAGCGTCTGGGCTGCCGCGCCGGAAAATCTTTTCTTTATGGCGGGAAGAATCGGGAGCGAGGCGACGGCTGCTATCAGCGGCAGCACGGAATATTTGCGTATGACCGCGGCTGTCAGAGGGTCAACCAGCTCCATGCCCGCTCCGCCAATGCCGAACATTGCTCCGATCTGACGGAACGCGAGCGACAGATCGGTGTGATAAAACAGCACCCAGCCTATCATGGCAATCACAAACACAAACGGTATTCTGACGATAAAGGGTATCTTTTCAATTTTATCGCGTCCGATAACGTATTTCTCAATGATCAGCAGCACGCCGTAATACATGCCCCACAAAATGAAATTCCAGCTGGCGCCGTGCCACATGCCTGTGAGCGACCACACTACCATCATATTGAAAATGGCGCGGCGAACCGAGCAGCGGCTTCCTCCCAGCGGAATGTAAACGTAATCTCTGAAAAAGCTGCTGAGGGAAATGTGCCATCTTCTCCAGAAATCCGTGATGCTTCTGGAAACATAGGGGTAGTTGAAATTCTCCTTGTAATCGAAGCCAAAGAGCCTTCCCAGACCGATTGCCATATCGGAATAGGCGGAGAAATCGAAGTATATCTGGAAGGTGTACATCAACGCGGCGTACCATGCTCCGGCAACCGATACGACGGTCGTCGTGTCTGCCGGGTCGATGCGGGATATAGCCGCTCCGCACAGGTTGGCAAGAATGACCTTTTTGGCAAGACCGACGGCAAAGCGTCTGGCGCCTTCGGAAAACCGCACGGTGTTAAAGGGACGGTTGTCCAGCATTTTGGCGACGTCGGCATACTGAACGATCGGACCGGCGATCAGCTGCGGGAAGCAGCTCACATACAGCAGGAGCTTTGCGGGGTTCTTTTGAACAGCCGCCTTTTTGCGGTAAACGTCTACCGTATAGGTGAAAACCTGAAACGTGTAGAACGAAATACCGATAGGCAGCTTCTTATCCGCAATGTGATAGGATAGTGAAAAAAGATCTGCAAAGGAGTTGGTCAGAAATGCCGCGTATTTAAACCACAGCAGGAATATTAATGAGGAGACGATGCCCAGCACCAGCCAGAGCTTACGCAAAAGCCTGTCCGACGAGCTGCGGTCGATGCCCAGCGCGCAGATATAATTGAACCCTACCGACATCAGCATAAGCAGTATGTAAACCGGTTCTCCCCATGCGTAAAAAATGAGCGAGGCTGCCAGCAGGACTCCGTTTTTCCATCTGATGCTGCTTCTGAGCGAATACAGGAGAAGCGTTACAGGCAGAAACAAAAGCAAAAATGTCATACTTGAAAAAACCATGACTGTGATTTCACTTGCCTTTCATTGATAATAAGGATAAGGGGAATGTCAACCGAGATTCCATGTGCCGGTGTCGCACTGACCGTAGGCGTTGTCGCCGTCGCAGTGTACGCTGCCGTCATCGTAAAGCACCGCGAAATGCGTGCCTCCCAGAGACATGCCAACGGCATTCTTTTGGGAAGGCAGGCTGTAATGGACTGATTGCCTGCGGTTGTAAATGTGCGGCTTGCCGTCGGCATCTATGATGCCCACATTGTCACCGCCGGCATACACCGCGATCGCCTCGCTCCACGGGCTTGATTTGCCGGAGGATACAACCTTTCCCGCGTAATCCAGCCCCACAGCGTACGAGGTTGACATGGCGGCGTCGGCTATTTTGCCGTCCAGCAGACAGGAACGGTGCGTTGACACCAGTTCTCCGCTCAGGGATATGCCGGACAGGGAATAGGAGCCGCTGCATATTCGGGCGATATTGTTCCACCCTTCGACCTGCGTCCACTTGTTGAATCCGCAGGTGACCACCCTGCCGTCTGACAGCAAACCTGCCGTGTTGTAATCCGAAGCGGCAATCTGAACCACATCTTTCCAGCCGCTTACGTCGCACTGACCGTAAGTGTTGTCGCCGCATGCCAGCACCGTTCCGTCGTCACGAAGCGCAACGGTGTGATAAGCTCCCGCGGCTACCTGCGTAACGTGATCCCAGCCTGCCGTATCGCACTGACCGCGCTCATTGTTCCCGCAGGAAAGCACACTGCCGCCGCTGCTGAGTCCCACGGTATGATAGAAGCCGACGGCAATGGCGCCCTCTCTCAGCTTTTCCCTTTTTTCACTCAGCTCCACGTACTTCTGAGCTACCTCGGGGTCAAGCATAAAACTGTCGTTTACCACCGTGCTGATATCGGTCGTCCCGTAGTTTTGCCGCAAAGCATTTTGCGCAAGCTCCTTTGCGTCCTTGTAATCCCTTATGCTCCACAGCAGCCTAATTCCTATCAGCCATTCGCCGCTGTCAATCTGCTGCTTTGCCATCCGATACTGACACTCTTTATAAAGCTCCTGACTTCCGTCATAATACAGTATTTCCCTGATCAGATTGATCGCGGTCTGATAATCCCCGTCGTTCATGAGCGCCTCGGCTTTTTGCAGGATACACTCGCAGGCTTTGTCCTTGCTGTCGGCATAATCGCCAAGTCCGGAGAATCTTTCCAGCGCAAGGTCGTAGTCACCTCGTTTAAGCATGGCATCGGCTATATGATAAGCGCCGTCTTTATAATATTTTTCCTCGTTGCCGGCATCTATTTCGTTTAAGAAATCCTGAGCCATATCGTAGTTTCCCAAAGACGCGGCGAGTGAAGCCAATCCGGCGTTGATGGGCGATTGATTTCGGACAGTGAGTCCCAACGCCACTGTCATGACCGCCGCTGCCGCTATCGAAATCCTGACGGTACGTAACGGAAACCGTCCTTCTGTTTTTTCTGTATCCATTGCTGCCCCCTGTGCGATAAAAAGCTTTTGCTATTTGAATAAATTCACGCCCACGCTGTATTGCAGGGTTTTGGAATTGACGCCGCTTGACTCGGATGAAATGTAATAAATATCGTCTATTTCCAGATCGGCTATTAACTGCGCTACCGGTTTGCCAAGACCTTTCCTGTCGAAATACACCTCATTCAGACGTGTGGTATGCACCTCGTCGTAATACGGCAGCAGATAAGGCATTACCGCCAGACAGAAGCAATCCCCCAGAACAAGGGCGTTCCTGCCGGTGTGAAATCCGGTTTCCACAGTCTTCCAAGGCGTCTGCTGCCCGTTGAGATAAGCCATGGTGGATGCTACATTATATGTCATAAACGGAACAGACTGCCTGTATTGTGACTGTATCACAATGTAATTGTCAGCCGGAGCCAGCGGGTATAAAAGATTATAATAGTCGTATCCACCGCCGTCTATGGTGTAGGACGCGGTGTTTACGTTGTACTCATATTCATCAAACGGCGTAGGCTCAAGTCCCTGCGTCTCCATGCATTTGCTGAAAACGTAATACGCGCCGCGGTCGTTCCACTGGTGATTGGTGTGAAGAAACAGGTCTTCTCCCTCCAGAATGTGGGGTTCAAGAGCCTCGTAGGAGTCAATGCACACGACCTTGTCCGATGTGAGCTGATCCATTTTTTCCGGAAGCGTTGATTTCCAGCCGGTAAAATCTCTGAAATTGTTGCAGTAGCGCCGGATTACCCCGGGAAACGACATGGTGGTAAAATAGACCTTGCCGTCGTCCGGCAGCTGCTGAGCCAGCTTGTCGAGATTGGCGGCAGAGGTTGTCATGGCATAGGAGTCATATGTCATCAGTTCCACCTTTTTGTCGTCCTTCAGAAAAACAGTCAGCCTTGCCATGTCTCCGTCCGACTGTGCGTCGCCGTTATTGGGCGTTGAGATTTCGCGGGTATCATCGGCGGATTCCTCTGCGGAATCGGGTGCGTTTTCATTGAGAAATTCCTCAATGTCTTTTTCTGTTGTGTCCAGATAATACAAATCATCTGAGGTGTTGGCTGAAATGCATGAGAGAATGCTGTCCGACATTTTTATCAGCATTTTGCGCCCGGGTATGCTGTCGGACAAAAAGTTTTCAAAAGCCTCCGAATACTCTCCGCTCTTAAAACTGCCTAAGGAAAAATCCGGCGCATTCTGAAGCACTCTGTTTTCATCGTATGATATGCGTTCCCTGTCGGTAGTGAAAAAGACAATGGCAATGCCGACAACGGCACACAGAATAAACCACCACATAGTAAAAACAAAGTGCATATTTTGTCTTTTCATTTTACTCTGCACCTTTCATGTCAGATTCATTGTGCAAATACGCTTTGAGCGCGTCCAAAGATGCCGCGCAGTCCGCCGCACCGAGGTCGTAAATTTCCTGCAGCCTTTCCCTGCTGCGCTCGATGTGTTTGACTTTTACCGTGCGGGAGGGACGTATCACGAATATCTTGCCGCGCTTTTCCATTTCGATTATTTTTTCCACACAGGCGTTGTACTCCGCGTATCGGTTATTCATGCGCTCGGCGATCTTAGGATATTTCCTGCCGTAGAGCATATTGGCGAGCTTGGGATTTGTCTTGCCTTTGCGGTAATCTATGGGTCGTGTCAGCACCACGATCACTTTATCGCAGCCCATTTCGATGCATTTGTCCACCGGAATGCTGTCAGCCACTCCGCCGTCGAGGTATTTTTTGCCTTCGTATTCGACGATCTTTGAAACATAGGGCATAGCGGAGGTCGCTCTCATAGCCTCCATCTGTGCAAAGCAGTCGGTAATTTTGATATACTCCGGCTCACCCGTCTCCACATTGGTGACGGTGGCGTAAAAATCCACGCCCGACCGCTCATAGGCTTCTTCATCAAAGATGTCCAGCTTGGAGGGAAGGTCGTAATAGGCAAATTGTTTGTTGATGATGTTTCCGGTAGTCAGCAGGGAACGTATTCCCATGTAGCAGCCATTGGGAGCGTATTTCTTGTTGTAGCGAAGCGCCCTTCCGCGCTGTCCGGAGGCGTAATTCACCCCGAAGAGCACGCCTGCCGAGGTGCCGATGACCGTATCGGCTTTTATGCCGCTGTCGAGAAAAACGTCCAGCACTCCTGCGGTGTAAAGTCCCCGCATAGCGCCGCCTTCAAGAACAAGTCCTACCTTCATGTATGGTTATCTCTCCCACTCTGTCATAATTCTATTCAAAAATGCCCGTGCAAGGCATACTGCACAGGCATTTTCAATTATAACATACTAATTTGGCAAATGCAATGGTCTGCGGCACAGTTCACAGGTTAATCACTTGAATTATTTGGATCACCTGTATTGCTTGTATTACTTGGATACCGCTGCCGTTAAAGCCTGATCTATGTCGGCTATGATGTCGCTTACGTCCTCTATGCCCACCGAGAAGCGGATGAGGTCGGGCGAAACGCCGCATTCCTCAAGCTCCCTGTCGTTGAGCTGGCGGTGTGTGGTGCTTGCCGGATGAAGCACGCAGGTGCGTGCGTCCGCCACATGGGTGACAATGGCGGCAAGTTTCAGCGAATCCATGAATTTTGTGGCAGCCTCTCTGCCGCCCTTCACACCGAAGGAAACGACGCCGCAGGTGCCGTTTGGCATGTACTTGCGGGCAGTCTCATAGTATTTGTTGCCGGGAAGTCCGGGATAATTTACCCATGCCACGCGCTCATCGGCGGCAAGGAATTCGGCTACCGCCTGCGCATTCTCGCAGTGGCGGGGCATTCTCAGGTGAAGCGTTTCCAGACCGAGATTGAGCAGAAATGCGTTCTGCGGAGCCATCATAGCGCCCATGTCGCGCATGAGATGCACTCTGATCTTGGCGCCGTATGCGGCGGCTCCGAAGTGATCGGCATAGACAACGCCGTGATATGTCTCATCCGGCTGCGTGAACATGGGATATTTGCCGTTTCTCCAGTCGAAATTGCCGCTGTCCACCACAACGCCGCCGAGGGCGCAGGCGTGACCGTCCATATATTTGCTGGTGGAATGTACCACCACATCAGCGCCGAATTCGATGGGGCGGCAGTTAATGGCAGTCGGGAAGGTGTTGTCGACGATGACCGGCACGTCGTGCGAATGAGCCGCATTTACCCATTTTTCCAGATCGAGCACGGTAAGAGCCGGATTGGAGAGCATCTCGGTAAAGACACATCTGGTATTGTCCTTGAAGAGCTTGTTGATCTCCTCGATGGGAGCGTCCGGGTCGATGAAGTCCACTTCAAGCCCCATGTCGCGCAGCGTCTTGTTGAAGAGGTTGAAGGTGCCACCGTAGATGGCGGAGGAGCTGATCAGGTGATCGCCCGCCTTGCAGACATTGAGCACCGAATACATGGATGCCGCCTGTCCCGAGCTTGTGAGTATTGCCATTACGCCGCCTTCGAGGTCGGCGATTTTCTTTTCCACAGCGTCAACTGTCGGATTGGCGAGGCGGGTATAGAAAAATCCGTCTTCCTCCAGATCAAAGAGCTTTGCCATCTGCACCGAGGAATCGTATTTGTAGGTGGTGCTCTGCGCGATGGGCAGCACTCTTGGCTCGCCGTTTTTGGGGCTGTAGCCGGACTGTACGCATTTGGTTGCTATTTTGAATTGACTCATATCAATTGTCTCCCTTGTGTTTTTATTGAATTATTCATAAAATAAGAGCAGCATAATTATAGCACACATTCCCTCTAAAATCAAGGAATATTACACGCATTATATTATCTTTTCGTTTGCGATCTTCAGATGATACAGATACAGCTCAATTCCGTCCGCCCGAAGGACATCGCATATGCCGGTAAAAATGGCGAGCACTTTGTTCTCGTCCGCCATGTCAAAGCGGAATTCTTCGTAATACTTTGGATTTTCCCGCATGACCTGCGCCACGTCATTATATCGGATGTTGAGCGAGCTGACGAATTTGCCGCAGAATACGAAATCATTGAAGCTGCCGTCGCAGGTGCCGTTGTTGATGAATTCGGGAAAGTCGTCTGTCTCCTTGGCGTATCCCGCCAGAATACGGCTGATTTTGCTCACGGAATCCTCGCTTATATCCATCATGCCGGAATGCTTTACCATAGGCTCCTTTTTGCGGTTGAGAAAATAGGTTTGCCAGATGACCCTGCCGTTGGGAAAGAGCCGGAAGGAAAAGCCCGCGTTCTCCATTTCCGGAAACACCACAGCAGGGCTGCAATAATAACCGAAGAGGATTTTCTTTTTCCATATTTGCAGAATGTTCGTATTACTCATTGTTTCCATTGCTTCCATTGCTTCCATTGCTTCCATTGCTTATAGCAATCCAAAAAAAGTATAAGGCAGTTGACAAGGGTGATAAAATAGAAGCATAGAGGTGAATGCTATGCTAAATAAGGAAGAGCGCGAATTACT
>CACWOX010000008.1 GCA_902762615.1 uncultured Ruminococcus sp. | reverse complement strand
GCTCCCGTGGGTAAATGTGTTTAGCAATTACATTATACCTCTCTCGGGTCCGTTTGTCCTTATTTTTTGTGCACTTTTTTATCGTGCTCATTTATAGTAATAGATAATAATTTTGGAAGCGCTTTGCGCTTGGAATGTACGGGAGGCTTTTTTATGACGATTGCGTTGGTAATAATGGAAGGCTTGATACTGTCCTTCTGGTTCCTTCTGGTATGCGTCGTGGGAATCGCAAATGGACCTGTGGGATTGGTTACATTCTATGAGAAGGACGTTAAGGAAAGAGTGGTGGAGCTTGGGCTGACCACAGAAGGGAAAATCAAAAGAAGCACGATTCTCTCAGGGCTTGCGCTGTTTATTCCCCAGTTGACGGCTGTTCCGGTTGCGGTGTACCTGCTCAACGGCGCTCACGGATTCTGGGAAGGTTTCATCCAGATGACGGCGGTTTACCTGATCGCGGCGGCTATTGCCGGTGCGTTGCATTACTTCGGCATATGACAGGCGGCAAAAAGCAAAAATAATGGGATTTAATCGAGGTGAATTCCGATGAGAATTATATTTATGGGTACGCCCGAATTTGCCGCTCCGGCGATAGATTCGCTTATAGAGGCAGGGCATGAGATTGCCGCAGTGTTTTCGCAGCCCGACAAGCCGAAGGGCAGAGGATATACTCTCACGCCGCCTCCGGTAAAGGTCAAGGCGATGGAACACAGCATTCCGGTGTATCAGCCGACTTCCATGAAGGACGGCGAGGCGCTGAAAATCTTCCGTGAAATTCAGCCCGACGTGGGCGTTGTCATTGCATACGGTAAGATATTGCCCAAGGATATTCTCGACGCGCCGAAATTCGGATGTATCAATGTGCATGCGTCCCTGCTTCCCAAGTACAGAGGCGCTGCGCCTATCCAGTGGAGCGTCATCGACGGTCAGCCCAAGACCGGCGTTACCACCATGCAGATGGATGTGGGACTTGACACGGGCGATATGC
This sequence comes from uncultured Ruminococcus sp., assembly GCA_902762615.1. Taxonomy (GTDB): domain Bacteria; phylum Bacillota; class Clostridia; order Oscillospirales; family Acutalibacteraceae; genus RUG762. The sequence continues at coordinate 84,237 of CACWOX010000008.1, read as the reverse complement.
TGATGAAATGTGAAACTGAGATTGCGCCCGATGAGACGGCAGGCGAGCTGCACGACAGGCTGTCGGTCATGGGCGCCGCGTTGATAGTCAAGACCCTTGACGCGCTTGCAAAGGGCGAATTGCAGCCGCAGAAGCAGGACGATTCGCTCAGCTGCTATGCCAAAATGCTCACCAAGGAGCTGTGCGCCGTCGACTGGAGCCGCAGCGCTCAGGATATCCACAATCAGATACGCGGACTTTCCCCGTGGCCGGTTGCAACGGCGGTTTTGGAAGGCAAAAAGCTGAAAATCCACCGCAGCGCCATTTCGCCTGTCGAAGCGCCCGAAGCCCGGTGCGGCGAGATCATTTCGCTCGAACCGCTTACCGTGCAATGCGGCAGCGGCGCGATACAACTGTTGGAAATTCAGGCGGAGGGCAAGAAGCGCATGAATTCCGGAGATTATCTCAGGGGACACAAAATAGATCTGGGCACAGTTCTGCAATAGTTGGCGAGATAAAATAAAAAATATTCACATCTGAAAGGCAGGTAAACACACTATGTATCCCATTCATCAGGCTTTAACGCTTGTGGCTGCGGGAATGAACCATTACGGAGCCTACAGCGACACAAGCAACGCGATCGGCGGTTACGGACTCGGAGGATTTTATATCGACCAGTGGTATATTCTCCTTGTCATTCCGGCGATGATCATTGCGCTTATCGCGCAGGCAAGGGTCAAGTCGGCTTACAAAAAGTACTCTCAGATCGGCAATTCCAGAGGTTTAAGCGGAGCGCAGGCTGCCAGAATGATACTTGACGACCACGGTCTGACCTATGTGCCTATCAATATGGTGCAGGGTACGCTGAGCGACCACTTCAACCCCAAGGACAACACCGTCAATCTTTCCCACGAGGTCTACAGCGGCACGTCCATTGCCTCTATCGGCATTGCCGCCCACGAAGTCGGACACGCCATTCAGCATGCCGAGCATTATTTTCCCAATAAGGTGCGTTCCGCTGTCATTCCGATCACCAATTTCGGCTCCAATATTTCAATGATTTTGATTTTGATCGGGCTTTTCGTCACGGCATTCAACTGGCTTGCGTGGATAGGCGTGGCGCTTTACTCCACCGTTGCCATCTTCCAGCTGGTGACGCTGCCTGTGGAATTCAACGCAAGCCATCGCGCCATGATACACATTAAGCGTCTCGGCATTGCAAACGACACCGACGCCAAGGGCGTGAAGAAGGTGCTTTCCGCTGCCGCAATGACCTATGTCGCGGCTCTGATCACATCGCTTGCCAGCTTCCTGAGAATATTCCTGATCGTCAGCGGCAGCGGCAGGAGAAGAAATTAGATCTATGTCTGATAACACAAACAACCCAACCAAAAAAACTTCGCCCAATCCCCGCATGATCGCATACCGAGTGCTCATGCGGGTGGAGAGCGAAGGCGGATATTCCAACATTTCCCTCAACGAGGCTTTGGCAGGAGCAAAGCCGGAGCCTCGTGACAAGGCTTTTATCACACGTCTTGTCTACGGAGTGCTGGAAAAAACAGAATATACCGACCATGTAATAAGCAGCTATACCAAAGCAAATGCGCACATCGAGCCGGAGGTGCGCTGTATCCTTCGCATGGCTGTTTATCAGATGGTCTTTATGAACACGCCCGACTCGGCAGCGGTCAATGAGAGCGTCAATCTCGCCAAAAAGCTCAAGCTCTTTCGGGCGACCGGATTCATCAACGGACTGCTGCGCAGTTTTATCCGGGACGGCAGACAGATTAAACTGCCCGACCGCACAAAGCAGCCCGAGCGCTATCTCAGCATAAAATATTCCTGCCCCGAGTGGCTTGTGAAGCTGTGGCGGAAAAGCTACGGCGAGGATATATGCGAAAAAATACTCACAAGCCTTGAAGGACGACCGCCCATTTTTTTCAGAACCAATACCACGCGTGTTTCAACCGACGCGCTTGTTAAGAATCTCGAAGCGGCAGGCGTCAAGGCTGCCGTATCAGCCGTCATTCCCGACTGTCTGGCTGTTGAAGAAGCCGGCGACATTACGGTGCTTCCGGATTATAAAAACGGCTTCTTCCATGTGCAGGACGGCTCTTCACAGCTCTGCTGCGCGATTGCTTCACCGGAGAAGGGCAGCGTTGTTTACGACGTATGCGCGGCTCCGGGCGGAAAGAGCTTTTCATTAGCCGAGCTGATGGGCAACGACGGCAGGGTCATCTCCTGCGACATTCACCCGCACAGGGTGGAGCTGATTGCCGAAGGCGCAGGGCGGCTGGGACTTAGCTGCGTTGAGCCTACTTTGCGGGACGCTCTGGGAGAATGTGAGCCGGAGCGTGCCGATCTGGTGCTGTGCGACGTTCCCTGCTCCGGGCTGGGAATTATCCGCCGCAAGCCGGACATCAAGCGCAAGCCGCAGAGCGAAACGGAAGGGCTTCCTCAGTTGCAGCTGCGCATATTGCAAAATTCGGCACAGCTGGTCAGGAAGGGCGGTCGGCTGGTGTATTCCACCTGTACGCTCAATCCCGCCGAGAATCTTTCGGTTATCGCCAAATTTCTTGCGGGCAACGGTGATTTTGAGCCTTGTCCGATTGAATTGCCGGACGGAATTGTTCGTGCAATAGATGAACCTGATTATACATTTACAATCTTCCCGCATATTTTCAATACAGACGGTTTCTTTATTGCGACCCTCAGAAGAAAGGACTGAACATCATTTGCACGGAATTAACGGCGCAGAGACAAAAAACGATATCAAAAGTATGACCAAATCCGAGCTGACCGCCAGCTTTGCGGAGCTGGGACTGCCGAAATTCCGGGCAAATCAGGTCTACGACTGGCTTCACGCCAAGGGTGCTGATTCCTTTGATGAGATGTCGAACATCTCCAAGGATATGCGTGCCGCACTGTTACAAAATTATTACATATATAATGTAACCGTTGAAAAAAAACTGATTTCAGCGTATGATGGAACCATAAAATACCTTTTCAGGCTGGATGACGGCGAATATATCGAGAGCGTTGTCATGAGCTATCACCACGGCTACACCATATGCATTTCCACGCAGGCAGGCTGCCGCATGGGCTGCCGCTTCTGCGCAACGGGTATGGGAGGACTTGCGCGCAATTTAAGACCTGCCGAGATGCTCTCTCAGATAACGGTTGCGCAGCGTGACAACAACATACGCATTTCCAATATAGTGCTCATGGGAATGGGCGAACCTCTCGACAATTTCGACAACGTCATGCGATTTCTCGAGCTTGTTTCGGACACCGAAGGGGTCGGAATAGGCATGCGCCATATATCGCTTTCCACCTGCGGGCTTGTGGACAGAATCTATCAGCTGATCGAGATGAAGCCGCAGTTCACGCTGTCGGTTTCGCTCCATGCGCCGAACGACGCGCTCAGGGGCGAGATGATGCCCATTAACAACAAGTGGAATGTCGAGCAGCTTCTCACCGCCTGCCGCAGGTACGCCGAAGCCACGCACCGCAGGATATCGTTTGAATATTCGCTCATCAAGGGCAAGAACGACACCGAACAATGTGCGCTCGAACTTGCCGGAAAGCTCAAAGGAATGCTCTGCCATGTCAACCTCATTCCGGTCAATACCGTCAAGGGCAATTCCTATGAGCGTTCGTCACCAAAGCAGATACAGAAATTTATCAATATACTCGAATCAAGGGGAATCACCGCAACCGTCCGCAGGACACTGGGTGCGGATATCAATGCGTCGTGCGGACAGCTTCGGCGCAAGAAGAAGGAGGAATCCGATGGAGATTTACAGCAGAACTGACAAGGGCATGGTGCGCCATTCCAATCAGGACGCGGAACGGCACGGCTTCTTTGAAGACGGCAGCGCATGGGCTGTGGTATGTGACGGCATGGGCGGTGCAAACGGCGGCAATGTGGCAAGCAGTACAGCCGTTGAGGTGATTTCCGTTCACCTGACTGCCAATTATACAAGCGAAATGAGCGCCAGCCAGATACGCGATATGATAGCAAAAGCGATCAATGCCGCCAATATCAAGGTTTACATCGAAGCGCAGGAGGATATATCCTTGCGCGGAATGGGAACCACCGTGGTGGTTGTGATCGTTCGCGGCGACACAGCTTATATAGCCCATGCGGGTGACAGCAGGGTTTATCTTTATGCAAAACGCGATCTCCGTCAGATGACGGTGGATCATTCGGTGGTGCAGGTCATGGTTGACAGAGGCGAGCTTACCGAACTGGAAGCGCGTTTTCATCCGCGAAGGAACCTCATTACCCGTGCGTTGGGAGTCAAGCCGAGACTTGACATCGACCACTGCGAATGTCCGGTGCAAAGGGGCGACATACTTCTGCTTTGCAGCGACGGATTATCCAACTATGTAGAGACCCGCGAGATGTTCAGGATACTTTATAAATTCAGCGGCTGTGATGCGGCAGATAAACTGATAGATACGGCGAACGATCACGGCGGCGGCGACAATGTGACGGCTGTAACGATTTACTGCTGAATTAAGCAATTAAGCAATTAAGCAATTAAGCAATTAAACAATTAAGCAATAAAACAATTAAATACTAAACAGTTAGGCAAAAAAGACGGGATTATAATATAATAATAAATCACACATTCAGGCTCTGGCGCCGAATCAGATAATAAGCGAATAAGCGCAGAGCAGGCAAGGAGTGTTTAATTGATATGGATAAATATATAGGTAAAGTTCTGGACGGAAGGTACGAGATACTGGAAGAAGTAGGAAACGGCGGCATGGCTGTCGTTTATAAGGCAAAGGACTTCGATACCGGAGCAATAGTGGCAGTCAAAATACTGCGGGAGGAATATCTCGACAACGAGGAATTCTGCCGCCGGTTCCGCAACGAATCGCGTGCCATCGCGCTTCTCAATCATCCCAATATCGTCAAGATTTTCGATGTATGCAACAGTCCGTCGCTTCAATACATTGTCATGGAGTACATTGACGGCATTTCGCTTAAAGATTATATCGAGCAGCAGAGGGTAGTGCGTGTCAAGGAAGCGGTTCATTTCACAACGCAGATACTTCGCGCACTGATGCATGCACATTCCAAGGGGATCGTTCATCGCGACATCAAGCCACAGAATATCATGCTGCTGCCAAACGGCAGAATCAAGGTCACAGACTTCGGCATAGCACGTCTGACCACCAGCCAGACCAGCACCATAACCGACAAGGCTATTGGCTCGGTGCATTACATTGCGCCCGAGCAGGCGAGGGGCGCGGCAACCGACGCGAGAGCCGACCTTTATTCCGTGGGCGTCATACTGTATGAGATGCTGACAGGCAAGCTGCCGTTTGATGCGAACAGCGCTGTCTCGGTCGCCGTGATGCAGCTGCAAGCGGATCCCAAGATGCCCCGACAGATCAATCCGAATATTCCGGTAGGTCTCGAGGAAATCACCATTCAGGCTATGCAGAAAGATCCCAATGCACGCTACCAGAGCGCTGCCGAAATGCTGCAGGATATAGAGAACTTCAAGCTCAACCCGGGCATTAAATTCAACTACAAATACATTGTGGAGGACAGCACCCGCTACCGCAAGCCGGCTGAAACTGCCAAGAAATCCGAAAATGAGGACGAATATAAGAGTCCGGTCATTCCGGTACTCACCGGCATTGCAACCGCATTTGTGCTGGTGGCAGTGGTATTTGTGATAATATTCGTTGACGCCAGCGGCATACTCAAAAAGAACAACAGTGAACAGGTGGCGCTTCCGAACTTTGTGGGGCAGGTCTATAATGACATCCTTCAAAGCGGCAAGTATGACTTTGAGTTTTTCAAAGAAGAAAAGTTCAGCAGTGAAATTGCCGAAGGCGTGGTGATGGAGCAGAATCCAAAGCCAGACAAAATGGTTTATTCCGATTCCCGTGTGAAGCTGGTTGTCAGCAAGGGCCCCGAGCGCCTGATGGTTCCGGATTATCAGAATATGACCTACACCCAGTACACCCAGCTGCTTAAACAGCAGGGGCTGGCATATGTGGAAATGCCTATCTATGATGAAAACACACCTATTGATATAGTTTGCAACACCAACCCCCAGCCGAGGCAGGAGGTACAGGTTGGCGACGTCATTGAGGTGTATTACAGCCTCGGTCCCAAGACCGAAGATCAGGTTATGAGGAATTTCATCAATATGCCTTATGTTTCGGCAAAGAGCCAGCTCGATTCGCTCGGAATTACAATTGCCGAGGCGACGAAGGTGGACAGCAATAAGCCCGAAGGCACCATCATTTCGCAGGAGCCGCCGCACGGCACCAAGCTGACCAAGGATACCGTTGTCAAATTCACCATCAGCAACGGAAAGGCTCCCGAATCCACTGTTACACTCAAGATAGAGCTTCCCGAGAGCAGTCAGGATGTAACGCTCGAGGTGTTCCTGGACGATGTGTCCATCAAGGCGGCGAATGTCTCTCTTGCCTCACAGAAGACCTATTCCATTAAGCTCACCGGTTCGGGTACGCAGAAAGTCACTGTTACCCTTAACGGCAAGAAATACCGGGATTACAAGGTGAACTTCAAAACCGAGAAGTCCACTGTCAGCAAGGAATACGACATCAGCTGGCTTACCGACGCTTCGTCTGAAGCGGAGCCGGCGGCAGAACCGGAAGGCTGATGCGGCGTATGAAGAAACAGACGTCTTCCGAGAGAAGCCTTCATACAGTGCAGCTTGAAGGCATGATCATCAAGGGTATCGGCGGCTTCTATTACGTTGAATGCGGCGATAAGGTCTATGAATGCAGGGCACGCGGCGTGCTTCGCGGAGGCGGAGCACGCTCGGCAAGAATCACTCCGCTGGCAGGTGACAGATGTGTCATATCAGTGCATAACGATGGGCTTGCCAGCCTTGACAGCGTACTGGAGCGGCGTAATTTTCTGATGCGACCTCCGCTTGCCAACCTTGATAATCTTTTTATTGTGGTATCGCTCTGTCAGCCGCAGCCCAACGCACTGATTGTCGATCGTTTCATCTCGCTTGCCGAACACAAGGGGATAGAGCCTGTGGTAGTGATTACCAAGCTCGACCTTGCAGAGGAAAACGGCTTCGGGGATATTTACCGCAAGGCGGGATTGACAGTGATCAACGCCGATTATTCTTCTCAGAGCAGAGAATTTCTCGACGAGATACGCGTGATTATGAAAAATAAAATAAGCGCCTTTGCGGGCAATACCGGTGCGGGAAAGTCGACGCTGCTCAATGCGCTCTGCCCGGGGCTTGACCGTGAGACGGGCGAAACCAGCAAAAAGCTCGGGCGCGGAAGGCACACTACCCGCGAGACCGAGCTTTTTCCGCTTGATTTCGGCGGCAAAATTGCCGACACGCCGGGCTTTTCGTCTTTCGACGGGGAATTTGCCGAGTTTGTTTACAAAGATGAGCTTGCCGACACCTTCCGGGAATTTGCCGATTATGTGCCAAATTGCCAATTCACAGGCTGTTCCCACACCTGCGAGAAGGGCTGTGCCGTGCTGGAGGCAGTGCGCAGCGGAGAGATATCCAAGTCTCGCCATGACAGCTACGTCGCGCTTTACAACGAGGTCAAGGATATCAAGGAATGGGAAAAAGGTGCGCCGCATTCACGCCGCTGACTGAAAAACCAAGACGTAAGCCCAAAAAATAAATAATAATAGAGCGTTTATGCGACGGATTACAAAATGATAGGATTTACTGCAATGAGGTGCGTTATTATTTCCGCGGGAAAAATCCGCGATTATCAGCTGATGAAAAAGTACATAGGGCATGGGGATTACATCATAGCCGCCGACGGAGGCTGCCGTCATCTTTCGGCTCTCGGAGTGAGGGCGGACTGTATTTTAGGGGATTTTGACTCGCTGGGGTATATTCCCGACGATGCAGCCGAGGTTTACCCTTCACAGAAGGACGACACCGACACCATGCTCGCCATAAAGCACGGGCTGGGAATGGGTATGACGGAATTTGTCCTGCTTGGCTGTCTCGGCGGCAGACTCGACCACACGGCAGCGAATATTTCCGCTCTGCAATACATCAGAAATCACGGAGCAGCCGGAATGCTTGCCGATGAAAGCACGGTGCTGCGGGTTTTCGGTCAGGGCGATGAGATAAAGCCTGTTATGAGCGGCAGGGAGAATTATTTTTCGGTCTTTCCCTTTGGCTGCGAATATGCCGTCGTGAGCGCAGAAGGGGTAATGTACCCCATGCATTATCAAAGGCTGCATTCCGCCTTTCCTCTCGGAGTGAGCAATCACGTCACCGACCCGGGCAATTTCAGCATGACGGTACACGAAGGGACAGCGCTGATCATTGAGTGTCAGGAAAAGAGATGAAAGGGGCAAAACATCAAAATGAATGATTCCGTTAACCTTGAGCGCTTTGTAAAAGCGCAGCAGAACTTCGGGACGTATCAGACCGCTTTGTCGGAAATAAAGAACGGACACAAGGAAACGCACTGGATGTGGTATATATTTCCCCAGATGCTTGGGCTTGGAATAAGCAGCACATCGCAATATTATGCCATTCACAGTCTGGAAGAAGCAAGGGCGTTTTTGAATGACCCGTATCTCGGCAAGAATCTGACAGAAATCAGTCAGGCACTTCTCGGACTGGAGAGCAATAACGCATACAGTATTTTCGGCTCTCCCGATGACCTCAAGCTCAGGTCAAGCATGACGCTTTTTGCTGTTGCCGCGGGGGAAGATTCCGTATTTGCGAAGGTGCTGGATAAATTCTTCGATGGAAAATATGACGCAATGACATTAAAACTGCTTGGACTTTAATTGAGAGGTGAACGACTATGGGAGCAAGCTTTGCCGATGTGCATTGTCCTTCGTGCGGCGCTCCGGCGAGATATGATATTATCTCGCAGCAGTATCTCTGTGGCTTTTGCGGCGGAAAGGTCGGTATTAAAGAGGCAATCGCCCAGAAACAGGGCTTTCGTGAATTCCGTCAGCAGAAAATCCTGGAAAGCGCGGAGCAATATCACCTGATGCACGGAACCTGCACCGGCTGCGGCGCGGATATCGTCTTTCCCGAAGGTGAGGCAATGTCCGACTGTGCCTTCTGCGGACGCACGCTGGTCAGGAAGGATTACATAGTTTCAAAGGAGCTCCCCGAGCTGATCATACCTTTCAGAATTACCCAGGAAGAAGCACGCGGCTGTCTTGCGCAATGGTGTGAAAAGCATTCGGGCAGGAGCGAAGCACGGCACATCATGGACAATCTGAATGATCTGAAGGGATTTTATCTGCCCTATGAGCTGATTCGCGGCCCCGTGGACTGCAAGGTGAGCCGCATGGACGGCGGCAGGGTCTACCATTGCAGCGGATATGTGGACAATGTATTTGTCAGCTGTTCTAAGCAGCTTGACAATCTGTTGCTGGACGGTATGGAGCCGTTCGAGCTTGACGAGCTGAAGGAATTTGACTTTGCCTATGCCGCCGGACAGAGGATAAAGGCAGCCGATCTCGGTGAAGAGGAGCTTCTCAGCCGTGTCAGCGGCGAGGTGTCCAATGATTACGCCCCCACGGTGCGCAAGACCCTCGAAACTAATGCCATTGAAGTAACCGTGAATTCCGACTCGGTGCTGAGAATGCCGGTGCTTTTGCCTGTCTATTACATCTGCGCAGGGGAAACAATGGCGGCTGTGAACGGACAGACCGGAAAGGTCAGCGTCCGCGCCGAGAAGGTCTCACACTACTATTTCATTCCTTGGTGGGCAAAGGCGATTCTTTCCACGCTGGTGATAGGCGGGATATCCTATGCCGCGTTCCGTTTTTTCGGAATGACCTCCGGCGAAAGTGTTTATATCACCGGCTTGCTTGCGCTGATATGGGCAATTATCACCCTCTGCGCCTACAGCGACACGGTACACAACCGGTTCCGTGTGGAGAGCGAGCGCAAAATTTTTTCCTCAGGCGGCGGAGCGCTTCGCCGTGCGGATAACGGGCTTGTGCAGGATGCAAAGAAAATAAAAAAGAATGTCACGCCGCCTGTCTTTTTTGAAAAAATCGAAGGGCGCATACTTCCCGTCATGCTGCGCTTCACTTCGCCCCTGCGGATAGCGCAGACGGCGGCGCTGTCGCTTGTTGTGCTGTTCCTGCCCGTGATGATCGCGCTTTTCCTCAACGGCTTTGATTTCAAGCGCCTTGAATTGGGCGGTTCGGCGGTGTGGTTCTGCATTGCCGTGCCGGTGGTGCCGATATACATTCTTAAATTTGCGCGAATCGAGCTTTACGAACGTCCGTGGATTTATATTTTGAATTCCGACGGTACAAAGAAGCGGTACCGCAAAAAGCTCGATATTAAGATAAACAGCGACACTGTAATGAACGTTCTCGGCTTTACCTTCATTCCGCCGGGGTGCCTCGCCGTGTGGTTTGCGATTATTTCATTTTTTGTGATGTGTTATCTGACAGCATTCGGGTTTGACTGATGATGAAGAAAAGGGAGTGTTGAAAAATGCGTTTGGGACTTTCTTATGTGGGCTTGATTTATCTGGTCATGCTTTTTGTGCCGAATATCATCTGGACGAAGCATCAGCCGAAGGATTATGAGAAATACGTCGGCAACGAGAATAAGCTGCTGCTCGCCCTTGAAAGGGTCGGAGAAGTGCTGACGAGCGGGATAGCGCTTGTCTTTTCCGATTTTAATATAAGACAATGGAATTGGTGGTGCCTGTGGCTGGTTGTTTCCTTTGCCCTGATGGTGCTGTATGAAGTCTTCTGGGTGCGATACTTCCGCAGCCAGAAGGAAATGAGTGATTTCTACAGCAGTATCTTGAAAATTCCCGTTGCCGGAGCTACTCTGCCCGTGGTTGCTTTCTTCCTGCTGGGAATTTACGGAAGTAATTTCCTTATGATTCTTTCCAGCGTCATACTCGGCATAGGACACATCGGCATCCATCTGGCGCACGCAAGGGAAGTGCGTGAAAACTAAAATTGATCTGATCAAAAGGGTATCAATAAAGGGTGTCAATGATGAAAATGAAATATTTATTCAGGATTGTCAGTGCTGTGCTTATCGTACCTCTTGTGATTGTTTTAGCTTATCGTTTTGGAGTAAACTATCACTTCGGAATGAATTATGGGTTATTTGCTTCATACGGTATCAAGCTTACCGAATCGGAATTTGACGGGTACATAATCGACTGCTTTGATGTGAACGCGCATACAGGCAATATTCTGATATGCTGTGAAGGGATGATGTCCATCAAAACGGTGGAGATATACACTTCCGAAGGGAGCTTCCAATACGGGTATACTTTCTTAGACCCCGGGAGTATAGCCGCCGAGTGGGAAGGCGACAATGTGATTATCTATTCCGTAAGAGGCGGCTATGGGACTGTTGTTGACCGTGAAGGCAATACCATTGAAGTGCGAAGTGAAATTGGCGATTCGTATTTGAATCAAGAAGTCTGTGCAGACGATAAAACAGTCGGCGGCACGAAATACAGACTGCGCCATTCAAAGCTTGTCAGATTCGCGCCGGACGGCAGTGAGATTACCGTCTTTGACCGCAGCGGCAGAAGAACGCTTTTCGATTTGTCTATCGCGGTTTATTTTATCGTGTTGTTCACGGTGGCGATTATTTGGATTGCCAGAGTGTGGCGGAAAAATCTGCAAAAGATGGCGGAAGGGTGACCTTTTATGAAAGATTCTCTCAGTTACAAAGATTCCATCGAGACCGAAAGACTGATACTGTTTCCTTACACATTGGAGAACCTCGCGCTTTTCAATTCCGATCTTGCGAGATTTGAGGAGACGTATGGGGTCGTCTATCGGGGAGAGGAACTGGATCACCTGCTGACCGGATTTCTGAAGCGGCTGGAAGAAGAAATCGCCTCCGACCCGGATCATTACCTGTATTTTACCGAATTTTTGCTGGTGCTGAAGGAAAACTGGCACGTCATCGGCTCGATTGATTACAAATACGTTCCGCGCGACGGCGTGACAGAGGTTGGCTATGGAATGAATCCCGCCTATACCGGGCACGGCTACATGACCGAAGCCCTGACCGCCTTTCTGGATTTCGGCAAAAAACTCGGCATAACCAAGGTGCTCGCCGACACCCTGCCGGATAATCTGAAATCACAAAACGTGCTCAAAAGATGCGGCTTCCGCTTCCTGCGTGAGGACGGCAACCTATGGTGGGAAAAGGAGCTTTAGGAAAAGAAGGTACAACCCAAAATTCCTCTGTCACCAAATCCGCAGCGCGGCGTATTATGTTATTGCAGGGGAGAAAAAACGCCCTGCAATAAGCAAAAATTGATACATCACACATGCGGAGGTAATACTTATGAAGATCGTAGTAGTCAGAAGCCCCAAGGCACTCGCCCCCATTCTCAGGCTGGTTTTCAAAATCAAGAAGGAAGCATAATTGCTTCGTCAGACAGCAAATAATAAAAAAGCGCTCCGGAAGATTTTTTTAAATCCCCGAAGCGCTTTTTGTGTTAAAAAGATTAACTTCACATTTCACATTTCACATTTCACACTTCACATTAGTATGAAATGATCTCGTACCCGTCATCGGTAACGGCAATCTGGATTTCCCACTGTGCGGAGGGAAGTCCGTCTTCGGTGTAGATCGTCCAGCCGTCGTCCTCGTCCTGCCAGACCTCGCAGGAACCCATATTGATCATAGGCTCTATGGTAAAGACCAGCCCGGGAACCATCAGCATTTCCGTGCCGGGTTTGGAGACGTAGCTTACCCACGGATCCTCATGGAATTCCAGACCTATGCCGTGACCGCCGATGTCGCGCACCACACTGTAGCCGTTCTGTATGGCAAACTGATTGATCGCGTCGCCCATGTCGCCGAGGAATCCCCAGGGTCTGACTTTTGACAGACCGACCTCAAGGCTCTGCTTTGTCACCTCTACCAGACGCTTCTTCTCGGGTGAGACCTCGCCTATGCAGAACATTCTCGACGAATCGGAGAAATAGCCGTTCAGTACGGTGGAGCAGTCCACATTGATGATGTCGCCCTCCTTCAGCACCCTGTCGGGGGAAGGAATGCCGTGGCAGACTACCTCGTCGATGGAAGTGCATACGCTCTTGGGATAGCCCTCGTAATTGAGCGGCGCGGGAATTCCGCCGCGAAGCACCGTCTGCTCGTAGACCCATTTGTCTATATCCTCAGTGGTAATACCTGCGCGGATATGCTCCGCCACATAATCCAGCACGGCAATGTTGATCTTGGCGCTTTCACGGATGCCCTGCAGCTGCTCGGGGGTTTTGAGCAGGGAATGAGGCGGCACCTCGGCTCCGGCAAGCTCAAACTCATGCAGTCTGCGGTCAAAATCCATGTGGCATTTTTTGTATTTGGCTCCGCTGCCGCACCAGCAGGGGTCGTTTCTTCCTGGTAAGTTCATTTCAATCACTCCTGATTCATTCAATAAGCATTCTTTTACCGATCATTCTACCATAATACGGGAGAAAATAAAAGCCCTGCAAATTCATTGTTCATTAAAAGTTTTAAAAATATTGCAATTTTATAAAAAGTATGTTATATAATTAAGTATGAAGAAAAAATTTTGAATAGTATTCATGTATAATCTTTGAGAAATTTGGGCGCTGTCAACATGCTGCAATACTATAAATTCCGGGATTTATACATAATTGTTACATTTATGTAACACTTGACAGCGGTGAATGCGGTATAATTTATATGACAATGTTGGTGGAAGAGCTTCTGCCGACTTGCTTTTGTGCGCTTATGAGGCACTTTTGTGATTTCATATGCATGTGATTTAAGGAGTGAACAAGTCAGATTGATAGAATTCCGCAATGTTTACAAAACCTATGACAACGGCACCAAGGCGCTGCGTGACCTCAATCTGAGAGTCAACGAGGGCGAATTTGTGTTCATAGTGGGTTCTTCGGGCGCTGGTAAATCCACCCTGCTCAAGATACTCATGCGTGAGGAAACGCCTAACAGCGGCGAGGTAATCGTCAACAACACCCGTCTTTCCACCCTGCGCCACAGGGATATTCCCTATTACAGACGCACGCTGGGCATGGTGTTTCAGGACTTCCGCCTGATTCCCAAGATGACGGTGTTTGACAATGTGGCTTTCGCCATGCGCGTTACCGGAGCCAGCACCAAGGCTATACGCAAGAAGGTGCCGTATGTGCTGAGTCACGTCGGACTCGGCGACAAAGCCAAGTGCTACCCGAATGAGCTTTCGGGCGGCGAGCAGCAGCGCGTGGGATTGGCACGTGCGCTTATCAATAATCCGGCGCTCATCATAGCGGACGAGCCAACCGGAAACGTCGACCCGAGAATGAGCTTTGAGATTGTCGATATGCTCAATCAGATCAACCGCAACAACGGCACGACCATTCTCATGGTCACCCATGAGCACGCCCTTGTCAGGAAGTTCCGCCGCCGCATCGTTGAGATACAGAACGGCGAGCTTGTGGCTGACAGCGGACCGGAGGTCGATTATTATGTTTAATAATTTCAAGTACCTTGTCCGCGAGGGTCTGCGCAATGCATGGGCAAACCGTCTGATGACATTTGCTTCTGTCGGCGTGCTGGTGTGCTGCCTTGTGCTGATGGGTAGCGCTGTGCTGGTATCGGTCAACATTACCCACATAATGGAGCTTTTTGAGGATAAAAACGTGGTCATGGTGTTCCTCAATGACACTGTCAGCGGCAGCGATACGACAATGACCGTTGCCGATGTGCAGAAGAAGATACTTACGGTGGACAATGTCGACCCTGACAACATTGAATTTGTTCCTAAGGAAAAGGGTTTCTCTTCTTTGATGGACAGGTTCGATGAAAAGCTCAAAATAATGGACACGCTCGGTGACACCGCCAATATCCTTCCGGACGCTTTCAAGGTGGGCTTCAAGGATCCTACCCGTTACGAAACGACGGTGCAGCAGCTCAAAAATCTGCCGGAGGTCTATACCGTCAGGGATAACCGCGAATATGCCGAAAAGCTCATGGGCATCAATCAGACGGTAACCGTGGTCGGCGCGTGGATCGTCGGACTGCTGCTGGTGGTTTCGCTGTTTATCATAACCAACACCATCAAGCTCACCATGTACGTGCGAAAGCTGGAAATATCCATCATGAAGTCGGTTGGCGCTACCGACTGGTTCATACGAATGCCGTTTCTTGTGGAGGGCATAGTTATAGGACTTGTCGCAGGACTGATTTCCTTCGGACTTGTATCTTATATTTATTCCGCGGCAGCGTCGTCGATTACCGATGTTCTTGCTACCGGCGTGCTGCCCTACACATCCATGCTGTTTAATCTGCTGCTTGCCTTTATCGGCAGCGGCGTGCTTTCCGGCGCTATAGGCAGTCTGGTTTCCATCAGGAAATATCTTAGAAATGACGGAGGTCTCAACGATGAATGATTCAACCGCAATTCAGAAAGTAAGAAATATTTCATTTGCAAAAGTAATAGCATGTGTTATCATGCTCCTGTCGGCAATGGCTCTGGCTGTTGAATTTGCCCCGGCGGATACGCAGGTGGGCTTGACCGCTTCGGCTGCAACGAAGGCGGAGCTTCAGAAGAAGCAGACTCAGCTGGAAAGTCAGGCAAAGAACATCGCCAGCAAGCTCAGCAGTCTCAAAAAGAGCAAGGCTGCGGCACAGGATCAGCTTGACCTTGTCAACGAGCTGGTGGAAAATCTTCAGACGCAGATCACCACTGTTAACAATCAGATCGCTTCTGCAAACGCCGAGATCAAAGAAATCGAGGACGAAATTGCCGCAAAGGATCAGGAAATTGAAAACAGCAAGGAAAAATTCAAGGAGCGCATGAGAGCGATTTACATTTCCGGCGATATGACAGGCGGTCTGGAAGTCATTCTCTGTTCCAGCGGAATGGAAGAATTCATCTCCAACACCGTTTATCTTGAGACGATGGCTAAGTATGACCAGGGACTGATTGATGAGCTGGTCAACGACAAGCAGGGTTATCAGGATAAAAAGGCACAGGTAGAGGCTCACAAGAAAGAAATTGACGCCCAAAAGGCGGAGCTTGCCAAGAAAAAGACCGAGCTTGACGCGCAGCAGAAGGAAGCCGAAGCTCTGATGAAGCAGATCAAGGCTGACGAAGCGGCTTACAAAAAGAAGCAGGCGGAGAACGACCTTGAAATGGCAAAGGCAAGAGCGGCTCTTGACGCGCTCATCAGCAAAAATACATCCAATTCCCAAAACACGGAGTACTACGGCGGTTCTTTCGGCTGGCCGACTCCCGGCTACAAGCGCATCACGTCTCCCTACGGTCCGCGCACCTATACCCTCAACGGCAAAAGGGTGAGCAGCTACCATAAGGGTATTGACATCGGCGCTCCTTCCGGCGCCAAGATAGTCGCTTCCAACGGCGGCAAGGTGGTTACCAGCGCTTACAATGCCGGCGGCTACGGAAATTATGTCATTCTCGACCACGGCGGAGGAAAGATGACCGTTTACGGTCATATGAGCAAGCGCGGAGTGAGCGTCGGACAATCGGTCACCAAGGGACAGCAGATTGGCTTGGTCGGTTCCACCGGACGTTCCACCGGTCCGCATCTCCACTTTGAGATACGCATTAACGGCACAGCCGTCAACCCCATCAACTACTTATAATTTCACAAAATCCGCCCGCAGCCATTCTGAAAGGTCTGCGGGCGGATTTTTTGTTGTGTCAGCTAACTGACAGCCTCTTGCTTCTATGCAAAAAAATAAAAATATTTATAAAAAAGGTGTTTATTATCCGCGCGGTATGTGGTATGATTATAGAAGAAGTCTGTCGTGTGATAGAATACAGGGCGTGATTCGTGATCGACCGTGAAAGAGGTGCTTTTTCAGATGAACAAAAAAATCTCCCTTGGTATGGCAGTATCCATAGCTGCCATAGTCGCCGCGTTTGCCGTTGTCATTACATACACCGCAGCCATACGGGTATTCGACAGCCGAATGAGCTCGGTGACAGAGCGCCAGAATATGTATGAGGTGCTGTCCGAGATAGATATGACCGTAAGACAGAATTATTGCGGGGATATATCGGAGAATTATTTGCAGAGAAATATATCGCAGGGCTATGTGCTTGGTCTTGACGATGCCTACAGCGCCTATCTTTCGGCTGACGAATATCAGCTGGCGGTCAACGAGAGCTTAGGCTACACTTTCGGTCTGGGAATGGATGTCGACCGTTCCACCGAGGGCTATATTCTGGTGAATGTGGTTTACAAAGGATCTCCGGCAGACAAGGCTGGAATCAAGGCGGGCGACACAATCGTTACCGTCGAGGGCAAGGACGTGCTCACCGTCGGCTACGACAAGGCAATATCGCTGATCGGCGAAGCTTCGCCCAAAGTGTCGGTAGTGACCAGCCGCAGCGGAAAAAAATCGGCGTATGAGCTGACCCGTTCCAAATTTGAAACCAAATCGGTATCCCATCGCATTACGGGCGAAAGCATAGGGGTAATCAAAATTTACGAATTCAACGCCAAGACGCCGGAGCAGTTCAACAGCGCCCTCAACAAGCTTCGCAATCAGAATGTCACCGGACTGATAATTGACCTGCGCGACAACGGCGGCAACAATTATCAGTATGCCTGCGAGATACTTGACACACTGCTTCCTGCCGGCAAGCTCATGAGCGTCACCGGCAAGGATGGCAATTCCTCGATTAAATATACCTCCGATACGCAATTCATTGACCTGCCCATGGAGGTGCTTATCAATGAAGGCACAGACGGTGCGGCGGAGCTTTTTGCCGCCGTCATGATGAATTACGGTTCTGCCGAGAGCATCGGTACCAAGACGGCAGGACACGATACAGTGCAGGAGCTTTTTCAGCTGAGCAACGGCTGCGCCGTCAGGATAACCACAGGCAGGTGGTCGGATGATCTGGGCGAAATGATATCCGAAGGCAGGGTGGTGCCTCAGTTTGAAGTCGGTCTTACCACCTATCAGAAAACGAACCGTTACCTGCTGTCGGATGAAAGCGACCCGCAGCTCCAGACTGCGCTTGACCGAATCAATGCGACTATAGCGGCACGCAAGGAAGCGCAGGCGCAGGAGGAGGTTACACCGACAGACTCGACAACAGCCGCCGCCAAAAAGACAGAAAAGGCAACAACGAATGCAAAGAAAGGCTGAGTACCCTCGGGAGGTGCCTGATAATTGAAAAAGAAAGCGACGGCGCTGTTTACCGCCATTCTTATGATCTTCTCGATGTTCTCGCTGAGCGGATGCGGAGATGATGAGGAAGTGGACAACACGCCGAATTACCCTGTGGAAGTAGGCGGCGTTAAATTTGTCGGTTCGCCGTCAAAGGTTGTCTGTTATTCCAGCACACTGATCGGCATAATATATGCAATGGGATATCAGAATCAGATGTTCGGACGCACCGCCAACTGCGATTACAAGGAAGCCGAAGACCTCAAGCCCTGCGGTACGCCGGATAACCCTTCGGTCGACCTGCTTGTGGGAAACAAAGTCGATCTGGTCATTGCCGACGACACAATGGCAAAAAAATCACTGGAGGACATACAGGCAAAAGAAATTCCTGTTGTGGTGATTCCAAGAGCAACCGGAAGGGCATCGATGGTGGAAATGTACGGTGCGCTGGGGGCATGCTTCAAGGGCGGCAACACGGGTTACAACAAAGGCTGCGGCATTGCAAGCGATATCTTTTCACAGCTTGACGATATATCCCGCCTGGTTGAAAGTGAGGATGCATGGAATACATGTGTCATCGTTTCAAGTGATCTCAACACTTTTGCCACGGGCGATACGCTTATCTCGGCAATACTGGAGCTTGTGGGCGGCTTCAATGTGGCAAAGGACTCGATGCAGGGGGAATATACCCTTTCCGACCTCATGCGCAGCGATCCCGATGTGATTATCTGTCCTCCCGGCGTGGAAATGCGTCTCCGCGCTAAAAGCAGCCTTGTGGGTATTCCCGCCTTGGATAATTTCCGCGTCTATGCTATGGATATGACGGTTTTTGACGACCAGTATCAGGGGGTTCTCAAAGGCGCGTGGCGAATGGCAAAGATCCTTCACCCCGACATCATCACCGACGATATTATCCCCGAAGGAATGATAGACCAGGAGGAAGAGGAAGACGTATTTATTGACTGATGGATATTCTTCATTATTTCACTATCAATATGCTTTGGCATAATGTAATATTTTTAAAATTGCGGTAACAGATACCGATTACGGAAGGAAGATTTTTTTATGAGAGCAGTCATCACCGTTATAGGCAAGGATATGGTAGGTATTCTTGCAGGCGTTTCCAATATATGCGTCAAATATAACGTAAACATCATGGAAGTCAGCCAGTCTATCATGCAGGATCTTTTTGCGATGATCATGCTGGCGGATATTTCCGACTCCAACGCTCCCTTTGCTCAGTTAAGCGACGAGCTGAAGAAATACGGCAAGCAGAACGCTCTGTCCGTACACATCATGCATGAGGACATTTTCAATTCCATGCACAGAATATAAGCGAAAAAGAGTAAATAACGGGAGCGAATACAATGCTGAATACCAACGATATACTTGAAACCATACACATGATCCAGGACGAAAATCTGGACATACGCACCATCACGATGGGCATAAGCTTGCTGGACTGCGCCGACAGTGATATTGACAGAATGTGCGATAAGATTTACGACAAGATCTGCCGTTACGCCGGCAATCTGGTCAAAACCGGCGAGGACATAGAGGCGGAATACGGCATTCCCATCATCAACAAGAGAATTTCGGTCACTCCTGCGGCAATGGTCGCGGCAGCCTGCCCTGACAAGAATCCCGTCAAAATTGCCCACGCCCTTGACCGTGCAGCCAAGCAGGTGGGCGTGAATTTCCTCGGAGGATATTCCGCGCTGGTACATAAGGGCTTTGGTCCGGGCGACTACGCGCTGATTGAGAGCATTCCGCAGGCGCTTGCCGAGACCGAAAGGGTCTGTTCCTCGGTCAATATCGGCTCCACCAAGGCGGGAATCAATATGGACGCCGTCGCCAAAATGGGTCACATCGTCCGCGAATGTGCCGAGCTGACCGCCGACAACAACTGCTTCGGCGCGGCGAAGCTGGTGATATTCTGCAACGCGCCGGAGGATAATCCCTTTATGGCTGGCGCATTCCACGGAGTCGGAGAGCCTGACTGCGTGGTGAATGTCGGCGTAAGCGGTCCCGGCGTCGTTCGTGCGGCGCTTGCCAAGGTTCCTGACGCGAATATTACGGAAGTTGCCGACATCGTCAAGCGCACCGCGTTCAAGATAACCCGTATGGGACAGCTCGTGGCGCAGGAGGCTTCCCGCCGACTGTGCGTCCCCTTTGGCATTGTCGATCTGTCGCTTGCGCCCACTCCGGCGGTAGGCGATTCGGTGGCACATATATTGGAGGAAATGGGCTTGGAAAGCTGCGGCGCACACGGCACGACCGCCTGCCTGGCGCTGCTCAATGACGCGGTCAAGAAGGGCGGTGTGATGGCAAGCTCGCATGTCGGAGGACTCTCCGGCGCGTTCATTCCGGTGTCGGAGGACGCGGGCATGATCGACGCGGCTCGCTGCGGCGCACTTTCCCTCACCAAGCTGGAAGCCATGACAGCCGTCTGCTCGGTGGGGCTGGACATGATCGCCATTCCGGGCGACACGCCTGCCGAGATCATCTCCGCCATTTTAGCCGACGAAGCGGCGATCGGCATGGTCAACAGCAAGACTACGGCGATCCGCCTGATTCCCGCCATCGGCAAGAAGCCGGGCGAGGATATGGAATTCGGCGGCCTCTTTGGCAGCGCTCCCATTATGGACGTGAACACCTATTCCCCCGCGAAGTTTATTTCACGCGGCGGCAGAATCCCCGCCCCCCTACAAAGTCTCAAGAATTAGCCTTGTTGCAGGGGCAGAACGCTCACATTCGTTCGCTTAGAGAATGGATAATAAAGAATAAATAATAGATAATAGTGAAGGAAGCGCTTCGCGCTTGGAATAAAGAAGGAAATTTGGAACTGTTGCACTGAACTTGTGAAACAGTTCTTTTTCTCTTGTGAAACATGAATAATCAAGAAAACTCCGGTCAAAGATACAAATAAAAAAACACTGACTGGTATGGATCATAACGCAAGTGCAGTGTTAACGGTTAATATTTGGATTGTCTGTGATTTCCAGAAGATAGTCAATAGAAACGTCGTAGAATTTAGAAAGACGAATCAAAATGTCAGTAGGAATATCCCGCTGTCCTAGTTCATAATTACTATACACCTGTTGAGAGCAGTTGAGTTTCTCAGCCATCGTTTTTTGTGTTAAATCATGATCTTCTCTTAGATCTCTAATTCTTCGATACATTTTAATATCTCATTTCCTCACTTTTCTGTTTAATTATTATAAAATACTGCATTTTGCGGTCTTGACTTTTACCGCAAAATGCAGTATAATGTGACTTGAAATTATTTATAAATGTGGAGATGCTCATATGTATTGTAAGAATTGCGGAAAGATAATCAGTGACAACTCTAGATTCTGTCAGCATTGCGGAACAAGCCTTGATCAGAGAACTTCAGAGCACTTCTCTTCAAATTTCCCGTTTAGTGCTAGTTCGTATGCAGTTTTTTCATTTGTTTTTACCGTTATTCTTTTATTTCCTGCTTGGTTGACAGTGAATTTGCCAACTGCATTGCAAACAATAGGTCTTTCTACATCTTATGCGTATTCACCTTTATTCCTTATGGAACTATTAGACAAAATTGCACAATTAACTCAGATTCCCGATGATAGTGTCGCCCTTTTCTTTAATCTAGTTGCGGCTTTAAGTTGGATTATTATAGTCATGATATTGTTTCATCTGGCGATTATGATCGAAAATATTTATCATAATAAAAAAACAAAATATCTTGAAGGTGAGTTTATTTCCTTGCTGTGTATTGTTTCCTCAATCGCATTTATCGTTGCTGTGGCTTTTTTAAACAATAATGTAACTGAAATGACGAACAACTTTGAAATAATCAAGTTTTCACCCACAGTTTGTCCCTTCATAATTCTTGTTTTAAATGCCATTGCATTTATTTGGTTAATTATTGAAGAAAGAAATCAATCAGAAAAATATGATGATGAAAATACAGACGAGAATGATTAAACTTAAATGTTTTCTTCAATTGTTTATGTGCTCATAAATCGAAAAGTGTTTCGGCGAAATAATTATTTCGTTGAAACATTTTTATTTTTTGCGTTATTCAAAATAAATTCATTGAATTTCGATAAAAATGCCTTGACAAACGATAATGATACTGGTATAATACAGCTATCCTGTGAGCAAGAAAGAGATGGGATAAAAATTTGAAGGACAAAATCAAAGAAGCGCTGACGATTGCGGCGGTCATTGTGATAGCGTTGCTGCCGGTGGAAGCGGTGACCTTGTGGTTTCTGTTGGCGATGTCAGAGCCGAATCTCCCGTCCGCGAGCGACCTTGACGGTGTGTGGCTGACAACCGTGCCGGATGATTTGCAGGGAGGTGAGAACATGGGATTTATGGCAAAACTGGCGTTGCTTTATGCTGTACTGATCGCGCTGACATGCTTCTTCTTTGCCAAGAAGAAAAAAGGAATTGCCATTGCTCTGATTGTCGTAATGGTAATCGGCGCGGCGATATTGGGTACGCTTTGGGTTCTATTTCCAATGTAAGTATTCTTTATAAAAAAGAGGTGCTTTAAAGTGAAGAAATTTATCAGAAAATTCACCGCCATCGCGGCGGCGGTTGCAATGATATTTGCACTGACTGGCTGCGCTCCCGAAAAAAGAAGCGGCGCGGAGCAATACGACAAGTCGTATTACACAGCCAAATACGGCGGCGATCTCGACAGCAATCTTTCGGTATTCCCCGACGCTGTAGAAGAGGACAGAGTGATTCTCTATGAATCCTCCTTTGGCGAGGGATTGTTTGACACAGATGGCTATATGATTTTAGAATACCGCTGCGACACAGAGCAGATGACAGCCGAGGAAGCGCGTTTGAAAGCTCTCTCTATGACCATCAGGCACTTTGACGGTCAAAGCTTTACCAATTATGTGATGTACGACGAAAAATCGTACCAATATCCGGCGTATGTGACAAACGACGGTTTTTCCAGTACCTATGAATATGCTTTGATTGATCGCGGCGGAAACAGAATCATCTATGTCTATGCCGCCTATGTCATTCCGGACAGCTTTCCCTACAAAAATTACCTCAAAACCGACCTTTCAGAGTATAAAAAAGACACGCTGAAAGCCTTCACCATGTACAATCACTCCTTCGATGGAGGAAAATCATGGGATGAATTTGACGATTGACTGTTGTTGAAAGGAGAAAAAACATGAAAAAGTTCAGAATCATCACGGCGGCGCTGGCATTGCTGCTTGTGCTGCCGATGACGGCGTGCGACGCGTTTCTTGACCGGCTGTATGAGCCGGGATATGCCAGGCTGCCGGAGAATTACCTTGTCTTTGAGGTCTATGATATGGAGATAGCGCCTGATCGTGACGTGATGGCTTTTGATTACAACGGAAGATCCTACGTCCAATATTCCGACAACACTCGTTCAGGAAGCATGAAGGTCAGGGAATGTCTCGGCTGCCTGTCGCTGTCGGAGGAATGGTCCTCCGTTCCCGGGGTACAGGAGGATATGCGGGTGCTGTCGCTTTCGGATAACGAATCGGACGATTACCTGCTGGTGAAGTTCGTCCCCACGCTAATGGCGCCGCCGACAGAGGTTTTCCGCGCGCTCGACACACGCGGCAAGCAAATCGAAACGCCGAAAATCATTCTTCCGCCTGACCCGGAGGACGAAACCGAAACCGCATTGTATGATTTTTGGAATTCACAGTCAGGAGAGGTATCAAAGGAAAGTATAGAATAAGCTCATAACTGTAAAAGCTGGTGCCGAAAAAACGGTATCAGCTTTTCGTTGGAAGGTATCGATATTTTTTTTATACCATGCTGAAAAGTCAAATAAATGGAGAATTTTTCATGATTTAAAGCATAAAAATATCTTTTTGTATGAATAATTCACGTTAAATAATGCCATTGTCAACCAATTTTGAATTAAAATAAGGCTTGTTAAGTTATAAAAGTTGATGAGATTGAACATTTTATGAGCAATTTGCAAGAAATTTATGTAGCGACAACCGCCGTTTGCAATTACTTCAACAAAAAAATTCAAAAATCTGAAATTAATTATATAAAGCTCTTGACTAAAATGTTAAAAGGTACTATAATGTTTAACGATTAATAACGCAGGTCGGCGTTTTGACCGAGACCTTCCCTGCGTTATAGATTCAATATCTATATTTTTAAATTGGAGGAAAACCAAAATGAAGAAAACCACACGTTTCCTGAGCATTCTTCTCGCGGCAGCTTTGCTTGTTTCGTCACTGGCAGCCTGCGGCAAGAAGGGCGAAGGAGAAGGAATGGTCGATGAGCTTCAGACGAAGGACTACGAAGAGCAGTCTTCAACCCTTTACCAGTCTGAACTCGGCGCGTTCCTCGAGATCTATCAGGACGCAAGAGCGGAAAAAACTGACGTCAACCTGAGATTTGCCAAGATGGCTGTTGCAGAGGCAAAGCTGATGGAAGCCGCGGTTATGTTCCCAACTACTTCCAGAGGCGGTACATACGGTGTCAGCCGTGTTGCTCCTTACACCGTTACCCCTTGTTACTGGGGCAATGATCAGGACAGACGTCACCAGTCGATTGTCACTACCGAGTTTATCACCAAGGAAGACATTGCCGCTCTGAAAGCGATCTATGGCGAGAAGGCCGGCACAGGCACTTATGAGCAGGCAGTTAAAGATTACCTCACCGAAAAAGGTTACACCATTACAGATGAGTACGGAATGCCCTATACCTCCGATCCTCAGACATGGGATATTATGGCAACCTCCCGTCAGGCAGATACAGAGCCTGTTGTTTACACATATGACGGTCTGTATGAGTATGACGTCGAGAACGTTCAGCAGCCCGCGCTGGCGGAAAGCGTTGAGATTTCCGAGGACGGTCTGACCTACACCTTCAAGATCAAGTCCGGTCTTGTCTGGACTGATTCTCAGGGTCGTAAGGTTGCTGACGTCAAGGCTGACGACTTCGTCGCCGGTATGAACCACCTCTTTGATGCTAAGGGCGGCGTTGAATGGCTTGTACAGCCTGTTATCGTTGGTGCTGACGATTATATCAACGGTAAGACCACCGACTTTTCCACTGTCGGCGTCAAGGCTCCCGATGACACCACATTGGTTTACACTCTTGTTGAACCCTGCCCCTACTTCATGTCCATGCTGGGCTACACCTGCTTTGCTCCTATGAGCAGAGAGTACTATGAATCCCAGGGCGGTAAGTTCGGTGAGGCATATGACAACAGCGCTGCCGATTATACCTACGGCAAGGATCCTGACCACATCGCATACTGCGGTCCCTACCTCATAACCGGCGCTACCCCTGAGAACTCCATCACCTTTAAGGCTAACCCCACTTACTGGAACAAGGACAACATCAACATCAAGACATTCAACTGGCTCTTCAACGACGGTTCCGACGCTACCAAGGCGTACAAGGACGCTGTCGCGGGAACAATTGTCAGCGCTACTCTGAATGCTTCCGCTCTGGAGCTTGCCAAGGCTGACGGCAACTTCGACAAGTACGGCTTCACAAGCAGAACTGACGCTACTTCTTTCATGGGCTTCCTCAACGTCAACCGTGCCGTTTATGCCAATGTTGCTGACGAAACAGCTGCCGTTTCCGAAATCAAGGGTGACGATGCGGTCCGTTCCAACATGGCTATGAGAAACAGCCACTTCCGCAGAGCTATCTGCTTCGGTCTCGACAGAGGCGCATATAACGCACAGTCAGTTGGCGAGGATCTCAAGCTCACCAGCATTATCAACTCCTACACTCCCGGTACCTTTGTTAAGCTCACAGAGGACACCACCGTTTCCATCAATGGCACCGACAAGACTTTCCCGGCAGGTACCTATTACGGTGAGATCATGCAGGCTCAGATCGACGCTGACGGCGTCAAGATGAAGGTCTGGGATCCCAACGGCGACGACGGCATCGGCTCCAGCTCCGGTTTCGACGGCTGGTACAATCCCACCGAAGCCGCTGCAGAGCTTGACAAGGCTATTGAAGAGCTTGCCAAGGAAGACGTCAAGATCGATGAGGAAAATCCGATTTACCTCGATCTGCCTTATCTCTCCAGCAACGAAGTTTACACCAACAAGGCCAACTCCTTCAAGCAGTCCGTTGAGGCTTCTCTCGGTGGCAAGGTCATCATCAACCTCATCGGCTGTGCTGACTACGACGCTTGGTTGGCAGCAGGTTACAATGTCGACTCCGGTAAGGAAGCGAACTACTCCATTTACGACCTCTCCGGTTGGGGTCCTGACTATGGTGATCCTTCCACCTACCTCGATACGTTCCTGCCTGATTACGCCGGCTACATGGTCAAGTGCATCGGTCTCTATTAATCCTTTGCGTGATCATATCTGCTGTTAGATTATTTTTGAATCATTGCGTGATCAATTTGTAAACCCTAAATTCAGCATTAATATTTTGTTTTGACGGAGAAGGATGGGTCATATTCGTTTTATGTTTATGATCCATCCTTCTTACAATAATAATGGCAGAGTGAATAATTATGATTAAATATGTTTTTAGGCGCCTTATTCACGGATTGATATCCGTCGTTATCGTGGTGGCGATTGTTATGATCATGATCTATTCCCTGATGAACAGGGATCTGATTTTCGCTTCCGACCCGCTTTTCACCAAGACCGCAAACAACCAGAGAGTTGCTTATAAAAACCAGAAATGGGAAGACTTCGGCTATCTCGATTATGTGACCTATGCCGATTACCTGCTTGAACTCAGAAAATCTGGTGAAATAGATGAAGAGACAAGGGCTGAAGCTGTCAAATTCGGCAAAAAGGCGCTTAATGACAGCGGAATAGTCAAGGAGTATGTCAAGAAATTTGAGGAAACATATTCCGCCAAGGGCTATACCGTCACTCGCCTTGACGCCATGATGCTCGGCAGGAAATACGCTGCCGGCGGCAAAGAGCAGTACTTTGCCGTCAAGGATAAGCCCGTTTTAAACAGACTATGGAATTATCTGAAAAATATTTTCACAATTGACAATATTCACGCCGTTGAGGATGACGCGGTAGGCGACAGATGGATCGATTTCACATGGTACGATCCTGCTTACGGTGGAGATACGCTATCCCCAGCCATTATCGGCAACGGCACTAAGCATAAGTATCTGCTCTACTGCGATTCTGAATTCCCCTATATTCACCAGAATCTTTTGACCATCAGCCTGGGCACCTCTTATTCGGTAAACCAGGGACTTGATGTGTTTGACACAATGAACCGGTCTCAGGGTTCCTATGTGCAGGATACGGTTTACTATCCTACCGGTCATATTGAGCAGTCGGCTGACGACCTCCACACGGCTACCTATGTCCCCGGATCACTTAAAAGCAGTGCGGTTTATAAGGAACGCTTCACCGACAACTACACCAACGTCATGACCCATAAGGCAAATATGTCAAAGGTCGGTTTCTCGTTTGTCATCGGCATTATTGCTACGGCAATGTCGTATCTGCTGGGACTTCCTCTCGGTGTTATGATGGCAAGGAGAAAGGATAAATTCTTTGACAAGCTCGGCAAGATGTATATCATCTTCATCTCCGCCGTTCCGTCGCTCGCTTATATCTTCCTTTTCAAGGCTATCGGCGGTAAGCTCGGTCTTCCTACCACCTTTGAGATGGAGAAGGCTAACTGGATGATGTATGTGCTGCCTATCGTCTCCTTGGCGCTGCCGTCCGTAGCAGGCCTGATGAACTGGCTGCGCAGATACATGATCGACCAGATGAATTCCGATTATGTCAAGTTTGCGCGTTCGGGCGGTCTTTCGGAGGACGAGATCTTCAGCAAGCATATACTCAAAAACGCGATGATTCCCATTGTACACGGTATCCCCGGCTCCATACTGGGCGCTGTGGTCGGTGCTATCATCACTGAACGCGTCTACGTCGTTCCCGGCGCGGGCAACCTCTTAACCAAGGCAATCAATTTCTACGATAACGGTGTAATAGTAGGCGTGACCCTCTTCTATGCGCTGATTACCGTGGTTTCCATAATACTCGGCGACGTGCTCATGGCAATGGTCGATCCGAGAATCTCATTCAACGAAAAAGCGAGGTAAGGCAGGATGAAGGATCAGTTCAATCAATACAATACGGATAATCTCGTTGCTCTGGACGATCTTGGTCTTTCCGAAGCAGAGCTTTTTACGCCGGTGGCGCACGATGATCTTGAATCGGAAAAAATCACCGCTCCTCGTTACTCCTACTGGAGTTCTGTTTTCAGAGTGTTCTTTAAAAAGAAAATCAATATATTCATGCTTTCTCTGCTGGCGCTGATTATCATATTCTCCTATGTCTATCCGCTCTTTTCCGGGTATGACCGTTTTGCGAATATTCTCAACGGCGCTTCCAAGCATCTTTCGCCGTCGCTGGCACTGGAAAGAATGGGTCAGAATATCCACTGGATACTCGGTTCCGGCGGATCGGGAGAATCTACCTTTGACGCAGTCTGGAACGGCGCGAGAATCTCCATCTCGCTTGCCCTTATATGCGCCGCCATCAATATGACCATCGGCGTTTTGGTGGGAGCCGTCTGGGGTTTCTCCAAAAAGGTGGATTTGGTGATGAACGAGGTCTACAACATCATAGCCAACGTTCCTTACATTCTCCTTATCTCGGTATTGATTCTTATCTTCTCTGCGAACTTCTGGACAATGGTTTTTGCCCTGACGGTCACCGGCTGGCTGAGCATTGCCTACTTCATCAGAACACAGGTTATTATTATCCGTGACAGGGAATACAATCTGGCTTCCCGCTGTCTCGGCACGCCTATCACCAGAATAGCCGTTAAGAACATTCTTCCCTTTATGACCTCCGTCATCGTGACTCTTCTCGCCATTGAAATACCCACCTATATTTCTTATGAGGTGTTTCTTTCCTACATCGGCATGGGTATGAGTGACATGTCGCTCGGCAAGATGATCTACGCCGCCGAACCCGCCATGCTCACCCCCGGCTGGGAATTTGAATTCTGGAGTCCTGTGACAGTCGCCTCGATCATCACAATCGTTCTTTATGTCGTCGGTCAGAATCTCGGTGACGCTTCTGACCCGAGAACGCATGTTTAAGGGAGGTACGTACAATGGCAGACAATAAGGTACTGTTATCCGTCAAGGATTTAGTGGTGAAATTCCGTGTGCGCGGCAGAATCCTGACCGCTATCCGCGGCATTTCGCTGGATATTTACGAAAATGAATCCATTGCCATCGTCGGTGAATCCGGCTCGGGCAAGTCGGTTTTCACCAAGACATTTGCCGGCATGCTCGACAGCAACGGCTTTATCGACAACGGCAGCCTTGTCTTCAACGACGATGAGCTGAATGACACATATGTGACTCTTAACGACGACTTCAAAAAGTCGATAGAGGAGTATCACACAAAGCTCAATGAATACGCCAAACTTGAGAATGGCAGCGAAACCTATCGCTCTATACTCAAGCTGGAATCAGCAAAGAAAGCCCACTCTAATCTGAGCGAAGAGCAGGAGAGAGACTTTGAAAAGCGCATGCAGAATCTCAAATTCGAGCGCACTGAGCTTTTCAACCTCAAGCAGACCTTCGATCCCAAAAACGAGCAGGACAAGATCAAGGAGACCACCCAGCAGATTGCCGACATGGACAACAAGATCAAGAGGCTTGAAGCTGAGAAGAAAAAGGCTGTCAGTGAGCAGAAGCGCAAGGCTGCAAGCGATTCTGACTTCAACAGCAAATACAAGAGCCGTATGCAGCAGCTCAAATCCAAATATGATCAGGAGATAGCGCAGGAGATTCCGGTTGAAACGAAGGAGCGCAATCTGATGATTGCCAAGGAAATCGTGCTCTCTACTGCGAGAATGACGTCTCACACCCGCAAAAAGCAGGCAAACAAGCTGCTCAATGCCCTCAAAGAGGCGATGAAGCTGGGCGTCAATCTCGATGACAGTTCGGAACGCAGCGCTGTGTTTGAGAATGTCACGTTCCTTGTGAGATATATTGACGAGACGCCCGAAAAGCTGCATGGCATGGGCATGCTCAATCTCGCTAAGCTCAAATCCTCAAAGGACTGGATGCACATTCGCGGCGGCAGAATCGCCACTGTTTTCCAGGATCCCATGACCTCCCTTAACCCGATTATTACCATAGGCAAACAGATCACCTCCATCATCATGAAGCACCAGAATGTGACTGAGATAGAGGCGAGAGAGAGGGCAATGAAGCTGATGAAGAAGGTCGGTATTCCCAACGCGGAAAACCGCTTTGACGATTATCCGTTCCAGTATTCGGGCGGTATGAGACAGAGAATCGTTATTGCCATCGCACTTTCCTGCCAGCCGAAGATACTGATCTGCGACGAGCCGACCACAGCGCTTGACGTTACCATTCAGGCGCAGATACTCAAGCTCCTCAAGGATTTGCAGAAGGAATTCAACTATACGATCGTATTCATCACACACGACCTCGGCGTTGTCGCTAACATTGCCGACCGCGTTGCCGTGCTGTATGCCGGTCAGATCGTAGAGCTGGGCAAGGTGGACGAGGTATTCTATGACCCGCGCCACCCCTACACATGGGCGCTGCTGTCGTCGCTGCCTCAGCTTGCTCAGAGGAATACCGAGCTTTATTCCATCACCGGCACGCCGCCGTCGCTCTACAACAAGATCGTGGGCGATCCCTTCGCTCCCAGAAATCCCTATTGCATGAAGATAGATACCCTGAAGGAGCCGCCGATGTATCAGGTGAGCGAAACCCATTTCGCCAAGACATGGCTGCTTGACCCGAGATCTCCCCATGTGGAAAAACCGGAAGCTATTCAGGGTATTCACGAGAAGCTGATGAAAGCTTTTAATATATAGGAGTGTCTGCTGTGTTTAATAAGAAAAAGAATCAAACAGAAACCGTTGCGACCCTTCCGGAGCAAGGTCCAATAGATGAAAACGGCAAGGAGATACTTCTGTCTCTCAAGAACGTCGATATTACCTTCGGCAAGGGCGACAACGCTGTTAAGGCGGTAAAGAATGCCTCCTTCGATATCTATAAGGGTGAGACGTTCTCGCTGGTCGGCGAATCCGGTTCGGGCAAAACCACTATCGGCAGAGCCGTTATTCGTGTCAATCCCTGCGCCAACGGTGAGATACTTTACAAAGGCGTGCGTATTTCCGGCAAGATTCCCCGCAGCCTTGACCGTGAGGTCATCAGGAATATCCAGATGGTTTTCCAGGATCCCGCCGCCTCCCTCAACGAACGCACCACAGTTGACTACATCATCTCCGAAGGTCTTTACAATTTCGGACTTTTTGAGAATGAAGCCGACCGTGTGCAGAAGGTCGAGCAGATGATCAAGGAAGTCGGACTACTCCCTGAGCATCTGACCCGTTATCCTCACGAATTTTCCGGCGGTCAGCGACAGAGAATCGGTCTGGCACGCGCCATGGTCATGGAGCCGGAGCTTGTCATTGCAGACGAGCCGATTTCCGCTCTTGACGTTTCCATTCGTGCGCAGGTCCTCAACCTTATGAAGAAATTCCAGAAGGAAAGAGAGACATCCTATCTCTTTATCGCTCATGATCTCTCTATCGTGCGCTTTATTTCCGACCATATTGCCGTTATCTACAAGGGCGATATTGTCGAAGTTGCACCTGCCGAGGAGCTTTTTGACTTCCCGCTCCATCCTTACACTCATTCGCTCATTTCGGCTATCCCTATTCCTGACCCCAAGTTGGAAAAGAATAAGAAGCTTTTCACCTACGACCCCTCTGTGCATGATTATTCCAAGGAAAAGCCGGAGCTGTGCGATATAGGACACAACCATTTTGTATATGGCAGCCCCTCGGAGATCGCCGAGTACAAGCGCATCCGTGATGAGGGTGTTCCGATCAAGCCGGTTACGATTCTCTCGGAAGAAGAGAAGGCAAAGCTTGAAGCCGAGGCAACGCCGGTCAGCGATGTGGTGGACGAGGCGATTCTGGAAGCTCCGCTTCACGACACAGGCAGCCTGTGGTACACCATCGGTGCTTTCTTTCTGCCAATTATCGGCATTATTGTGGGTCTTATCTTCAAGAAGAAGAACCACATACGCAACTTCAAGGCGTGTCTGAAGGGTGCTCTGATAGGCATAGGCGTCTTTGCGTTTATTGTAATCCTCTTCCTGCTCATGCTCTGGATGGCAACACTCTGACGGTATGGGTTGGTTTAGCACCGGAAGGGGTTATTCCTCCGAATCGCGTATTGAGCGCATCGACCTGCCTGAGGAAAGCTCTAAAAGTTTTAAGATCAAGACGGCAGCGGCTATCATGCTGGCTGCCGTCGGTATTTTGGCATTTGTCTGGGCGGTAAACGGTCTGCTTGCGAAGGAGCCGGGCTGGACGGAGATAGAGGCCAACAATTCCGGCGAACCGACATGTGCTTCCGAATTTGTGCTGCATTACAACGCGGGAGCCGACGGAAGTTCGCCTTCGGGACAGATCAAGGCGCTGACAGCTTTATACACCGATGTGTCCACTGAGGCTGAGAAGCTTTTTTCGTCCTCGGTCACAGATGACAACATTCACGGAATCGGGCTGCTCATCGCCAATGTCAACAAGCCTGTTGTGCTTGACAAAGAGGCATATGACGCGCTTGTACTGCTAACGCAAGCAAAGAGCAGGGAACTATTTCTGGCACCTGTTTACGAGCAGTATACGACGCTCTTTTTCTGCGCAACAGATGAGGAAGCAGAGGATTTTGATCCGCTCGGAAATGAAAAGCATCGCACCTTGCTTGCGGAAATGGCTTCCTTTGCCGCCGACCCCAAGCAGATTGACATTGAACTAAATGACGGCAACCGCGCGACGCTTCGTGTGTCGGAGGAATATCTCGATTACGCTGCCCAAAACGGGATAGAGGCTTTTGTCGATCTCTACTGGATGAAGAATGCCTTTGCCGCCGACTATATGGCGGAAAAAATGGCCGCTGCCGGATTCACCGACGGCTATCTCACCTGCGGCGAGGGATTCACAAGGTCTTTGGGTGGCAAGGATATTTCCATAAGCTCTACCATATATGACCGCGTGGGTCAGACGATCTATAAGGCGGCGTCGCTTCAATGCGGCGATGTGAAGAGCGTTGTTGTATTTCACGACTACCCGGCAAGCAGGCAGAATGACCGATATTATTACCAGTTCGCGGACGGCAGGATGATAACGCCGTATATAGCAGTGTCTGACGGAATTTGCAGATCTTCGGTGAGCAATCTGACGGTCTGCTCCGGAACGCAGGGCTGTGCGCAGCTTATGCTTGCTGTCAAAGGTGCTTACATCTCCGACAAATTCTCGCCGCTCAAGCTTCAGAAGAAATCGGAGGGAAAATTCAGCTTTGCCTTCTGCCGTGACAGCTGTGTCATATGCAGCTCGTCAGAAATTCGTGTGAGCAATTTGCTGAGCGACAGCGACGTGAGCTATTCATCAAAAACGCTGGAAGCCGAGTCTGAAAAATAATACCATAAATTTGCAAAAATCATGCTTAAAACGCTTTGTACGATTCAGGTCGTGCAGGGCGTTTTTTACATATGATGAATGAAACAGGCATGCTCCACAATTCACATATTTGCATAAAAAATTGAATTTCTTTTAGTGTATTGTAGACTTGAATAATGGGGGGATTTGCAGTATAATATTCAAATAATATTATGATAACTGCGGCATTTAAGCCAGTGAAAGCAAGGTGCATATCATGCAGGATATGGTCGAACGCATAGTTGAAATGGATAAACGCGCCCGAGAGCTGACCGATGAGGCGAAGAGGCTTCGCGTAGGCTCGGAGGACA
This sequence comes from uncultured Ruminococcus sp., assembly GCA_902762615.1. Lineage (GTDB taxonomy): Bacteria > Bacillota > Clostridia > Oscillospirales > Acutalibacteraceae > RUG762. Next base: position 50,318 of record CACWOX010000008.1, on the reverse strand, counting down.
GGATAAAAGCCAAGAAGGATGAGCTTCGCCGCGGATACCGCGACAGAGCGGAGGAACGAGTGGAGCTGATCAAAAAGGCGGAGGCAAGAAACGCCGAGGCTGAACTAAAGGAAATACTGGAGCGGCAGAAGGAAACCGAACATCAGCTCAACGCGATTTACGCCGAGAAGGGCGACGAATGGGTGGCTAAGATCGTCGCCAGAGCCACGGGAGATGATAAATAATGTCACAGGCTTCCAATGTGCTCCTCACTAAAAGCCGCGCTATGTTCGGCAAGCGGCTGACAGCGCAGAACATTAGCGATTTGCTGGGCTGCCAGACGGTCACCGAAGTGGCGGCATATCTGAAGAACAACACTCATTATGCCTATGCTCTGCGGAATATTGACGACTCCAATGTGCACAGAGGGCAGCTTGAAGCGGCGCTCGACGAGCTTATGCAGAGCGAACTGACGGCTCTTTCCAAATACCGCGTTGACGCGGGGGAATACATGCGTTCCTTCATGGTCTACAGTACGCAGATCAGGGAGATACTCAAATTTTTGCGTTTGCTGTCGGCAGGGCGTGCCGGAGAATATGTCTTTGCCATGCCGAAATATTTTGTCAAGCGTGACGGGCTTGATCCCATCAGAATGGCGCAGGCGAAGGATTATGTGGAATTTCTCAGAGCTATGAGCGGCACGGTGTTTTACAAGATACTGCGCAGCATTTCCGTGGGGGAGGACGGCTCCATCGACTATACGATGATCGAGCATGCGCTGTATTCACACCTTTTCAGCTCTGCCGAATCGGTCATCAGGAAGAACTTCCGCGGTAGCGCCAGGGACGACCTTCTGGGGCTGTTAGGCACGCGGAGTGAGCTGAGCAGCTTTTTGAATATTTACCGTTTTAAAAAATATTACGGTGCGTGCGGCGACGATCTGGCAAGGTCGCTGGTGTTTGATTTCAATTACAAGATTTCCAAGCGCACCTTTGACAAGATGCTGAGTGCCGAGAGCGCCGAAGATGTTCTGGAGATATTCCGCTCCGAGACCTTCTACGGCAGAGAACTGGGCGATATCGACGAGGAATACATTGATCAGGTTGTCAACCGTCTGAGCTATAAGCGTGTGCGGCATTTGATGAGGTTTTCCACTGATCCGACGGTTGCGGTGTTTTCGTACCTGCTGCTTTCCGGCATTGAGCGCCGCGACATTGTGACCATTATAGAGGGAGTGCGCTACAGGGTCTCTCCCGACCAGATTGCTTCCATGATAACGATTGCATAAATCTTAAATATATAATTAAAGGACAGAGATTATTTAAGGAGTATAGACATGGCTGTAATGAAAATGAAGCTTCTGAGCATTATCGGAAGCATTGATCAGCTTGATGCCGTTCTTGACACCTGCTGTTCCTCGGAGAATTTCCACCTCGATCAGGCTATGAGCTTCTTCAAGGACAAATCCGAGTTTGTTTCACTCAATGACGAAAACCCATACACGTTCTACCTGAACAAGCTGAGCGACGCTGTCAAGCTGGCAAGGCTCAATGTCGCGCCTGTAGAGGATTCCGATTTGCTTCTGAACTGGGACGAGATCAAGGATTATGTGGAAAACACCTCGTCAAAGCTTGCGGCGTATCAGGAGGAAAAATTCAATCTCACGCAGGAGATTGAGAACGTAACGCATTCCATGGAGCAGTTCAAGCACTTTCAGGGCTTTGATATGAAGCTTGATGAGATATTCAAGTGCGAATTTATCAAGGTGCGTTTCGGACGGCTGCCCAAGGAGAGCTACGAAAAGCTCAGTATGTACAGCGACAATCCCTACATTGTCACCTTCCCCTGTACCAGCGACGACAAATACGTCTGGGGCGTTTACATGGCTCCGATAGACAACATTCACGAGGTGGACAGAATATTCCAGAGCCTCTATTGGGAACGCCTGAAAATTCCGGATGCAGTCGGCACCCCGGAGGAAGCCTACAACACCCTCGCGGAGCAGCTCGAGGGGCTTAATGAAAGACTTGCCGACGTCAAGAAAAAGATGGACGACTTCTGGGGCGAGGAAGAGGTTCGCTGCGGCAAGGTGCTCAATTACCTCGAGCGCCACAAGAATAATTTTGATTTAAGGCGTTATACTGCCAAATATCAGCACAGCAGGATATTCTTCCTTGCTGGCTGGGTTCCGGCAGAGAACGAGAAGGAATTCGCAAAGCGGCTGGAAAAGCTGGGCGGCATCGAATACAAATTTGAAAACGCCAGTGAAGAGCCGACCCAGACGTCTCCGGTCAAGCTCAAAAACGCGGGAATATTCAAGCCGTTTGAATTCTTTGTCAAGATGTACGGACTTCCCAATTACGACGAGATGGATCCTACGCCCTTTGTGGCTATCACATACTTCATTCTCTTCGGCATCATGTTTGCCGATGTAGGGCAGGGAATTTGCCTGTCGCTTATCACATGGTTTTTCATGTGGAAGATGAAGAAGATGGAACTGGGCAAGTGCATTGCCATGTGCGGCATTTCGTCGGCCATATTCGGAGTGCTGTTCGGCTCGGTGTTCGGCTTTGAGGATCTGCTCAATCCCTTCTGGGGCTGGGTGCATGAAAAGACGGGCGTTCCGCTGATGGAAGGCAAGCTGCTCGACGTCAACGAGCTGAGCACGGAGCTTATCTATGCCGCCATCGGAATTGGCGTTGTGCTGGTGCTGGTTGCCATTCTGCTCAATATCTACACCAAATTCAAGCAGCACAAATACGGCAACGCCCTGTTCAGTCAGAACGGCGTCGCGGGCTTCCTCTTCTACGGAGGCACGATATTCGGCATACTGGGTCAGATGTTCCTGCACATTCCGCTGCTCACGCCTGCATATGTCGTATGCCTGATCGTCATTCCGGCGATTCTGATATTCCTCAACGAGCCGCTCAGCGAACTGGTCGCCGGCAAGAAGGACTGGTTCCCCGAGAATATCGGAGATTTCCTTATGCAGAATATCTTTGAAATGCTGGAAGTGGTGCTGTCTTATGTATCCAATACCGTCAGTTTCCTGCGCGTAGGCGCGTTCATTCTGGTGCACGCCGGCATGATGACGGTGGTATTCACCCTCGCGGGTATGATGAGCGGTTTCGGCTACTGGGTCACGGTGATATTGGGCAATATCATCATCATGGCGCTCGAAGGTCTGCTGGTCGGAATTCAGGCGCTTCGTCTGGAATTCTACGAGATGTTCAGCCGCTTCTTTACGGGCGAAGGCAGACCCTTCAAATCTGCTTCCGTGATGGCGGAGGAGCTGAAAAAATAGTGTGGAGTGTGGAGTTAATGAGCGCTGTGCGCTGGAATATATGCGCTCACATGCGTTCGCTCACCAAATTTCTCACTTCTCGCTTTCAATAAATTATCAAATTATAATTACGGAGGAATACAAAATGAACGTACTTATCTATTCAATTCCTGTTATCGCAGTATTCGCAGCGGCATATGTCGCGGTAAGATTCTTTAAGCAGAGCGGCAGCGGCGCAAAGGCGCTCAAGGTCAATTTTGTGGCACTGGCTCTCGTATTTTCGGTGTGTATATTCGGCGCAATGACGGCAATGGCTTCGGGCGACAATGATGCAGACGCAGCACCCTTGACAACCACAGCTGCCCCGGAGACTGCTGAAGCAGCTGCCGAAGAGACTGCTGCCTCCACAGCGGCGGAGAACACAGGTCTTGCACTCGGTCTCGGACTGCTTGCGGCTGCTCTTTCCACCAGTATCAGCGGTATAGGCGGCGGTATCGCCGTTGCATCGGCAGCTCCCGCAGCTATCGGCGCTACCAGCGAAGACCCGAAGGCATTCGGTAAGGCTCTTATTTTCGTTGCTCTCGGTGAATCCATAGCCCTTTACGGTCTGGTTATCGCCATCATGATCCTTAACAAGATCTGACGTGAAAGGAATGATTTTCCTTTGAAATTTTACCTAATCAGCGACAATATCGACACCGCCACAGGTCTGAGACTGGCGGGTATTGAGGGTACGGTTGTGCATGAGGACTGGGAGGTCGAACACGCGCTCAGAAGCGCCATGGCGGACGAGTCGGTGGGAATTATCCTGATGACCGAGCGCCTTGTCTCGCTTTGTCCCGATCTTGTCTATGACCTCAAGCTCAATATATCCCGTCCGCTCATTGTGGAGATACCCGACCGCCACGGCAACGGCAGAGCCAAGGACTCAATTTCCCGCTATGTCCGTGAGGCAATCGGCGTTAAGATATGATCGATCCATTGACCCTAAATTACGAAGGGGTGTAACTGAAACAATGTTGACACAGGAAGAAAAGCTCAGCAAATTCATGCTGGCTATCAACGAATACGCGCAGGAACAGCACGACAAGATCATGCGAGAGGTGGAGGCACAGAACGCTATCGAGCTGGAAAAAGCCGAGAGAGAGTTCCGTGAGGAATCCTACAAGACCATTCAGCGTTGCACCGGAGAAGTTCGCAGCATGATCAGCCGCGAGCTTGCCGAAAAGGAGAGCGCCGGAAAGAAGGCTCTTTTGGCGCGCAGAAATGCCATTGAGCAGGAGGTCTTTGAGCGTGCCGCCGTCAAGCTGGATGAATTCACCAAAACCGACGCATACAAGACATACCTGCGCAAGGCTGCCATTGAAGCCCGCAAAGCCTTCATCAAATGCGGGGAAAAGCATCTGAGCGCCACGGTCATCTATATCCGCGACCGCGACAAGAAATGCTCCCCTCTCATCAAGACGGCGTTCGGCGACTGCACCGTGAAGGTGGATCCCGCCATCGTTCTGGGCGGACTTCGCGCCGAGAACGCGGAAATCGGCAGAGTGCTCAACGTCACGCTGGACGTTGCTCTGGAGCAGCAGCACGAATGGTTTGCGCAGCATTCGGGGCTTACGATAGCATAATATTTTTTTGGAGGTGATGCCCTTATGGAAAAATCCTACAAGATATACGGCATCAACGGTCCTGTAGTAACCGTCAAGGGCAAGACCGATCTGACAATGATGGAAATGGTTTATGTCGGTGAGCAGCGCCTTGCAGGCGAGGTTATCGGCATATCCAGCGACTATACGACAATTCAGGTCTACGAGGAAACGACGGGACTGATGCCCGACGCACCGGTCTATTCCACAGGAGGTCTGCTTTCGGCGACCCTCGGACCCGGCATACTCGACAATATCTTCGACGGCATAGAGCGCCCTCTAAAGGAAATCGAGAAACATTCCGGCAGCGCCTTTATCGACCGCGGCGCAAGCGTTCCTTCGCTCGACACCGAGCGGGAATGGGACGTGACTGTCTGCGTCAAGCCGGGTGACAGACTGGAGGGCGGCATGATTTATGCCACCTGTCCCGAGACCACCATCATCGAGCACCGCTGTCTTGTGCGTCCCGATCTTTCGGGCGTGGTAGAGAGCGTTGCTCCCGACGGAAAATATAAGATTAATGATGTTATTGTTACCATAATCGACAATAACAATAATAAACATGAGCTGACGCTCTGCCAGAAATGGCCGATCCGTCACCCGAGACCGATCAATGAGCGTCTTTACGCCAATATCCCGCTGATTACGGGTCAGCGTGTCATCGACGCGCTCTTCCCGATAGCCAAGGGCGGCACAGCTGCCATTCCGGGCGGATTCGGCACCGGCAAGACCATGACGCAGCACCAGCTTGCCAAGTGGTGTGATGCTGACATCATCGTCTATGTCGGCTGCGGCGAACGCGGCAACGAAATGAGCCAGGTTCTCGAGGAGTTTTCCTCACTGATCGACCCGAAATCCAACCGCCCCATGACCGACAGAACCTGCCTGATTGCCAACACATCCAATATGCCTGTGGCAGCGCGTGAGGCTTCCATATACACCGGAATCACCCTTGCGGAGTACTACCGCGACATGGGCTATCATGTGGCTATCATGGCGGATTCCACCTCCCGCTGGGCGGAGGCTCTGCGCGAAATCAGCGGACGTCTGGAAGAAATGCCAGCCGAAGAAGGTTTTCCGGCTTATCTGCCTTCCCGCCTTTCGGAATTCTACGAGCGTGCCGGTCTTGTGGAATCGCTGTGCGGCAAGCAGGGCTCCGTCACCATCATCGGAGCTGTCTCTCCGCAGGGTTCCGACTTCTCCGAGCCTGTCACCCAGAACACCAAGCGCTTCACACGCTGCTTCTGGGCGCTGGATAAATCACTCGCCTATGCCAGACATTATCCCGCCATCAACTGGCTCGACAGCTACAGCGAATACGCGGGCGATCTGGAAAAATGGTACTGCGACAACGTCGGCGAGGACTTCATGAAGTGCCGCGAACGCTTTGCTGCGCTGCTTCAGGAGGAAGCCAGCCTTATGGAAATCGTCAAGCTGATCGGCTCGGACGTTCTGCCCGACGATCAGAAGCTCATTATAGAAATAACCAAGGCGATACGCGTCGGATTCCTTCAGCAGAATGCCTTCCACAAGGACGATACCTATGTGCCGCTTTCCAAGCAGCTGAAAATGATGCGTGCCACCCTTCATCTTTACGACGTGGCAGCTTATGCCGTGTCGCAGGGCGTGCCGCTCTCCAAGATAACCGACAGCGGACTTTTTGACAAGATTGTCCGCATTAAATATGACGTTCCCAACGACAGGGAAGAGATTCTTGACGGCTACACCAAGGAAATTGACGATGTGATTAACACCTTCACCGTCTCATAAGCAGGAAGGGAAGTAATAGAATGATTTTTGAATATATCGGAGTCAAGGAGATCAACGGTTCGCTGATCGTGCTCGACGACGTGGATTGCCCTTCGTATGAGGAAATTGTCGAGATACGGCTTGACAACGGCAGTGTGCGTCACGGCAGAATCGTCACCATTGAGGGCGGCAGAGCCGTGATTCAGGTCTTTGAAGGTACCAGAGGCATCTCACTTAACAACACACGCACCCGACTCAAGGGCAGACCTATGGAGCTTGACCTTTCGCCCGAAATTCAGGGCAGAATATTCAGCGGCGTCGGCACTCCGATCGACGGTCTGGGCAGGATATATCCCGAAAAGCGCATGAATGTCAACGGCACGCCCATCAATCCCGTGTCGAGAGTCTACCCGCAGAACTACATCTGCACAGGCATTTCTTCCATAGATACGCTTATTACCCTTATCAGAGGACAGAAGCTGCCGATATTCAGCGGTTCGGGCATGAAGCACAACGAGCTTGCCGCGCAGATCGTTCGTCAGGCAAAGATCGCCAACGACGAGGACGCGAAGTTCTGCATTGTCTTTGCCGCAATGGGCGTCAAGAATGACGTAGCGGATTACTTCCGCCGTTCCTTTGAGGAATCGGGCGTGCTGGGGCGCGTCACCATGTTCCTCAATCTGGCAAACGACCCGATCATCGAGAGAATCCTCACGCCGAGATGTGCTTTGACTGCGGCGGAATATCTCGCGTTTGAACATGACATGCATGTATTGGTTATTATGACCGACATGACCTCCTACGCCGAAGCCTGCCGCGAATTCTCCTCCTCCAAGGGCGAAATTCCGGGCAGAAAGGGCTATCCGGGCTATCTCTATTCCGATCTTGCTTCCCTTTATGAACGCGCAGGAATGATCAAGGGACACAAAGGCTCGGTCACGCAGATACCCATTCTCACCATGCCGAATGACGATATCACCCATCCGGTTCCCGACCTGACAGGCTATATCACCGAGGGGCAGATCGTTCTTGACCGTGCGCTGGACGGGTCGGGAATCTATCCTCCGGTTTCCATACTGCCGTCGCTGTCCCGTCTGATGAAGGACGGCATCGGCGAAGGTTTTACGAGAGCCGATCATGCTGCTTTGTCCAATCAGTTGTTCGCGTCGTATGCCAAGGTGCAGGACGCTCGTTCGCTTGCCTCGGTTATCGGTGAAGAAGAGCTTTCCGACAGCGACAAGAAGCTGCTGGAATTCGGCAAGAAATTTGAGAACACCTTCATCAGACAGAGCGAGAATGAAGCGCGTTCCATGGAGCAGAGCCTTACGCTCGGCTGGGAGCTGCTTTCCGAGCTGCCGAGAGAGGAGCTTGACCGCGTGGACAACGAAACGCTGGAAAAATTCTATCACGCTCCCGCCAAGGAAGCCTGACAAGAAAGGAGTGAGGTCATATGGCTGTGAATGCAGTCCCCACCAAAGGCAACCTGATTGCCACAAAGAAATCCCTTGAGCTTGCCAGAGTGGGCTATGACCTGCTCGACCGCAAACGCAACATTCTGGTGCGCGAAATGATGACCATGATAGATCGCGCCGCGACCATTCAAAGCGAGATAGATACCAATTATTCCGAGGCATACATTGCGCTGCAAAGAGCCAATATTGTTTTCGGTCTGTGCGAACCGCTTGCGGAGGCAGTGCCGGTGGACGACGGACTCACCATAGACTACCGTTCGGTAATGGGCGTGGAAATTCCGACCGTGCGGCTGGAGGAACGTCCGCTGACGATTCCCTTCGGTATGTACACATCGAATTCCATGATCGACCGCGCTTACTTGAAATTTCAGGAGGTCAAGCGGCTGACGGCCGTGCTTGCCGAGGTGGAGAATTGCGTCTACCGCCTTGCTGACGCGATAAAAAAGACACAGAAGCGAGCCAACGCACTGAAAAACATCATGATACCAAAGTTCGAGACAACGGTTAAGTATATCACCGACGCGCTCGACGAGAAGGACAGAGAGGAATTCAGCCGTCTGAAGGTCATCAAGGCGCAGAAAAACGCAAAGCAGTAATTTGAAAATTTCTGAATGGAATAGATGATGACACAAAACCCACTTTACCGTTTCATTCGATGCTAAAAAGACGAAAGAATGGGATTATAACTCATAGCAAAATACCGCAGGCAATTGTAAAACAACCTGCGGTATTTGTTTATTCTCCAAGGTGATAAACTCTGTCGCACACCTCGCTTATGAATTTTCTGTCGTGCGATACGCTGATGATCGTTCCCCCGTATTCCTTCAGGGCGCGGCGGATCACCGGTCCCGACAGCGGCGAGAAATTGCGCGTCGGCTCGTCGAGCAGAAGCACATCGCAGCGGTCGAGATTCATTGCGATGAAGTACAGCTTTGCCTTCTGTCCGCCTGACAGCGCCGATATGGAATGTTCGGTTTCTGCGGCGGTGTAGCGCATACTGCCAAGATAGGTGCGAATGGCTGTAAGTTCATCCTTGTCACCCGTGCGGGAGAGAAATTCCACCGGTGTGAGCGACATGTCCATGCGCTCGGCGTAATTCTGCGGCATATAGCCGACTTTGATATCCGTACGGTTGAGAAGCCGCTCTGCCATCATCCGAAGCAGCGTCGTTTTTCCCGCACCGTTGCGCCCGATCATGCATATCTTTTCGCCGCCGCTTATATGAAGATCAATGCCGCGTGCCAGCACACCGCATTCATTGGTCAATTCATCAAGGTGCAGATCAAGAATTGTCTTGCCCCTGCTTGCCGAAATCTCGGGTGAGAATCGGACAAATATTTCGTCCTCGGTCTCCGGAAGCTGCGTCATCTCACTGTGTTCTCGCTCGAAACGGCGCTCCATCGACTTGACGGCTGCCATCTTCTTTTTAAGCAGTCTTCCGCCGTGCGGGTCAGAACGGCTTATCACATTCTGCTCGTGCTCCACGCGGGACTGAATGCGACGGAATTTCTCCTGCTGCTTTTCGTACTCCGCCTGTTCCTTGCGTGCAACGTGTGTCTGATGGGAACGGGCAGCTTCGCGGCGCTCGGCATATTCGCGGTAGCCGCAGCGGGCGACGGTGCAGACGGGAATGGTCTTGCGATGCACCTGCTCAAGATGAATGATAACGTTTGCCGTGTTTTCCAGCAGCGTTTCATCGTGCGATATATATAGTACCGGCACATCGGAATTCTTTATAAAACCTTCCAGCCATTCCAGCGCCGGAATGTCGAGATCGTTGGACGGCTCGTCGAGCAGCAGAATGTCGGGTTGTGATGTGATCAGCGAGAGCAGCCGGATCTTGACGCTTTCGCCGCCGGAAAGAGTGCCGAGCTTCTGATCGGCATAATAAATATCTGCCGGAAGTCCCATGCTCTGCGCCGTGCGTGCAAGCTCTCCCGGACTTCTGTCAAAAAAACCGGGAACGGAGCAAAACAATTCGTACACCGTCATTCCCGTCTTTTCCTTCGGAAGCTCCTGTTCGAGATAGAATATTCTACCGTGGCGAATGATTTCGCCGGAATGTTCGCAGTAGCTCTCAATCAGCGACGGATCATAGATCAGCTTTAGCAAAGTGGACTTGCCGTTGCCCTCTTCGCCGATGATGGCGGCTTTGTCTCCCTCATGGAGCGTAAAAGAGAGATCTTGAATCAGGCAGCGAAGGTCGCGGCGGTGATCGACAGTAAGATGTTTTATCTGAAGCGTAGGCATCAACCCCCTTTTTGAATGCGTTGCTATCATTATGGCAGCTTGTCCGGTTCAAGTCAATACGGTTGGTTCAATCTTTAGAAATTCTTTAGTAATGTAAGTTATTTTAAAAATAATAAAATTTCCCACTGAATTAACCCACAATTCATAAAAAATATATTTTCTGACGAGGGATTTGTGGTATTATATAATTTACAGAAGTAAAATGACAGGAGTGTCTATAATTTGAGCGACTATAAGGGACGCGGCGGAAACAGCCGCCGATATCAGGGAGACAAAAAATCCGATCAGCAGCCACGCCGCAGGCATTATGCCGACAGCCAACAGGACGCGACGGAAGAAGGGGCAGATTTCGGAGAAACCGCAGAAAATGAGGAAAGAAGAGAAAAACACAGCGACTTGATCACCGGACGCAACGCCGTCACCGAGGCGCTTAAAAGCGGCAGACCCATCGAGTCGCTGCTTGTGGCACGTTCCAGTGACAGCAGCGGGCGTACCTTCGGTCAGATCATTGCTTTGGCACGAGAAAAGAACATCACTGTCAAGGAGGTTTCTCCTGCCAAGCTGGAAGCTATGTGCGGCGGAAGTCATCAGGGCATAGCCGCTCTGACTGCCGTTCACGAATACGCCGAAATCGACGATATATTCGCATTGGCTGAGAGCCGCGGAGAATCGCCCTTTGTCATACTTTGCGACGGCATAGAGGATCCGCATAACCTCGGAGCCATTATCCGCACAGCCGAAGCTGCCGGAGCACACGGAGTGATCATTCCCAAGCGCCGCGCAGTGGGTCTCACATGGGCAGTCGGCAAAGCCTCCGCAGGCGCGCTGGAATATATGCCGGTGGCAAGGGTGGCAAACCTTTCAGCCTGCATTGATGACCTGAAAAAGCGCGGCTTGTGGATATACTGCGCCGATATGGACGGGCAGTCATGGTGCGGAGGCGACCTCACGGGAGCCGTCGGATTGGTGATCGGCGGCGAGGACAGCGGAGTGAGCCGTCTGGTGCGCGAAAAGTGCGACGGAGTGCTGTCTTTGCCCATGCGTGGCAGCATCAATTCACTCAACGCATCTGTCGCATGCGCTATTGTCATTTATGAAATAACCCGCCAGCGGGGCGGTATCAAGGCGTACAACAAGTAATTACACAGCTGATTGTCAGATAAATGCAGAAGGGAGACAGGAAAAATGGCAGAAAATTTCAGAGAGCCTTTTGTCAATCCTTACGTGGATGACGAATCTGACGAGGCTCGTTTTTCAACCTTCGTCACCATGGACGAAGCGCATGAGCGCTGGAACAACGGAACGTGGCATGGCAGCAAGACGAATTTTGAGCTTGATCCCTCCATGTTTGCCGATGATCGCGGACTCAAGACCGACGCAAGCGGCAAAAGCACCGATAAACCCAAAGAAAACCGTTTTGCCTTTGATTTGCATAAGGATATCATCAACGCGGATCAGCTCACGTCGCGTCTTGATGAAAATGCCTACACCGGCAATTACCGTCCGGTGGGAAGCATAGGCAGCACGTTATCCAACCTGACCATTGACAGGCTTAAATACAACGCTCTCGCCGATATCAAGGAAGAGCTTCCCGAAGACCTTTCCTATCTCTATGGCGACAGCGAAGGCTCGCGTTTCAAAAAGCGCGAGGTAAAGCTGCGTTCCTACAGCCGTCTCGATACGCCTGTTGACAAGCGCCGCGCGGAAGTGGAAAAAATGCTCCCTGACGAAAACAAGGAGACGCCCGAAGCCATTATGGCTGACATTCGCAGGCGGCGGGATATTGAGGACGCCAAATCCGGCATAGACAGCCGTGCCAAAAAGAGATACGCACGGCTCGGCATATACGACGTCCGCAGTGTCGACGGTTCGGCGGAGGATTTTTACACTGCCGAGGATCAGTATGACATAGAAGGCGTGACCGAGCGGGGCAGCTGGCGCGCAGAGATTCCGGAGCAGGACGGTCTGATGCCGGATTCAAAAGAACTGCCCTATTTCGGGCGGTTCAGCCGCAGGTGGAGCGAAATTGATCAGATTGATCCTTCGCGCTCGGATATGCTCCGGCATACCGTTGACACCATTTATGAGGACGAATCCGCCGGCAAGAACGGCAGATTTCATTCCAACAGCGGCAGCAGGGAATATTATGTGGACGACGCTCAATTCGACCCGCGCGACAGATACCGCCGGATGGAGAGATCGCGCCGAAGATTGAGTGCCGATAAAAACGTGCTGAGCGAAAGCATTATGTCGGGCGAATTCAACAACCCCTATGTGCAGATCAGCAACAAGCGCCTGAGAGACCTTATCAATCACGATATGCGTGGACCGGGACATGTGGCTGACCCGGAGGGGCTGACAGATCCGGCGCTTATGTATGAGTGGAATATGGGCTACAGTCGGGTCAATTCCAAGGACAACAATTATTCCCGCTGGCTGGACGAGCAGAGCCGTCTGGCAGACATGGCAGAGCAGTCACGCTATCGCGGAAGTCATCGCACGGGACGTCCGGGGGCATATATCCAGCGGGAAAAGCCGTATGGCGGTGAACGCAGATATCCCCGGGGAGAATACACCGAGCATCAGCGCCAGCGACGCGACATGCAGGAGCAGCTCAGGCGTGCCACGGAGCAGGGAATTGCGGACGGCAGGGAGATCGTCCGCCTTCAGCAGAAGGCAAAGCGTGAGGCGGAGCAGGAGAAAGCACGCCGTCGCGAGGAAGAACGCCGCCGTGTCTACGAGCAGCAGCGACTCGCCTATGAGCGTCAGATGAAGGCATACCGCCGCCAGCAGGAGCAGATGATGCGCAACGCGCAGATGCAGGGCAGTACCCAGAATTCCGCATATGCTCCCCAGCAGGCTCCAAACGGCGCACGCCGTGCTCCCGACAGACAGCAGCAGAATGTGCCGCCAAAGCCGAAGTTCGGACCTCTGGGATTTTATACTCCCAAGGCTGAGCCTGACAGCGACCGTGCAAGCAGCCGTCAGCCGCAGCGGCGCAGATAATTTTATGATATTAATGTGATATTTTGTTACCTTCCATTACCGAAAACGGAGGATAAATATGGGATTTGAAGACGATTTCGACTATAACGACGATTTTGAAATTGACATAGCAGACCCGGACAACATGGGTGGAGGCGAACAGCCCAAAAAACTCAGCCGCAAAGAGCTGCGCGAGGCAAAAAAGAAAAACGCCGAAAAAACCGCCGATCTGCCCAAGCACAAAAAGAGTCTCTTTGGCAAGCGCGAACGGCTCGATGACAACGACGAAACGCTTACAGATGAGCATATATTTGACCCCACGCGCTCCACTATGATTTCAACGCCGCGTGACCGCAGCAGCCGCGAGAATGAAAACGCTCCTTTAAGAAATGCCGAATCGGAATTTTCTTATCTCTTTGATCCGGTAGACGACAATGAAAGCGAGGACGACGTATATCCGGAAAAGTCGATTTATTCAGACGGCGACGCAGCGAGGGATCTGCTTGCGGGGCTTTCCTATGACGGCTCCAAGGGCAACGACTCTGAGGATTTTGACAGATATTTTGACGAACACTCTAAGCCCGTGAAATCGAAATTTTCATTTAAGAAGAAGAAGGACGAAGAGGAAGAGCGACAGCCCGAGCCGGAAGCGCTTCCCGTTGAGCCTGAGCCGCCAAAGCCGGCTCCTGTAAAGGTAGTGCCGAAAAAGACGGCTCCCTCCGAGGAGGATTCCTACCTTCCTGAGCTGCGCCCCGATTCCGTGTTTTCCAAGCCGTCCAAGCCCGAACCCGAGCCGACGGCTGAGTACAGGAACGACCCACCGCTTCCGCCGCTCCCAAAGCGCAGCGATGACCGCAGATATTACGACGATCCATACGATAATTATGATGATCGAGACGAGGATGACTATTACATGAACCATGATCAGGATAAACCAAATCAGGATTATATGCCTTATGGAGGAATGTACCCGTCATATCCTATGGCTCCCATGGCGCCTATGAACCAGATGATGCCCTATCCGGTAGTCATTCCGAACTCGGGACAGAATCAGTCGGGCAATATGCCGATACAGACCATACCCATTCCTTATCCGATGCCCATGCCGATGCCTATGCCGATGTATGGGCAGTACCCCGCATATCCCCCTCAGTATCAGCAGTACCCGCCATATCCGCCTCAGGAGCCTTACGGCAGGTATCGTGATGAACGCAGAGATGACCGCAGGGATGATTCTTACGACCGTCGCCGCGATTCGGAACGAGGGAGGCGCCGGTTCAATGAACACCGCCGCGATGATGACCGCAGGTATTACGACGATAGAGCTGATGATCGGTATGACGACCGGTACTATGACCGGTATGAAGACAGGTATGATGACCGCAGGGAAAGAAGATATGATGATCGCAGAGACGGCTACTACTATAATCGGGATAACCGCGAGGAGCCTCCCAGAACCTATCCGCAGCCTCCCTATGAGCCGCCCTATCGCAGTCAGCAGGAGTTTTCTCAGCCGGTGCAGCAGCCTCAGCCGGTGCAGCAGGCAGCACCCGAACCGATAGCTCCGATATTTACTCCACCCCCTGCTCCCGAACCGGAGCAGCCGAAATTCACACCCAGTCCGCTCACGAATTTTGATTTTAATTTCCACAAGCACACAAAGGAAGAAAAGCCGGAAGATACCCAGCCGAAAAATGACCAATCCTCTTTAAGCGGTTTTGAGAGTAATCTGAACGATAATGCTTCAGGAACGGACGGTTTTGACAGTGATCTGAATGACGATGCATTCGGCAATGACGGATTTGACAGCGATCTCAGCGACAATGCATTCGGCAATGACGGATTTGACAGCGATCTCAGCGACAATGTATTTGGCAATGACGGATTTGATGACGGCGCTTTCGATAATGCCGACTTTGGCGATATATCCTTTGGCGGCGACAGTGCTTCCAAAAACGACGATGATGACGAATTCGGCTTCGGTTTCGGCGGCAGATCAATCTCGTCTGACCGTCAGTCCTCTCCGTCTGATGAAGGCGGCAAGTCGTCGGGCGGCAGATTTAAAAAGAGAAAGTGACCATGTGAAAAACGGCATTTTATCAGGATGTCGTTTTTCCGCACTTTGGGCTGTTTTAAACATAATAACACAATAACACAATAACACAATGATGTTTGCAGCCGGAAATAATACCGCATTAGCAGGAGGTTTATTCCGTTGAATTATCACGAAGAAAGTGCACACATTGGCAGCAAAAAGCGCCGGCTGCGACCGGAGGACGTTTCGCATGTCATGGAGGCAATGCCGATTCCGAGCGCATGGAATATCAGCCAGCCGGCAGCAAAGGGCAGAGGAAATCTCAGACTTACAAAAGGCGTCATACGATTTGTAAAGCTGGACATTTCCGTAGCCGACAGACTTCTGCCCGAGCCTTCGGAGTATTTGCCGGAGCTTTCGCCGGTTGACTTTGACCCTGCCGACAGGCTTCTCAAAAAGAATCAGAAGCGAAGCGTCCGCAGCCGCGAGAGCAGCATTGATCTATTTGATCTGGAAAGGCGAATTAAATCCGACAGATACATCGACAGCGGGCGGTTTTCCAGCGACAGTGACAGAAGACTTGCCGCGGCGGAATACCGAAGCAGGCAGGATGCGGAGAGAATCCGCACCGACCTCAGCCACATGACCAAGCGCATGAAATTCAATCTCTTTGAAATCTCGATTATCACGGCTTTTCTGGTGGCGATGGATCTGCTTCCCAATCTCGGTGTGTCGATGTCCGGCATATGCTCGCCGGACGGTTTCACGATGATCTATCTTCTTATCTCTCTCATAGGGCTTGCACTGACTTCCTTGATTTTATTCAAGGACATCAAAGAGGGAATAAGGAGCCTCTTTAAAAGAAATTTCAGCACCCTGACAGCCATTTCAACGGCGATAGTTGCCGAGCTGATACATATAATCTATATGCTTGCGGCGGCGTTTTTCTTTTCCAAGCCGATATACGGCACATTTGCGGCGCCTGTCTGTCTGGCAGTGCTTGTTTATACCGTCAACCGATTAATACACAACTCACGGGTAGCGCACGGCTTTGCCTATTCCTCCAAGAGAGGCATACACAGCGAGGTGATGTTAGCCGATGACAGTCCCATAGCCGCCGATCTCAGGCATGCTTCGGGCGTCCGCGGCGCAAAGATCGCTTATGTGGTGCGCACCAAGCACCTTTCCAATTACTTTTATAATGCCTGCCGTGAGGACAAATGCTCCATCATGATGTCAGGTGCTTATCCGGTCATTCTTATCGTGTCGGTCATTGCGGCTGCCGTTGCGGCGGTCAGAGGAGCATTCACTGACAGCGACCCTGTGAATGTAGCCTTTTCGGCGCTTTGTGCGGCATTGGTCACCGGAATTCCGATAACCGGTCTGATCAGTCTTGAAGCTCCGCTCAGCCGCCTTTCCAAACGGCTCCGACGCAGCGGCGCTCTGCTGACCGGCTGGAACGCGGTGGATAAATTCGGAGATACCGACGCTTTTGCCATCAATACCACCGACCTTTTCCCAAGAGGCAGCATTCGCGTCCGCAGGAGCTTTGCGATAAACGACATGGAGATCGAGGAAATCACTTCCGTTGCGGCTTCGGTTCTTGTCGTTTCCGGCGGCGCTCTTGCCGAGGTGTTCGGTGAGCTGATACGCGATGACGCAAGGCTCAGGCAGCGTGTTGACAGCATTACATATGAGACGGAGCTGGGCATTTCCGCATGGGTCAAGGATAAAAAAGTACTGATCGGCAACAGGAATATGATGGAGCTGCACCGCGTACTCATTCCGGGCGGCGGTCTCGCGCGGCTGGATGAATTTGAAGCCATGCGCAAAAACGAATGCTTCCAGATGCTCTATGTGGCAGTCAACAACAGGCTCATGGGCGTGTACATGCTGGAATACAAGGCGGCAATGTCGGCGCGAAAGGCGCTGCTTCAGCTCATAGATGACGGAACCAGCATAATGATTTACACCTGTGACGCCAATATCAATATTCAGCTGATCAAATCGGTATTTGACATACCGCCGAGATTTATTTCCATCTTGGATAATGAGGGCAGCAGCGTCTACGATTCCGTGACCTACAAGGTGACAAAAGCGCAGGATGCTCTGATAGCCACCGACGGAACCCTTAAAGCGCTTTCCGACGCGATAAGAGCAGCGGCTGTGCTCAAGGATACCGAGGGTGTGAGTATGATGATACAGGGCATATGCTTTGGAATGGGACTCATTTTTGTGGCGGGACTGAGCTGCATAAGCCCATACGCGATAGATTCCATGGAGATA
Organism: uncultured Ruminococcus sp.; assembly: GCA_902762615.1. Lineage (GTDB taxonomy): Bacteria > Bacillota > Clostridia > Oscillospirales > Acutalibacteraceae > RUG762. The sequence continues at coordinate 32,633 of CACWOX010000008.1, read as the reverse complement.
CTGATTATGCAGCTGGTGTTCCTGCTGCTTTCTACCGTATCTATCCTGAAAGCAATGTGACCCGAAATTTCAGGCAATAGGCAGGTAAAATTCAATATTGACATTTTGGGTCAATGAGGATATAATATTATCCGTATCACCGCATTCATTTTTGATAAATCCATGAAGCAAAGGGAGATTGCAAAGTATGGCAAACAACGTAAGGCAATTCAAGCTGACGGCGGAAGGTCTCAAGCAGCGCGAGGAAGAGCTGGAATACCTCAAATCAGTCAAAAGAAAGGACATAGCCGATAAGATCAAGGTTGCCCTTTCCTTCGGTGACTTGAGTGAAAACAGCGAATACGACGAAGCCAAAAACGAACAGGCTCAGGTCGAGAGCAGAATTCTCGAGCTGGAGACAATGCTTAAAAATGTCGAGATTATCGACGAATCCGAGCTTTCCACCGACGTGGTAAAGATCGGCAGCACGGTTAAGCTTCTCGATGTTGAGAGCAACGAAGAGGAAGAATATCAGATCGTCGGCTCCACTGAAGCGAACCCCCTCAGAGGCAGTATTTCGGACGAATGTCCGGTAGGCAGAGCCGTTCTTGGCAAGCATGTCGATGAACTGGTGGATGTTGAGGCTCCCGGCGGAGTGCTGACCTACCAGATACTCGAAATCATCGCTTCCAAATAAGGCTTTATTGATGCAATTGAATCAACAAGCTGTTGCCTGACCTGGCTGTAACGCCTTCCGGGGCTGGTGACAGCTTTTTAATATACATCGGAGGACAATAAGATGATACTCAGAACTATTATTTTTCAGGCATATATGTGGATAGAGCTGCTTCTGCTGATGTTCGTCTGGCTCAGAGTGCAGCTGGCAAATAAATTCTCTACACGCGAAAAACGCGATGCGCTGGTTGATAAAATCGTTCGCAATTGGGCGCGCAGGCTGCTCTTCATGGCAGGCGCAAAGGTGACGGTTACAGGTAAGGAAAATATTCCCGAAGGACGCACCTGCGTTTTTGCAAGCAATCACCAGAGCTTCTTTGATATCCTTGTGCTGCTGGCACACCTCGACAAGCCTCATGCCATTCTCTCCAAGGCGAGCATAGGCAAGGTGCCGCTCATACGCCTGTGGATGAGGGAGATCCACTGCGTCTACGTCGACCGCGCCGACATGAAGGCGGGAATTGAAGCAATCAACAAGATGATCGAAGTGATAAACAACGGCTATTCTGCGATCATCTTTCCCGAAGGCACACGCAGCAAGACCGGTGAGATAGGCGAATTCAAGGGCGGCGCCTTCAAGGTCGCCCAGAAGACCGGCGCTCCGATCATTCCTGTGGCGCTTGACGGCACAAGCGCTCTCTTTGAGCGCAACGGCTACTGGATAAAATCCGGCAAAGTGAATTTAGCGATATTGCCGCCCATCGAAACAGAAGGCATGGGACGCGCCGAATTCAAAGAGCTGCCGGCAAAAACCCAGCAGATCGTGACGCAGGCAAAGGCACAATTCAGCAAATAATGATAAAAAATCCCCCGTCGGAGTGAGACCTTCCAAAGGAACGCGCTCTGACGGGGATTGTTTTATGTTTTTTGTTTTATATAATAGTGGGAGCCAAAAGTTTATTCATCCTTGAGGAATACCGCGCCCTGGGAACCGCTGCTCACGTGCTGATAATAGCGAGCCAGATAGCCCTTGAGGTGCTTCTCGGGAGCGACCCAAGCTGCACGGCGCTTTTCGATCTCAGCGTCGTCGACTTCAAGGGTGAGGGTGCGGTTGGTGATATCAACGTTGATCATATCGCCGTCCTGAATGAGTCCGATCAGTCCGCCTGCGGCAGCTTCGGGAGATACGTGACCGATGGCAGCGCCTCTTGTGGCACCGCTGAATCGTCCGTCGGTGATGAGAGCGACCGACTTATCCAGACCCATGCCGACCAGCGAAGCGGTGGGATTGAGCATTTCGCGCATGCCGGGACCGCCCTTGGGACCTTCATAGCGGATGACAACCACGTCGCCTTCCTTGATCTTGCCGCCGAGAATCGCCTCGCTTGCGTCCTCTTCGCTGTCGAAGCACTTAGCGGGACCGCGGTGCTGCATCATTTCGGGAGCGACTGCGCCCTGCTTGACGACCGCGCCTTCCTCTGCGATGTTGCCGCGGAGAACGGCAATGCCGCCGTCCTTGCGGTGAGGATTGTCAAGCGTGCGGATGACAGTGCCGTCGGCGTCGGGAGCGTAAGCGATTCTTTCGCCCACAGTGCCGGCAACGGTCATACATTCGGTGTTGATCAGACCTGCCTTGCTCAGTTCCTTGAGAACAGCCTCAATGCCGCCCATTTCCTCGAGATCCTCGATGAAGATCTGACCTGCGGGATTGAGCTTGCATATCTGGGGAGTGGTCTTGCTGATATCGTCGATGATCTCCATGTTGATGGGGCAGCCGGCTTCATAGGCGATTGCGGTAAGGTGAAGCACTGTATTGGTGGAGCAGCCGAGAGCCATCTCGGAGCGAAGGGCATTTTCAAGTGATTTGGGGGTGATGATGTCGAGGGGCTTGATGTCCTTTTTGAGCAGTTCCAGAACTCTCTCGCCGCTCATCTTGGCGAGTCTGCGGCGCTTTGCCGAAACAGCCAGACAGGTTGCCGCTCCTGGGAGAGACATACCGATCGCTTCGGTGAGGCAGTTCATGGAGTTTGCCGTGTACATGCCGGAGCAGGAACCGCATGTGGGACATGCCTTGGCTTCCAGCTCCTGAAGCTTGCGGGAGTCTATCTTGCCTGCGGAATAGCTGCCGACCGCTTCAAACATCTCGGAAAGTCCGTACTTGTTGGAGTCGCACCTGCCCGACATCATGGGACCGCCGCTGATGAAGATGGCAGGGATATTCAGACGGCAGGCAGCAAGCAGCATGCCGGGAACGATCTTGTCGCAGTTGGGAATGAACACGACTGCGTCCATCGGGTGAGCGGTCAGCATAACCTCGATGGAGTCGGCAATGAGTTCACGGGAAGGCAGGGAATACTTCATGCCGGGGTGATTCATTGCAAGACCGTCGCACACGCCTATGGTCTGGAACTCAAAGGGAACGCCGCCTGCGTTGCGGATACCCGCCTTAACGGCTTCACCGATCTCGCGCAGGTGCATGTGACCGGGAATGTATTCGCTGTAGGAATTGACAACAGCGACAAACGGACGCTTCATTTCGGAATCTGTGATGGAAAGTGCCTTGAGCAGGGAACGGTGCGGCGCTCTGCTGGGACCTTCCTTGAGCATATCGCTTCTCATGGGATATTACCTCCTGAATTATTATAAAAGAATGACTGCAAGAGCAATGTCTTTTTATCTTTTATATTTTAAATCCAATTGCCCTGATTGTCAATAATCCACGGAAGATATATCGTAAAATTATTGTTACATCGTGTCAAAAGCAAAGGTATGATTCGGACATATTCCACTGCCTGTGGAAATCAGAGGTGGAAAAGCAGTTGAAAATCTGTGATAAGAGCAAAAATCCGACAATTATTTTGTAAAATGTTTCAATTAATGACTCCAAAAATGCGAATTATTACTATTTGTAAATCCCACATCTGCGAATCAAAAAAGGCTGTGGAGAGCTGTTGAATATTACACCCTTTGAAAATTCGGTGGAAAACTCGGTGGAAAGAGGGGAAAACCCTGCGATTTCCGCTTGATTTTGAGGGCTGAATGATAATACAGAATGTAATTCCACACTTTTCCACACTTTTAACAGACTTTTCCACCGCTTTTGAGTTGAAAACCCTTTTTTTGCCATTTCAAGCGGAATATTACAATTTGTTTAATCTTTCTTGTGATCTGCCTGCCATACATATTTTTTGACTTTTTCGCAAATAATAGCTTATGGATTGATACGTGACCGTGCATGGGATTTCCGGAATTTCATACTTTGCGCGGCATTGCATGAGTTTGCATAGAAAGGGGTTTTTTAGAAAAAATGATAAAGGGAATCGGAAGGTATGTCGTTGAGGTAGAGAGCGTGGACAGCGAATTTTTTGAGCGTGTGATATGCTTTGTCCGTCCGCAGTACACCTGCGGCAGTGGGCTGGATCTGCACCGTGAGGCGGAACGTGTGGCTGACAATCTCAGCGCGGAGGTGGAGGACGCACAGCATGGCACCAGACATGTGCTGCGTGTAAATGCAAGTCATAAGCACCCGCCCGAACAGCGCACACGTCAGTATTCGATAGCGGATGCTCCACCAATAAATCAAAACCGACGCGGCAGCTGGCTTCCGCTGTTGATTTCGGCAGGCGGCGGAGCAGCCGCGGCAATGCTGATAACAGCCATTTTCTGATTGTTTTGATTCCGCAAAGTCACAGCTTTTGATGCAGTAAATTAAACATGAGTAAACATGAGTAAAATACAAAACGCTTGCCTTGTTTGACGATAAGGCAAGCGTTTTTGATGTGTTGGCAGCGATATACTCATTTTTAGAAATATTATGAAAGCTTTGCGGCAGCGGCAATATATCCGAAATCTGTTTTAAGCTGTTCATCAGCTGGCGCCGTTGTGAAGAAGAAGAGATATATAATCTTGGTTTCTACCGTCTTGGCATAATGATACGCATACATATTATTAGTGTAACATTCAAAAGAGGAAATGCCGTCGGCGGTTGTAGTTACCTCGGTTACTTCCTTTCCCTCGGCGGTCTTGTAACCTCCTTGTTCGATGGCTGAACGAATGAATTCCTCAGCGGAATATTCAGATGGAACAGTATAAGAAGCGGCGCTGACCATATATCTGCCGCATTTATAAATATTGTTTCCACTGTCAACCGAGTCACCGTCAATTGTCATAGCGATTCCTCCTATGGTTACATTGACAGTTGCCGTTGTTTCTTTAATCATTTTAACACTTGAAACAATGGTTTGATACTGTTTCATGTACTCATCTGAAGTTTCTGACATGGTGTAAAACTCAAGGAAGTAAAATTCGTTTCCTTCTTCAAGTATAAAATAGGTAAACAGATATTGATTTTCTCCTTCTGTAATGGAGTATTCCGCATAGCTGACGTCTTGGTACTTTTTAATATCGGTGAGGTTTTTTTGCTCTTCCAGTGTTTCCGCAAGAAATGTATCAGCTGTTTTTCCGCTGAGTATGATATCGGTAGCATTTATCGAGCCGATATTCATCCCGTATCCGTTCCAGAAATAGCAGGTGATATAATTTTGTCCCTTTGTAGTAATTGACGGATCTTCCTTCATGTCCTCACGGATAGTGAGTTCAATATTGCCGACTACGATTTTCTGGTTGAACTTTCCGCCTCCGTTGAGAAGAGAACAGGATGCCGTTGAGAGCAGCAGCGCAAGAACCGCAATGAAACTCATCATTTTTTTTGTTGCTTTCAATTTTTTATTCCTCCATTCGGGTAATATATTATAATTGTAGCTAAGTATATTTTTTTTGTCAAGAATTATGAGGGCTCTGATAGGAGAATTCATACTAATTTTAAGTTTCCAATTAAAAAAAATCATCCGCACACAAGGAGTTGCTCTGCCTTATGTGCGGATGAAATAAAAGTATTGATTTTCAAAAAGCCTTGATTACGCCGCGTGAGCGCCGTCGACAATCGTTACGAATTCAGCCTTGAGCTGATCGTCTGTAGGAACAATCGTTGAAAGCATGATATAATACAGCGTGCCGTTGATTTCCTTGATGAAGTGGGTAGCGTATAATTCCTCAGCCATGCCTTCAAAGTAGACCGCGCCGCCCGGAGTTGTTTGAACTTCAGTGACATCCTGACCGTTGAAGTCCTTGTAACCGCCGCTCTGGATTGTCGCTTTTGCCAATTGCTCGGGTGTTGCTGTGTTGGCGCTGAGATTGGTGTTGAATACAGTGACAGAGTATCTGCTGCATATCCATGTGCCGCTGCTCTGCTCATATGCGTCACCATCCACCGTTAAGATCACATTGTCAAAGGTGACGTCTACCGTCTTGGCAGGTTCCTCTATGATGCTGACGCTGGAAATAATGGTCTCGTATTGCTCGCGGTACTTGTCGGCATTATTGGGAAGTGTGTAGAACTCAAAGAAATAATACTCATAGCCGACTTCCGTAATATACACCGTGGATGCGTAATCCGTGCTGTTGGACGTATCGGTGTATTCGATATAACTGATGTCGCCAAACTTCTTGATGTCGCTCGCATCCTTGCCGCTTTCGGCAACCTTTTTAAGGACATCGTCGCCGGTCTGACCGCTGAGCTTGAATGCGCTGGTTTCATTTGCCTCCACATTTCCGATGTTCATGCCGTAGCCGTTCCAGCGGAAGCCTGTGATGTAGTTGTCGTCGTTTTTGACCTCGTCCAGTTCTTTCATGTCGTCGCGGATGCTGACAGTAATGTTGCCAGCCGTGATCTTTTGGGTGAAGCTTGCCTTCTTTTCGAGCAGCGAGCAGGACGCCATTGAGAGCAGCAGCGCCAGAACTGCGGTCAGTGAAATGAGTCTTTTGGTTGTTTTCATTTGAAGAATCCTCCATTCGTTTTTTGATAATTTTAGTGTAACAGACTGTTAACAATATGTCAAGAGTTTTTATTTAGAAAATAAATTTTTTCATAATGATTTTCACATAGTTCAGTAGGAAAAACCGGACAAAGAAACAGTTGCCTCCTTGTCCGGACGTAATATTAGCCTGAAAAAATCAGTTCTGGCGATAATCTTTAAGGAAGTCGCGCAGTCCCTCTGCTGCCTGTTTGAGTTCGTCGACGCAAGGCAGATATACCACGCGGAAATGGTCGGGGGTCTCCCAGTGGAAGCCGCCGCCGTGCGTGAGAAGAATCTTCTTCTGCTTGAGGAAATCGAGCACAAACTTTTCGTCATCGGTTATATGGAAACGCTCGGTGTCGATTTTAGGGAAGATGTAGAAGGCAGCCTTTGGCTTGACGACGCTCATGCCGGGAATGTCATTGATGGCATTGCAGATGAACTCGCGCTGCTCATATATTCTGCCGCCGGGAACAAGCATTTCTTTGGCGGTGTACGCGTTTTTGAGAGCGATGGGAATAAGCGACTGCGCCGGAACGTTGGAGCAAAGGCGCATGGAAGAGAGCAGGTTGATGCCTTCAATGTAGCCCTTGACACGGGATTTTTCGCCGCAGAGCGACATCCAGCCGCAGCGGTAGCCGGCAATGAGGTGAGATTTGGAAAGTCCGTTGAAGGTAACGGAAAAAATATCCGGAGCTATGGAGGAAATGGATGTATGCTCGAGACCGTCCATTACAAGACGGTCGTAAATCTCGTCGGAAAATACGATCAGGTCATTTTCGCGGGCGATCTGGGCTATCTGCTCCAGCAGGTCGCGGGAATAAAGCGCACCGGTGGGATTGTTGGGATTGATGATGACAATGCCCTTTGTGCGCGGCGTCACCTTGGAGCGGATGTCGTCTATATCGGGAAACCAGTCGGCACTTTCGTCACATATGTAATGCACCGCCTTGCCGCCGGCAAGCGTGACGGAAGCCGTCCATAGAGGATAATCGGGCGCGGGAACAAGCACTTCGTCGCCGTTGTCGAGCAAGCCCTGCATGGACAATGTGATAAGCTCACTTGCGCCGTTGCCGGTGTAAACGTCGTCGGGAGTGACGCCGGCAATATGTTTGACATTGACGCAGTAATCGGCGATGGCCTGACGAGCCGCAAGCAATCCCTTGGAGTCGGAATATCCTTCTGTAGAGGTCAGGTTGGATTGCATTGCCTCGATGACCTCGTCAGGAGCGCGAAAGCCAAATGGGGCTGGATTGCCTATGTTGAGCTTGAGGATTTTTTCTCCGTTTGCGATCATGCGGTTGGCTTCGTCCATTACGGGACCGCGTATATCGTAGCACACATTGTCGAGCTTGTGCGATTTCTGAAATGTTCTCATAGCGCATACCTTCTCAGTGTTTTATTGCAGCCCATCTGACGCAGATTGGCGTTGTGTGATGCGGCTTCTTTAAATAATAGCACATTTCATCATTCAAGTCAACCGGATATTTGCCTCTTGTTGCAATTGCATCATTTCATCATTTCTATCGTTTTCCTTGTCAATTCAGAAAATTTAAAAGTTTCCAATTTAAAAGTTTTTGTAAATCTGCAAAAATACACTTCCAACTCGGGGAATAATGTATTATAATAATTGAGTATAACTATGCATGATTGCAAAAGGAGTTTGAATCTCAATTATGAAAAATAAGGTACGTCTCAATGTATGCGGAACAGATTACTACATTGCATCCGAAGATGACGAGAGCTACATCAGAGCCATTGGCGACGACGTAGACGCGAGAATGAACAAGATGATGGCAGGCAGCGACAGGGTTTCCACCACCATGGCGGCAGTGCTCTGCGCGCTCAGCTATGCCGACGAATGCAAGAAGGCAAACGCAGCTGCCGACAGCCTTCGTTCGCAGATCAAGGCTTATATCGAAGACAGCGAGCGTTCCCGCCTCGAAGCCGAGGAAGCCAAGCGCGAGATCGAGCGGCTTAGACGTGAGCTTCAGGGCGTTCGTCTGCGCCTTTCCGAGCTTGACGACAGATGAGTTCCTTCGCAAAGGACAAAATTGAAATACTTGCTCCTGCCGGTTCGCAGGAGCAGCTTGTCGCCGCTGTGCGTTCGGGAGCCGATGCGGTCTATCTCGGTGCCGGAGGGCTGAATGCACGGCGCAATGCCGAGAATTTTTCCGATTTTTCCCGACTGCGTGAAGCGGTGGGATACTGCCACGCTTCGGGCGTCGAGGTACATCTCACCGCGAACATCCTTGTGCGGGACGACGAATGGTCATCGGCAAAGGAGCTTATTTCCGAGGCATGCGCCATTGGCGTGGATGCGGTGATAGTGCAGGACGCCGGTCTTGCACGGTACATACACGCTGCCGCACCCGATCTTGTGATGCACGCCTCCACGCAGATGTCGCTGCATACTGCGGGCGGTGCCATCGCCGCAGCCGAAATGGGCTTTAAGCGCGCCGTGCTTTCAAGAGAACTCAGCGGTAAGGAAATATCCGAAATTACGGCGGTTTCCCCCATAGAAACAGAGGTTTTCATTCATGGAGCGCTTTGCATGTGCGTCTCGGGTCAGTGCCTTTTCAGCGCCGTGCTGGGAGGCAGAAGCGGCAACCGCGGACTCTGTGCGCAGCCGTGCCGTCTGCCGTTCCGCGTGACGGGCGACAAAAGCGGCTTTGACGGCTGCATGAGCCTCAAGGATATGTCGCACATAGAGCACATTCCTGCGCTTGAGGCTATGGGGGTACGCTCCATCAAGATAGAGGGTCGCATGAAGCGCCCCGAATACGTGGCAGCCGCGGTGACCGCCTGCCGCATGATGCGTGACGAGGGCGAAGTGCCAGCCGATTTAGCCCAAAAGCTCACGGCGGTATTCTCACGCTCCGGCTTTACCGACGGATATTTTACCGGCAAACGCGGTCGCGGCATGTTCGGCACGCGGACAAAGGAGGACGTTGTTTCGGCCTCCTCTTCGCTGCTTGGCTCGATTCATCCGCTTTACAAAAATGAATATCAGCGCATTCCCCTTGAAATGAAGCTCACCGCGGCGGACGTCGATTCTTCCGCCCTGCTTGAGGTGAGCGACGGCGAAGGACACTTGGCAGCCGTCACGGGCGACAAGCCGCAGCACGCCGCCAAGACGCCTTTCAGCGAGGAATACGCGGCACGCGTTCTGGGCAAAACAGGCGGCACGCCCTACTTTCTCGCCGGTTTTACATCCGAGGTCGCCCAGGGGCTTACGCTGCCGTCCTCCGCTCTTTCCGCAATGAAGCGCGAGGCGCTGGGGAAGCTGGATTCGCTAAGGCGGGAACCAAAGGCAATCTGCTTCGATGACACCGCGGAGAATGCCAGCCCATCGGAACGCCGCGTATTTGCAGACGGTAAGCCGCCGCTGCGGGTTATTTTCCGCCATGCCGGACAGATACCCGACAGCCTTGAGGGTGTGATCATGGCTTACATTCCGCTGGAAATGGGCGAACAGGCTCTTGCCGACGCTGCCGACAGGCTGCGCCATATGAAAATCATTCCTGCCGTGGAGGCTCCGAGAGGACTTTTCGGCGTGGAAAAACAGATAGAGAAGCTCGCCGTGCAAGCCCAAAAGCATGGTATTGATGATATAATGATACACAACATCGGGCTTTTGCCGATAATGAAAAATATCGGAATGACCATTCACGGCGGCTTCGGGCTGAATGTATTCAACAGCCGTTCGCTCGACGGGTATGCCGGCATGGGAATGGCTGACAATGAACTGAGCCTTGAACTGACGCTCGGGCAGATAGCCGCTCTCGGCTCATCACAGCCCAGAGGCATGATCATAAGAGGAAATATCCCCATGATGATCACCCGCAACTGTCCTGCGGCGCTTTCGCCAATGGGCTGCCGCGGATTATCGAAACAAATGGCGGACGGTAAAAGATGCTCCGTTACCGACCGCACCGGACGCGAATTGCCTGTGCTGTGCAGAATGGGCTGCTCGGAGATATTCAATCCTGTGATGATGAGCGTAACGGAGAATGTAGCTGGAAAATCCTGCGACGAGCTGTCGCTTGACTGGGTGACAATGACCTTCACCACCGAGAGCCGGGAGGAATGTGCCGCAATGATCGGCGGCTACATTCAAGGCACACTTTCAAGAGAAAAAAACATAACGTCCGGCATGTATTTCAAAGGAGTGCAGTAACGCGGCAATACATAGCACAGCTTCACACTTCACATTTCAAACTTCACACTCAATAATCGGGGGGTAAATTCATGGACGGTCGAAAAAAAATCATCAGAATATTTGCCGTCGCGGTGTGTCTTTTCGCAGCGCTTACCCTCACGGGCTGCGCAACCTCCGAGGCAATCTCATCGGGCAGTGGCTTCGGTGAGATCATGAACGCGTTAAAATGCGACCTCTTCGGCTTGAACGACCAGAATTGCACGGCGCTGACGCTGACACTTCCTGTTCGGGAGGGATTCAAGCCGATAGGCAGCAAATCCGCTTTTGCCTCGCTTAAAGACGAGACTATGAAGGACGCCTATAAGGATATAGAAAACGCCATCTATCAAATATCTTCCGAACGGGCGGAAAACGGCTGCTTCGAGCTGAAATACATCCGGCTTAAATCCTCGCTGGAATTCGACCAGATCTACATAGTCAAGGAAGCCGTGCTTGCCGATCATCCCGAGGCATTCTGGGTGATGGGAAGCTACACCGTCAAAAACAACTTCCACGACGGCAATTATCTGGTGCTGTATTCCAAATATTCCGCCACAGAGATTCATTCGATGTTCGACGAGCTCAACAGCGCGATTATTCCCATACTGTCACGCATTCCCGACGAAGCAACCGAGCTTGCGAGAGAGACGATCATTCACGACGCGGTGGTGGACACTGTCGCATACGATTTTGAAGCAGCCGAGGCGGACGATTCATCTCACGACGCATTTAATGTCTACGGCGCTCTGGTCCGGAAAAAGGCAGTCTGCACCGGATATGCGGGGGCGATGAAGATGCTGCTCAATTTAGTGGGCATCGAATGCCGCACGGCTGTCGGCATGTCAAAAAATGCGGGACATATGTGGAATCAGGTCAGAATTGACGGAGACTGGTACAATTTGGATGTGACATGGGACGATTCCTCCACCGACAGCGACATATTGTACAGCCGTTACAATTACTTCAACATAACCGACGAGCGTCTTGCCATCAATCACAAGACGGGTGCGGATTACAGCGAGATGCAGTGCGAATACACCGATGACGAGGTGTATGTGACCACCGAGCTTTACAACTTCGATCTCGAAAAATGCACAGCAACCAAGGATAATTATTACGAAATGTATGCTCTTCATCTCAGCGCATTAGACGACGCGGCAGTGGATGTGATCACTCAGAAATTTATTTCCACCGCAAAAGAGCGAAAAGAGCTTATCTATATTATATTCGACGACTCGATCAACAGCGAGGCAGCCGAAACATGGATGTCCAAAAACAGCGGCACCAAATATTCCGCTCTCGGACGCAGCCTTTCGGCGGCAAACAAATCCGGCAGTACGCCAAAGATCAAAAACTGCAGTCTGGTGCGAATGTCGGCAGGTGAGGACGACATCTGGAAAAATCTCTACGCCGTCCGTCTTATCTATGCGTAAAGCAAATGCATGATTTTACATTGACAGCAAAAAGGAAGCGTTTATAAAAATGGCGTTTTTTTCAAAGGATATAGGAATCGACCTCGGTACGGTCAATACACTTGTTTACGTCAAGGGCAAGGGCATAGTGATACGCGAGCCTTCGGTGGTTGCCGTGGATATACGCACCGACGAGGTGCTTGCAGTGGGCAATCTTGCGCGTGAGATGATAGGACGCACACCCGGCTCGATCGTGGCTCTGCGCCCTCTGACGGACGGCGTTATTGCCGATTTCAGCATAACAGCCGAAATGCTCAAGCACTTCATTCGCAACGCGGTGCAGTCCAATCTGTTTTCACGTCCCCGGGTGATCATCTGCATCCCTTCGGGCGTTACTGAGGTGGAACGCCGCGCGGTTGAAAATGCCGCAAGACAGGCGGGCGGCGGCGTGGTCGATCTTATCGAGGAGCCAATGGCTGCGGCTCTCGGCGCCGGACTTCCCGTGGCTGAGGCTGCCGGAAGCATGGTCATAGATATAGGCGGCGGTACCACGGATATCGCGGTGATTTCGCTGGGTGACATAGTCATTTCAAGATCGGTGCGCAAGGCGGGCGACGCTTTCGACGCGGCGATTCTCTCCTATGTCAAGCGCAAATATAATCTGCTGATCGGCGAACGTTCTGCCGAGGATCTCAAAATAAGCGCCGGTTCGGCATTTCCTTATCACGGCGAGAAGCCGGTTGCCATCAAGGGCAGAAACCTTGTGGACGGTCTGCCGAAGAACGTCGTTATTTCCGGCGCGGAGGTGCGTGAAGCGCTTGCCGAGCCGCTTGCCGACATTGTGGAGGCGGTCAAGCAGACGCTCGGAGAGACTCCGCCGGAATTGTCGGCTGACATTTTGGATCACGGCATTATGCTCACCGGAGGGGGAGCTTTGCTGCGCGGTCTGGACAAGCTGCTTTCGCAGGAGACCGGAATGCCGGTCAACGTCGCGGAGCATCCGCTCGACTGCGTTGCGGAAGGCACCGGAAGAATGCTCGACATAAGCGAGAATTCATATTGGCGCATAAGAAGCTGAGAACGCTCACGTTCGTTCGCTGACTTTAAGAATGATAGGCAATTGCTGATTGATAGGGGGCAGGAGCATTGCGCAACAGATTCAATTTCAGGGATTCCAACCTGCGGATATTCCTTACAGCCGTGCTGGTAATGGTCTGTCTGATGGTGTATTCCATCGGCACAGGCGGAAACGGCGACTTTGTATCTTCCATAGCCGGAATAATAACCGAGCCTGTTCAGAGGGTCAGTGCAATGATCTCGGCGGGCTTCGGCTCTTTTTCGGGCAATTTTGAGGACATAGAGCAGATTCGCGCCGAAAACGAGCTGCTCAAGAAAAAGGTGCGCGAGATGAACCGCAAGACGGTGGATTACAACGACCTCAAGGCGCAGAACGAGCAGTATCGCAAGCTGCTGGGTCTGAAAGAAGAAAACGACATGTATCAGTTCCTTGCCTCCACCGTTATTTCGCGCGATGCAAATGATTATTACGCCGGATTCACCCTCGACAAGGGCTCAGCGGACGGAGTGGAGCTTTATGACCCGGTCATCACTGCCGACGGTCTGGTGGGCTATATTTCGGGACTCGGCGTTACTTCGTCAAAGGTAACTACCATTCTCAGCCCGGGGCTTGAGGTGGGCGCTGTGGACAAGGATACACGCGACGGCGGCACTCTCTTCGGTGAGATTTCCGCCGCAAAAAGTGGATATACCCGCCTGAATTATCTTTCACGCGACTGTGAAGTGACGGTGGGCGATCTGGTGGTGACCTCCGGCTTCGGCTCGGTATTTCCGGCTAATCTGATTATCGGCGAGGTAAAGGAGATCCGCGCCGAATCGGAAAACATTTCGCTTTACGCCGTTGTGGAACCGACGGCAGACGTCAAGGGCTGCACCGACGTATTCATCATCACGGAGTTTGAAGGACAGAGAAGTGTGCGCAAGGATTCCATCGAAGGCTATCAGACAACCGATACGCCTAATGATTAATTCTTTCAACAACGGATTATCGACCCAGGGAGGTGTGATTGAATACAATGATACGACTCAGCGGAAGTACCCAAAAATACATAGTTTACGGTGTGGAGCTTTTTCTGGTGTACATTGTGCAGTTCACACCGTCTCTTCTACCGCAGTTTTTTGGAGAAAGTCCCATGCTGCTGACTGTTTGCGCCGTGAGCATAGCGCTTTTTGAGGGAGACATTGTGGGCATGTGGTTCGGCATGGCTGCCGGATTGCTGATTGATGCAGGCAGCACCGCACCGTTCGGCTTTTACGGGCTTGTGAACCTGGCGATATGCTACGGCTGCGGACTGCTGGTGATGTACCTCATGCGCAACAATATCGTTACTTCAGTGCTGCTGGGATTTGCCGCTGCGGTGACGGCTTCGGTTGTGCAATGGATATTTCTCGCCGGAACGCACGACATACTGTATTTTATACCCAATATTCTGCTCCCGCGTGCGGTGTATTCCACTGTGACCATGCCGGTGTTCTTTTACTTCAACAGGGCGATAACCACGCGGCTTTACGACGATTGATATTTTGAATGGCGGAAAGGAGAGCTGAAAATGTCAGCTGATATTTGCATCAAACCAAAGGGATTATCGGGTAAAAAGCTCTCTCTCAAAGAAGCACTTACCGAAGAGCTTACATATGGCATTTATGACGAATACGGTCGTTTTGACGAAGGCAAGGAGGGAGATTACACCTCCGTTTTTTCACCTGAGGACATCGGACGTGGCTTTCAGATTCATTTTGACGGCAGGACCACCGAGATTCATCTGAATTATTTCAACAGCCGCCACGACATCGAGCTTTGCTATATGATAGTGGCTCGCGTGTGCAAGCTGCAAGGCGTCGATACATTTATCCGCGAGGGTGAAAAATTCGCGTTGCACCAGATAGAGCAGGCCATTCAGCGCGATATAGAGGCGAATACTTATTCTCTGCAAATAGTCGCCAACCAGATCACCTCGGGCGAAACCCAGAAGCTCACGGTATTCGCCGCGATACATCCGCTTTATATAGGCAAAAAGGAAATTGCCCTTTTCGGCAGCGACACAGATCAATTCAGTAAGTGGCTCAACGAAAAGCAGCAGCCTGACAGGTATTATGCCGTTCCTCGTTTTTATGATAAGAATGACGGTTCCACCTTTGGCTGCTTTGCGGTCAGAGCGGAGGTTCCCTCCATTGTGCCGGCAGTGCCGGAGATCCCGATGAGCATGAACGGACGGTTTGAGGTTGGCAGCTGGTATGTCATGCTGGGCTACTCCGACGACAGGAAATCAGACGGGCAAATGAAGATCATTCCCTATGACAAGCTGATCGAAAATGTGCCTGACGCCGAATACTACGACGCCAATCACGTTGTTGTCCTACTGACCGACAACCAGGTCGATGATCTTGTCGCAAGGTTTAAGGCAGAACTGTAATTATATCGTTTAAAATCATACAATCAAAAATCACTGATCAAGCCAACGTGAGCGTATACGGGGGGACGATAGATTGGATGCAAAACTTATTTATAAACGCTGCGTAATGCTGGTAATCATAGTGCTGACCATACTCGGCGCTTACATATTGAAGCTGGCGGACTTTCAGATATTAAACTACGACGTCTACGCGGATTCGGCGCTGTCCTATACCGCCTCGAGCATAAAGGTCACGGCGGCGAGGGGCGAAATTCTCGACCGCTACGGCAGAACCATCGCATCAAACCGCATGGGTTATGCGATCATTTTTCAGGCGTCGGAATTCAACAAGCTGGAAAACCCTCAGCGAAACGAAATCATCTACCGACTGACCAGAATTATCGACGAAAAGGAAGGCAGAAACGAGGACGGAACTCAAAAATGGGAAGATACGTGTCCTCTGATAGTGGACAAAATGGGCAATGTGTCCTTTGCGGAAAACAGCGCCTCTGCCATACGCAAGATGGAGACCATGCTGGAATTGCAGACCTATGCCACCGCGCAGAACTGCTTTGACGAAATGGCTGATCGCTACGAGACCGAAGGGCTTGCTCCGGACGTTGCCCGAATCATCATGGGCGTGCGCTTGGAGATGGAACTGATGGGCTTCAACTCATCGAATCCCTTTACATTTGCAGGCGATATTTCGCAGGATACCATGCAGATTATCAGCGAAAATTCCAACTTCTTCCGCGGCGTGAATGTGGAGATTGTGCCGATCAGGGAATATGCCGACGGCACGATTGCGCCGCACCTGATAGGCATTACAGGTAAGATCTACGCCGAGGAATTTGAAACCCTGCGCAAGAAGGGCTACGGCTATAACGACGTTGTGGGTAAATTCGGCGTGGAAAAGGAATACGAAGATACCCTTCGCGGACAGAACGGCATCAAAAAGGTGCGTCACGACAGCAACGGCAATGTCATCTACACCGAATACACCCGTGAACCCAAGGCGGGCAATACCGTGGTGCTCACTATAGATGCGGATCTGCAAAAGGCGACGCAGCAGTCAATTGAAAACATAGTGCTCGCCCAGCGAGCGGCAGGCATCGAGGGCAGCGGCGCCGACGCAAACGCTTCCGCCGCCGTTGTCATGAAGGTCAAGACCTTCGAGGTGCTGGCGGCTGCCACATATCCTTCCTTCAATCTGAGCACATATCTTCAGGATTACGACGACCTGAGCAAGAATCCCGACAATCCTCTTTTCAACCGTGCGTTTAGCGGCGGCTACGCTCCAGGCTCCACCTTCAAGCCGGCAATGGCGCTGGCGGCGCTTCAGGAGTACGAAAACTACAAGGCGAGCGGCAAGGATGAACCCCAGAAACACGGCATAGACCGCAATGAGAAAGTAACCTGCAACGGATATATGATACTTGAGGAAGCCGGTAACAAGATGTTTATTTGCGACGGCGTGCATCACAGCGTCAACGTCACACAGGCTATCTCGGTTTCCTGCAACATATTCTTCTATACCATATCTCAGCGTGTAGGTATAGACAGAATGAATTATTATTGCAAGCAGCTGGGTCTCGGTTCCAAGACCGGAGTCGGTCTGGGCGAATCCATTGGAATTCTTGCCGGACGTGAGGAACGCTCCAGCCGCAACATGAACTGGTTCACCGGTGATACGCTGCAGGCGGCCATCGGACAGAGCGACAACCGATTCACGCCAATGCAGATATGCGCCTATATGTCCACACTCGCAAACGGCGGAACGCGGTATTCAGCCACCCTCATCAAGACCATAAAATCCTACGACATGAACCAGACCGTCCGCGAGGACGCGGAGATCAACAAGACCGTCATTACCAAAATGGAAGCCTCCGATACCATGATGGATATTGTTAAGGAGGGCATGAGGAGCGTTACCGAGGACGGTACCGCGTCAGACACCTTTGAGAATTACCAGCTCAAGATAGGCGGCAAGACGGGTACTGCCGATACCAACAAATCCTCTCGCGGCGAGGAAAAGACTGAGTCTCCGAACGCCGTGTTTATCGCGTTTGCGCCATATGACGATCCCGAGATTGCCGTTGCGGTCATCGGCGAAAAGTGCGGTCACGGAAAGGTCATGGCACAGGTGGCAAGAGACGTATTCGACGAATATTTCTTCTCAGCCAAGACCGCCGGGTACGCTGTGATAAGCGACAGCGGCATTGTTACATGGGAGGATACAGGCGATTCAATAACAGGATAAAATTTCTCTATTTTAGCATATATAATTTTACGATATGGAAAACAACCAAATATCAACAATTATTTTCGTCAAGCATTTTCGCGTGAATTTGCCGAATTTTTGCAATTTATCTTTGACATCTTAAATAATTTGTGCTATCATACAAATAACTGGATATTTCTGTAAATCCGTCGGTGTTAAGGCGACATTAAATGACAAAAAGACAGACGGCAGGCGGGTGAATGTACTTTGGCTAAAAAAATCGCATTTATTTCGGCACTCGGGGGGCAAGGCACCTCTTTGTCTGTCGTTTGCACAGCCAAAGCCGCTGCTTCAGCCGGTCATTCGACTGTGCTGGTTGATGCCGGAGGTTTCGGGGGTACGCTTGCCTACATGCTGGGGGCGGATTGCGGCGCGGTAATGAATCTGAATGACGCGGCGCTCGGTGAATGTCCTATTGAGGAAGCGCTTACCGACTGCGGTGAAAATCTCAGGCTGCTGCCGGCAGGTCCATTTTCCGAGAGAACGGTCTCTCCGCTGTCGGTGGAGGTCAGAAGGGTCGTCGAAAGCCTTGCGCGGGAATGTGATGTGTTTGCCGACATTCCGGCAGGTACTTTGCCTGACTGTGGCATGGCTGGATGCTTTGATATGTTTGTCATCTGTTCCCGTGCCGACGCAATAAGCCTGAAATATTCCTCCATGCTCTGCCGCATTATCAGAAGGGCGTCGGCGCAGACAACACATTCCTGCGAAATACGGCTGCTGCTCACCGATTTCTCGCCCGAGGGTATGAAGTTCGGCGGCGTGTCGGACATAGATATGTGTATCGACATTGTGGGAGCACAGCTTCTGGGAGTGCTGCCACACGATATTTCGGCGCACGAATCAGCCGCTTCCGGGCGTGTGCCGGATGAAAAGTGCGAACTTATGCGGTACGCGCGTGATACTGCGAGACGGCTCTGCGGAGAACGTGTGCCGCTCGATGCAGTACGGTCATTCCGACTGCTGACATGACGCTGTCAATTATAAAATCGGTGCAAGCCGTTAATAATATATATAAATCTATAAATAAAGAACAAAGTTGGGAGATGGGCATTTATGAATATTGCTTTGATAGCACATGATGACAAGAAAGAGCTTATGATACAGTTCTGTATAGCTTACTGCGGCATACTCAGCCGTCACAACCTCTGTGCAACAGGCACTACCGGCAAAATCGTCAGAGAAGCTACGGGACTCAACGTCAACTGCTTCATGCCTGGCGCTGCAGGCGGCGGCGAGCAGATAGCTGCGCGTATCGGCTACAATGAGATTGATCTGCTGATATTCTTCCGCGATCCGCTCACACCGAAGCCAAATGAGCCGAGAGACAATGACATTCTGCGCATGTGCGATATGCACGTTATCCCTGTAGCCACGAATATGGCAACGGCTGAAATACTCATTCACGGTCTGGAACGCGGCGATTTTGATTACCGCAACTATGTCCGCAAGTGATTTTCGGCTGACGGGAGAAATTTTCAAGCACGTTATAAAGGAATCGGCACATCATTGTGACGGTTCCTTTTTTCGATAGGGTATGCCTGTGTTGACAATGTGAGCGCGATGGTGTATAATTGATTTGTACAATATGCAGAGCGGACATGATCGGGCGATCTTGTTCATATGATTAAAAGCAAGCCTATTCAGAAGGATAATGGAGGTATAATGATGAATAACCAGAATCAATTCAATCCTGTTCCCCCTCAGAACGGCAGATTTTGCTCCCGCTGTGGTGCTCCGCTCGATGCAAACGGAGTCTGCCCCAACTGTCAGCAACAACATGCACAGCAGCCGCAGCAGGGATATAATTACGGCATGCCCTATGCTGCGCCGCAGCAGGCTCCCAAAACAGCGGCAGGTCCTAATATTTTCACATACGCGCTGGAATACATAAAGGCGTTTTTCTCGGCAGATCCCACGAAAGCTCTTGATAAAGCTGCGGCGGAAAAGCAGCATGTCTGGAGCATACTGGGTTCCGGCTCTGTCCTATTGACAACGCTGGGCTTGTTCAGCATAATGCTTAACAGCATTTCCTCGATTCTTGGCATGATTCCGGGATATTCTTATTTCAGCTATGGCATGGGTATGAATGCAGATCTGACCGCCATTAAGGTAAAGCTGTTCTTTTATACCCTGCTTGTTATCGCCGTGTTCTTCTTTGCGTCTGCGGGACTTAACACGCTGTTTTTCTCCGTTCAAAATAAAAAGACCGATTATATACAGAATATGAATATCCTCTCGGTTTGCATGCTGCCAATTGCAGTTTGCGGCTGTGCGGCGTTCATTTTTGGGTTTGTCTACATTCCGGTATCGCTGATACTGCTTCTTTTAGGACTCATTTTCAAATACATCATGCTTTGTGACGGCATTAAAAAGGCAGCGGCTTTTGACAAAAATCCGATCTGGTATGTATTCGGTCTGGTGACAGCCAATATTGTTGCATTCGGACTGATTGCCTTTATCCTGAGCAAAATGATTTTTTGACAGAATATTTTAATTGAATAAAAATGCAGCCGGCTCAGTGGATTTACGGATCGGCTGCATTTTTGATTTTAATGAAGGTGAGCAGTGCGGGTGGTTGATTATTTGCCGTTAACACAAGGACAAACCATTGATTTTTACTGTGATGTGTGGTAGAATACGGATAAACAAAACAAACTAAAACAGACAGACACTTTGTCTGCATTCATCTGATGTGCTGAACTATTAAAATGGGGGAGTTGTTGATTGTATGAAGAAATCAAAATCCGGAGGAATCGTCAAAAATCTGATATTGATTTTAGGGGCAGCCGGAATCCTTGTGGTGCTTATGTGGGGTGCTTTTGTTTTTGCCGATCGCTGGCTGCATTCAAATGCAGCGGTGTCTTCATCAGATGTGTCGGCATCAGATGCATCAAGCCTTTCCACGCCGGTATCGCTTAATGAGAATTCAATCGAAATAGGGAAGGGACTGAGCTTTCAGCTTACGGCAAGCGGCGGAGAAAACATCGTGTACCGTTCCTCTGACGAAGCAATTGCCACGGTGGATGAGAGCGGTCTGGTAAAAGGCGCCGGAGTCGGCACATGCACTATTACGGCGGATAACCAAAACGGCAGCACAGCGGATTGTACTGTTACAGTCAAGAAGACCTGTTACCTAACCATTGACGACGGCCCCACAGACTGTACAGAGGATATTTTGGCTGTGCTCAAGGAATATGACGTAAAGGCCACATTTTTTGTGGTGAATTCCTTAAAGCTCCCTGTCACTAAAAAAATGCAGGAACAGGGCTGTGTGGTTGGACTGCATTCTTACAGCCATGTCTTCAAAAAGTGCTACGCTACCTATTATTCCTACTTACACGGTATAGAGATGCTTTCCGAAAAGGTAGAAGGGTATACGGGAAAACACTGCGATTTGCTGCGTTTTCCCGGCGGTACCGACACGACGCGATGCGATCCTCTCTGGATGCGCCGAAACCTCAGCGGAGCAGAAGATCTGGGTTACAGGGTATTCGACTGGACTGCCACCACAGGCGATACATCGGAACGTGCCAGCGCAGCGTTTTCATTGAAAAATGTCAAGAAAACCTGTACAGAGGACGTGGAAATTATACTGATGCATGACAGATCATTCAATGTTGCGGCGCTAAAAAAAATAATTCCCTATCTGAGAGAGCGCGGATATATTTTTGCAACTCTCGACCTGTATCCTGAAAAGTCTTATACGTTTCAGCCGAGATATAACCGTGATCATGCCGATCTGCCGTCAAAATCGGTCAGCATTACCCATAAGACATATTCCATTTACGTCGGCGGCGAGATACTTCTTGTGGCAAGAATGAACCCCGAGGATTCAACGGATTTTGTCAGATGGGAAAGCTCTGATACCTCGATTGCCACCGTCAGCATCAGCGGCAATGTGAAGGCGCTGAAAAAAGGCAAGGTGGATATTTACGCCATTACATCGAGCGGTAAGCGCGGCGTGTGCCATATGACAGTCAGGTGATTTTTGGTTATTGGCTGATCCTTTTTGCTATTTCCAGAGCGATATAAAATTTGTCCATATTGTGATTTGCGTCCTTCAGACCCTCTACGCGGTATTCCTTCTCGGAAAGAACGTCGCCTGTCGCAAGGAAGTCGTACAGCTCCAGCCCGTGGAAGTCGCACACTGCCTGCACTCCGGCAAGCTCCATCTCAACGGCAATGCAGCCTTCGCTTTTGCGCTTGGTCATTTGTCCCACCGTCTCGCGCATAAACGCGTCGGTCGTCCAGATTCTTCCCTCAATATACGGCAGATTCAGCTCATGGAATATCTCCGCGACTCTGCCGTGATTCTGGATGGCAATATAATCTGCCGGCGGTGCGTAGTGGTATGACATGCCCTCGTCGCGGTAGGCATGTGTGGGAACGACGAATTTTCCGGCGGTCTTTTCGCCGTCAAGACTTCCCGCGGAGCCGAACATTATGTATTTTGTCGCACCGGTCAGGTAGTTGGATTCTATGCAGAACTGCGCTGCCAGTGTTGAACCTATTCCCGACAGGTAAAAGCCGATGTTCCTGCCCTCGTGGGTGAACTGATATATGGGGATCAAGCCGTTCGCCGCGTGAATGTCGGCGATTTGGGTGCAGTCGAATGTTTCGAGCACGTTGTCTGCGATCTGTTTGGAAAATGTGACAAGGCAGGTGTCGATCAGGTGCTTTTGCTCACCGTAAAAATCTCCGAAGCTGACGATTGGCGGTGTCTTGTCATCGAATGAATCGGTTATCATGTTTCTTCCTCCTCAATTTTTATAAATTTTTATAAATAAATGCCGCCCGAGGGTTGATTCGATCATCTTCGGGGCGGTATTGCTTTTTTGTATGGGAAATATTATAAGCTGTCTAAGCTGACGTCGGCAAAGCCTTCTCCAAAAATATCCTCGGCGTTGCAGATGATGACGAAGGCGGTTTTGTCCAGTTCCATGATGGCTTCTTTCAGCTCTGAGATTCTGCTGGGCTTGAAGGCGCAAATGAGTATGTCCTTTTCGCTGTCGCTGTAGCCGCCGTGCGCACGGATATTGGTAACGCCGAGGTCAAGCTCTATGAGGCGTTCTTTGATAACATTGCCGTCGGAGCAGATAATGCATGCCACTTTGGAAGTGTTGCGCCCGTAGACAACCGCGTCCATCGCAAGGCTTGAAATATACATTGCAATGGCGGCGTAAAGTCCGTCGTTGATATTCTTGAAAACCACCGTGTACAATGCGATAACGCTCAGATCCAGCGCAAGGCAGAGCTTGCCGATTGAAATATGCCTGAAGTGGTATTTGAGCAGCCGCGCGGCAAGCTCCACGCCTCCGGTCGTTGCGCCCACCATAAGCAGTATTCCCATTGCCAGACCAACCATGCCGCCGCCTATCAGACATGCGACAAGATGATCCTCTATGGGCTTGAATTTCACCGCATAAGCGAGCACGTCGATAAATACCGAGCTTATCGACATGGCGAATACCGACGAGAACAGCAGCCGGAAGCCCTGCCGCCTGATTCCGAGAAGGAAGAGCGGCACATTCAGCAAAATGACCGTAACGCCTATTGGAACGGCTGGAACAAATCGGTTAAGCGTCTGCGCGAGACCCGTAAAGCCGCCCATAACGATATTGTTCGGCACAAACAGCCATTCAAACGCAAAGGCATAGATAAAGCTGCCCAGAGTAATGAGCAGCACATTTTTGACTATGCGGGATTTTCTTACCTTTTGTCTTAAATTCTTCACGATGATCACCTTGTTTATCTGAATCGTATGATTTCATAAAATCATCAAATATTAATCATATTATACATTATACAGACCATATGAAAATATGTCAACTCAGGCATAGAGCAATTTGTGACATATTGGCAACGGCATCGCCAAGCAGATAAGAAATTCAGCTTTTTATAAGTAGCTTCTCAGACATTCCCTGCCGATTTTAATTGCCCTGTCGAGTGTGTCGGAAAAATGCCGCATTTTGTCTATTCCAATATATTGAAACCAGTCCCTGCCCATATATTCGTCGGTTTCGCGGTACAGAATGCATGTTTCATAGATATTGTCATTCAGGTATATTTCCATTTTGTACTCGCGACTTTGGGAATATTCCTCATAAACTAAGTTTTTCATATCAAATTCCTTTTCAATTCATTTCTCACCATCATAAGAGCATATCCTAAAAGGTTCTTGCCTTGCCATTTTTCAACGTCGAATCTATCGGAGCTTTTCATGGAAAGTCCTATGCCCCAGATTTTGTCCTGCACCGCACATTCCGCAAGAATGTCCTCGTCTGTGGACAATAATTGTTCTGCCAAATCCTTGTTTTGCCTGAATTTTTCCAGCAGCCCATTGTAAACGATAATCTGCCTTGTACCGTTCCAATATGACTCGTCGTAGTTTTTGACCATGCGTCCCAATGCCTTTATTTTGCCGACGTCGGTTGTGCTCATTATTTTTGACGCCATCTCATTGTCATGGAACAATACCGCTTTGCTGTACATCATATATTGTTCCATTGACGTGAATTGAATACCGTCAACAACGAAATCCGACAAATACCAGTTGCTCAGGTAGCCGTTGATTTCATCCGGATTGTGGAAGCAAACAATCCTGCGCATAATTTTATCACCCCGTAATTGATATTAATTCAAATAAATCAAAAATCCCGCCGACACTCGTCAACGGGATTTTGACCTGGTGGGAGAGGGTGGATTCGAACCACCGAAGCGAAGACGCGACAGATTTACAGTCTGTTCCCTTTGGCCACTCGGGAACTCTCCCATATTAACTTAAAGCATTTGAAAAGAAAAGTGGAGCTGGTGGACGGACTTGAACCCCCGACCTGCTGATTACAAATCAGCTGCTCTACCAACTGAGCTACACCAGCGAATTGCCGCCTCAAATCAAGTGCTTATATACTATACTACATCAAACGCGGTTTGTCAAGTTTTTTTTTTAGTTTTTTTCATTTTTTTGATTTTATTTTTGATTTTTTTTATTTTTCTTGTCAATGCCTTTTAAATGGGGCAGCTTTCACACCTTTTTGCCGATGCCTTTGATGAATTACGAAAATAATCTTGACAAAAGCAAATGACAGTTGTACACTGAAAGCGTAGGTCTGCTGATTTGAAAAATTAAAGCAGACGGGAAAGGGGATTAAAAATATGATTGTCAGCGAGGTAATAATCAGCTAACTGAAAAATGAATACCGGCACGTTTTTAAAAGACGGGACGGGGAGTCCCTTTTTCGTCGTGCCTTTTTAAGGCTCCTTTCACGATTTATGCATCTATGCCGCAGAAATCCTTTAAGGATGGTTTTCTGCGGTCTTTTTGCGTTTTTTGCCCCCATTTTCAGTTAGCGGATTTCAATGATTTTACGATGATATGATACACAACTGAAGATGGAGGATAACAACATTGAATATTTTTGATTATGGATTTACAGACGATTTATTGTCAGACAGCAAAACAGGTATGCCCGCCCGTATTATCTCGGTACACAAGGGGCGATTCGGCATCGTTTCGGATTACGGAGAGAACTTTGCGCAGCTCAAATCAAAGGAATATTATTATGACGGCGAAGATTTCCCCACGGTCGGCGACTTTGTGTTGATCGACTATATTGACAACGGCGATAGCCGCATTACAGCCACACTTCCGCGCAGAACCTTCTTTTCACGCCGTGATCCTGACGTCAGCAGAGGGGAACAGGTGATCGCGGCGAACTTCGACTATGTATTTCTCATGCAGTCGCTTAACGACAACTTCAATTCCAAGCGCCTTGAACGCTACCTCACCGCTGCCCGACAGTCGGGAGCCGAGCCGGTGATTATACTGACAAAGGCGGATCTGACCGATGACTATCTTCCCTATATTCTGGAGACAAGCCGTGTTGCCGAGGGAGTGGAAACACATATTGTCAGCTCAAAAACAGGCTACGGCATGGAATATCTCGGCAAATACCTGCAAAAGGGCAGGACGCTTGTATTCTTAGGCTCGTCGGGCGTGGGCAAGTCGAGCTTAGTCAATGCCCTTGCAGGCGAGAAGATCATGGACGTCAGCGGCATCAGAGAATCGGACAGCAGGGGCAGACACACCACCACCCACAGAGAGCTGGTCATGCTGCAATGCGGAGCGATGGTGATTGACACACCCGGTATGCGCGAGCTTGGCATGTGGGACGTGACCGAGGGCTTGGGTCAGGCATTCTCCGACATCGAGGAATATGCCGCGAAGTGCCGTTTCCACGATTGCAGACACGAAAGCGAACCCGGCTGCGCCGTGCGTGCGGCTATAGAAAGCGGCGAGCTGGACGAAAGCCGTCTGGAAAGCTACAAAAAATTAAAGATAGAAGCTAAATACAGCGAGGACAAAGACACCTATCGCAGACAGAAAGAGCAGTGGGCAAAATCCGTCAGCGTTTACAGCAGAAAAATGAAGAAAGAAGGAAAAATAAAAAAATGAGCAGAACCATCCAATCAATGGAAGATAAATATTGGCAGCTTTCCCTCGATATGGTAAGAAGGACATTTACCGACTATGAAAACGCCGAGGAAGCACAGGTGGTTGTCAGTCTGATAGAGGAAATACGTTCGATGAAGACATATATCCCGGAGCTTGAGCTGATTATGACGGACGAAAATGACGAGGTTACGGGCTACGCCATGTTCTCGAAATTCCATCTGGGCGGCAAATATATGGACGAACTG
This sequence comes from uncultured Ruminococcus sp., assembly GCA_902762615.1. Classification (GTDB taxonomy): domain Bacteria; phylum Bacillota; class Clostridia; order Oscillospirales; family Acutalibacteraceae; genus RUG762. Next base: position 6,057 of record CACWOX010000008.1, on the reverse strand, counting down.
CTGCTGCTTTCTCCCGTGGCGGTCAAGATCGAATGTCAGCGACAGCATATTTCAAAGGAACTGATAGAATACGGCTTTGAAAGGGCAAAAGAAATGGGCTTTAAGGCGGTGATTGTCGAGGGCAATCCCCAGAATTACAGAAGCAGAGGCTTTAAAACGTCAGCCGATTTCGGAATTGTCGCCGGAGAAAGCGTAGGACTTCCCGCTGTTGAGTGCCTTATGGTAAAGGAGCTTTGCGAGAATGCGCTCGATCATATCAGCGGCGTTGTGGAATACACCGACTACAAGAATCTGACGTGAAAAATATGTATGGTTTTTCAAACAATAAAACAATATAACAATAAAACAGTAAAGTGATAAGAAAAACCCCGCAGGATTCGCCCGAATGCTTTCATGATCACACATTCAGGACGACCCCGCGGAGATTATTTCAATTATTCGATGATATAATTATTCACGCATTGTCAGGCACATTTCTAATCAATCACATACTGCCGCTGCCGGAATACTGCTGTCTTACCGAGTCGATCTTGTTCTGCTCCGCCTGCTGAGGGGCATACCAGCCCTTTGACTCCATCTTGCCGTAAATGGTGCTCTGCATATTCAGCGAATCGCCCAGCGCCTTGTTGAAGGTGCGGCTGACGTTCTGATTGGACGATTCGATGGTGCCGTGAAGATAAAGGTCGCAGCTTCCCTTTTCAAGAAGCAGCATATTTTCCATAAGGTCTCTGTCGTTCATGTTGATGATGCCTCCTTCTTAAAGCAGTCCGTAAAAGCTGTTGAAGATCTCGCGGTGCTTGCTCGCCATGTCTTCAATGCAGCGCTTCAGCTCGGCGTCCTGAATCTTGCTTGAAGTCTCCTTGCACTGGGTCTGGAAATACTGTTCGTGACCAAGCGCGTCCTGTACATAGAGCAATTCTTTTTCGGTCATAAAAATAACCACCTCCGGTAAAATCTGGCTGCGGAGAGAATTTTGGTTTTCGGGTTGAAATCTTCTCTCTCAGCTGCGTTATTATTATGCCGCGATTTTCCTGCGGTTATTCAAAGACTGCCCGATTATTTAAAAATATAATAATATAAAAATAAAAAATCCCGTGTGAAAAGGTTGAAAAATTCATATCGTGTTGATAGAATATAGGTGTCAGACATTTCAAGGGAGTCTACAACTCAGGCAAAGGGAGGAATTCATCATGTACAGCGAAAGCCAAAACACAAATCTCGACGCCATTGAGCGTGAAGCGGAAAATCAGAACATAACGTCGTGCGGAAGACGCGAAACCACCGACAGTATGCTGAACGGCATGATGCAGGCAATGAGGCAGGGGACGGAACGAACCGGACGCCGCAGGAGTTTGGGCACAGTGGACATGCTGCGAAGCATGGGCTGTGACGATGATGAAATAATGAATCAGCTCATGAAGTCATACGGTATCAGCCGCGAAGAAGCGCAAAGTTTGGTTTCGTTTGATAATGGCTAAAACAGAATACCTTTAAGCCACAGGCTGCGGAGATTGTTCCGGCAAACCTGTGGCTTTTTGTATCGCACGTAATTCATAAAGAAATGTTAAAGAATGTTATTCGGCACTTGCAATGGGATTTTTTGAATGATATAGTATAATTAATCATTTGATAAACAGACAAGGGAGATGACATCCGAATGATATATGTGCAGAATCTCGAAAAATACTTCAAAAAGACGGTGAAGCAGCCGGGACTTATGGGGAGCGTGAAATCGCTTTTTTCTCCCAAAACAGAGATCGTCAAGGCTGTGGACGACATATCATTCCATGTGGACAAGGGCGAAATCCTCGGCTTTATCGGGCCGAACGGCGCCGGAAAATCCACCGTTATCAAAATGCTCACCGGCATACTCACACCCACAGGAGGAAGCTGCATTATCAACGGGCAGAATCCTCAGAAGAACCGCAAACGCTACGTCAAGGAAATAGGCGTTGTATTCGGGCAGAGGACGCAGCTCTGGTGGGATCTGCCGCTGGGCGAAACCTACACCGTGCTAAAGGAAATTTATGAAATCGACGAGGCACGCTACAAAAAGCAGATGGCATTTCTTGACGATGTGCTGGAGCTGCAATCCTTCATCAAATCGCCTGTGCGTACCCTTTCACTCGGGCAGCGCATGAGAGCCGACATCGCCGCTTCGCTGCTGCACAACCCCAAGGTGCTCTTTCTCGACGAGCCGACCATCGGTCTTGATGTAGTGGTGAAGGACAATATCCGCAAGGCGGTGACCTATATCAATCAGGAGGAAGGCACCACCGTCATTCTCACAACGCACGACCTCGACGATATTTCCACTCTCTGCAAGAGAATCGTCATGATAGACCACGGCAAAAAGGTCTACGACGGCAGCCTTTATAATTTAAAGCAGAAGTACGGACAAATGCGCGAGCTTATTTTTGAAGCCGCCAACCAATCCGCGCTTGACGCGCTCGATTATCCCGCCGCTTTTGCTGACAGGGGTCTGGAAGAGGGCGACCTCTCGGTCAAGACCGAAGGAACAATGTTCACGGTAGACTTCAACACTGACAAGATTCCCGTCGAGCATATGCTGAATTACACCCTCGGTAAGACACATGTCAAGGACGTGAATCTGAAGGACGCTGATATCGAAGAGATCATTCGCCGCCTTTACAGAGGCGAAGTGGAAAAAACAGAAGAAGCGGAAGAAGAAAAAGCGGAGGAATGAATATGATGCTGACCGAAACCGAACGCCTGATCATAAAAACATTCGACGAAAGCATGGCGCAGGCGGTTCACGAGCTGTCGGTTGACGAGAACAACCGCAGATTCCAGCCCGACGAGGTTTTTGAAACCAAGGAGGACGCGCTGGAAGCCATTCAATACCTTGCGGCAAATTACGGCAACGTCAACGCGCCGCAGGTCTATCCGGTCATATTGAAGCAGGAAGGCTGCAACATCGGTCATGTGGAGCTTGTTCCGATAGGCAGCGGCGAATGGGAAATAGGTTATCACATCGGGCAGCGTTTCACCCGCAAGGGTTACGCAACGGAAGCGGTGACGGCATTTCTGTCCGTGATGATGAAGCAATTCGGTCTGGAATACGTCATGGGAATCTGTGCGGCGGAAAATTACGCTTCACGCGGGGTTATGGAGAAGTGCGGCTTTGTCAAAGAATTCGAGGGGAACGCGATGTATCACGGAGAAATTCGTCCCACCTGCCGGTATAGATTTACAGCCAATCCCGGGAAAATGAACCATAAAATCAAAATTGAAAACCACCGGTTCACGCCGGAGGAATATATCGACTTTTTGAAGCGAACTGATCTCGGCTCACAGTACCCGAAGGAACGGTTTGAGAAAAGAATTCCCAAGCTGCTTGCCAGCGTTTCCATCAGTCTGGCAGCGCTGGATGACAGCGGCAATATCGTAGGTGCGCTGCTGGGGCTGACCGATTTTGCCTACTGGCTGTATGTAACCGACCTCGGCGTTGATCGCAATTACACTCATCAGGGCATCGGCAGAGAATTAATGAAAACCGCCCACGAAATCGCGGGCGGTGAAAAGGACATAGCGGTCTATCTTATCGCCAATGAAAATGCCGTTCCGTTTTATGAGAAATTAGGCATGAAATTGGCGAACGACGTCATGCAGTATAATCACATTGAATGGACGGAATTTACGGTGGAATAATTTTTTCTATCACTTGCGCTTTGCTCCGCAGTTGGGGCAGAATTTGGAAGTGAGCGTTACGCGGCAGTTGGAGCAGTACCACAGCTTCGGCTTGTCGTCGTCGTCAGCCGCAAGAAACATATTTTTGGCAGGCTGAGGTTTTGGCGGAGCCGGAACATTCGGTATTTTTCCTACCGTCGGCGCGGTAGTGACATTCGGCAACGGCGAAGGACTGACAGGAGGATAAACCGCACTCACTGCGACAAAACCGCCGTTCTCATTCCTTGCCGCCTCAGTCATGGCGGTCGCCTGTGCGCCAACCAGCGTCGCCGCCGCCATTGTCGGGTCGCGGAGCATTTTGTCGCGCTGAACGGTCTGGATGACATGCATATCTTTGTCGTAGACCGTCAGGCTGTCAATCGCCATGGAAACCACCGTGAAGCCACGCAGGGATATCCATTTTTCGCTCATGCACTCACTGACCGCTTGGGCAAATTTGGCGACCTTGCCCGGCATATCCGACAGCCTGAGCGACCCCGCAAAGAGCTTTGCCGACGCTTCCATCATTGCGGTGGCATATTCCGCCTGCATCTGGGGAAGCACATCCCGCACAGACATGGTGCCGCTGGCTCCTCTGAATATTCTCTGATAGAAGGTCATCGGCTCGGTGATCCTGAAGGAAAATACGCCGCTGGCTCTGGCAGTGGCGGTCAGTTCCATGCCGATTTCCTCATCCGTCACGCATATGGGAAAGCTCACCGAAAAGGGATTGCCCATGTGTTCCTTCATGTCGAGATACAGGATGTACTGATGAATCGCGACGTCTCCGCCGAAGCCGACGCGGGTGAAGATTTCCTTGCCTATTCCCTTCACGCCGCCGCCGGAAAAAATGCTTGCGCTCCCGCCGTGAAAGACGTGTTCGCCGGGCTGGGTGTAGCATCCGATGACCTTGCCCTGCTCGACGGCAATGGCGCTCTGACCTTCATTGACCACGATCACCGAACCGTCGCTTATCACATTTTCGTCGCCTTTGGTGTTGGAGCTGCGCTCGCTTGTGTGTTTAAAACCTCTCTGAGCGAGAATACCCTGCGGAATGCTGTCGCAGTAGTACATTTCCAGCCATTGATCCGCCATGACCCCGCCCGTTGCGCCTGTGAATGCTTTGATGATTCCCATTTTGCAAGCCTCCTGCTGATATTTTTCTGTATTCATTATAAATGATTATCGGCGCAGCGTCAACCTGTCATGTTTTATATTTTGCGAAAAGGAAAACAGGAGAAAAAATGAATTTCATTGAAGCACTGAAAAGCGAAGATATCGAAATTGTAAGAAGCTTTCCCAAAGCCGATCTGCACAATCATTTTGTGCTTGGGGGAAACAGGGAATATATTCTGCGCAAGACCGGATATGATGTAAAACCCGTTACAAAGCCGCTCACCTCCATGAGCCGGATGGACGAATGGAACAGACAGTACATCGGGGAGCATTTCAATACCCCCGAGGGGCGGAAATTTCTGATAGAATCAACCTTTGTTCAGGCAAAATACGACGGCGTTTCCGTGCTGGAAATTGGCGAGGACGTGTGGGGACTGGGGGAATTCTTCCATAATGACGTCGGTGAACTGATCTACACATTTCAGGAGATCAACCACCGCATAGCGCCCGAAATTGAGTTGCGTCTGCAAATCGGACTGTCGAGACACTGTCCCGTTGACTATCTGGAGGACTGCCTTAAACACTTATGGGGTAGAAAGGAATTTTATTCCATAGATCTGTACGGCGACGAGCTTGCGCAGCCGATAGAAAATTTTGTGCCGATTTACCGCAGAGCCGCCGAAAATGGACTGGTGCTCAAAGCCCACGTAGGCGAATGGGGAACGGCGCGGGATATTGTCAGCACGGTATCGCAGCCGCTGACGATGAGGACGTCATGGACTTTCTTGCCGACAACCGCATACGGCTCAATATAACGCCGTCGAGCAATGTCCTTCTTGGCAGGGTTTCGGATATTGAAAAACACCCTATTGCCAAGCTGTACCGTCACGGAATTGATGTAACGATCAATTCTGACGACGTGCTGATATTCGATTCCGACGTATCAAAGGAATATCTTCGCCTGTACCAGTCAGGCTGCCTGACGGCGGAAGAGCTCGACGATATAAGAATCAAATCATTGGGAGGTAATCAACCGTGAGACTCAGCGGAACAGTTTATTCAGACATACTCGAAATGGACACACCGATTTCCATTGTCGCACCCAACAATCTGACAAAGGATAAGCCCTACAAGGTCGCCTATATTCTGCACCAGGGTAAAAGCATTTACTTTTATTAGAAGAAGATGTAAAATAGAGGCATGGATATAAAAACACTAAAAGAAGAAATCAAAAATATCAGTGAGCCGAGA
>CACWOX010000007.1 GCA_902762615.1 uncultured Ruminococcus sp. | reverse complement strand
CTGTGGAAATCAAATTTAGCCTAAATTGTCTTAATCTAAAGCATTTAACAACATTCTTGTCGATTTACTATAGTACGGCAAATTGGGAAATCTTTAATTAATTGTATGATTTTTATGCGGGATTTATTATTTCAGCCGATGTTTCGGATTCTTTGATGAGCAGATTTTCAAAGTATGCCCGCAATCCCGAAAGCTCCTCGACGTCTAATTTCTTGAGCAGGTTGCGGCTCTGTGCGCGGACGGTGTTGCGCGAAAGCATCATCTTGTCGGGAAGCTGCTCCATGGTGTAGCCGCCAAGCACCACCAGATCGAGAATGTACTTCTCGCGGTCGCTGAGCTGCATTTCTTCCGATTTACTGATAATGAGTTCTCTGAGCAAACGGTGATGCTCCAGAGATTCCTGCGTAAGACCGTATTTTTTGAGCAGTGAGAATACCAGTGGACCGCCGATGATCAGCAGCGCCCCGGTCGCCGAAACAATGACTGCCTCGTTTCTGACAGGCAGCAAGTAATTGAATATGTCTGCGGCAAGACGTGCCGAAATGACGCATGCATAGCCGAATATGGCGTAGAACATCGGGTGCTGCCTGTCCATGGCGAAATTGATGATGAATATATAGACAAACACCGCAAAGCACGCCTGCCCGATAAAGCTGCAAATCAGGAATGCCGCTTCTTCCTCCCGCGAAAAGTAGGGGAGAAAGAGCATGATCGCGGTGAAAGCCATGAAGCAGACGCCGTAAACGTAGAGCGGCGTAACCTTGTGGAATTTTACAAACAAAGCGATGATCAATGCCGCCGCAACATATGCGAGATAGGTGTAAAGCCCGTAATAGCGGAAGATCGGCACATACATCTCATAGCCGAGAGTGCTGATCCTGCCGAGGCACAGATAATACACGCCAGCCAGCACAAAGAGCAGCCCGTACGCGCCCGGAATGTTGCGGAGAAGTATATTATGAGAGGCTTCGGAATAGCTGATAATGGGCATCTGTTCCTTTGAGAAGCCGGAGGAACGCACCGTCAGCATCGCAAGCGCTCCGGACAGAATGGCAAGCGCATAAATGCCGCGGGTCATGTCCATATAGGTGTAAATCACGTGGTCGGCATACCTGACCAATCCGCCGATGGCGATTCCGCCCGCGACGGCAAACAGTCTGTGACTTACCCTGATGCTCAGCAGGCGCGAGAAAAAGGCAAGCACGCCGAATGCGGCGCATATTCCCGTGATGACGGCGTAAACGCTGAACGAGTCCGCGTTGGTGAAGGCAAGCGCGATACCGCTTTCCACCATGAGAATAGCAGGAACAATGCGGAAATATCTGTGATCCAGCAGCCCTTCAAAGTCGAGGTGGAACATGAGGATGAGCAGCACTCCAAGCGTCACGGCAAGCGACGCGCCAAATATAATGTTTGTCACGGCGTAGAGCGAAGAAGTTCCGTATATTTCCAGACTCTTTTCGCAAATGAATTTTACCGTCAGATACCAGCCGATAAAGCCTCCAATGCAGATTGCGCCGCCCATGGAGCTTTTTGTGACGTTTCCGAATAATTTGTTGATCACCTGTCGAACCCTCCGCATTTGATAAATGTCTGTGCGTATATTGTGATAAGCAAAAAGCATAAAGCATAAAGCATAAAAGTGTAAAAGTGTAAAAGCGTTAAAAAACTGCAATATATTAATATAATAATACCACGTTTACCCCGATTATTCAATAAGCATTGCAATATTTTTAACAAAATAAAAAAATAATTTAAAGTAATACACAAAACACTTGAATTTTAATTTGTTTTGTGCGATAATAGAAGTAGAAAAGACGGAATCCGTTCCGTAAGAAAAGGAGCTGAGTTTGCCTATGTTTATTAAGCTGCTTCTTGCTCTAATATCATTCAAAGGACTGAAAAAAATGGAAGAAAAATTCAACAAGAATGCTAATCCTCAGGGTGTCCCGGGTAGCGACAAAAAGTCAAGTATGGCGTGGAAGATTGTTCTCATGATTGTTCTGGCGGTCTTGGTTCTTTCTCCCATCGACGCTCTGCCGGATGTTATTCCGGTAGTAGGCTGGGTGGATGACGTGGCTTATGTGGCAGGTATTTTAGGTTCGGCTGTGAGCATGCTCAAGGGCAAGAGAGCACAGCAGATTCCCGGCGCATCCGGCGCACAGGGCTATATTCCTCCCATGTACAATGAAGTCAAGAGCAACAGAAGCAAGTAAATTCCGACCGGTTTCCCGCCGTAAGGCAGGACAATGACAAAATTCAAGCAATTAATGCGGTGTTCTCTGTATTGATGAATGCCGCATTTTTTTCGGATTGAATATTCTGAACTCTGAAATACATAACGCAAGGGGAATGACAGGATGATCACCAATACGACCTGTACTTTTAACATCATCAGACGAGCGGCAGCCATTCTGATGGCGGCTGCGCTGCTTCTGCCGGCTGTGTCCTGCGGAATCATAAATCGTTCCGGGGCAGAAACAGCGGATGAAAACAAAAACACGCAGAGCAATGTATTATCTGAAAACAGCGAAGCCGAGCAGTCTTTGAAGGACTTTCTGTGCCGGTTTGTCAGATGGTATCCGGTTTCATCTGACGGCAAATGGGAATATGACTGTTCAGCTGCCGGCAACAACGGCTGCAACATTCTTGCCCGCATAGCTTCTCCCGCTTCCTGCGCCGACTGGACGGTTTATTCGGATATTCCCGAGGAGGACTGCTTTGTGGAGAAATCCGACGACCCGAGAGGCTGGTCGGAAGAGACATATGCCTATTATATGTATGACGCTCAAACCGTGGAGTTTATTGCCGGTGAGATATTCAATGTAAGCGAAGGCGATATCAGTACGCTTGCTCAGCGGGGCGAGAGCGACAGGCTTTTTTATAAGGAAAACGGAAAATACTATACTCTTTTTGAGGGTACCCTTGATTCCTATGCCAATATTGATCTGCTTTCGGTCAGCTCCGAGGGAAGCAGATATATCGCCGTGTTTAATGCAAAAAGCGTCGGCAAAAAGGGCGACGACGACGAACTGACGCTGATCACAGGCAAATGCAGAGCCGAGCTGGAACTTAAATCCATTGGCGAAAAAGACTATTGGTCGCTATATCATTTCAGTAACATTTAACTTATGAGCTGATTTGAGACATTTTTTTATTGATTCTGATTTATTATCATTTTGTGAGTATAGTTTATTAATTATTTGTAAATCTTGCTGAAAGTTTTTTGTATTTTAAAACTCATGTGTTATTATATAACGCAGTGCATTTTCAATTCGGATATTTTCGGCTGTGAGGTGAAAGCAAATTGAGCACGGCAAACAAAATTCTTATCCGGGCGGCTGCCGAGTCCAACGTAGGCAACGCAAGAGGCAACAATGAGGATAACGTCTATTTCAACGGCGATTACATAACTCCGCGAAATATCAGCCGGCCTTTTGCCATCAAGACCGGCGAGTATACCGACGTCAATATTTTTGCCGTGTTTGACGGAATGGGACGCAACAACACAGGCTCCTTCGCGTCGCTTGTGGCTGCCTCCAAGCTCGATAATCTTGCCGACCGCATATCCTTTGACCCCGACGCTACTCCTGATGACGCCGTGCTGGAATATATGCAGGAGACAAACGAGCTGATCCGCGACCAGCGCCGTGAAACCGGCGGTGTGCGCACGGCTTCCACCATGGCGCTTCTTATTATAGAACACGGCAACGCCCACGTATATAATGTAGGCGACAGCCGCGTATATCTCTACCGTGACAAGCAGCTCGTCAAGCTTTCCCGCGATCATGTGGCTGTGGAAGGACAGAAGAGCGTTGCGCTCACCGAGGAAGGCATTCGGCACGGCAGGATCACCAAATTCCTCGGCATGAACAGCCGCGAAGGAAAGATGGAGCCGTATCGTGCCAAGCCCTTCAAGGTAAAGAAGGGAGACAAATTCCTTGTTTGCAGCGACGGTGTTACCGATCAGCTCGACGAGGATGAAATTACCGTCTGTCTCGCAAAGCGTAAGGATCCGTTCGGGCATACGAACGAGCTGATGGCTCTCTCTATGAGCGACGACAGTGACGACAATGTTTCCGCTGTCGTAGTGGAAGCCATTGAGCCGGGTATCCATATCACGCAGAATATGATCATGGTCATGCTCGGATGTCTGATCATGCTGTTCGGCGTGGCTGTGGGATTTGTATTTGGCTGGCTCGTGGGCAGCACTTCCTCCGAATATGAGGGACTGGATGATTACGACAGCGGCTATTATAATATGGAGATCATTAACAGCGTAAGCAAATCCGATTTGTCGTCCGATACATCTGATGTGGGCGACGTTTCATCGACAATCCCCACCACTGTGCCAAACAAGGACCAGACAAGTTCGGAGGACATTCAGTATACCGTTTACGGTCTGACACTGCGGCAGAACAACGATATCACATTACAGCGCGGCAGGAGCGTGACGCTTTCGGTTGAGATTAATCCGGACAACGTGCCGCAGAGCTATGTGCAGTGGAGTTCGGACAACGAAAAGGTCGCCACCGTCGACCAGAACGGCAAGGTTGTCGCCAAGAAGAAGGGACAAGCCACCATTTCCGCGAGCGCCGGCAATGTGACGGTTACCTGTCTGATACGCGTCAAGTGATGTAGTGGTTTATTTTTTGTGATTTTATATATTTTATAAGAAAAATTCGCCGTGTGACAGGCGATGGGAAGGATGGTCGTAAAGTTGGCTTTTTTCAAAAGATTCAAAAATCAGAATACGAAAAAACGCTACGAAAATCCTGCTGTCAATCAAGCAATTGAGGAAATAAACAAACGCAAGGAAAAGGAAGCAATCGGCGAGTCTGCCGAAGATAAAAAACCGAATGCCGGCAGTCGGAGCGATGTGCCTTCTGACCGCAGGAGCGATGGCTTTGCGCCGGTGCTTGTCTTTGACCCGAGCGGTGCGAATGTGGAGGATCTGGTCTACAAGCCCCCACAGGCGCAGACTAAAAGCACACGCTCAGAGCAGTTTGACAAGGAAATGGAAAATCTTGCCGGAATATACGGAGTGGACAAGGCGGAGGCGCAAACCTACGCCGAAAGCCCCGCGCCGATCATCCCTTCCATGGCTGCCGCGTCGGAACCCGAGCAGGTGCCTGTGCGCAGGCTGACGGGCAGCGGCGAGTCGCTTGCCTTTATGGACCTGAGCGACCGCACCGATTTGCAGCCGGAGGAGATCGAAGAGGCAAGCGAGATCTTCGGCATCAAATATCCGCCCGGATTCCGCACCGACCTTGTCAATTACGCGGGCAGAGAAATCGACCTGAGCGATTTCAGCTTGGTGGAAAACCTGCGCTGGAAGCATATAGAAAACGCTGCGGACATAAGCGGCATAGTCTTCCCGTCCACCATCGACACCGATTCCTTCAATTTTTACGACAGAAACATAAGCGGCTGTGATTTCAGCTCGGTCTACGGGCTGCGCTGGAGACATATCCAGAATGCGCGCGACATTGCCGCTATTAAATACCCCGCTACCTTCGACATAGACAACGCCGTTTTTGCCGCCAGAAATATTTCGGGCAGCGATTTCAGCCTGATCGGAAGTCTCCGCTGGGAGCATATCATGAGCGCCTCCGATATCAGAGGTATCAAATATCCCGCCTCATTCGATACCTCCGCGGCGAAATACTACGGCAGGGATATCTCGGGCAGTGATTTCTCCCTCTGCAAGGGACTCAAGTGGAGCGACATCAGTCTGGCAGCCGATCTCAGCGGCATTATTTATCCCGATAATTTTGACTACAGCGAATGTGATTTTACCGATATAGATATTTCGGGCAGCGATTTTTCCAAGGCTGACAGCCTGAAATGGAGCCAGCTCGAGCATTCCTATGATATCACCAACATAAAGTATCCCGCCTGCTTTGATCCGGACAGCGCAGACTTTTCCGGCAAAGACATTTCGGGCAGCAATTTCAGCCGCGTCGGCAATCTGCGTTTTGCTCACATTAAGCCAGCCAAAAACATAAGAAAGATCGTATATCCTCCGCAGTTTGATATTGACGAAGCGGACTTCACCGACCGCGACATCGACCAATCGGACTTCTCACTGCTGCCCGGGTTCAATTGGGACAGCGTGCGTCTTGCCGCCAGCAGGGACAATGTCATATATCCTGCGGGCTTTGTCGAGCCTGTTCCGTCCGATGACGACGTGGAGGGCGCCATGCTCATTTACCTGCTGCGGCTCTACAGCCGCGTGCAGCAGGACAATTTCAGCACCGACACGTTTTACGGCGATATTACGGCTCTTTACCCTGGACTCAGCGACTCCGACGCCGCCGCCCTTATCGAAAAATCTACCGCCAAGTGGGAAATGAAAAACGGCGCACGTCTCATTCGTCAGGACGCGCGATGCGCCCACACGGGCGACAAGCTCTTTATGACCAAGCTGGGATTCAAGCTGCTTTATCCCGTATGCGGCGGTGAAAGATCAGCCGCTATTCTGCGCGAATCCTTCGGCGAGATCATCCGCCGCCGTGAGCAGGAAAAATTTGAGCAGAGACTTTACGACCTGCAATGCGGCAAGTATCTATCCGCAGCCGAGCTGACGGAAATCGGCTTTATGGCTGGCAAGCTGCCGCAGAAGGCGGAGCTTCATATTGCGGTCGACAAGCCCAAGCGCGTTCTTCCCGTGCCGACCGAGCTGGAAAGCGCGGATGAAAACGAGCGCAGCGGCAGCAGGGTTCGCGCCGTGCCGATTACCGAGCCGCTGGTGGAGCCGGAGGTTTCTCCGCTTACCGAGATAGCCGACAGGGTGAAGGTGAGAGTTGTCCAGTCGGAGGCTCCTATTTTAGTTTCCGTCAAGCCAATCGACCCGGCGGCGCTGCTTGCCGAGCAGAAAAAGGACGAGCAGCCGGAGCCGGCATCCGAGCAGGAGACTGCCGAGACGGAGACTTTTTCCGCTTCCGATGAGGCATTCATTCAGCCGACATCGGAAGACAATACCCTATCCGAGGAAACATCTGAGACTTTACCGGAGGAAGAGCCGCAGCCGCAGGAGAGCGAGCTTATTACATCATTTGAGCCTGTCAGCATAGAGAAGTACGCTGACAGCGTTTCCGAAGAGCCTCAGCAGAGAGGCTACAGCTTTGGTGAACGGATTGTTCCCATAGAAATTGATATGACGCCGCCGGTAATGCCGGACACATCCGAAGCCGAGCCTGAATATATCCCCATTGCTCAGACCGAGTCTTTGCCGGAATACATCCCGCAGCAGCCCGAACCCGAGGAGCCGGAGGTCGAGGAGCCTTCTCCCGTCGGTGAACAGATAGGTGTGCGTGAGGAAACCTTCGAGCCGGTGCAGATTCGCATTGACAGGCTGCGTGACAGCAACGCCGATGACGTGAGCGAAAAGCTGCGCCGCAAGAAGCTCAGTGACGAGGAAAAAGCCATTCGCACAGGCGTGATGGGAATGCTGCTCTATATCAACCAGAGCATCACCGACTCCGATCTCACCAATTCCGAGCTTTTCAGCGAATTCATGCGCATTTATCCCGGAGCGCAGCCCAAAGAGACTGCCGCTATGGCGCAGTTTGCAGCCAATACTCTCAGCGGAATCAATGCCAATACCCGCGCCAAGCTCTTTATGTTCGCCACCAAGGCGGAACCTGCCGTTAAAAGAAAGCTGATGGATTTTGCCCTCGAACGCTACAGCTACAAGCTGCGGGTTGCCGAGGACGAAGCCTCCTTCCGCGACTTTTTGCAGACGCTCTGCACCACTCTCTTTGAAGAGGCTGGCGATTATGAATATTCCTCCTACCTGCTCTCCAAGGGCATTCTCAAGGATCCGCCCGAACAGCGGGAGGCGCATTACAAGCAGATACCCTTTGAACGCGGCGTGGGCAAGGCCAATCTCTACGCCAACACACGCTATCCCTACTATCGCACACTGGAACAGGTGGGATTCTCGCATTTCACCTTTGAGGCTATACGCGACAGCCTGAAAATCGAGCTGAGCGACAGCCATTATTACGAGGAGCTTGAAGATCTGGTTTACCGCAAATGCGAACCTACCCTGATGAAATTTGTGGTCATCGAAACCACAATGGGTCTGCTCTATCTCGAACAGAGAACCCTTAACGACTGGGGCGTGGACGAGGAATTTGTCTGGCGTGCAGCCGAAAACAACATGAAGAACACGCAGTTCCGCGCAAAGTATTCATTCAGCACCGAGGATTGCAGCCCCTTCCGATACATTCAGCATGATCTGGCGAGCTTTGTGCTTGTCATGCCCGAGAAGCTGAGTGAGCTTGCCGAAGGGCGTGACCTGATACTGACGGCGCCTTGCCGTGAAATAGTTTACATCGACTACTACGATCTGGCTTCCATCAGGGAGATGCTCAGTTTCAGCGCTCACTACGACTGCACCATTCAGCTGGGCGGCGACCAGTATGAGCATCCCTTCACGCCTGACGTGTTTATCTATCACGCCGACGACGGCTCCCTCGAACGTGTCAACGACGAAACCTATATTCTGCTGGGAGATTCTGTGGCAAGGCGTGAGGTGCTTAAATCCGTGTTGCCGCAGGATATGAAGGTGGACATTGACGCCATAGTCAAGCCCAAGAACACCGACGAGATTGAAATAATCGGGGACGACACCTACAATCTTCAGGCGGCTGCCTTCACCATTCTCCGGCTCTACTCCGAGATGAACGGCGACACCGACTATACCCTTCCGCAAAACGCGGTGATGGCTGTGTTTGACGATCTCTTTATTTCGTTTGACGCCATATATCCGCCTGTCCGCGGCAGGGAGCAGCCCGACCCGATGCAGCACATCGACGACTGCGCCCGAATGGTGGCGCGCGGCGGCAAGACGGTCTGCTGGCTGCTTGTGCAGGCGATCCAGCAGCTTTGCGGCGACATCAATTACGAAACGCCCGCAAGCGCCAATATCCGACAGACCACGCTGCGCGAAATCTACGGCGACAACGCCAACGCCGTCTGGCTCAACTGCGCTACGGCAACCGAATTCCGCAGGCGCTATGAAGCGGTGCGCCGCTATCACGAGATTCCCGTGGCAAATCAGCACCTCACCATTCTCGACGCAAAGGTCGAGGTGGCTATGCATGCGCTTGTCATGATATTCCATCAGTTCGGTCAGCGCTATGCACTCGGTCAGGTGCGCAGACATCTCTACAAGATGCTTCCTGATATAAAATTCTGCTATGAAATCAATCAGAGCGCGTGGCTGCCTTCGCCCGGAGATGACATTGATGTGGACGTGCAGTCCATCGGCATGATATTCCGCGGCTTTGACAACGCAACGCAGGAGAATATTCTCTCCGGTCTTGCCAACGCCGTGGGCGACCGCGACCTCGCGGAAGGCGGCTGGGGATTGCTCTATTTCATCAAATTCGTCAAGTACGCCTATCTCGACCCGTCGGATATGGTGGAGAGATATTTTATCTCCCGCAGCAGGCTTATTCCTTCGCAGAATATTCTCAAGCAGCTTTATTACAAGGATCTCAACAACGAATTCATCAAGCATATGCGCAAGTCGGTCAAGCAGATGCTTTCCGACTACGGCGACAGCTTTGAGGTGATACGCAATACCCCGGTAAGAGGCGGCGAAGAGCAAAGCAATACGCCGGTGGAGGACTTTGAAAACGTGCTGAACTTTGCCCGTGAAATCGAGGAAAAGATGAACGCGCCTGCCGAAGACTCTTCTGAGGGCGAGATGATCAATCTGCAGGGCAACCGTCCGATGACGACCACCAAGCCGGACATTCAGCTGCGTCAGGTGGAAAACGGATTCCTCGAAAAGCGGCTGAATTTTGTGCTGGAGCCTGTGGACGCACGCATGGCTGATCAGCTGGTTGACGCGGCGCACTTCGTAACCAAGCTCTTCCATGTGCCGGAGATAGAATTCCGCGCCAACAACGACCTCGAGTGCGAGCTGCATTACGGCATCATTCGCAGCAAGAATCAGGTGACCGCGCTCAGGTCCCTTGCGTGGACGGTGGCTCAGCTGATGTACGAATCGGGTCGTGAGCTGCGCGATGTGACCGAACAGGATATCTATCGCGCCAACGATATTGTCGAGCAGTGCGACCGGAACAATTACAAAAAATCCGGCGCGTTCCCGACACTTTGTTCCATGCCTGTTGACGAAGGAATGTACATTCCTGCCTATCAGGAATACATCTTCTTCGCGCAGGAGCTTATGCCCGAGGTAAAGCTGGCAAGTATATTCTCCCTTCAGCAGGAGCTGGCGGATATCGCTCCCATGATGAAGGTGGTCTACGACATTCTCAAGAGTGAGCGGCGTGACGGTCCGGTTCAGCCCGGTTCCGTGCTTGCCGACGCCCTCTGCGCGTGGAGCGCGTATTGCTTTGCGGCAGTGGATTCCTTCGAGGTTGTCGCGGGTCCCTCCGCCTACAGCTTTGCACAGATCAAGAGATAATAGCAATCATTTTAATTCCCTTTTCCTATTAATTCCTTTGGAAAAGGGAATTATTTTGCTTTTTGCTAAAAATCATTTAATTACCCGTTGAAAAAAAGCGAGTTTCAGATTATAATAGCTATATGGATTATTAAATCGTTGTGACAGAAGGCTGGGTATTATGAGTAATATCAAAAAAACCGACAAGTCGGACATGAAAAGTCCTGTGATGTGGGCATTGCTTTCTTTTGCGGTGCCTGCTGCCGTTATGACCGTGGTGATGGCTGTCTGCGGCATTGCTCCCTTTGGCGACAATACGATGATGAATGACGCGAATGCCGCGTGGTTTGAGAGCTTCACGGGCATGTACCGGTCGATCGTTTCGGGCGAAGGCGTGTTCTATCACCTGAATGTGGGCTTTGGCAGCAGCTTTTATTCCGAGTTTGCGTCAGGGCTGTGTTCGCCCTTTATGTTCCTGTCGTTTTTCTTCGGACAGCGTTCGCTTGCCTCGGCGTATTCGATCATCACCATAGTCAGGACAGGCGCTGCGGGCGCTGCGGCGTGGTATATGCTGCGCAAATGCACAGGAATCAGCAGCTCTATGAGCTTTGTGTTGTCCTTCGGTTATTCGCTCTGCGGATTTGCAGCCTTTGCGGCGTATTATCCGTCGGTGGCTGACGGTGCGGTATTCTTTCCGCTGCTTGCCGCAGGAATCTACTGTTATGTTCAGGAATCCCGCCCTGTCAGGCTCTTCCTGTTTGGCGCGTTGTTTTTCATTACCTGCTCACGCTTAACGCTGCTTGGCATTGTTTTTTCATTCGCGCTCTATGCTGCCTTTTATATCCGCAGGGGCAGCAAAAGACAGCGCGTGTACAAGCTCGCAATGTTCGCTGCCACTCTGTTTTGCTCCGCGGCGACAAACGCCGTGCTGGTGATTCCTGTGTGGGCAGGCTCGGTCTATTACAAAAACGGCGTGTTTTCCGACAGCAAGGCAAACGATATTGTCAGCGACCTGTGCTTCGGCGGCTACGGAACCACTCCTGCCGGCGGAATGGGTCTTTGTCTCGCGGGCTTGCTGATCATAGGCTTTTTGTCATTTATGTTCAATCAGAATATCAGCGTCGGCGAAAAGCTCTCGGCAGCGTCAGGCGCAGCCATCATTATTCTCTGCCACGCTGTCGCGCCGATCGCAAAGTTTACGCTGGGGTTCGGCAATGCCGGCGGGGAATATATCACTGCCGGCTTCATGCTTGCGCTGCTTGCGGCATATTGCACTGCACGCAATTTTGCCGAGCGTGCGGGGCTGCATATGATGGGAATTGCCTGCCCCATAGGGATATATGCTTTGCTTGCGATTATTTCATTTGCATTAAGAGGAAACGACGTGTTTTCTTTAATTGCCGAGACAGGTCTTGTCATATTTGCCTGCGCGGTATTCGTTCAACTGAATATGAGCGGCGAGCGCGAAACTATGCGCCTTGCCGCGGTGACGGCTGCCGCGCTCGTACTTTTCGGCGGGGTGCATTGCGCCGGAGCCGTCGGAAGAATTCATTCCGGCGTCACGGCAAGCAGTCTGAGCTTGATTGCGGACAGCAGAATGAAGGCTAAAGCAGAGCTGGAAGAGAGCTACCGCGAAAAGAACGAAGAGGTTCCTCGGTTCTATCGCACAAGAAGTACCGACGGCGTAACCGACAGCGTCGATATCAACCGCAACGCCGTGGAGGGTCTGACCCAATTTGCCGAAAGGCTGGGTATCATGAGAAAATCCCGGTACGGAGGGGCGGATAATTTCACCGGGTTTACCGATATGCTGTTTGGCATAGCCAATGCCGATTACGGCTATTACACCAAGGAAGCCATACGGCACAAGGCTTGTTCGCCTGCTTATCTGATCGGCAATTGGAATGGCGAGCTGCCGGAAAATATGAATGCCTTTGAGCTGCAAAATTACCTTGCGCAGAAATGGTTCGGTTCAAGACTGTTTGAGGCGGTTGAGCCGGTCGAACACACAACCGAGCTTTCGTCTGAGAGCGAGCGTTACAAATGGACCTTCGGCAATGAGAACACGGTTGTCAATCAATATGTGTTTGAGCTGCCGGAATCGGAACATCTGTATATGCTTGTTCCGGAGACGGATTATTCCTATGCTGTCAACGGCGACAGCCGCAGCGAATGGAAGAAGGCGTGCGCCGACGGAATATTCAGCCTTACCGACAAGGAAAGCGAATCGGTTATCACGGTCTATATTGCGACGGATGAGGCAAGCGGTACGCCGGAGCCTGTATTCATGGCATATCGCGGAAATTTGGACGATGCGGTTAACGCAAGGAGTGCCGAATACATTTCATACAGAGGAAGCACGGTAAGGTTTATGTTTGACATTGCCAAACAGCAGACCGCCATTACCTCTCTTCCGTACGAAAGCGGATGGGATATAACGGTCAACGGAGAGAGTGTCGAGCCTGTGGAGCTTTGCGGAGGGCTGATAGGCATTGAGCTGAAAGAGGGCAAAAATTCAGTTGTCATGAGCTACACGCCGCCTTATTTCCGCTTCAGTGTGTGGTTCTCGGCGATACTCTTTGCCGCGGGGCTTTACATCACTCTCAAGATCGAGCATGAAGCCGCACGCCGCCGCAAGGTGCGAATGGCATTTCGCGCCGTTGAGCTGAATATCAGCCGCATGACGGTCGAACAGCTTGACGGTATTCCGGACGAAGCCGAGGGCGGCATTGCAAAGGAAGATATTAAACCTGACAGGAAGAAAGGCGAGAAGGACAGCTATGAAAAAATATAAGGGAATCATTTTCGATTTCAACGGGACACTTCTTTTTGACACAGAACAGCACGAACAGGCATGGCGGGATTACGTCAAGGAGCTTTGCGGCAGAGAGATAACCGACGACGAATTTCGTTACTGCATTCACGGCAGGACAAACGCCGATATTCTCAAATACTTCCTTCACAACGGACTGACCGACAGGGAAATCGAGCGTCATTCCGAGGCAAAGGAAGAGGTCTACCGCAGGCTTTGCATGAAGATGTCGGACAGGCTTCATCTTGCCGACGGAGCCTATGAGCTGCTCGACATGCTCAAAGCAGCCGGTGTGCGGATGGCGGTTGCCACATCGTCCGGCAGAAGCAACACACAGTTTTACATCAAGCACTTCGACCTTTGGCGCTGGTTCAATCAGAATACCTTTGTCTACAACGACGGGTCCATTCCCGGCAAGCCCGAGCCGGATATCTATATCACGGCAGCCGAAGCGATTGGTCTGGAGCCCTCGGAATGTGTGGTATTTGAGGATATGCCTTCCGGCATAGAATCGGCTGTCGCGGCAGGTGCGGGAAGGATTATCGCCGTTTCGTCGTCGCTGAGTCAGGAATTCCTTTCCTCTGTCGGCGGTGTTGACGAGGTTATCGCGGATTTCCGTGACGAGGATTTCAGAAAGCGCCTTTTAGAGACGGTCAATGAATAATGAAAAATGAAATGATGAATTCAGAAATAAACAAAAAAAGCGTCAGTCGCAAGCGGCTGCTGCTTGCCATCGGCTATATAGCGGCTGCGGTGGCAATTTTGGCTGTTGTGCTTGCGCAGGTTTTGCCCAGAAAAACAAATGCCGCGACCGTCGAAACTATTTCCGCGTCGGAAAGCGTTTCGGAATCACAGGTGACGGTAAGGCGCAGGGACGTCTCGCCGAATTATTATGCGGACAGCAGCACTGCTTCCACCGCTGTGAAGGAAGATGTAAAGCATAAAAATTCCGACTTTGTCCGTGTCCGGGATTATATTCCCGATATCGAGGTGGAGCTTATCTATGCCACCGACAGAAATTTTACGGGACAGGTCATCTATGATTTTGACGATGCGTGGCTGAGATACGGCACGGTAAAGAAGCTGGCAAAGGCGCAGGAGACGCTGAAGCAGCATGGCGCTCGGATTAAGATCTGGGACGCATTTCGTCCGGTGAGCGCTCAGTTTAAGCTGTGGAAAATATGCCCCAATCCGGTCTATGTCTCCAACCCCAACAAGGGCTATTCCTCTCACAGCAGAGGCAGTACCGTCGATGTGACGCTTGTCGGTGAGGACGGAAACGAGTTTGTCATGCCGACGGGGTTTGACGATTTTTCAAGGCGAGCCGACAGGAATTATTCCGATATTAAGGATAAAACTGCCGTCTCTAATGCCAAATTGCTGGAAAAAGTTATGTCGGAATGCGGCTTCAAGCCCTATTCGGGCGAATGGTGGCATTTTTCCGACAGCGTGAGCTATGAGGCGGCAAAGGATTATATTCCGGATTGACACGGAATGATTGGATGGGAATGAGCATAATATGAAGGACGCGACACTTTGCTATATTGAGAATGACGGCAAATATCTGATGCTGCTGCGCAACAGGAAAAAGAACGACCCGAACGAGGGCAAATGGATTGGCGTTGGCGGCAAGCTCGAGCCGGGAGAAAGCCCCGAGGAATGCGCAAAACGCGAGATCCTGGAGGAAACCGGACTGATCGCTGCCGAGCTGATCCCCTGCGGAAATGTCTATTTCCGTTCCGACGTATGGGGAGAAGAGATCATGCGTCTCTTTCTCGTGACGGAATTTGAAGGAGAGCTGACCGACTGCGACGAAGGGGAGCTTCACTGGATAGACAAGGACGACATTTTTGACCTGCATCTTTGGGACGGAGACAGGATCTTTCTCCAATATCTGATCAGCGGCAGGCACTTTCAGGAGATGGAGCTGGTTTATTCCGGCGATCGTCTGAGCGGCTGCACGGTGGACGGCGAAGAAGTGGAGCTTATCGACGTATTCAATGAGGACGGCAGCCCCGCGGGATATGTCGCCTCACGCGATTATGTACACTGGCGCGGTCTGTGGCATGCCACTGCGCATATTTGGATTGTAGGGAGCGACGAAAGCGGAAAGCCGCTGCTGCTTCTTCAGCTTCGGGCAGCCTGCAAGCGGCTCTATCCGTCCTGTTGGGATATTTCCGCAGCCGGACACATTCCGGCAGGTGAAGAGGCGCTGCAAAGCGCTCTGCGTGAGGTAGAGGAAGAGCTTGGCGTATCCGCCGTGCCCGAAGAACTTGTATATACGGGCAGTATGGTGATGACCTACGACGACGATGACGACGGGGGATATCATGACCGCGAGCACTGCCATATTTATATTCTCCGCAGGCAGGTGAACCTTTCCGATTTGAAATTGCAGGAGTCGGAGGTGGAGAAGGTCATGTGGATGGAATATGACGCTCTTGTTGAGGCGGTAAAAAGCGGCAGCCTTCACCATTGCCTGCACCCCGAGGAGCTTGCGTTTATCCGACCTTATATTTGCAATCACATATCATTATAATGCGGCAGCCTGTTTTTGTCACTCTGTGAAAATGAGCGGTGAAAACAGGCTGCCTATCGGAAAGGAAATAATTTTCAGATGAAATCTCCATTTGTAAGGGGCTTGCTGGACGGCGTGCCAATTGCGCTGGGATATCTCTCGGTGTCCTTTGGCTTCGGAATACTGGCGGTGCGCTCGGGTCTGACTGCTCTGACCTCGGTGATTATCTCGGCGGTCAATCTGACGTCTGCCGGACAGGCTGCCGGAATCGCCATTATTGCTGCCGGAGGCTCCTATATTGAAATGGCGCTGACACAGCTTGTCATCAATTTACGCTACGGACTGATGTCAATATCGCTCTCCCAAAAGCTGGACGACACCTTCAACACCCCAAGAAGGCTGCTTGTGGCGTACGGCATTACAGATGAGATATTTGCCGTTGCCTCGGCACAGAAAGGTCTGCTGACGTCGAGATATATGTACGGGCTGATTTCGATATCAATGGCTGGCTGGTGTGCGGGAACATTGCTGGGAGCGTCGGCAGGTCAGCTGCTTCCTGCGTCGCTCACCGACGCCATGGGAATTGTGCTTTATGCCATGTTTATAGCAATCGTCATTCCTCCGGCAAAAAAGAGCCGCGGAGTGCTTGCCGTGGCTGTTTCGGCTGCCATATGCAGCATGATATTCAAATACCTTCTGCCGCAGGTGACCGGCGGATTTGCCATCATATTCAGCGCTGTCATTGCTGCGGTCACAGGCGCGTTGGTCTTTCCGGTTGCCGATGAAGAAAGTACGGAGGTCGTGAGTCAATGAGTCTTGTGATATATATTGCGGTCATGGCAGGCGTGACCTATCTGATCAGAATGATACCTTTTGCCGCCTTCCGCCGGCAGATTAAATCGCGCTTCTTCCGCAGCTTTCTGTATTATGTGCCTTACGCGGTGCTCACGGCAATGACAATTCCGGCGATTTTTTATTCGACGGGGAGCATGGCGACAGCGGCGTTCGGAACGGCGGTGGCGGTGGTGCTTGCGTATTTTGACATGCCGCTGATCGCGGTGGCGCTGGCTGCTTCGGCAGCCGCATTTGCGGCAGGCTTAGCCATTCCGTTTTTTTCGTGACGGCATGGCGCGATTCTGATTCAATTACTGATAATGTGATAAAGGCGGTCATGTAAGAGAATGAAAAAAGCTATGATAGCGATGAGCGGCGGAGTGGACAGCTCGGTGGCGGCATTGCTTGCAATCCATCAGGGATACAGGGCAGTCGGCTCGACCATGCGGCTGCTCGGCGACCAAAACGATCATGACATCAGCGACGCAAAGAGCGTCTGCGAACGTCTGGGAATAGAGCATCATGTTTTCGATATGCGCCGGGAATTTGACGGTGAGGTTATGCGGCGTTTTGCCGACACTTATCTGAGCGGCGAGACGCCGAATCCCTGCATTGTCTGCAACAAATACATCAAATTCGGCGGTCTGCTGCGACGCGCACGCGATTTGAACTGCGATTACATTGTGACAGGGCATTATGCGTCGGTGCGTTATGACGAGGGTTCTGGCAGGTGGCTGCTGGTCAAGGCAGCCGATCGCTTCAAGGATCAGACCTACTTTCTCTATATGCTCAGTCAGGAGCAGCTTGTGGGAACGCTTTTTCCTGTGGGAGAGCTGACCAAGCAGGAGGTGCGGGAGCTTGCGGAGTCAAACGGTTTTGTCACTTCCCGCAAGCACGACAGTCAGGATATCTGCTTTGTGTCGGACGGCGATTATGTGGGATTTCTCGAGCGCTATTTGGGCATGAAATTCCCGGAGGGCGCGTTTATCGATCTGAACGGAAATGTGATCGGAAAGCACAGAGGCGCCATCCGTTACACCATCGGACAGCGCAAGGGGCTCGGGATGGGCTTCAACAAGCCGATGTACGTCTGCCGCAAGGATATGGCAGCCAATACGGTTACGCTGGGCGACAATGAGGATTTATTCAGCAGGCGCGTTGTGGCGCGTGGCGTCAATATGATAGCCGTTCCCCGCATAGACCGTCCGATTCGCGTTGCGGCGAAGGTTCGTTATACCCAGCGGGAAGAATGGGCGACGCTTGAACAGACCGGCGAGGACGAGATCACGCTGGAATTCGACAGCCCTCAGCGTGCGGTCGCTCCGGGACAGGCGGCGGTCTGCTACGACGGAGACGTCGTGATTTGTGGGGGCAGGATCATTCGCGGCGAAAACTGACGGCATATTTTTTACAAAATGATGCATTAAATATTTACATGTAAGGTATATTATAGATTATAGCTTATTTATATGAAGGGAACTGAGTGCCGATATGATACGCAAGAGCCTTTTGAGGGCGACTTCTGTAATACTGGCAGCCGCGGTGATGATGCTCCAATTTGTCTCCTGCGGCAATGATGAAAGCAAGGACGCTCCTACCGTGACATTCAGAATCATGTCGTGGAACGAGGACTTCCGCGAGCTGATGGAGACTTATTTTATTCCCCGTCATTCCAAGCTGATGGAGCATGTCAAAGTGGAATGGATTACCGATGAGATCAATGTTTACCGCACGAGCGTTCAGAGCAGGCTTGCCGGCGGAGAGCAGATTGATTTGTTCCTCGGTGACAATGAAATGGCGCCTTTTTTTGCCGAGGATGCCAATGTAGCCGCTCTTTCACAAATCGGCATCACTGACAGCGAATTGTCGCAGCAATATCCTTTTACCAGAATACTCGGTTCCGACACTAACGGTGTGCAGAAGGGCTCGGCATTCAGCGCGGAGCCGGGAATCCTGCTTTACCGCTCGGATTACGCTGAGAAATATCTCGGCATAACCCATCAGGAGGAAATGCAGGAGAGGCTGTCGTCGTGGGATTCGTTTGTGTCGGTGGCACGCACGCTCAGCGAGCAGTCGGACGGCAATATCAAGATGCTGCCCAACAGCGCCGAGCTTTGGAAGTCGGTGAATTGCGCCATGCATGGACTGTGGCTTTCCGACGGCAGGCTTTCCGTGTCGGACGAGACAGCCGGACATTGGCTGGATGTGATAAAGGAGCTTGAATCGGTCAAGGCGTTTGCGGGAAACAAAACGCTCGATGACGACTGGTACAGCTCACTGGACAGCGGCGTATTCTGTTTTTATGCCGCGCCGTGGCTTTGTAAGAGCAATTCCTTCGGCCGAGCCGACATAACGACTGTTTTTTCTTCGGCGAAACGAAGCGGAGCGTCATTTGGCAAATTCAAAACCTCTCTTGCTCCTAACGGCTTTGTTTACGGCGGCAGCTGGCTTTATTGTCCCAAAAAATCCGCCAATCAGACGATTGCCGCCGAGATCATCCGCGCCTTTACCTGCGACGGCGAATTCATGAAGCTCATAGCGCTTGCGGAGATGCAGTATGTCAACAACAGTGAGGTCTGCAATGAGCTTGCCTCCATGAATATTCAAAATCCCCTGTTTGACGGGCTGGACGCCTTCTCGGTCTACAATGTGGCTGCACGCAGCCTGGAATTTGCCGTACCCACCGTCTATGATGCTTCATTGAGTAATTTGCTTTATAATGAAACAAAGGCTTATAGCAAGGGCGATATCAGTCAGAAAGAAGCAATTTATAATTTCCGTCTCAATGTGTGGAAGAAGCACGAGAAAATCACAAACGAACCCCAGAAAAACGGCTGATATTTCTGTATCAATTGTGACAGAACTGTTAATAAATCATATCAATCTGCCCTCATGAGGTTACAGTGCATTAATAATCTTTGACAATTGGGAAATTGTGTGGTAGAATGTTCTTGATCATATAAATGTATCATGCGATTTTTGTATAGATTATTTTCGTAAATGATTAAAAGATGAAACGACAGCTCAGAGATTTGGTTTAATACTAAAGGAGAGATTTCAATGGAATTCAAAGGTCTGTGCCTTGGCTGCATGAATAACAAGGGCGACGCTATGGAGTGCCCTAAATGCGGCTATGTTGACGGTACGCCTCAGGTTCTGCCTTATCTTGAACCCGGTACATTGCTCAAAGAAAGATATATTGTAGGCAAGCATCTCAGCTCTAACGGCGAAGGCGTCACCTACATCGGCTTTGATGTGACCACTAACAAAAAAGTCACGGTCAGGGAGTACCTTCCCAAAACGCTCTGCTCGAGAGTCAAGGACGATGACAATATCATTATAGCCTCAGGCAACAAGCTGGTATATCAGGACTATCTTCAGGACTTCATGGAAATCGGCAGAGCGCTTGCAAAGCTCTCGAACCTTCCTTCCATCGTTCCGGTCATTGACATGTTTGAGGCAAACAAGACTGCCTATATCGTGTACGAATTTGTCGACGGCAAGCCGCTGGACGAGATCATCAAGCGTGCCCGCCGCTTCACCTGGGAAGAAGCAAGACCGCTCTTCCTGCCGCTTATTTCCACCGTGAATTCCGCACATTCCATTGGATTGGTTCATTTCGGCATATCGCCGGAAAATATCATCATGACCCGCAGCGGCACACTGAAATTGCAGGGCTTCGGCAGTCCTGACGCTCACCTTGCGGAGACAGAGCTGAATCCGGAATTTTATGAGGGCTTCAGCGCCATTGAGCAGTATTCGCTCGAGGGTAAAAAGGGAAAATGGACCGATGTTTACGCTATGTGTGCCGTGATATTCTATGCGCTTACCGGCAAAAGACCGCCGGACGCTGTGTCGCGTTCGTATGAGCCTCGTCTGAATATGCCTGCCGATGTCGCGCAGAATATTCCCACCCATGTCGTCACGGCTCTTGCGGGCGGTTTGCAGGTCAGCATCGAAAGCCGCACTCACTCCATGGAGGAACTGAAGAATCAGTTTACCAATCCCGTTCCCCGCAGACCCGAGCCAAAGCCTGTCCCGACAGCTGCTCCGGCAGCCGCTCCGGATTACGGCGACAGATATGTGGACGAACCGTCCTATCAGGAACAGCCCACGCGAATGGCTGCGCCTGCCGCTTCGGCGCAGATGAACCGTCCCATGCGCAATTATGAGCCGGAGGATGACGAGCCGGAGATCTCGCCTTACAAATACGGCATTATCTCAGGTCTTATCGGATTTGTTGTGCTTGGCGTCATTGCTTTGATTTGCCTCAATCTCATTGTCATTCCCATGATGAACAAAAACAAAGACGATGAGGAGGACGATACGACATCATCTTATGTCTCTTCGCAGGACGACGGCGACAGTTCCGAGCCGACGGTGCTCTACAGGGTGCCGAAACTTGTGAACAAAAAATGGAGCAATATAGACGGCAATGAGAAATACAGCAATTTCTATATCCGCATGTCCGAAGAGGTTTATGACGAGAATTACGAAGAAGGCAGAATTATTTCCCAGTCGGTAGAAGCCGGCTCCGCCGTCGCCAAAAATACGCCTATCAGCGTTGTGGTCAGCAAGGGCTCCAAAATGCGCACCGTGCCGAATATCATAGGCAAGACCGTTTCCGAGGCTTCCAAGGAACTGGAAAGCGCCGGTCTGGCGCTGGGCGATCAGGCGGAGGAATACAGCGATGACGTCGAAAGCGGAAAGATCATTCGACTCAACGGCATTGAGCCTGGCAAGAAGATTCAGGCAGGCAGCATGATCAACGTCGTAGTCAGCCTTGGATCTGAGGATTAAATTCCATTTATTTTCAGCTATTATCGCCGTGTAACTTGATGGTGTGAGTTACACGGCGTTTTTCGTATCATAAAAAACAAGGCACATCGCAATGCAAAAACATACGATGTGCCTGATTTTATTTTATGTGAATATTACGCTTCAATGTAAAGTATGCCCAGCGTGTTGGGACCGCAATGGCTGTAAACCGTGCATCCTGCTCTGGTTTCAAGAACCTCGTCAAACATGCCCGAATCACGCGTCTGCTTCAAGGCGGCTTCCACCATTGCTCTGTCCTCGCAGGTGTGGGTAATGAATACCCTTCTGCGCACGACATTCGGGGTGGAATCAAGTCTGTCTTTGATGTACTGCGGAATCACCTTGTCGATATTTCCGCGGTACTTCTTGCCCACCGACATCTTGCCGTCGATGACCTCGATACAGGGCTTGAGCCTGAGGAGATTAGCGCCGAGTGCTGCCACACCGGAGCATCTACCGCCCTTCCAGAGAAATTCGAGAGTATCAATCACAAAGCTGGTGCGAACCTTCGGCACGATATCTTTGAGCCTGTCGGCTATTTCCTTTGCGCTCATGCCGCTTTCGATCATATCGGCGGCGGCAAGTACCACCAGAAGGATTCCGGTGGAGAGATTGGCTGATTCAACCACATAGATGTTGTCAAAACTCTCCGTGGCAATGCTTGCGTTGGCGTATGCGGAGGAAAAGTCGCTGCTGATCGTGAAGAACAGCACATCGTATTCCTCGGCAGGCCATTTTCTGAAAAGCTCTTCGTACTCTCCGGGAGGCGCCGCGGCAGTCTTGGATACATTGCCGGTCTCCCTGTAATATTTCAGAATGTCGTCGGTAGTAATATCCACGCCGTCTCTGTAGCTTTTTTCACCGAGGCTGACAATAAAGGGATGAATCTCTATGTCGTATTTTTCGATTAGCTCCGGTGAAATATCACAGGTGGAGTCGGCGACAATTTTAATTTTTTTAGACATTTTTAATCACCTTGCAAAAATATATCATTTACTCCAATTACAATGCTGCATTTATCAGATAAACCAGCAGCCGTAAACCACACATCCGACGCAGAACAACAAACAAACGATCGTCGTCATAAAATAAAGAATCTGGGAAACGAAGCTGAGCTTCTTTTTCATGCTGAGTACCTTGATGCCTAAGCAGAGCATGGTGACGCCGAGAGCCAGAATGATGGGAACAACACGGAAATCCATTGTTGCCGCGCTGTTTGAACCGAGGTTCTGCAAAATATAATAGCCTATGGAACAGCTGGTCATGGTGATCAGCGTCCAGATATTGACCTTCTTTTTGGCGTCGGCTCTGGCAATCATGTTGCCGAATATCGTAATACCCGAGATAGCGGCACACACAAATGCTATGCAGGTGAATATCTGAAGGATAAACAGATCAAGTTCGATGTCGCCCTGCTTCAGGCTGCCGAACAGAGAGGACTTGACCAGATAGATCCACGCGTTTTTGTCATAAGGGCTGACAAAGACTTCAAGCAATTCGTTGAATTCAAAAGAGAAAAACTTTGTCTTGAAATCCAAGGAACCGCCGAGGTCGCCAAGGATGCTCAGTAAACCGTTATCCTTGCCTTCAAGGGTATTTCTTACAGGATAGACAAAGCTGAGCACTGCCCATGCGCCAACTCCGCAGAGAGTCTGTATAATGGACGACATGGTATTAATGGCGTTTTTGCGCTTTAATACACGAACCAGATTGATAATGACAAGGGTTGCGACAACCGGCAGGAAAATCAGCGCGGACATATCCAGCATGATTGCGGCGCCGAAGGATACGCTCATAAATACGAAGTCAAATCCGTCGGTGAAATTGTTCCATCTGGTGAGGAACATGATGGCAAGACACATGACGGCGAACATCGGCATCAATGGGCTGATTTCGCCTCCGAGTCTGATCAGACCGGGGTGGAAAGCGATGATGGCAGTGCCGAGATAAATGGATGTGTCGTTTGCCTCCAGCTCGCAGAGAATGTAATATGTTGCAATAGCAGCAACGATTCCCATGTATTCCGACGAGAGGCGTACAATGTCAAGCGCATAATCCGCGGTGAAGCGGAAGAGTGCCATGAAGTTGTAGATAAATGCCGCTGCGATGTAGTAGAGCGGCTGGTATGTTTCGGGCAGCGTCAGATTAGTCTGCACCTGTACAAAGGTGTTGTAATCCGGTCCTGAAATGGTCTTGTCTGAAGTGAGAATCAGGTAACAGACTCTTAAAATGATCGAAATAAAGAGCATTACATAAATGGTCTTACGCTCACTGTTGGATTTCTTCCATTTTGAATAAAGAAGTCCTCCGAGCATCAGTACAATGATTGCGGCGGCAAATATTTTCATTACCAATTCTCCGAATAAGCCGTACAAAACGTTGAAGAACAAAAAACCGACCGCGGAGAACATAGCCATCCACAGGTATGACCAGTTGTCGATTCGATTGTCCTCACGCAGCTTTTTTTTCGCCTTAGACATAAAAGAATCACCTTCCAAATAAAATAAAGAATTCCGTCAATAGCCAAAAGAGCTGATTAACATGTTAATTTTAACATATTTTATATAATAATTCAATATATTTTTAAAAAATATATTAGTTTTAATGACTTTTTCAGGGTACACAAAAATTGCCTTGCCGCTTAGTGGCAGCAAGGCAATTATGTAAGCTCAGGAGAAAAATTACTTGCCAAGCACGGCGAGCAAAACGCCTGCCGCAACAGCCGAGCCGATAACGCCGGCTACATTCGGACCGAGAGCGTGCATGAGCAGATAGTTGGAGGGATTGGTTTCCTGTCCCACCTTCTGCGAGACTCTTGCCGCCATGGGAACGGCTGAAACGCCTGCCGAGCCAATGAGAGGATTGACCTTGCCGCCGGTGAAAATGTACATCAGCTTTCCGAAGATGACGCCGAATGCCGTGCCGAGGCAGAATGCCGCCAGTCCGAGACCTACGATCATCAGGGTTTCCGCAGTAAGGAATACTTCCGCTCTTGCGGTTGCGCCGACTGTCGTGCCGAGGAAGATAGTGACAATGTTCATCAGTTCATTCTGAGCCGCGTCGGAGATTCTCTTGACAACGCCGCTCTCGCGCATGAGGTTGCCGAGCATCAGCATGCCGACCAGCGGAGCCGCGGAAGGCAGAAGCAGCGCGACAACGATGGTGACGATGATGGGAAACATGATTTTTTCGGTTTTGGATACGGTGCGCAGCTGTGTCATGACCACCGCACGTTCTTTCTTGGTGGTGAGCAGACGCATGATGGGAGGCTGGATGATCGGAACCAAT
Source organism: uncultured Ruminococcus sp. (assembly GCA_902762615.1). Classification (GTDB taxonomy): domain Bacteria; phylum Bacillota; class Clostridia; order Oscillospirales; family Acutalibacteraceae; genus RUG762. The sequence continues at coordinate 64,723 of CACWOX010000007.1, read as the reverse complement.
GCCATATAGCTGTAGGCGGCAACCGCGATAGGCCCGAGGTAATCGGCTGCCAGCTTTGATGTGACGTAGATTGCCGTGGGTCCGTCGGCTCCGCCGATGATGGCGATGGAACCCGCGACCTTTGCCGGGAAGCCGAGAAGAATCGCGCCGCAGAAGGTAAAGAATATGCCGATCTGTGCGGCAGCGCCGAGAATGAAGCTCTTCGGGTTGGCAATCAGCGGACCGAAGTCGGACATGGCGCCGATACCGAGGAAGATGAGCGGGGGATAGATGCCCAGTTTAACGCCGAGATAGAGGTAATAGAGCAGACCGCCGGAATGTGCCACTTCCACATAGGTCTGCCCGTCCGGCATAATCACCTGACCGTATTTCGCAATCTCGGTTGCGGAGGCTTTGGCAAGCGGAACAAGCTCTGTAGTGGGTACGTCCATAACGCCGGACAGCGGAAGGTTTACCAGCAGCATGCCGAATGCGATCGGAAGCAGCAGCAGCGGTTCAAACTGCCTGCCGATGGCAAGATAAAGCAGGAAGCAGGCAACGCAGATCATAATGGCGTTTTTCCAGCCGTCTCCCTCAAAAAGACCGAGCAGACCCGATTCGTTGAGAATACTCAGGATCGACGCCCAAATGGAATTAAGTATTTCCATGAATTGACCACCTTTCGGAAACTAAATATAATCAGAACGGACGCGTATTTTCGTAAATACCCGACGCTGCCCATGAGCTGCGGCTTCCGGTCGGACGCTGTGCGCGGGAGACCTTTTTAACCGCGTATTTTTTGCCGTCGCCCATGGCTGCGACGGCGGCAGCGATCACTGCGATGATCTCGCCCGGAATGGAACCGTCGTCAACCGCGGCGGGCTGCGTGACGGCAGTGACCTCAGGCGAAGCCGGTTTTGCCTTTGTAGCTTCTTCGGCTGCCTTTTTCTCAGCTGCCTTCTTTTCCTTTGAAGCTGTGACGGCTCTGAAAATTCCGCCGTACGCGTAGAAAATGAAGATCAGCAGAATCAGAACTACAAAAACAATCAGGATGCCTGCGCAGGTGACGACCGCCATGAGCATACCCTTGCTGTCGAATAATTCTGTGCCGACGGCAGACGAAATACCTGTCGTCAATAACGATGTCAACATAGGAAAATATCTCTCCCAACATGAATTGATTTTTGCGATTGGGAGGAAAAAAGCCGATTCTTCCCAATATGCAATACTTATACAATATTATAGCTCAGACATTCGGTTATTTCAACAACGAGATATTATTTAATGGCTGATGAATTGCATTTTTTCTGTTTTAAATATAAATAATCCCATTTTTTTGGTTACTTATTGCAATTTTGCTTTTTCAAAAATAATCCATGATGATCTGTATTTTTTATTGATAGTGTAAAAACAGAAAATTCATGTTGCAAAATTTTGCTGTAAGTATTATAATAAAATGTAATTTGTTTCACGATAAAAAACAGCGGACGGAGGATAATGCGGTAATATGTCAGAAAAGCTAACACAAATCGGTAAAGCCATATCTAAAATACGCAATGAAGGCGTAACCGTCAAAAAGAAAAAAATTGGATTTAACCAGCTGCTTAACATAGCCATAGGCGTGCTTTTTATCGTGTTTGTTCTCACCGCGCTTGTCAGAATGGACGTTTTCAATCTGGTGCTGAGCGCTCTTTTTGATAAGCCGAAAGAGTTCAGTGTTCTGAGTGATTTAAAGAACGTCTGTGATGATGCATACGAGGCTTCTGCTCAGGAAATAAAGAGCCGCGATCCAGTTTATGTCGTTGAATTGGATGAATATGTCGCACCCAAGCCCAATCCGGATAATTATGATAAGAATTTTGAAAATTACACCGATGAGACGATAGAAGTACATTATTATAAGGAAAGAAAATACAAATCGTGGTTTCATTACATGGAGGTCAGAATCAAGCATCCTTCGCAGATTCGTCTCGCTCTGGCGGAAAACAAATATGCCAAGGTGGGAAAGATACGCAAGCTCCCCTCTGAAATTTCCGCCGACGTCAATGCCGTCTGTGCCGTGAACGGAGGATTCTACAACGTCCGCTGGGGTGGAATTCTGATACACAGAAGAGAGCTTCTCCGAGACAGACCCTTCGGGCTGGACGTGCTGCTGATTGATTCTGACGGTAATTTCCACATTGTCGAGGATCGCAAGATGAAGTCCAGCGGCATTCTCGAGCAGTATGATATTGTCAACGCCGTTTCGTTCGGTCCGGAGCTTGTGCATGACGGTCAGGAATTGAAGATCACCAAGAAGGACTGGGAACCGATCACCAATGAACCGCGCACCGCGATCTGTCAGTTTGACGATGATCTTCACTACCTGGTCATTCTGGCGGAGGGCAGGAACCGCGACAGCGTAGGCGTTTCGCTGCAGACCTTCGCGCACGAGGTCGCAGCCAAAAATGTCAGAATTGCCTACAATCTCGACGGCGGTCGTTCCGGCACCATGATCATCGGAAATCGTTTGAAAAACAGAGTCGGATGGGGGCCCGAAAAGCCTCAGAGCGACATCATCTATTTTGCCACAGCTATTGAAAACAAGTGACATATTTCATACCGTTTCATTTTTGGGCGTTGCCTGCGATTCTACAGGAAACGCCCTTTTTGATTGATGCCGGAAAGATAAAGGGTAAATATATCAACAAAATTAATAGCAAACAGACATTATATTGTAATTGTAACGGCAGCGCAAGGATAAAAAAATCTTAAAAAACACTTGACTTTCCGTAAAAAGCATGGTATATTAAATTTACCTCGCACTGGGCGTGTTTTTTTTATGCGTCCGTTTATTGCATACCTTCGGGTATCGAGGGAGGCTGAAATGCCGCGGAAACGCTTTGTTTATGCAGAAGCAGGGTGAGCCTGCGGTAAATTATTCCGTTACGGGAGGTGCCGACATGAGAGTTAAGGTCACATTGGCATGCACAGAATGCAAGCAGAGAAACTACAACACTGTCAAGAACAAGAAGAATGACCCTGACAGACTTGAGATGAAGAAGTATTGCAGATTCTGCAAGAAGCATACTTCGCACAAGGAAAGCAAGTAAGGGAGGACGGATTATCTATGAGCGACAAGTCAACCAAAAAGGACGACAAGAAAATCGCTAAGGACACAGGCAAAAAAGTCTCTTCCAAGAAGGATTCGTCCAAGAAGAAGGCAAGTCCGATCAAGTCGGTAGGCAAATTTATCCGCGAGTATAAGAGCGAGATAAAGAAGATTTCATGGCCCAGCGCCAAGGATACCACCAAGAACGCTGCCATTACTCTTGCAGCCATCGCTGTGGTAGGCGTATTTATCTGGGTTCTGGATTTCGGACTCAGTCAGGTGAGAGATTTAGGTCTTAAAAAGATTCCTGAGTGGTCCGCTTCCGACGAGGCTGACGACGAAATCGTTACCGGTTCGGATCTTATTGTGACTCCGAGCGATTCCGCTGAGTGATGACGATTCAGCACAAACGAACATACAGGCAAAGCCTTATGGCTGCCGCATGATGGGAGTGAAAACAAGATGGCAGATACAACAGGCGTTTCGGGTTCCGCTCATTGGTATGTCATTCATACCTATGCAGGCTATGAAAACAAGGTCGCTTCCGACCTTATGACAATAGTGGAAAACCGCAAGCTTCAGGACATGATCTTGGATGTTAAGATTCCCACTGAAACCGTTACCGAGACCGTTACGGTCAAAAAGGACGGAGTGGAGCAGCAGGTGGAGCGCGAGGTGGAGCATAAGCTCTTCCCGGGCTATGTGCTTGTAAAAATGGTAATGACCAACGAAACATGGTTTATCGTCCGCAACACGCGCGGATGCACAGGCTTTGTAGGTCATGATTCAAAGCTCGTGCCCGATTCAAAGCCGGTGCCTCTCACGGATGAGGAAGCGGCTAAATGGGGCGTAGAGATCAAATCCGAAAGATTTGCCTTTGAAGTGGGCGAGGAAGTTAAGGTCGTCGACGGCTCGATGTCGGGTCATAAGGGCGTAGTCAATTCCATCGACCATGAGGCAAAGACCGTCACCATTACTCTGGATATGTTCGGTCGCAAGGTAGAAGCAGAGGTTGATCTTTCCAGTGTAGTTCCGCTCAACTGAGGCGGCGAAGGTCATTCGGAGGCGCCGGCTTTTTCCGGCGGCGGCAGGCAAGACCGCACAATGCTTGCATTAGAGGCAATGCGCTGTTTCGGCGTGCTTCTGTGGGAGAGGCAGTAAATCTTTTCCAAATAATGCTGTCTCGGTATCACCACGTATTTGGAGGTGCTTTTTAATGGCTCAGAAAGTAACAGGTTACATTAAACTTCAGATTCCGGCAGGCAAGGCAACACCGGCTCCCCCTGTTGGTCCTGCCCTTGGTCAGCACGGCGTTAACATTATGCAGTTCACCAAGGATTTTAACGAACGCACAAAAAATGATGTGGGTCTTATAATTCCTGTTGTTATCACGGTATATGCAGACCGTTCCTTCACATTCGTAACAAAGACTCCCCCCGCAGCAGTTCTCATCAAGAAGGCATGCGGCATCGAGAGCGGTTCCGGCACACCTAACAAGACCAAGGTTGCCAAGATCACCAAGGAACAGGTCAGAAAGATAGCTGAAACAAAGATGCCCGACCTCAACGCAGGTTCTATCGAAGCTGCTATGAGCATGGTCGCAGGCACTGCCCGCAGCATGGGCATTACAGTAGAGGACTGATTCTCATATTGAGATGATGTGCTCTATGTGGGAGGAAAATCTCCGATATTACCACATTACAGGAGGATATTGACTAAATGAAACACGGAAAGAAATATGTCGACGCCGCAAAGGCAGTTGACCGTTTGAAGTTATACGATTCCAACGAAGCGCTTGATCTCGTTATCAAGACCGCTGCAGCTAAGTTTGACGAGACTGTTGAAGTCCATGTAAAGCTGGGCGTTGATGGCCGTCACGCAGACCAGCAGGTCAGAGGCGCTATCGTGCTGCCCAACGGCACCGGCAAGAGCGTGAGAGTTCTCGCTATCTGCAAGGGCGACGCTCTCAAGGCTGCTGAGGCTGCAGGCGCTGATTATGTCGGCAACGACGAATACATTCAGAAGATTCAGTCCGAAGGCTGGATGGATTTTGACGTGCTTATCACCACTCCCGATATGATGGGCATGGTCGGTCGTCTCGGTAAGATCCTCGGTCCCCGCGGCTTGATGCCGAACCCCAAGGCAGGTACCGTTACACCCGATATCGCCAGAGCTATCAAAGAAGCGAAGGCAGGTAAGATCGAGTACCGTCTTGACAAGACCAACATCATTCACTGCCCCATCGGCAAGGTTTCCTTTGGCACTGACAAGCTGCTTGAGAACTTCAACGCTCTGCTCGGCGCTATCAACAAGGCTAAGCCTGCCGCTGCAAAGGGTCAGTACATCCGCTCCTGTGTCGTCAGCTCGACCATGGGCGTAGGTGTCAAGATCAATCCCAGCAAGGTTACTATGTAACATGTAACACGGTTACTTGTAACACAGTTACAATGTAATTTTAAGTTTTTACGGTCAGCTTATATTTTTGCGGCTGTATCATGTATAAATACTTTTAAGCAACAGTGCCGCATTCAGCTTTATAAAGGCCAAGTGCGGCATTTTTGTATCATTCATCCAAGGAGGATTCTCAAATGGATAGAACTTGTAAAAATTGCGGCAATGTTTTCGGTGAGTATCTGACAGTTTGCCCTTCCTGCGGCACAGCGGTAGAAGCCGAAGCAGCAGTGGAAGAAGCAAAGGTGGTTGATCAGCAGCCCGAGGTTCAGGCGGAGGTTCAGCCGGAAGCACAGCCTCAGGCTCAGCCGGAAGCACAGTCTCAGACCCAGCCGGAAGCACAGCAGCAGGCTTATCAGCAGACCGGCTACCAGCAGCAGCCTTACCAGCAGACAGGCTATCAACAGCAGGCTTATCAACAGCAGGCTTATCAGCAGGCAGGCTATCAGCAGCAGCCTTACCAGCAGGCGGGCTACCAGATGGGCGTTCAGCCTAAGTCAAAAATTGCCGCAGGTCTTCTGGGCATTTTCCTCGGCGGCTGGGGTGTTCACAATTTCTACCTCGGCTATACCAGCAAGGCGGTCATTCAGATCGTCGTTTCGCTCTGCACATGCGGCGTTGGCGCAATCTGGGGCTTTGTGGAGGGTATCATGATACTTGCCGGCTCTATCAATACGGATGCTGACGGCAGACCGCTTGGTCAGTAATTTTGCTGTAAGCAGAAAAGCATAAACAGTGAATTTTATTCTCACTGATGAATAATCCGAGAACATCTGTCGCCGCATGACGGCAGGTGTTTTCTTTATTTTATGTGTTTGAGGAGATGAACGATGAACAGGATTATCGTTAAAAAATATCTCGGAAACAGAACATTTCTGAAGGAATTTCTGATGATTGCCATGCCGATAGCCATTCAGAACGGCATTACCAATTTTGTCAGTATGCTTGACAATGTAATGGTGGGACAGCTCGGCACTCACCAGATGAACGGTGTTTCCATAGTCAATCAGATATCGCTGATTCCGTTTCTCTGTCTTTTCGGCGCCATGGCGGGAGCCGGCATATTCACCGCTCAGTTTTACGGCAGCGGCGAAAATGAAGGCATAAAATACACCTTCCGCTTCAAGCTGTGCATTGGCGCGGTGGTGGTGGCGGCGGCGATGGCTGTTGCCATGCTGTATGGCGGCAGTCTTATCAGTCTGTTTCTGCACAGTGAGAGTGCGGATGACGTCAGTCTGACCATGAAGTACGGTCTGGAATACATGAGCGTCGCCATGTGGGGCTTTATTCCGTTCGGCTTGTGTCAGGTCTATGTCAGCACTCTGCGCGAGGTGGGACAGACTGTCGTTCCGATGAAGGCTGGTATTGCCGCCGTGGCGGTCAACGTCACTCTCAACTGGGTACTGATATTCGGCAAACTGGGCTTCCCCGCGCTTGGCGTAAAGGGAGCGGCACTTGCTACATTATGCGCCCGTGTGGTGGAATTGAGCATCGTTGCATTCTGGCTGCATACCCATTCGGACAGATACGGCTTTGTCAAGGGACTGCTCCGTTCGCTTTATATTCCGGGAAAGCTGCTTGGAAGAGTGATTGTAAAGTGCATTCCGCTCATTATCAACGAAAGTCTGTGGGCGCTGGGAATGACGATGCTCAATCAGAGCTACTCCACCAGAGGATTGGACGCCGTGGCAGGCGTGAATATCAGCTCCACGCTGTCCAATGTATTCTGCGTGTTCTTTATCGCCGCGGGAGACGCCATTGCTATAATGGTCGGTCAGCTGCTCGGCGCAGGCAAGAAGGAGGAGGCACGCAGCTCCGACAGGATTCTATGCAGCTATTCCGTGCTTGGCAGCGCGGCGATGGGCATTTTGATGGCGCTGTGCGCTCCGTTTTTCCCTCTGCTGTACAACACGACGCAGGAGGTCCGTCATCTGGCGACGCAATTGCTGCTGATCGGCGCGTTGATGCTGCCGGTGATCGCCTATACCAACGCCGCCTATTTCACCCTTCGTTCGGGCGGCAATACTTTTGTGACCTTCCTGTTTGACGGCTTTTACATGCTTGTCGTTGTGATCCCACTGGCGTATGTTCTGACGCGTTTCACCGACCTTCCTATCATTCCGGTCTACATGATATGCCAGATCTCCGAGGCGGTCAAGGCTGTGATAGGGTTTGTTATGGTCAGAAAGGGCGTTTGGGTGAATAACATTGTGGAAAACGCGACCTGATTTTTTGTATCAAACGTAGAAAGTGCGAAAAGACGAAAATAATTCAAAAAATTGCGTTAAATCGCTTGCAATTGGCTTAAAAAAATGGTATAGTGTTCATTGCTGCAATACAGTCGTACACGACTGGCGGATAAATGGTGGTGTATCATACAATGTCTGACGAATATTATATTGTTAGCAGTAAGGTTCTGCCGGAGGTATTTGCCAAGGTAGTGCAAGCCAAGAGACTGCTCGGCACCGGAGCGGCACATTCCGCGTCGGAGGCGGCGCGGCTGGTGGGAATATCCCGCAGCGCCTTTTATAAATACAAGGACGCGGTGCTGCCCTACCGGGAAGGCGGACAGGACAGAGTGCTTACCATTCAGTCCATGCTGGAGGATAAACCCGGCGTGCTTTCCTCCATGATCACATCCTTCTTTGACGCGGGAGCCAATATCCTGACGGTCAATCAGAATATCCCTTCCAACGGAGCAGCATATGTCACAGTATCGGTCAACACCGCCAATATGGAAATGAGCGTCCCCGAGCTTTTTGAAAAGCTCAGGTCGCTGGACGGCGTGATCTCGGTTTCGGGCGTTGGCGCGGGGGTCTGATCTGTCGGTTCAACGGTATAATATTTTTTATTATAAATAGATTAAAACAGGAAAGCAGTGATTATCTATGGTCAAAATTGCAGTTATGGGTCACGGCACAGTCGGCTCCGGCGTTGTCGAGGTTCTTATGAAAAATCATGAGGGCATCGAGCGCCGCGCAAAGGAGGAGATTCAGGTCAAGTACATTCTTGATCTGCGCGATTTTCCGGATCTGCCCTATGCGGATAAATTTGTCAAGGACATCAATATCATTCTCAGTGACCCGGAAGTGGAGATCGTTGTGGAATGTATGGGCGGCATCAATCCCGCATTCGACTTCTGCATGAGCAGCCTTAAAGCCGGCAAGAGCGTTGTCACCTCCAACAAGGAGCTTGTGGCTGCCAAAGGACAGGAGCTTTTGGAGGTCGCCAAGGCCAATAACCTGAACTTCCTCTTTGAGGCGAGCGTGGGCGGCGGTATTCCGATTATCAGACCGCTTGCTCAGTGCATGGCTGCCAACGAGATCGACGCGGTTGCCGGCATACTCAACGGAACAACCAACTTCATTCTCACCAAGATGATTACCGAGAATATGCCCTTCGACGAGGCTCTTCAGCTGGCGCAGAACCTCGGTTATGCCGAGAGAAACCCCACCGCCGATGTGGACGGACACGACGCCTGCCGCAAGATCTGCATACTTGCCTCTCTGGTGTTGGGCAAGCACGTCTATCCCAAGGACGTTTATGTGGAGGGCATTCGCAATATTACACTGGAAGATGTTCAATATGCCGATAGATTCAACGCGGCAATCAAGCTGATCGGCATGTTCAAGGTCATGCCGGACGGCAAGCTGCTCATTAACGTCGCTCCGAGAATGGTATCCAAGACCTCTCCGCTTGCCGGCGTCAGCGACGTATTCAATGCCATTTGCGTCATCGGCGACGCAACCGACGAGGTAATGTTCTACGGCAAGGGCGCGGGCAAGCTGCCCACAGCAAGCGCCGTTGTGGCGGACGTCATCGACTGCGTCAAGCACAGAGTTGCCCGCAAGTACCTCTACTGGGGTCCTGCCGAGGAGGGGATGATCGCCGATTATCACGACGAGCGCTGCTCGATGTACCTGCGTCTCTGCGGCAAGAGCACCGACGAGCTGATGATCATTGCCAACGAGCTTTGCAGAGAATGCATTTATACCGACGGCGTCAATCCCGACGAGATAGCCATTATTACCGATGTGGCAACCTACGCGGAGCAGGAGACCATTGCGAAGAAATTCTTAGCCAGAGGCGTGAATGTCATCAGCGCCATGAGAACTCTCAGCAGATAAACGAATGGAAAGGTGATGCGGTTTGAAATTCAGGATTCCGGCAACCAGCGCCAATATCGGTTCCGGTTTTGACGCTCTCGGCATTGCCTTGTCGATGTACAATGAAGTGGATATCGAGGAGAGCGACCGATTGGAAATAACCTCTCTCGACGATATTGAAGTGCCGACGGACGAGAGCAATCTGATCTATATTTCGGCGTGCCGGCTCTATGAGGAATGCGGCAAACCGCTTCCTAAGGGCTTTAAGATTGCGCAGAGCAATGTGATTCCCATGACGAGGGGGCTTGGTTCAAGCTCCGCCTGCGTTGCGGCAGGACTGCTGGGAGCCAATTATCTGCTCGGCAAGCCGCTGGGCAGGGAAGAGCTTGTCAATATCGCGTGCAGCATCGAGGGACACCCCGACAACACCACTCCGGCGCTTCTGGGCGGTCTTACATCGGCGGCGGTGGAGAACGGCAGGGTCTATGCCGTCACGCTGCACGTCGCGGACAAATTCCGATTTGCCGCCTTCATTCCCGATTTCGAGCTGAAAACCTCGGTTGCCAGAGGAATACTGCCTAAGACGGTTTCGCGCGAGGACGCGGTTTACAATCTCTCCCGTTCGGCGCTCATGGCTGGCTCGCTGGCAACGGGCAATGTGGAAAATCTGCGCATTGCCGTGCAGGACAGGCTGCATCAGCCCTACCGCATGGGACTGATTCCGGGAGCGGATAAAATATTCAGTCTCTCATACGAATACGGCTCCTATGCGACCTACATCAGCGGCGCGGGACCGACGGTTATGTCCATCATCAGCCGCCGTCACGAGGAGGAATTCGAGACTGAGATTACCCGTGAGCTTGCCAGGAGAAATCTCGGCAACTGGCGCATGGTGATACTCGACGTCGATTCCAGAGGCGCGCAGAGAATCAAACAGCAATAGCGTGCGCTTGCATTGCTTCGCAAATGCCGCTTTATATACATATTATGCATAAGAAGATTTTTCTTTTGCATAAGCTAACCCAATAAGCAAATAAGCATTATTTTATCAAAAAATTCGGAGGTATTGAACAAATGGGTTTAATAGTTCAGAAATTCGGCGGCACGTCCGTTGCTGACGCCGAGCGCGTGATGAACGTCGCACGGATAGTTACCGATACCTACAAGCAGGGGAATAAAGTGGTGGTCGTTGTTTCCGCTCAGGGCGACACCACCGATGACCTCATTGAAAAGGCAAAGGAAATCAATCCCAACGCCTCAAAGCGTGAGCTTGATATGCTGATGACTGCCGGCGAACAGATTTCCATTTCGCTGCTGGCAATGGCTATCCAGAAGCTCGGTTACCCTGTGATCTCGCTTCTGGGCTGGCAGGCAGGCTTCGTGACCAGCTCGGTCTACGGCAGCGCCAGAATCAGACGCATTGAGACCGACAGACTCCAGAGTGAGCTTGACCAGAACAAGATCGTCGTTGTCGCGGGCTTCCAGGGACTCAACAAATACGACGATATGACAACGCTCGGCAGAGGCGGCAGCGATACGAGCGCGGTTGCCATTGCGGCAGCCCTTCGTGCCGACAGGTGCCAGATATTCACCGACGTGGAGGGCGTTTACACTGCTGATCCGCGCAAGGTGGAAAACGCCGTAAAGCTCGGCGAAATCACCTATGACGAGATGCTCGAGCTTGCCACGCTCGGCGCTCAGGTGCTCAACAACCGTTCTGTTGAAATGGCAAAGAAGTATAATGTTCAGCTTGAGGTGCTTTCTTCACTTGTCAGAAAGCCCGGTACTATAGTTAAGGAGAAGGTAAAAATGGAAAAAATGCTTATCAGCGGCGTAGCCAAGGACACTCATGTTGCCAGAATTTCGCTTCTGGGACTTCCCGATGAACCCGGTATCGCGTTCCAGGCATTCAGCCGCCTTGCCGCCAAGAATATCAATGTCGACATCATCTTGCAGTCAATCGGCAGAGACGGTACCAAGGACATCAGCTTCACCATCGCCGAGGACAGCAGCGACGAGGCAGCCGAGATCATGAATGAATTCGTTTCGAGCGTGGGCGGCAAGGGCGTTGCCGTTGACAAGGAGGTTGCCAAGGTCTCCATCGTCGGCGCAGGTATGGAAACGCACGCGGGCGTTGCGGCAAAGATGTTCGAGGCACTTTACGGCGCGCACATCAACATCAGAATGATTTCCACCAGTGAGATCAAAATTTCCGTCCTTATCAATGAGGAGGACGCAGACAAGGCTGTTTCGGCAATCCACACCATGTTTATCGGCTGATTTTTAATCAATGATATACAGCACAGCGCATCAATGTCGGGTGAAAATTCGGCATTGATGTGTTTGCGCGTTTAAAAGCAAAAAGCAAAAAGCATTTGGATTCATATTACAGACAACAGGAAACAGGGGTATATAGTGATGAAAAAGAGAAAGTCGATTCTGCGCAAAGTAACTGCGCTTGCAGCTGTCATTTCATTGCTCGTCTGTATGGCAGGCTGTTCCAAAGACGGCAGTGAGAATTCTTTGGAGCCGATCACTAACCGCGCCGAAGACGGCACGTATTTTGACAGCGGCGATACTCTGTGCCGCGGCGTTTGGGCTGCCGACGACGGCGAGAAGAGAGTGGGCTACTATGTTTTATATGACAGGAAAAGCGGCAAATTTGCGGACGCACAGCTTGGAATGGAAGCCCCTTTTAATGTGAAAACGAACGGCTCTGACGCTGAATTCAATCTGGGCGCGGCGGATTTTGCCGATCCTGCGACGGTGGAAAAAAGCGGCAAGGGCAAGCGGACGCTTACATGGGTCAATGAAAACCGCGTGGAATATCTCACCCTTCTTAGCGAACAGGAGCCGGACGCCTTCACCTTCTACTCACAGAATGATCTCAGCGAAATGGCAATGGACTATTACGAAAATCAAAAAGGCAGCCGTCCCGAAACAGCTGATATTGTAATTGGCACGGACGGAATGGCTTCGATTCAGCTTATCAGCAAGGTCGGTAAAAACGGCAGCGTCATTGCCGAATACGAGATCGACACCATTACCGGAAAGGGTAGAGTCAAGGACTCCGATGAAGAGCTGGTTCTGACAAAGGACGATTCTGAGGAATAATATATATTTTTTCATTCTATAAATAAAAATTTTAAATTATATTAAAATATCAGGTTGAATATTTGCCCGGATTGTGCTATAATCTGGGCAAATTCTTTGATTGGCGGGGGATATCAATGAGACATTTCGTTGGAAAGATAATGGCATTTTCATTAGCTGCGGCGCTTGTTTTCGGTATGATATCATGCGGCTCTGACAGCAAGGCAAATCATGTATCCGACAGTGACAGCAGTGCGGAATCTGAGCCGGAAACAACATTCGTCCGAGGCGTGTGGGCTGCCGACGACGGTGAGCAGCGCATAGGCTATTATATTTTAACCGACCAGCAGAACGGCAAACTGGTTTACGCGGAAAACGGCACCGAATTGGCGTTCACAGTGAATGAGGAGGAAAAGACTGCCGTATTCCAATTTGATTCATTTCAAGAAAGCCGCAGGACGAAGGTTTTGATTCCCGGGCGCGGGGCAAGGCAATTGACGTGGGATATTGAGGAACAGGAAGGTATTACGGAAAATTGGCGTCTGATTGCCGGAGCCGATCCCGAGCAGTTCGCCTTTTATTCCGCCGAGGCGCTGACGGCGAAAGCGCAGAAGGCTTTTGAAAAGGAAAACGGATTTCCTCCCGAATATGTCAGCTATCAGGTGGACGTAAACGGCAATGCTTTAATTGCATTGGAAACTGACGGTGAGAACTTCGTAACGGCTTCTTATGAGGTTAACAGCCTTACCGGCAAGGGAAAAAATAATACAACAGGCGAAGCAGTCGATTTTTCCTGATATTGTTTTTTGTTTTTGTTTTTTTATATGGCAGCGCATCTATTCGTGTGATGATGGATGCGCTGCCTTGTACTAATTAACAAATAATACATATTCATTCACATAAAATTGATAGAACATACACAAAACATACACGCAATTGCGCATATAAATTCATCTTTTTGGAGTATACTGTAATTAAACAAAAACAAAAGGCAGAAGCAATGTTGACGCTTTTTTGATTGAAAAATATACAGGGGGAAGCCATGATGAGTAAACAGTGTGCAATGTCAATGTCCATTTCCGACGGTATCCTTTACCGTCCAGCCGCAAGCCTGCTGGCACTTTGTCGGCATAAGGGAGACAGTATGTCGGTCGTCGGGATTTTCCCCGAGTGCAGCGCGGGATATGCCGAATCCACAGAGGCGCTTTTCAGATATGCTTCATCTGTCGGTGCACGCCTCACGGTGCTGTACAGCGCTCAGCCCGCGGCTGCTTTGCTGGAATATGTCAGAAGCAGCGAAGTGACCAGCCTGATCATAGGCGGCGGCATTGATTGCGGAGCAGGCAGACTGATTTCACACATGCTCCCTGATGTAGCCGTCAGCTCGGATTATGATGAAGTCATCTCTGCTCATCGCTGACCGTTTTGTTGACCGAATCAATTGCATTAACACTTGTATGACAGCCGTCGCCTTGTGTGTCGGCTGTTTTTTGATTCTGAATTGGGTATTTTTTCAACCATCAATGAATATATTTAAACGTATAGCAACAGAATCCAGATACAAATGACATTGAGATGATATGAAATACAAATCCGTAAGAATGGTAACAAAAAAATGACAGGGCAAATTCGGCACCTTGAACAAATTTTCACTGTAGTGATTTAATGCACTAAACTACGATTGAGCGAATTTTTGTTAAACTCTGACAATTGTATATATAAAAAAATATTGATTTTGCGATTTTAAAAATCTGATATAGAGATAGTGTACAAAAGTTATTAATTAATTCTGTTTGACAATAGGATATCAAAGGAATATAATAGACACATCGTTCGGGAGATGATCCGGACGGCCCGGAGACAAGACCTTTGGAAATACATGCGGGTTAAGTTGAACGGTAACAAATTATACGCTTGGGAATGAGTTGTGAATCCCGGGCGGTAAAGAAAGCAGAGGAAAAGATTTTGGGTAAGAAAGCAGATTTCATAAGGAGCCGCAAGGGCGCAACGATGGTTCTTGCCGCAGCTGCCTTGGTCGGCTCAATATTCATTTCATCCAATCTCTCGGTTGTAAAGGTAACAGACGGTACGCAGTCCAGCAAGGTCGTCACCGCCAAAAACAAAAGCTCGGTGGAGATCATCAGACAGGCAGGCTTTGCCCTTTCGGACAACGACGCATACGCGGTAAACAATTCGGACAATTCCGTCAAGGCGATAACGATTATCAGAGCCTTCAATATGAAGGTGATAGACGGCGGCGAGGAAAAGACGATCTCCGCAGTCAGCGGCAGCGTTGGAGAAGCGCTGGAGAATTCGGGCATAGCTCTTCCTCAG
This sequence comes from uncultured Ruminococcus sp., assembly GCA_902762615.1. Taxonomy (GTDB): domain Bacteria; phylum Bacillota; class Clostridia; order Oscillospirales; family Acutalibacteraceae; genus RUG762. The sequence goes on along the minus strand of CACWOX010000007.1, from coordinate 49,669 downwards.
GGAGAGGACACCATCAACGTCGAACTGACAGCCGACGCTGAGGAGAATATGCTCATTCAGATCGACCGCGTAAAATACGTGAAGGATACCAAGACCAAGACGGTTCAATTCAAGACCGTCACAAAAAATGACAGTACCCTCGAAAGCGGAAAGACAAAGGTTGCGGTGGAAGGCGTAAACGGCGAAAAGCTGGTTACTACCACAAAGAAGTACGTCAACGGAAAGCTCACCGAAACAAAAGTCACTGACAAGGTCACAAAGAAAACGGTCGATAAGGTCATTCTCAAGGGAACCAAGAAGACAACCGCCAAGACCACCACAACTGCCAAAAATACGGCAACCACAAAAAATGCGGCAGACGTCAAGAACACCACGACAACTAACAATACGACAGCCGCCAAGACCACCACAACCACCAAAAAGACGACAACCACCAAAAAGGGCAGCAAGACCCTTACCATCAACGGCAAGGAAGTCAGCTATTCCAAGGTGCTCACAGGTCAGGGAACGGCTTACACTGCACCGAGAGGCTCCCGTACAGCCACCGGTAAGGCGGTGAAGGTAGGTCTGGTCGCAGTTGACCCCAGAAAGATTCCCTATGGAACAAAGCTCTACATCGTTTCGGCAGACGGCAGATATACATACGGTTATGCCATAGCAGCCGATACAGGCGGAGCGCTCAGAAGCGGCAGAGTTCTTGTCGATCTTTTCTACAACACCGAACGCGAGTGCACCAACTTCGGCAGACGTCAGGTCAAGGTCTACGTCCTCGACTAATCCTACAATTCAACAATCCGATATACCGAAACACCGTTTCGCAGTCAAAATTCCGGCTGCGGAGCGGTTTTTTTGCATTTTTTAAAGATTTATCCGGCTTTTTTGTCCGGAATGGTGCGATTGCCTTAAAATGTACTTGATGAAATCGCAGATGTGTAGTATAATAATCCTAATATGACCCTATACTAATTCATTGCAGGAAATGGATAAATCATAGTTTAAGGAAGGAAAATAGTCATGGATAAATTCTGGAAGAGCTTCAAGAGCGGCACCGATATTCGCGGAGTCGCGGTGGACGGCGTGGAGGGTGAACCTCTCAATCTCACTGACGAGGTCGTCGGCAAGATGGCAAAGGCATTTTTGCTGTGGCTCTCACAGCGAACCGGAAAGCAGCCGTGCGAGCTGAAGGTCGCCGTAGGTCACGACAGCCGTATTTCCGCCGACAGAATTCGTTCGGCAGTTGTGAGCGCCATGGCTGCATGCGGCGCAAAGGTGCTGGACTGCGGGCTTTCGTCCACTCCGTCAATGTTTATGATCACGCTGGACAAGCAGCTCGACGGTTCTGTTCAGATCACTGCCAGCCATCACCCTTATCACCGCAACGGTCTGAAATTCTTCACGCCAGCGGGCGGTCTGGACGGCTGTGACATCGAGGCGATCCTCGGCTTCTGCGAGGAGGGCAGATCCCCCGAAGCCGTCGGTGGCGGCAGCTCTGAGAGCATTGACTACATGAAGGAATACGCGGCGCATCTGCGGGATATCATCCGCAAGGGAATAGCAGCCGAAAATTACGACCGTCCGCTCGAGGGGCTGCACATTGTTGTGGACGCCGGAAACGGCGCGGGCGGCTTCTATGCCTATGACGTGCTGGAGCCTCTGGGAGCGGATATTTCCGGCAGCGTGTTCCTTGAACCGGACGGAATGTTCCCCAATCACATACCGAATCCCGAGAACAAGGAGGCAATGAAATCCATCTGCGGAGCCGTGCTGCGTTCGCATGCCGATCTGGGCGTGATATTCGATACCGACGTGGACAGAGGCGGCGCGGTGGACAGCTTGGGCGCTGAGATAAACCGCAACAGACTGGTTGCGCTCGCTTCGGTCATTGCTCTGGAAAACTGTCCCGGCGGCACCATCGTGACCGATTCCACCACATCTGCCGGACTCAGAAAATTCATAGAAGGCACGCTCGGCGGTGTGCATTACCGCTACCGCAGAGGATACCGCAACGTCATCAACCGCGCCGTGGAGCTCAACGAGCAGGGGATTGACTGCCCGCTTGCCATTGAAACCAGCGGACACGCCGCGCTCAGAGAGAATTATTTCCTTGACGACGGCGCTTATCTTGTCACAATGATCATCATAAAAATGGCGCAGCTTCGCGCTCGCGGAGAGAGCCTTGCCATGCTCACAGCCGAGCTGGAGGAGCCGCTGGAGGAGCAGGAGCTTCGTTTCAGGATAAAGGCGGAGGATTTCAGGGAGTACGGCGAACAGGTGCTGTCCGACCTTGAAAAATACGCGGCAGCTCACGGGGAATGGATCATTGCCGACGACAACCGCGAGGGAATACGCGTTTCGTTTGAGGACGAACAGGGCTGGTTCCTGCTACGGCTCAGCGTGCACGACCCCATCATGCCCCTCAATCTGGAAAGCATGAAGCAAGGCGGCTGCCGCGCCATCGCCATGAGGCTGTACGAATTCCTCAAGGGCTGCGGCAGCCTTGATCTGACCGCGATAGAAAAATTCATCGGCTGATTTGAGGGACGGTCAAGGGTATGGATAACGAAAAAAATCTGAGGCGCGATAACAAGTTGTTTGACGAGGCATTGATTGACGAGCTGAATGATATGAAATCAGCCCGAAGTCAGAATGCTGCTGAAGAAAAAGCCGAAGACAATCCGCCAATTGTCGGTAAAATGCCCGAAAAGACAGAGAAACGCTGCGCAATCGGGGAAGAAATGACCGATGAATCAAAGCCTGACGAAAACGGAAATGACGCCGGGGACAGCGCCAATAAAAAAATATTTATCATACGGGTGCTGGCTGTCGCGGTGGGCGTGCTGGGAATTATCATGCTGATCAGCGGAATGGTGCTTCACAGGCTGGACGAGGAAAGTCGCAAAACGCCCGAAAAAGCGCAGATGCCGGAGGAATACATCGAGGAATTCTTCTCGGACGAGAATTTCAAGCCGGATATAGAAAAATACATTGAGCCGGAGGCGTAAGGGGGACAGTTGATTGTTGAATAATATGTATGTCAGCACATTGGCGGACGGAGTCACCTTCCGCGCGATACCTGAGACGCGGTTTAAGAATTCCTGCATAGCGGTGCACTTTTACCATCCGCTGAGCAGGGAAGAGGTTACGCTCAACGCCGTGCTCATTTCGCTGCTTAGGCACTCGTGTGCAAAATATCCGGAATACAACGAGCTTCGCCGTGCCGCTTCCATGCTTTACGGTGCGGATATTGACACATCTGTCTCGAATATCGGGAGCTGCCAGATGCTCACTGTCGGCATTGATATGATAGACGACAGATTTATTCCGGACGGGGAATGTATCTCGGGCGAATGTGCCGAGCTGCTCAGTGAGCTGATCTTCCGTCCGGCAATGGGAGACGACGGGAAAATGTTCCGCGAGGACGACCTTGAGGTAACGCTGAGAAACGCCGAGGAACGCATCCGTTCACGCGTTAACGACAAGGCGGAATATGCCGCCCATCGCTGCACCGCAATCATGTGCGAGGGAGAGCCTGCCGGCATCGAACCGGGCGGTTATCTGGAAGACCTTCCCGGTGTGACAAGAGAGGCGCTTGCCGCGGCTTGGAAAAAGATACTCAGCACTGCCGAGGTTGAGATCGTCATGGTCGGCGGCGCCGATTACAAGCCGGTGGAGCGCATATTTACCCGTGAATTTAAAAAAACAGACCGATGCCGCGCAAAACTGCCGGAGCCGCCGGTTTACAGGGAGGTCACGGAGGTTCGTGAGATTACCGAGCGAATGGACGTGCAGCAGAGCAAGATGATCATGGGAATGCGAATTCCGATCATCGAGCCGGACGACCGCACGATGGCGGCTCGGCTGATGTCGCTGCTCTTCGGGGGAGGTACGACCAGCCTGCTTTTCAACAATGTGCGCGAAAAGCTGAGTCTGTGCTATTACTGTTCCTCTGCCTACTCGCGTTCCAGCGGTCTGTTGTTTGTGCGAAGCGGCATTGAAGAGAGCAATTTCCAAAAAGCGGTGGACGAGATTAAGCGGCAGCTTGCCATTATCGCAAACAATGAGTTTACAGACGATGAATTCAACGCGAGCAAGCTGTTTGCCCTCAGCGCCTTTGACAATATCAGCGACTCCATTGGCTCCATCGAGCAATGGTACGCCGTGCAGCATCTTGACGGCTGCGTGCGCACACCGCAACAGGCAGCCGAACGCATGAAGGCTGTCACCCGCAGTCAGGTGGCTGAATGTGCCTCGCTGGCGCGGCTTGACACCGTTTACCTGCTTGCTCCGGAAATTTCGGAGGAAAGCGGCGAGCCGGAAGGAGGCGGGGAGCAATGAGCAGCCATTCTGACAGATTCGAGGTTCGGGAGGACAGGCTGACGGGGGAAACGGTGTATTTCACGACCCACCCGACCGGCGTTAAAATAGCGATCTGTCCCAAGCCGGAATTCAAGACCTCTTATGCGGTGTTCGGCACCAAATACGGCTCCATCGACAACGATTTCAGCGTGGACGGCGGTGAATTCACCCGTGTGCCTGACGGAATCGCCCATTATCTCGAACACAAGCTCTTTGAAAACGAGGACTGCGACGCTTTCGAGCGATATGCCAAATTGGGAGCCTGCGCCAATGCCTACACGTCCTTTGACAAGACCTGCTATCTCTTTGCCTGTACGCGTGAGTTTGACAAGGCGCTGGAGATACTGCTGGATTTCGTGCAGAAGCCCTACTTCACCGAGGAAACCGTGCGCAAGGAGCAGGGGATTATTGCGCAGGAAATAGACATGTACCGCGATAATCCCGGCTGGTGTGTTTTCTTTAACCTGATGAAGGCGATGTACCGTGATCACCCGATCAGGATCGACGTTGCCGGCACGGTGGAATCTATTTCCCTGATCACGCCGGAGCTGCTCTACAGGTGCTACGACACATTCTACAATCCGAATAACATGGTGCTGGGCGTGGCTGGGAATGTCGACCCGCAACGTGTGCTGGAAATATGCGACAGGCTGCTGCTTCCCAAAAAGCAGCTTAGGATTGTCAGCCGGTGTCCGGAGGACGACGGCAGAGTGGTTCAGCCCTTTATCGAGCAGGAATTCGACGTGCCGCTGCCGATATTCCAGCTTGGATTCAAGGAACGCTGGCGTGTGACTACCGAACGCGAGAGGGTGCTTTCCGGCATTATCAAAAATGCCGTGTTCGGACCGGTCTCGGATTTTTACAGCCGCATGATGCGCAAAAAGCTCATCAATCCCGGCTTCGGCTGCGATTATATGTATCTCAGCGGCGTGCAGAACATGATCTTTCAGGGCATGAGCCATTCGCCCGAAACGCTGCGCGATGAGATATTTGAGGAAATTGAGCGGGTCAGGCGGGACGGCATTTCGCCGAGGCTCTTTGAATGTGCCAGACGCAGCTGCTTCGGCAGTCAGATCTCATTTTTCAACAATGCCGACGACATCGCCGACAATCTGGCAGATGATCTGATGTTCGGCACCGACACCTTTGAGGCGGTCAAAGCTGCCGCAGAGGTCACGGTGGACGAGGGCAATCAAAGATTTCTCGAGCAATTTGAACTTTCAAACAGCTCCCTGTCTGTGGTCAGACGGAGCAAGGAGGCGTAATTAATGGAGGTAAGTTTCCCTAAGCTGGGTCTGGAATTCGACATCAACCGAGTCGCATTCACCATTTTCGGACTGGATATTTACTGGTATGCACTGCTGATAATGACGGGATTCCTTTTGGCGGTGCTTTACGCGTGGAGAAGCACCAAGAATTTCGACGTCAAAATGGATCCGCTGATAGACGTCGTGCTGGTCGGACTGTTCTGCGGAATTATCGGCGCGAGAATTTATTATGTCATCTTCCGTCTCAACAGCTACAACAGTCTGTGGGAGATGATCAATATTCGTGACGGAGGACTCGCCATTTACGGCGGAGTGATACTGGCGTTTGTCTCCGGACTGATCATGTGCAAATATGTCGAGAAAATCGAGATTCTTCCGATATTTGATATTGCCGCCGTCGGTTTTCTGATAGGGCAGGGAATAGGACGCTGGGGCAACTTCATGAATCAGGAGGCGTTTGGCAGTCAGACGAACCTTCCGTGGGGCATGTACAGCGCCAACACGTATTATTACGAGATGGTGGGCGGCGTTTCACAGAAGGTGGGACCCACCACCGTGCACCCCTGTTTCCTCTATGAATCCATCTGGTGTCTGGCGGGCTTTGTGCTGCTGCATTTCATCAGCAGGCGTTATTACAAATTCAAGGGACAGATGTTCCTCAGCTATCTGGTTTGGTACGGTCTTGGCAGAGCATGGATAGAGGGTCTGAGAACCGACAGCCTGTGGCTTGTGGACAATGTCATCAAGGTCTCACAGCTGCTTGCGATCATCTGCGTGCTGGCGGCAGGAACGCTGCTCTATCTGGGCTGGAACGACATGCCCGTCAAGCTGCCGTATATTAAGCGCACCGAAAAAGGCAAGGGCGTCGCAGGGCTTGACTTTGCATTTGCCCTCACCGATGTGAGCTTCCAACACACGAAGGTATGGCAGGAGGCGCATGAAGCCTCTTCCGAAGGGGAAACTCCGTCGGAGGAGTCAGCCGATCGCTGATGATCAGTCAGCAATAATGAAAGAGGTGATCTATTATGGATAACCGGAATTCCGGCGGATACAGCTTTGAAACCGACAAAAGCATTTCGGATGAAGATGACGAGATGGCTGCATTTGAAGCCGAGTGCGCCAGAATGCTCGAGCAGGAGCACGAGCGCCGCGCCAAGGAGGAAAAAGCCGCCGAGATAGCCATGGCGGCGGAGGCTGCAAGGGCTGTGGCAATGCCGGATGATTCCGAACCTGCCGAACCCGAATCTGCACCTGAGCCGGAGCCTGAACCTTTGCCTGAGCCCGAGCCGGAGTCTGTTTCGGAGCCGGAGCAGGCAAAGTCGGATAAAAGGAAAATGGCACATCATGACGAGCTTGCGGCGATTATGCAGGCTGAGTCCAACGAGAGCATGATGCATTCCTCTGCCGCTGAGCCGGATAACGCGGATCATGCGGATATAGAAGAAGAGGAAGAATACGGCGATGTGGAAAATGACAATATCCCAAGATGGCTCAGACTTCTGTTTACCCTGCTTTTGCTGATACTCGGGGGAATAGGCGTGTACGTCATGGTCGGAATGGATTATCATTCGACAATATTTGATCCGCTTTGTTTTATCGAAATATCCGTCTGCCTGCTTACCGCTGTAGGGCTGAATACGTCGCTGATTCCGTTCCGTGTGGGCAAGGAAATCATCATGCGGCTTGCCGCGTATGCGCTGTTTGCCTATTATGTGATCTATGCCGCCGACGCTCTGTTTTTGAAAAAGCTGCTGGCTTACGGTATAGACAGGGAACACGCACTGGCATACGCCAAATCGCACATCAATGCCGATGTGGCGGAGGGTCTGACCGCTATGGGCAATTCCGGCATGCTGGGCTGCGCATTGTTTGTGGTTCCTATCGCCTTTATGCTGCTGATGCTTTTCAAGCCGTTCCGCAATATCGTGCTCTATCTGCTGACCATCGCGGTCATGTTCTTTGCCGTGGGCGGTTTGCGAATACTCACACTGTCAGGCGAATTCAATCTGTCGCAGGGCTGTATGGCGGTTACAGGAGCGGTTGCGGCGTATATAGTGTTTGTTTTTCCTCCTCTTCAAAGAGTCCTTACAAACGCAGGATTGATTCTGTGGGAGTTTGACGATGAGGATGACGAAGATTAGTTATAAAAATAATAAAAATAATAATACATTTCGGAGATGATCATTTATGGCAAAAATCATTGACGGCAAGGCGGTTTCCGCCCGCGTCAGGGCAGAGGTCGCAGCCGAGACAGCGCAGCTAAAAGAAAAGGGCATTACACCCGGTCTTGCTGTGATCATTGTGGGCGATGATCCGGCTTCCAGAGTTTATGTCAACAACAAGAAAAAGGCTTGCGCAGAGGTCGGATTTAATTCCGAGGAATTTGCGCTTCCTGCCGACACTGACCAGAGCGAGCTTCTGGCGCTTGTGAAGTGTCTCAATGACCGCAGCGACATCAACGGCATTCTCTGTCAGCTTCCTCTGCCCAAGGGACTTGACGACAAAGCCGTCATCAAGGCAATAGCGCCCGAGAAGGACGTAGACGCGTTCAGCGAGGAAAACGTGGGCAAAATTATGATAGGCAAATACGACTTTTTGCCCTGTACGCCAGCCGGCGTCATGGAACTGATCAAGGAGAGCGGCGTCGATGTGGCAGGCAAGGAATGTGTGGTGATCGGCAGAAGCAACATAGTCGGCAAGCCCATGGCAATGCTGCTGCTCCATCAGAACGGCACGGTCACCATCTGCCACAGCCGCACAAAGGATCTCGCCGAGGTCACTCGCAGGGCGGATATTCTGGTCGCCGCCGTCGGCAAGGCTAAATTCGTGACAGCCGACATGGTCAAGGAAGGCGCCGTCGTAATCGACGTCGGCATGAACCGCGACGAAAACGGCAAGCTCTGCGGAGATGTCGATTTTGCCTCGGTGGAGCCCAAGTGTTCGGCTATCACGCCTGTTCCGGGCGGCGTTGGCCCCATGACAATCGCCATGCTCATGAAGAATACCCTCAGGGCGGCAAAGCTCCAGAACGGCATTCAGTGATTTTTATACCATATTAAAAGCCCGTATTTCCATTGGCAGCTGCTTAGGAAATACGGGCTTTGTGTATGTTACGGGCTTATTTTTTAAATACGAATTTCTTCTGGAAGAAGTAATTGAAGATGAAAAGAATGGTATCCACGATAGCCTTGATGATGGTCTCGTGCCAGCCGAGCAGACCCACTAAAAATTCCACGCTCTTTGCCGATATGAGCATCTGAATGACGGCAAGGCAGAAATACTTAATTGCCGACGAAACGATATGTCCCTTCTTGTGGAATACGACATTTTTGTTGACAATGAAGTTGACCGTTGCCGAGACCACACGGGCGATGGCGGTGGCAGCCAGTATTCTGTACTGGAAATCGGAGGGGATCACCAGCCTTGCCAGTATGGTAAAGAGGAACAGGTCGAGCAGCGTACAGCCGATGGAAGTAAAGATGAACGAGAAGAAGCTGCGGAAAATGAGAAGATATATCTTGACCGAGTCAATGACGGGGTTGAAATGGGAACTGCTGTTCTCATCTATGTAGATGGTTTCAATGGGAATCTCATAGATTTCGATTTTTTGTTTGCGGCATTCTATGAGCATGTTCATTTCATACTCAAAGCGCTCTCCGGATATCCTGAGCATACTCGGCACGATTTTGAGAGGAATGCCGCGCAGACCCGTCTGGGTATCCATCAGCTTCTGACCGAACATGACGGCGAATACCCACGACGTCAGCTTATTGCCAAAGGAGGAACGCGCCGGAATATCGGGGGAGTTGAAGTTGCGGGAACCCAGCACAAGGCGGCTGTCGTCCCTGATCAGCTCCTTTGCCACGCGAATGGTATCCTTCAGGCGGTGCTGACCGTCGGCGTCTCCGGTCACTATACCAACGCAGTCGGGATGATTTTTCAGCACGTATTCCATGCCGGTCTTCAAAGCCCTGCCTTTGCCCTTGTTGACCTTGTGCCGGAGCACGGTGCATTTTTCCATTTCGGCAATTTCATTGAAAATAGGGTCGTATTTTTCCGAGCTGCCGTCGTTGATGACCACAATCTCCCTGAAATCCTCATTAGCAAGCTGCTTGACGTAGTTGGTCAGCTTCTGGTCGGGATTGAGAGCGGGTATCATGATGGTTATGTTCATGGCTTTGTTTGCCTGTTTTCTTTGCCTTTCACGCCTCTTGGCTGCCTGGCTTTTTTTCATTGCTTCATCGCTTCCAATTCTTATTCTTCGTCCAGTTTGAGTACTGCCATAAATGCTTCCTGAGGTACCTCGACCGAGCCGAGCTGCCTCATGCGCTTTTTGCCTTCCTTCTGCTTTTCCAGCAGCTTTTTCTTTCGGGTGATGTCGCCGCCGTAGCACTTGGCAAGCACGTCCTTGCGCATCGCCTTGACGGTCTCCCGCGCGATGATCTTGCCGCCTATGGCAGCCTGAATCGGCACTTCAAAGAGCTGGCGCGGAATGTGTTCCTTCAGCTTGGCGGTCATCTTGCGTGCGCGGGGATAGGCGCTGTCGGTGTGCACAATGAAGGAAAGCGCGTCCACCACCTCGCCGTTGAGCATCATGTCCAGTTTGACAAGATTGGAACGCTGATATCCGGCAGGCTCATAGTCAAAGGAGGCATAGCCCTTGGTGCGGCTCTTGAGCGCGTCAAAGAAGTCGTAGATGATTTCATTCAGCGGCAGGACGTAATGAATATCCACGCGGTCGGTGTCGATGTATTCCATGCCCTTGAACACGCCGCGTCTGTCCTGGCAAAGCTCCATGATGTTGCCGACGTATTCGGTGGGGGAGTAAATGTGAGCCTCGCAGATGGGTTCCTCGGCATAATTGATCTGTGACGGGTCGGGATAATTGGTGGGGTTGTCGATGTAGGTGGTCTGTCCGTCGGTGCCGATGATCTTATAAATAACGCTGGGAGCGGTTGTGATGAGGTCTAAATTGTACTCTCTTTCCAGACGCTCCTGAATGATCTCCATGTGGAGCAGTCCGAGAAATCCGCAACGGAAACCGAAGCCCAATGCAACCGAGGTTTCCGGCTCGAATGAGAGCGACGCGTCGTTGAGCTGGAGCTTTTCGAGAGCTTCGCGCAGGTCGCCGTATTTGGCGCCGTCGGCGGGATAAATGCCGCAGAACACCATCGGGTTCGCCTTGCGAAAGCCGGGAAGGGGCTGATCTGCCGGACGTGCGGCGCAGGTGACGGTATCGCCCACCATTGCCTCCGAAACGGTCTTGATGGAGGCGGCAATGTAGCCGACCTCTCCGGCGGCAAGCTCCTTGACAGGCTCGAGAGTGGTCGTGCGCATGTATCCGCATTCCACCACGTTGAATTCCGCGCCGGTGCTCATCATGCGGATGGTGTCGCCCGGACGGAGTCTGCCGGACATCAGCCTGACATAGACGATAACGCCCTTGTAGCTGTCGTAGTAGCTGTCGAAAATCAGCGCCTTGAGCGGAGCTTCGCGGTCGCAGTCGGGCGCGGGGATATCGGTCACGATTTTTTCCAGTACGGCTTCAATGTTTAATCCTACCTTTGCCGAAATCTGAGGAGCGTCCTCCGCGGGAAGACCGATAACGTCCTCTATCTCGTGGATCACTCTCTTCGGGTCGGCGGAGGGAAGGTCGATCTTGTTGATGACGGGAACTACTTCCAGTCCCGCGTCGATGGCGAGATAGGTATTGGCTAAGGTCTGGGCTTCTATGCCCTGGCTTGCGTCCACCACCAATACCGCGCCTTCACAGGCGGCAAGCGAACGGGACACCTCGTAATTGAAGTCGACGTGACCCGGCGTGTCAATGAGATTGAAGGTATATAATTCCCCGTCGGAAGCCTCGTAATTGATGGTGACGGCGTGGGATTTGATGGTAATGCCGCGCTCACGCTCGAGGTCCATGTTGTCGAGTATCTGATCTTCCATTTCGCGCTGGCTGACGGAATAGGTCTTTTCAAGAATGCGGTCGGCAAGCGTGCTTTTTCCGTGGTCGATGTGAGCGATTATACTGAAATTGCGTATTTTATCCTGTGGAGCTGACAATATATTTTACACCTCATAAATAAATACTTGATGGGACAGCTCAGCCGTTTGTGCGGTGGCTGTTGAATTTGGGCTTTTGCTGCGTGCCGGCGGATTCGCGAGGGGAGGACGCAGTATCGGCGTATCTGTGCCGCGGAGAAAAAAGGTTTTCGTTTTCCGCGGCGGCTGCATCTTGAGACGAGCGTGCGCCGGAGGCTTTCGATTGCATTGAGCTGCTCGGAATGCATACCCGTGACACATCCGGCGCTGTCACAGTGCTCATGCCGCTGATGGCAGCATCGTTCTCTGCGTCGGTTTTTTCTTCGCTGACTTCGCTTTCAACGGCAAACATGCTGAGTCCGCCTCTCCTGTAAATCACATAGACGAAGCACACGGCTGCAATGATGAAATCCACCAAAATCAGAGAAACGTGGTCAAAGTTTCGGGCAAGCGGAGTGGAGATGACAGATATAATTTGGATTAGGCAGAGCAGAGCGAAGATTCCGCCGGTAATTATGCTGATCAGACTGCTCCTGTCACAGCCTTTGATTTTATCCCACAGCTTTATAAATGCTTTTTCCAAGTCTTTTTTGTATTTACTAATATCCATGTTAATCATTATAAAACCTTGTCCTTAAATCAGCTTAAAAAATCAGTATTTTTTAAGATTGCGGTAATATCTGTTGGGAAGCAGCCGGTTGCCGGAACGCACGGAGGAGCCGCCGGCGCTGTAACGCCTTCTGCTGCCGGGGGAAACATTCAGCTTTGGCGTACGGCTGCGTATCACGACCGAGAAAACATATCCCACCGCAAATATAATCAGTCCCCAGCCGATAAGCCCCAGCAGGAGCGAAGCCGCGCCGCTGCTGCGCTGACTCTTGGCGTATTCCAGAAGCATGGGATCGGTGGTGGAGGAATAAAGGTCGAGATCGGTGTTGTCGCTCACGTCGTCCATAATGCCGCCGCCTTCGATTGAAGAGCTTTCGTTTGCCGGAGCCTGTGATGAAACCGCGTCGCCTTCGCCTATCTCAAGCTCGTATTTCGCCGAGACCGTGACGGTTTTGGATTTGGGGACCGTCGCCGTAATGGTGACAACGCCGCTTTTCAAGCCGACCACCTTGACGGCGCGGTTGTCTATTTTTTTGACCGTGGCAATGGTCGCGTCTGAGGTTTCAAATGTGGTCTGGAAGTTGTAGCCCATGTCCTTGATGGTGAGGTAGAGCACGGTGGATTTTCCGACCGTAATGCGCTTGGTGTTGGACTCCGAGAATCCGACGGTGCCGAGCGTTTCCTGCGGGTTGGAGGAGACGGTGACCTCCGAGACATTCGCGTCCGGGTCGGAGGAGGTATTGGCGCTTCGTGTGGTGGCGGAGGTGCGCGATGTGGTACTGCTCTGCCCCGTGGCAAAAGCGGCAGGCGCGCAGGCGAGTATCAGGCACACAGCCGCCGCAGCGGTCAAAATGCCCGTGAGCCCGCGATTTATGCTTGCTTTGCCCTTGTTTTTATCCTTCAAAAACATCTCCTCCGTTTCGGTAAAATCGAGTTTGATTGGTATTATGACTCATGTCTTATTATTATATCAAATCATTCCGACAATTGCAAGGTCAAAGTTATATCGGCAGATAAAAAATAATCAAAAAAAAATCAAAAAGCGAATCCTGCGTTTGAGTTTCATCACTCGGCGCAAGATCCGCTTTTATTATTTATCGTATTACGTAAAAGAAATTACTCTGCATTCGATGCAGCGGCAGTTTCTTCATCGGAAGAAGTTTCTTCAGCGACAGCTTCAACAGCTTCAACAGCTTCAACAGCATCCTCCTCGGAAGAATTGTCGTCGGAAGAAGCAACATCAATCGGCTGCTTTGCCTGCTCAAAGAGCGCCAGCACTTCGTCCGAAGGCTTTTTGCTTAGGAGAGAAACCACCACGGCGGCGATCAGTCCGCAGAAGAATCCGGGAATAATCTCGTAAATGCCTGTGTTGAAAAGACCGATCTTGCCTATTCCGGCGTCGCCTGTGAAAAGCGCGTACCACACCATATCCGCCGCAAAGCCGGTGACAATGCCTGCCACAGCGCCGGGATAGGTGAATCTCTTCCAGTAGAGAGCCAGCAGGATCACCGGACCAAAGGATGCGCCGAAGAAGCCCCATGCGCATTCCACAAGCTCCATGATGCCCTTGCAGGCAGGATTGGTGGCAATGAAGAAGGCAACCACCGCGATGATGACCACCACGATTCTGCCTGCCCACATCATTTCCCGATTGGAAGCCTTTTTGCGGATCACAGCCTTGTAAACGTCGGAGGAAAACGCCGATGAGGAGGCAAGAAGCTGAGAGTCGGCGGTGCTCATGGCTGCCGCGATGATGGCGGAGAGCAGTATGCCGGAGATAAACGCCGGGAAGAAGGTCCTTACCATGGTGACAAACACAAGGCTCTTGTTTTCGGCAAGGGAATCGGCAAAGAGATATCTGCCGAAAAGACCTACCACCGCCGACATGGTGAGAATGACCGCAGTCCAGCAGCTGCCGACAATCTGAGATTTCTTCATGTCCTTTTCGGACTTGATGGCAATGAATCTCACGATGATATGAGGCATGCCGAAATAGCCGAGACCCCAGCCGAAGCCGGTGAGTATGTCTGCAACGCTTGTCCAGTCGAAAGAGCCGCTCGACAGCAGGTTGAAGTAGTTTTCGGGCAGAGCGCCGCTCATAATCTCATGGCTGCCTGTCTTGACCGCAAAAAGGGCAATGATCGGGCAGAGCATCAATGCGCCCAGCATGAGCAGCCCCTGGAAGAAGTCGGTCCAGCATACGGCGTTGAAGCCTCCGAGGAAGGTGTAGAGCACGATGATAACCGTTGCGACGATCATGGAAATTTTCGGGTCGACGTTGAGAACCGTCTTGAAGAGGTCGCCGCATGCGACGATGCTGGAAGCGGAATAGACGCAGTAGACGATCACGAACACAAGTGCCGAAATGATCTGCAACGCCTTGTTCTGCGTCATGAAGCGGTTGGTGAGAAATTGCGGAATGGTGATGGAATCGTTGGCTCTGATGGAAAATCTGCGCAGCTTGGGCGCGACAAATATCCACGAAGCAACGGTGCCGCAGAGCAGACCGACGGCGATCCACACCTTTCCCACGCCAGCCAGATAGATGGAACCCGGCAGTCCCATGAGCACCCACGCGCTCATGTCGGAGGCTCCCGCGCTCAGGGCGGCGACAAGACCGTTCATGTTTCTTCCGCCCAGGAAGTACTCCTTTTCGCTTTCGCTCTTTTTTGACTTGATAAAGAAGAATATGCCTATTCCGATTACCAGTACAAAATAGATGGCAATAGCGCTAAGTTCGATTGTTTCTTTAGTCATTAAACTTAAATCAATCCTTTCCTGCCCTCTTTAGGGCAACATATTTGATTGTCCGCGGTCTGACGCGGACGAGGTACCTTTCCATTATATTTTATCATTCATAATTTGTCAATATATTTTAATACTTTAATTCTTTAAAATAGAAAATAATTAAAGTATATGGCTTTAAAGTAATGCGGCAAAAAGCTCAATGGTACTCATATTGGGACACATGCTGAATATGAATTGACATTATCACACTATAGATGTATAATATCACCGTAAGCGGGTGTTCTTCCGCTTAAAAATACAAACAAATCTGATTTGGAAAGTGAGGAAATCCATCATGAAAAAGAAAGCATTGTCAGCCGTTTTCGTTGTATTCGCAGCCGTGATGCTGTCCCTCTGCTGCCAGAAGGTCTGCGCGGCGGGTACGCTTTCGTCGGTCGCGGTCAAGGATATGCCCACCAAGACCGAGTACAACGTCGGCGACAGGCTGAGCACGGCGGGGCTTGTCCTCAGAGCGACCTATTCCGACGGCACGACGCAGGATATTTCCTCCGGCTACACCTGCACTCCTGCGACTTTCACGGAGGACGGCGAACAGGCTGTGACCGTTTCTTATTCCGGCAAGAGCGTGACATATAAAGTAACCGTCAGGATACAGCCAAGCGTTGTCAAGCAGCCGACCTCGGTTAAAACAGATTGCAGCATGCTTACTTCCTTTACCTATGAAGTGAACGGCAAAAATGTAACCTACCAGTGGTATATCAGAAAAAAGGGCGGCGAATGGACGCTTTGGAAGGGACACACTTCTTCCACCACCGCCGCCATTCCCAACGCCACATGGAACCATATGCAGCTTTACTGCGCTGCCGCCGACGCCTACGGCAATAAACTCTCATCCAATACGGTGGAAGTGACGCTCACCGACGTGCTGGAAATCACTTCTCAGCCTTACAAATCGTGTAATACGTATCTCAACCGCACGGCAAAGATCAGCATAAAAGCCTGCGGCAGAGATCTCACCTATCAATGGTATTACAAAAAACAAGGCGATTCATACTGGAGCAGATGGAAGGGAATGAACACCTCCGAGATTTCCTTCACCGCGGAGCGTTCACTCCATCTTGCCAAGGCTCGCTGCATCGTGACAGACGCAAGCAACCATTCGGTGGTATCCGGCTCCACGGAGATTTATCTTTATGATACGCTGACGATCAGCAGAAATCCCGACAATATCAGCATAAACTCCGGCGACAAGGCAGCATTTGCGGTGAGCGCGAGTGGCTGCAACGTAAAATATCAGTGGTATATCAGGAAAAAGGGCGCTGCCGACTGGACGCTCTGGAAGGGACACACTGCGGCAACCGCCGCAGCAATATCCAATGATTCCTTGAGCGGAATGCAGGTGCGCTGCCGTGTGACAGACGACAGCGGCGATGTGCTGTATTCGCAAGCCGCCATTGTCACGCTCAACGGCAAGACCGTGCTGATCGAGTCTCCCGAAAGCGTTACCGTTATGTCGGGAGAAAAAGTCACCTTTTCGGTCAAAGCATCAGGTGCAAAGCTCAGTTATCAGTGGTATGTCAAAAAGAAGGGCGCTTCCGCATGGACACTCTGGAAGGGTCACACCTCAGCGTCCACCTCGGCAGTTGCCAACGACAGCTGGAACGGCATGAAGGTCTGCTGCGTCGTCAGGGACGCAAACGGCAACTCCGTCTCCTCCGCGCCCGCAACGGTCACGATCGGCACAACCGCTTCCTCCTTTGCCATACTCTCCCATCCGAAAAGCGCTACTGCCAAAGTGGGCAACAACGTCCGATTTGAGGTAAAGGCGCAGGGCGACGAGCTGAAATACCAGTGGTACTTCAAAAAGAGCGGCGCGACCTCATGGAGTCTGTGGAAGGGACACACGACCGCTTCCACCTCCGCCGCGGTCAATGCTACATGGAACGGCATGAAACTCCGCTGTCTGGTCGCCGACAAATACGGCAGCAAGGCATATACCAAGGAAGCCGTTGTCACTCTGACGGACACCCCGATCATCATTACATCACAGCCCAAGAGCGTCAGCGTCAAGACAAATCACCTGACGTCCTTCAGCGTGTCATCCAAAGGCGAAGACCTCGATTATCAGTGGTATTATAAAAAGAAGGGCGCGACGGCATGGTCGGTATGGAGAATTTATACCACATCGACCATCGAACCGCCTTCCAACAATTCATGGGACGGAATGCAGGTGCGCTGCAAAATCACCGACGTTTACGACAACGCGCTTTATTCCGATATTGCAAGGGTAACAATGAAAAACAAGCCCATCAATATTACGGCACAGCCCCAGAATATCAGCGTAAAGACCGGCAAGGCTGCGACCTTCAGTGTAAAGGCTTCCGGCGAAGGTCTGAAATATCAATGGTATTACAAAAAGAGTTATGGAAGCTGGTCCATCTGGAAGGAATACACGCAAGACACCGTCCGCACACATTCCGGTTCGACTTGGAACGGCATGCAGGTGCGCTGTCTGATCACCGACAAATACGGCAACACCGTTTATTCCGACATTGCGACCGTCACTGTTCTCCCTTATGAGGAAGGCGAATTCAGGATCATCCAACAGCCTCAGAATGTCACCCTGTACACAAGCGATCTGGAAAATTACTATTCCGGCGCAAGACCTCGCGCAACATTTTATGTCGAGGCTGTCGGCACAGGTCTGCATTACCAATGGTGTTATTTTGAGAAGGACAAAACCGAACGCATCAAATGGGAAGGTCAAACCTCCGCTGTCGCCTATTTTGAGGTAAAAGGCTGGGACTTCACATGGAACGGCAGAAAAATCTACTGCGTTATCACCAACGGCGACGGTGAGGAAATCCATTCCGATCTGGTCTGGGTTTCCATCATTCAGGATAATTAACCATTAAAAGCATTACAAGTATTACAGGCGTCAGAAGCAAAATGAAACAGCAATCCCCCGAAGCGACATGTATTTTTTGATAAAATACGCTGCCGATTTCGGGGGAATTTTTCTGTAATGTGTTGAATGGATTTATCCTCTGCGGCCGCCTTTACGTCCGCCGGGAGCATTGCCGCCGGGTGCTCCGCCGTTCATCTGACCTCTTCCGCCGAAGCCGCCCATTCCGCCGCCGGAGCCGTAGATGAGCGAATCCATCTGCACGCTGGTGCTTGACGAGCCTGCGGTGACGGTGTAGGTCGAGCCTTTTTTCACGTCGGGCGTGCTGATGACGATGTTGTTGTAAGCCTTTTCGGGCGTGAAGGAGGCAAGCGTCTTGCCGCTGCTGCTTTTGAGCGTGATTTCGCTGCCGCCCTGTTGACTTTCCACATTGACCATCATCGCGCCCTGCGTGGAACTGCTGCCGAAATTCTGCGCCATGCCGCTCATTCCCGCCGCGATGAAGGTGCCGCCCGTTATGGTCGCCTCGCCGTTGAAGTCGAGCGCCGCGTTGCCGTTGTCGGAAGAGCCGGAGACGTAGATCTCGCCGCCTGATACGGTGACGTCTCCGTTGGAGTCAATGCCGTCGCCGGAGGAGCTGACGCTGACCTTGCCGCCCGAGATGCGGATATACACGCCATCCTGAGACGCGAATTGATTCTGACCCGGGCGGTCGTTCATGCTGCTCTGGTCATTGCCGCCCGCGGCGTTGATGCCGTCGTCCGAAGCGACAACCGAAACGTCGCCGCCGCTGATGTCAACGGTCATGCCCTCGAGTCCTTCGTAGCTCTTGACAATACGGACGGTGCCGCCGCTGATTCTGAGCGAGGAACCCGCGTGTATGCCGTCGTCGCCGGAGCTGATCTGAATGGAACCGCCCGAAACAGTCGCCTGATTGTCCGAATGAATAGCGTCGTCGGAGGAATCAATGTTCAGCGTGCCGTTGTTGATGGCAACCGAGCTGTCGGATTTCAGCGCCTTTGCGCTGGAGGATTCTGTCGATGAGCCGCCGGATTTTGCCGCGGATGCGGATTTGGCGTTATTGGAAGCAGCCGAGAGGGCGGTTGCAGCGGCTTTCTCGCTTTCGCTCCCTGATTGTTTTCTTCCTCTGCCGCCCCAGTTGCCCCAGTCGCCGTTGCGTTCGCCTCCCTTTTTGGTGCTGGCATTGGCGCTTCCGCCGCCTGTCTTGATATCGAAGGTGCCGTTATCTATCTGAATGACGCCGCTTGCGTCCATTCCGTCGGTGCCGGCAGTAATGCTGAAGGTGCCGTCGGCGATATAGATATATCCCTTTGCCGCGTCGTCATTCTCGGCGTGGAGTGCGTCGGTGCCGGAATCAATGGTGAAGCTGCCGCCGGCAATGCGTATGCTGTCGTTTGCGTCGAGCGCTTTCTTTTGGGAGGTGATGGCATAGGTGCCGCCCGAAATTACCAGATCGTCCTTGGAAACCACGGCGTGGCCGGCATTTGCGGTGACGGTGAGCTTGCCTTCGCCGTTAATGGTGAGGTCGTCCTTGGAGAATATCACCGCGTCAACGTCGTCTGTGATCTTGGAATCGGCGGTATTGGCGAGGACATTCTCGCTTCCCTTGGCAAGGGTGATGAAAACCTTGTCCGCCTGCCTGACATTGATGGCGGCACCGTTGGAGCTGTTTATGCTCACGCCGTCGAGAATGAGCCTGATCTTGTCGCCGATGTCTGCGTCAATGACGATGGAGCCGTCGTCAAGGCTGCCGGAGATCAGATAGGTTCCCTCCGTCTGGATGGTAACGGTGCTGTTTTTGACGCTGGCGCCCTCGCCCTTCACGCTTGCCTTGGTTCCGCTCAGCTTGATAACGGTACATTCCGACTCGTCGTAGCCTGATTCAATGTCCCTGCTGCTGAACATATCGGAGGTGTCGAGCAGCTTCACCGGTTCGCTCGACGTGTCGTCGCCGCCTTTGCCCGAACCGCAGCCCGAGAAGGACGCTATTACCAGCGCCGCCATGATCACGGCGGTGATTTTTTTGAATTTCATTTCATAATACTCCCTTTCGTCAATACCATTATACATTGTTTGCCGACGGAAATTACTAATTCAATATGAACATTCTCAAAGCTCGCCGGAATTGCTCTCGCGGCGGTGCAGGCTGATTTCAAGATTGCCGTTGCGGCAGCGCAGCTCGTCGATAAATGCCTTTTCGCTTGCGTCGCCTTTAAGCTCCACATCGTAGGAGAGCTTGAAGAGGCAGCCCATGTTGGTGGTCTTGACGTTGACCAGCTTGTGAGAAACGGTGTATTTTTCAAAGAGATCGTCAAACACTCTGCTGTAGTCGAGATTTTCGGGAATGGTGATCGCCAGCTTCTTCTGACGTTCCTCGTTTCGGTCGGAGCCAAGTCCGATGAATCCGTAGAGCAGCATCGCGCCGCACATGATGGCGGCAAATGCAGCCGCGTAGCCGATATATCCCACGCCGCAGGCAAGTCCCACGCCCATTGCGGTGAAGATGGCAGCGATTTCCTTTGCCGTGCCGGGTGCGGAACGGAAGCGGATCAGCCCGAAGGCGCCTGCCACCGCAACGCCTGTGCCAAAATCCCCGTTGACCAGCATGATGAC
This sequence comes from uncultured Ruminococcus sp., assembly GCA_902762615.1. Lineage (GTDB taxonomy): Bacteria > Bacillota > Clostridia > Oscillospirales > Acutalibacteraceae > RUG762. Next base: position 29,104 of record CACWOX010000007.1, on the reverse strand, counting down.
CATTGCCACCGCCGCCGGAATGACCGAAAGCGTCACCAGAAAGCTCTGAGAGCTGTTGTTCTTGATTCTGTAAACCAGCGCCATTGCGGTGCCGATGACGAGCGCCGCAATAATGCATGCGAAAAATGTCGATGTGCTGATGGATGTTGTTCCTGTGCTTTCAAATAAGCTGCTGAAAATGCCGTTTGTCATTGTTGTTTCCTCCGTTATTATTATTATTATTATTTACTGGTCAAATTGCTTTTTGGCTCAGCCGTACAGAAATCATACTGCCGCACGGCTCAATGTGTGTTTTTCGATTTCCTCATATGCTCTGCCGTATTTCGAGAACGAGGTCTTGAATATGCCGTTTTCCGAGAGTACGCAGGTCAGCCAGAGCGGCATGCCTCCCGAGGTCTTGACCTCCATGAGCGAAGTGTTGGGCGGAAGTATTTTCCTTCCGTATGCCGGTTTGGTGAGCGACAGGTCGTAATCTCTCCACATGATGTTCTCGTCGAACGTCACGCGGAAGCTGTCGTCCTCCCTGTCGTAAAAAGCCTCTCTGTCGTATGAGATATAGACCTTGGGAGCAAGCTCCTTGTAAAAAAACCGGAAATAGTCTATCTCGCTGCCGATCTGTCCCTCAAGTCCGCCGGTGGCGTCGCTGCCGAGGTAAAACATTGCCTCGCGTTCCGGCAGACTTATGCGCCGTTTGTAGACCACATCCTGATACTTCTTTTTCAGCTCGACAAACACATTGTCTCCCGAAGCCGCTATGCCGTAGCTTCTCACTCTCAGCTTTTCCTTGTAGACGGGTTTTTCGAGCGAGTGGCGTATCAGGTAATAATCGGGCGTGTCGTAATAGATGTTGCATATAGTGCTTCTGCCGTAATCGTCAGGCTTCATATAATCCTGCATTGCTTTCATTATTGATTTTCTCTGACGGTTTGTTATCAGATATTTTATTTCGTATCTTTCAAATACGTTGTTGTTTTTCATATCCGAAATACCTCCTTGCTTTGCTTTCCTTTACGGTTACCATTGTAAATGCCCAAACATAAATTAAGTTAAAATAAGTATAAGTTTTTTTTGGATTATATATGGAAATTTGCAAAAACATATGATATAATCAATTTAAGTAAAAATCTGCGCCCTGAAGCATTCCGCTGCGGGTGCATATTATATATTGGAAAGGACAGTTGAAAATGTTTAAGAAGATTTCCGTATTTTTACTTGCAATTGCTCTTTTGCTGAGCGTGCCGGCTTGTTCCATGCCGGACGCGATTTTCTCAGACGAAATAAGCTCAGGCAGTGAAGAGGAGGAGACAAAAGTCGACCTGGATATTTACTCCTTTGAATTTAAGCTCGGTGAGCAGGATATGGAGCTTCCTATCAATTACAGCGCTTTGGGAGCAAGAGGCTGGAAAATATCCGAGGCGGCTGAGACTGTCGATGAAGAACAGCCGGCAACCGACGAGGAAGTCAAGGTTTACACAGCCGATTCTGTTCTGGAATCGGGCGAATATTCCGATTATCTGCCCCTCGCAAGAGGCGACGAGATTATCAATGCCAAATTTTACAACGACAGCAAAAACCAGAAGGGCATTACCGAATGCAAGGTGGTCGGCATCAGGCTTGACGCGGAAAACGGCACGGTTCCTGAGTTTATTATGCATAAGGACGATTTGTCGGTTGGCATAAGGTATGATGTTGTGATTGACTCCTGCGGCACGCCGTCTTATACCGAGAAGTCTCTTAAATCCACAGGTGATCTCGTTTCTATAGATGATGTAAAGTTTATTGAAACTGAGGAAGAAACCGTTAAAACGCTTTACTATAAGCTCACGGAGCATTCGTTTATTTCCTTTGTGATCGATACGTTTAACGGCGCTTCCAACAGTGTAGTGGTCATAACCATTGAAAACGATACGGAAGCATACAAGCCCTACGATTATTCCAAAGAGCTTAAATACAAGCCTGCCAATATTGATCTTTACAAGGGACCCAGTCTTTTGGGCAAGCAGTTCAGCGATTTTGCCTATAAATATGAAGGCAATCTCTACACCCTTCCTATACCGGTGCGTAAGCTGCTTGATGACGGCTGGGAATTTGTAAGCGGTTACGGAGAGCGTATTCCCATGGGAACCACAGCCGATGGGCTGATCATGCGCAAAGGAAATAACGCTGTGCGCCTTATGGTGCATAATTTCGACACCAAATATGCTCACACGGCGGTCAATTGCTACGCGGTCAGCATGGATGCCTGCCTTACGGGCCCCAATGTCAGCATTGCTTTGGCAAAGGGCATTACTCTCGGTTCCACTGAGAAGGATCTTGTTGACTCGTTCGGCAAGGATTACGCCAAAAAGCATGTGATCGTCGATGAAGAGGGCAATTATCTGGAAACCGCTGAGTCCGACACCTACGAAATTCCCGACATGCCCGGTTATTATATAGAAAAGACGGTCGGAGAGGAATACACGGTGTATTCCTGCATCATGCCGGACGATGTTCCCACCATTACGCTTCCTGTCTCCATAACCGATATAGGCGATACCGGAGCCGATCTGCTCGGCGAGGTGAGAAAGCATATTGATATATATGTTGCCAACGACACACATCTTATTTATAAATTCTATCTCCAGAATTGTCCGGAGTATGTGGTAGACGAAGCCAAGATTATCGAAGAGCAGATGGAAGCGCAGAGAGAAAAGGAAAAAGAAGAGCGCGAAAAAGCAAAACAGGAAGAACAGGGAAATAACGGCTGATAAATATTCCTGATGATATCAAACGGGTCACGGTGTGCCATCAACGCGCCGCGGCCTGTTTTTTTCTTTCGGCTGAGATTAGTAAAAAATATTAAAAAAAACGGCTTTGCAGCGCTTTACTATGGTGATTAAGTAAATTTATCTCTGTCATACAAAATAACACTTGACTTTGCGTGATAAAATATTTATACTTTTTTCTAAAGTAAAGAGAGGAAAATGTATTATGTTCAAGACACCTTTTGTCACCCTCGAACAGCTCAGGGAAATCGAAAAGACCTATCCCACACCTTATCACATATATGACGAGAAGGGCATACGCGAAAATGCCCGCCGTCTTTACAAGGCGTTCTCATGGAACAAGGGCTTCAAGGAGTACTTTGCCGTCAAGGCAACGCCGAATCCCTATATCATGAAGATACTCAGCGAGGAAGGCTGCGGCTCCGACTGTTCCTCCTACACCGAATTACTGCTTGCCAAGTCAGTCGGCAACGTCGGCAGCGACATCATGTTTTCGTCCAACACCACGCCGCCCGAGGACTTCGCGCTTGCACGCAAGCTCGGCGCGATCATCAACCTTGACGACATCACCCACATAGATTTTCTGGAAAAGGTCGCCGGACTTCCTGACACGATCTGCTGCCGCTTCAACCCCGGCGGATATTTTGAGCTTGGCACCGACATCATGGACAATCCCGGCGAAGCAAAGTACGGCATGACCCATGAGCAGATCATCGAGGCATACAGGATACTCATGCGCAAGGGCGTGAAGCACTTCGGTATTCACAGCTTCCTCGCCAGCAACACCGTCACCAACGACTATTATCCTGAGCTTGCCCGTCAGCTGTTTCAGCTTGCGGTGGAAATCAAGGAAAAGACAGGCGCTTTCATCGAATTCATCAATCTGTCCGGCGGCATAGGAATTCCCTACCGTCCCGGTCAGGAGCCGAATGATATTTTTGTCATCGGCGAAGGCGTCCATAAGTATTACGATGAAATACTTGTCCCCGCGGGAATGGACAACATTGCCATTTACACCGAGCTGGGCAGATATATGCTGGCTCCCTACGGTCATCTTGTCACCAAGGCGATTCACCGCAAGGAAACCTACAAGCATTACATCGGCGTGGACGCCTGCGCCTGCAACCTCATGCGTCCCGCTATGTACGGCGCGTACCACTACATTTCCGTGATGGGCAAGGACGAGCACGGCAAGAGAGCCATTTATGACGTGACAGGCTCGCTCTGTGAGAACAACGACAAGTTTGCCGTAGACCGCGACCTTCCCGTCATCGACATCGGAGATTTCCTCGTGATTCACGACACCGGCGCACACGGCTTCTCTATGGGCTACAATTATAACGGCAAGCTGCGTTCGGCGGAACTGCTGCTCTGCGAGGACGGCAGTGTGAAGATGATCCGACGTGCCGAAACTCCTGCCGATTACTTTGCGACCTTCGATTTTGACGGCGCGACCATCAAAGTGGATGCAGAGTCACTTTAAAGTAATGACACGTAATTTCCTGTCATTTGCAGATCGAACCTGATTCTGCCGCACCCGCACATGAGGGCGCAAATGCGCTTTTTGCCGCTCCGCCCGCAGCCTGTCTGCGGTGCTCCACGCTAATATAAATTTGCTGTCAAATTTTGATGATATTTTGCATGAATTAAAAAAACACATCTGCGCAAAATAGTTGTGCAAACATCTCGCTCGAGCGTTTTGCCTGAGTGTCATGCTTTGCGCAGCTATTTTTTCAGGAGATGACAAAATGCTTGACAGAACATCGCTGGTACTCGTTATCATCGGCGCGTTGAACTGGGGCTCGGTCGGCTTGTTCAAGTTCGACTTTGTGGGCTGGCTTTTCGGCGGACAGGCTGCCACCTTCAGCAGAATCATTTTCACCCTCGTGGGTCTGGCAGGACTGTGGTGCATTTCCCTTCTTTTCCGCGACAGAGACGAGACCTCTTCCGAGATCAGCCACATGTAAATCTATGGCATAATTTTTTCAAAATCCCCATACAGACTAAAGAAGAACAGTCCGGCTTTGCATGCGAATGGCAAATATAGTCGGCTGTTCTTTTTTGTTTGTCAAAACACTTGACATTCCGAAAAAAATATGCTTTAATACATCTAACAAGGCGTTGAAGTGAAGAAGTAGCTGTTTTTGTCAAGGCAAAGAGAGCCGCCGGCTGGTGTAAGGCGGTGCTGACAGGCAGTGAAATACATCGCGGAGCCGCCGCTTTGAAAGCCGCTTACACAGGCGGCAATTAGGAGCGGACGTGGGCGCACGTTACAGCGCAGAGTGATCGCTTTTTCTTTAATGAATGCCGTCACTCGCGGAGGCTCATTGCTGTGAAGCATGGGCAAATAGAGGTGGTAACACGAGTTTTAAAACATCGTCCTCTGTCAGTTTTGGCAGAGGACTTTTGGTTTTTTGCCGCAAAATAATTTAGGAGAGATGAAAAATGCAAATCTATGAAGAACTCGTCGCCAGAGGACTGATCGCTCAGGTGACAAACGAAGAAGAAATCAAAGAGCTTATCAACAACGGGAAAGCCACCTTCTACATCGGCTTTGACCCGACCGCCGATTCGCTGCATGTGGGACACTTCATGGCGCTCTGCCTGATGAAGCGTCTCCAGATGGCAGGCAACAAGCCGATTGCCCTTGTCGGCGGAGGTACCGCCATGATCGGCGACCCCTCGGGCAGAACCGATCTCAGACAAATGCTCACAACCGAAACCATTGAGCACAACGTGGAATGCTTCAAAAAGCAGATGAGCAGATTCATTGACTTCGGCGAGGGCAAGGCAGTGCTTGTCAATAACAGGGACTGGCTGCTCAGCCTGAATTATGTTGAAATGCTGCGCGAGGTCGGCGCCTGCTTCTCGGTCAACAATATGCTCCGCGCCGAGTGCTACAAGCAGCGTATGGAGAAGGGGCTTAGCTTCCTCGAATTCAACTACATGATCATGCAGAGCTACGACTTCCTGCACCTCTTCAAGGAATACGGCTGCAACCTGCAATTCGGCGGCGACGACCAGTGGTCGAACATGCTCGGCGGCACGGAACTCATTCGCCGTAAGCTCGGCAAGGACGCTCACGCCATGACCATTACGCTGCTGCTCAATTCCGAGGGCAAAAAGATGGGCAAGACCGCCAAGGGCGCCGTCTGGCTCGACCCCGAAAAGACTTCGCCCTACGACTTCTTCCAGTACTGGAGAAACGTGGACGACGCCGACGTGCTCAAATGCATTCGCATGCTGACCTTCCTGCCTCTTGAGGAAATCGACAAGATGAACGATTGGGAGGGCAGCCAGCTCAATAAGGCAAAAGAAATTCTCGCCTACGAATTGACCTCTCTGGTTCACGGCAAGGAGGAAGCGGAAAAGGCTATGTCCGCGGCAAAGGCGATATTTGTATCGGGCGGCGACAGTGAGAATATGCCCTCCACCCAGCTCGAAGCAGCCGATTTTACCGACGGCGCAATAGGCGTGCTGCACCTCATGGTGCGCTGCGGACTCTGCAAGTCCAACGGCGAGGCACGCCGGCTCATCGAACAGGGCGGCGTTTCCGTGGGCGACGCTAAGGTGACCGACCCCAAGGCGACCGTCACGGAAGCCGATTTCGGTGATAAGGGCTACATCGTCATCAAGAAGGGCAAGAAGGTCTTCCACAAGGCGGTCAGATAACATTATGAAACAATACCATTTCTACGGCTGGGAGGGCGCGACGATCCAAGCGCCGGACGGCATGACGCCGCGCGATTTGTACGACCTGCTCAGTGACATATGGTGCGAATACACCTGCGCTCCGCGGCTGCGCGGGGGCTGGAGCAAGGACAATCCCACGCTGGGGCAATGCTCGATCACGGCGTTTCTGGCGCAGGATATCTTCGGGGGCAAGGTGTACGGCGTGCTTCGCAGCGGCGGCAATTATCACTGCTACAATGTGGTGGGCGACTGCGTATTCGATCTGACCAGCGAACAGTTCGGCGACGAAAAGCTGGATTACACAGATAACCCCGAGCAATTCCGCGAGGTGCATTTTGCCAAGGAAGAAAAGCGCCTGAGATATGAATATCTGAAACACGAGCTGATGAAGCGGATACAAAGAAAATAATTGAAAGACTCACCGATATTTCTTGCCAAGAAGTACGGCGAGTCTTTTTGCTTTGCAAAGCTGCAAAGTAATATTTTTACAACTTATACATTAAATTTTTATTTTTGAAGGATATAATTCAATTGAGAGATTATGTGAGGAGGCTGAATGATATGAAAAAACTGCGTACTTTCGCTGCGGGTGTGGTTGCTGCGTCTATGATTGCGGCACTGTCATCGTGCAGTGCTGTGAGAAACCTGTATTCCGTTCTGAAAGACGGCGTTACCGACGGAGGCGGAGCATATGTGCAGGTGGATAATTCTTATCCGTCCTACTGTTATGTGATAGAAAAAGGCAAGCTTGAAGATTCCGGTCTGAGGAATTATACAATATCCGTCTACGACCCGCAAAGCGATAATTACGACGATTCGCACGGACAGCTGCTTCAGGAGTTTCCATACAAGGTAATTGACAGTGAGGACGCGTATCAGCTGGAGGATATGAATTTTGACGGCAAAATGGATCTGATCATACAAACCTCCCGCGGAGCCGGAGCGAGTGGGATTTTTGAGGTATACCTGTGGCATGATAATTATTCCATCTATGGAGGTTCAACCGGATTTCTTCCCACACCCGCGCTCGTGTATGAGGGAACAGAGCTGACCGTAACCGGAGAATTAAAGCAGTTTTATGTCACAGACCGTTCCGCCTCCACTCAGACTGCCCGGACGCTTTGGCAGGTATGTAAGCTGAACGGTTACAGCGACGAAATGATGCGTCAGCTTCGGCGTGAATACTTTACCGTGAATGAAGAAACCGGAAAAAGCGAGTGTAAGGTGTATCAGTTGACCGACGGCGAGTGGACACTGCTATACGAAACCGACGATCCCGAAAACAATTCCCTGATAGCCGACAACTTTTTTCAGTACGGCGCTGCCAATCCCATCACCTCCGAGAGGGCAATCGAAATCGCTGATTTTAAGTTGGGCGAAGGAGACTATTCCTATAGCGGTCTGTTGACAGTAGGAAAAGAGACGTATTTCCACATTATCCGCAGGGACGAATACGAGGATTACGGCGTATCGACCGACGGCAAAGAGATCATAACGATTCAGCCGGGGAAGGAATGGTAAAATGATGTTTCTTAAAAAACTCAAAAATCTCAAAAATCGCCGGGCTGTGAGAGGCGTATCTCTCCTTCTTGCGCTTCTGACCGCCATTGTATGCTCATCATGCCGCCACACCGCCGATGATTCCGATGATCATGCTGCCGATACTGTGACAATGATAAAATATGATCTGGACGCAAAGATAAATGAAAACAAACCGGTTTATCGTTTTACGTTTGAGTGCGTTGACAAAGGCAACAACACCGACCCGACGGACTGTCAACTCACCGTTACCGATCTGTCGGGAAATGAGATACAGAGATTCAGCTTTCCGGCAGTATGCATTACTGGAAACATACAGGTGATGCTTGCCGATCTGAACTTTGACGGATATCTTGACCTTGTTACGCAGGAAGGTCATGGGGCGCACGAAAATGCAGGCGCATTCAGTGTCTATTGCTGGCAGGAGAACGGCACCACAGACTTTGAAGGATTTATCAATCGACCTTCTCTGCAATATTCCGGCGCGCTTATAGACAGTATCGAAATATTGGAGGATACTCACCAGCTCATCGCCTACGGAGACGGAATGACCTGCCTATATCAGGTGGAGCGCGCCGACAGCTACAGTATGCCTGAATTCCGTTTGCTGCGGTATTACGAATATGACAGGTGGAATGAAAGTCCGTGCAGGTTTTACGAGCAGACTGAGACTGAGCAGAAGCTCATTTATGAGTGTCCCTATTCAGATGATGAAATGGAGCCTTCCGCGAAAAACTATCTGCGCTTCGGAATTGCCGAACCGATCACCGCGGAAAAAGCCCTGCAAATCGCCGGGGAACAATATCCCGACGCCCAATGGCAGCTTGTGCAGATGCTGACCTTCGGCGGGATTAGCTATTATCATATTCATTGGGAAAACGGGAATCAATCGGGAGATATCGGTATTTCGGCGGACGGAAAAAAGACTGCCGATTGCAAGCCCTATCTCGAAAAATTAAGGGCGAGAGCCGTTCCGGCATTCAATCGGACTGGAGATACGGTTTGATATTGTAATTAAATGAATTCTGTGGGCAATGTCGTAACAATCGCGTCGGCATTGCCTTTTTACATTGAGGGCGAAGGGGATTTTATTGCAATATCATGTTTTTCAGAGAAAATGTTGAACAAAGTTTATTTGAAATACACCTTTTAATTACGGCTGAATTTGTAGTATAATATTTAAAATTATTTTACTGCATACAATTGCAGCGGCAAAGGAATGTGATATTGTGGAACATCAGAAGATACTCGTTCTGGATTTTGGCGGGCAGTATAATCAGCTGATTGCGCGCCGGGTGCGCGATCTCGGCGTTTATGCCGAGGTGAAGCCCTTCACGACGCCCATTCAGGCAATCAGGGACGAGAAATATATCGGAATTATATTCACAGGCGGACCGAACAGTGTGTATGAAGAAAAATCCCCAAAGTATTCCGCAGAGATATTCGAGCTTGGCGTGCCGGTGCTGGGAATCTGCTACGGCGCTCAGCTCATGGCGCACCTTCTGGGGGGAGAGGTGAAAGCCGCTCCCGTGAGGGAATACGGAAAGACACAGATCGCAGCGGATAAGACATCACTGCTCTTTGCCGACGTTGCCGAGAATACGGTGGTATGGATGAGCCATACCGATTATATTTCCATGCTGCCGGAGGGTTTCATTTCCTCGGCTCACAGCGAAGCCTGTCCCGTGGCGGCTATGGAGAACAGGCAGCGCAATCTGTATGCCGTACAGTTCCATCTGGAAGTGCAGCACACTGCCGAGGGCGACAAAATGCTTCACGCTTTCCTCTATGACATATGCAAGGCGGCAGGCGACTGGACGATGGATTCCTTTGTGGAGGAAACAGTCGCGGCGCTTAGGGAAAAAATAGGGGAGAAGAAGGTGCTCTGCGCCCTTTCCGGAGGCGTTGACAGCTCCGTTGCCGCTGTCATGATACATAAGGCTGTGGGTAAGCAACTCACCTGCATTTTTGTGGACAACGGACTGCTTCGCAAGAACGAAGGAGACGAGGTCGAGAAGGTATTCAAGGAGCAGTTTGACATTAACATGATCCGCGTCAACGCGCAGGACAGATTTTTAGGCAGGCTTGCGGGAGCCGTCGAGCCGGAGAAGAAGCGCAAGATCATCGGCGAGGAATTCATCAGGGTATTTGAAGCCGAGGCAAAGAAGCTGGACAAGGTGAATTATCTGGTGCAGGGAACCATTTATCCCGATGTGATCGAGAGCGGCGCGGGCGACGCCGCCAACATCAAGAGCCACCACAATGTGGGCGGTCTGCCGGAGCATGTGGATTTTGAAGAAATCATCGAGCCGCTGCGGTATCTCTTCAAAGACGAGGTGCGCCGTGCGGGGTTGGAATTGGGAATTCCGGAGCATCTGGTATTTCGCCAGCCCTTCCCGGGACCGGGATTGGCGGTGCGCTGTCTGGGAGAAATCACGGAGTACAAGCTGAACATTCTTCGCGAAGCCGATGCGATTTTCCGCGAGGAAATTGCAAAGGCAGGACTTGACAGGGAGATCAATCAATATTTTGCCGTGCTGACCGACATGCGTTCGGTCGGCGTAATGGGCGACGCGAGGACGTATGATTATACGGTAGCCCTTCGCGCCGTCAGGACCATGGACTTCATGACCGCCGACTGGGCAAGGATTCCCTATGACGTCTTAGAAACCGCCTCCAACCGCATCGTCAACGAGGTCGGCCACATCAACCGCATCGTCTACGATATCACCAGCAAGCCGCCAGCTACTATCGAGTGGGAATAGTGGCGACAAGCTGAGAAACCTCCATTTTGCGCGGTTTCTACGGCTTTAGCGTACTAATGACAACGATTTGACAACATTTTCTAAAAATCGTATTATTCCAATAATAAAGAGCTAACAGATTTTGAGTGTAGTTTTTTCAAACACTTTCTATCTGTTAGCTCTTTTTGTATTTACTTTTTGAATCCGCGAATGACTTTGTATCGCTTCGGCTTTTTTGCGCCTGATTCATCGCTTGGCAAAGAATCTGCTTGGCTGTCAGAATCATCTGTTTCGTCTGTCATAGGTATTAATCCGGCGGACTGCTGGGAAGCGATGTATTCCTCGTTGAAAGATGTAGTACCGGAATGGATTTCTTCGGTTGCTTTTTTTCTTGCTTTTGATTTCTTTTTCTTGCTCTCTGCTTCTTTATATGCTTCTACCGTGTCAAACCAGTGATCGAGAGCCTTTTTACTTGGCATATGAACATTGGTGTCAAACATCGGATAAAGATAACGCCATTCATCATATTCATCTTGCAGCATTTCGCCGGAACGGTATTTTTCATACTGCTCATACCACTCGGTAAGTAAATACGTAAAAAGCTGTCTGTTGGGTGTTTCGGTATCTTCAATGGCTAAATGCGGTTTTCCGTCGATTATCTGAACGTGCAAACCGAATGCGTCTTCCCAATCGAACAATATGTGCATGAGCAGCATAACATCCTGCGAATCCGGCACCCGAAGGGCATACGGTGAAACGCCGAGAGCGAGTGCGAATGACCTGATCATTTCCGGCTTTGGTGTGCGGGCTCCGCATTCATACTGTGCGATTCTCGCGTCGGCATTTTGAGGTGACAGCCCCATTTTCAAACCGAGAATCTTCTGTGTCATTCCGTGCATTTTCCGAAAGAAAGCAATTTTTTCACCAAGGAACATAATTAATCCTCTCCTGTATAACCTAAGCTAATTAAAATATAACACACAAGTTAGTCAGTGTCAAGAAAAAATAATTCTAAAGTGAGTATATTTTTGAAAAACTACTTGACATTGGCTTTCGAGTTAGTTATAATATAAGTAGATTCTAAAACTAACAAACATGTTAGTTAATAAAATGAGATAATAGATTAGAAAGTGAGGCTTCTAAGATGGAAAACAGTATATTCATGAAAGTGGAGGATGTTGCGGTGGCATTGGGAGTATCCAAATCCTATGCCTACAAAATCGTCCAGAAGCTCAATCAGGAATTGCGTGAGAAAGGATACATCACCATTTCCGGCAGAGTCAACCGACAGTATTTTCTGGAAAGAACCTGCTATATGCAGCCAAAGAAGGAGGAAAAGTAATTGTCAGTCTACAAGGACACCAAGACCAATACGTGGAGGGTATGTTACCGATACACGGATTGGCAAGGAAACCGGAAGCAATCTACCAAGCGAGGATTTACCACCAAGCGGGAAGCACAGGCGTGGGAACGCGAACAGCAGAACAAAAGCGAAGCGGACTTGGATATGACGTTTGAGAGTTTTGTGGAAACCTACACCGCCGACATGAAAAGCCGCATGAAGGAAAACACATGGCACACAAAGGAGCATATTCTCCGAACCAAGATTATGCCTTACTTCGGCAAGCGAAAAATGAGCGAAATTCAGCCTAAAGACGTGATAGCATGGCAGAATGCCATGCTTGAGGGCAAGGACAAGAACGGCAAGCCGTATTCCCCCGTTTATCTCAAGACCGTTCACAACCAGCTCAGCGCGTTATTCAACCATGCGGTGAAGTTTTACGGACTAAAAGAAAATCCCGCCGCAAAGGTGGGAAATATGGGAAAAGCGAAAGCGAGGGAAATGCTCTTCTGGACGCAGGAGGAATACAAAAAATTCTCCTTTGCCATTATGGATAAACCAATCTCGTTCTACGCCTTTGAAATGCTCTACTGGTGCGGAATCCGCGAAGGGGAGCTGCTAGCACTCACTCCCGAAGATTTCGACTTTGAACGGGGCACGGTGACGATCAACAAATCCTATCAGCGGATTGACAAACGGGACATCATTACCGACCCGAAAACGCCCAAGAGCAATCGAACCGTCAAAATGCCGCAGTTTCTGGTGGAGGAAATGCAGGATTATCTGAAACACCTTTACCAGATCGGTGACAAGGACAGAATCTTTGAAATAACCAAAAGCTATCTTACCCACGAAATGGCGCGAGGCGCGGAGATAGCAGGGGTAAAGAAGATCAGAATTCACGATCTGCGCCACAGTCACATTTCACTCCTGATAGAGATGGGATATTCCGCGGTGGCGATTGCCGACCGAGTGGGACACGAGAGCATCAATATCACCTACAATTACGCTCATCTGTTTCCGTCCACACAGACGGATATGGCAGATAAACTCAACAATTTCAGAAAGGAGGACGCATAAAGATGTCCGCCAAACGTGTTGACGCGAAGAATCGGTGGCGAAACGTCATGGTGAGTTTTCGGGCGTCGCCAGAAGAAGCGCAGCAGCTTGACAGACTGGTTGCCCTGTCAGGGCTGACGAAGCAGGATTATATTATGAAGCGACTGGCTGACCGAGAAATTACGGTGGAGAGCAATCCGAGAGTATACAAAGCACTCCGAATCGAAATGAGCCGAATATTGCAGGAATTGCAACGAATCAGCGATAGCAGCGAGATTTCAGATGAGCTTAAAGAACTGATCGGAATGATTGCCACTATTCTCGGCGAAATGAAAGGAGAAGTGTAGATGGCGTATGAAAAAGAAATGACCGCTCTTAACCCATCTGTTGCAGCAGATGAAGAGCAGTCAAATAACGATTACGGTAATAGTATAACCGATTATGACGAAAAAAGCAATAGTTTTGAAGCAAATAATGAAAATGATTTTGATTATCAAAATCTGGACTTTGACGAGGAATATGTTGACACCATCACAATGAACGAGTTGTATAATTCGGTTTACAGCTTGAAACCACCGATTGTGGAAGGATTGCTCAATTCCGGTGTGTATCTGTTCGTAGGAGCGCCGAAGCTGGGAAAGAGCTTTCTGATGGCGCAGCTTGCCTACCACGTCAGCACGGGCATTCCGCTCTGGAAGCAGTTCCCCGTCAGACAAAGTACCGTCCTGTATTTCGCACTGGAAGATGATTACTGCCGACTCCAAAGGCGAATGTACAAGATGTTCGGAACGGAAACGACAGACAATCTTCACTTCGCAGTGAACTCCCACCACTTAGGCGACGGACTGTGCGAGCAGATTCAGGGATTTATCAACCGACACCGAGACACGCGCCTGATTATCATTGACACGCTGCAAAAGGTTCGTGACGTCGGCTCAGATTACAGCTACCAGAGGGATTACGAATTTATCGCGGCGATGAAAGAAATAGCAGAGAAAACAGGCGTGTGTATCATCCTCGTTCACCACACGCGAAAGCAGAAATCAGATGATTCCTTCGATATGATCTCCGGCACCAACGGATTGCTCGGCGCGGCAGACGGAGCCTTTATCCTCCAGAAAGAAAAGCGCACGTCCAACAAAGCGACGCTGGATATTTCGGGCAGAGATCAGCAAGACCAGCGGTTGGAGCTTGTCCGGAATGCGGAAAACCTGACATGGGAACTGGTAAAAGCCGAAGTGGAACTGTGGAAGGAACCGCCCGAACCGCTTCTTGTGGAGATTGCCAAGCACATCACGCCAGACTGCCCGAAATGGCAGGGAACGGCAACCGATCTGGCAGCACTTCTCCATTCCGATCTTTCGCCTAATGCCTTGACTAAGAAACTGAATGTAATCGCGGGAAGGCTGCTGAATGAGTTTGGAGTAAGATATGAAACCTTCCGCAAACGCGACGGCAGATTCATTACACTGACATTGAATCAGGTGTGACAATGTGTGACGGTTGTGACGATGAATTTGAAAGTAAGGGGGGGGTCAATTTAACCGTCACAATCGTCACAACCGTCACAGGTAGGAATATTCACATCGGCTTCGCCTCTTATTACGGGTTATGCTGATAATGTATGAATATAAAAATATTATAACAAGACAAAAATGGAGAGGCGTGACGATTGTGACGATGAGTGACGATGATTTTGATAGTAGGGGTGTAAATTAACCGTCACAATCGTCACAACCGTCACAGACAGGAATGATCACAAAAAATCAATTAAGAAGAAAGGCAGGAATGGAAAATGATTCAAACATTTTTTGAAGAAATGGGCGGTACTTATTCACAGCATGGAGATTACCTTCTCCCGAATCTGGTGCCGACACAGGAAGAAGAATCCACCGAGCCAATAGGCACTTGGGGTAGACAGCATTTGGCTTATATCAGGCATTACAAGCAGGTACACTACACCAATCTGTTGACCAGCGGAAAGCTGCATTCCTATCTCGCGGATATCGACAGGCGGGCAACGGATTTCTATTTTCGGGCAGTAACGGCACTTGCCCAGCAGGAAGGTGTCACCGAACAGTTCAAAGCCGAAAACCAAATGCTATGGGTACAGAAGATGAACAACATTGGCAGCAGGGCAACCGAGATGGTCAATGCGGAAATCATCTTCGCCTAGCCAGACAAGGGTGTGGAGATCGAATCAACCGACTTCCGCTCCCTTTTATCTTCTGTGCCAGAATCGGGCAAAAACGGCACGGACTTGTGCCAAAAAAGGCTGATTCTGGCACGTGAAAAAAGTCCCGTGCCGGAAATGCCCTGATTTCGTGCCATTTCTGAAAAAAGCGTGCCGGAAAGGCAGGTTTTCCGTGCCATTGGAAAGAATGGATTTTGCAAAGAATGGAGAACGAGAGAATTTCAAAGGGAGGCGCGTCTCACACTGTAGCAAGCAGGGAACTTGTACGGCAGGTTCCGAAATTAAGGGACACCCCTAACCCGCATCTGACAGAAGGAAGGGATTATATGAAAGAGAAGCAGGAGCGTTTGTATCTCCGTGTGTCTCCGCAGGAGAAACAGAAGATTGAAGATTTGGCAAGAAGCTGCGGTCTGTCTACCGCTGAATATATCCGCAAGCGGGCATTGGGATTTGTGCCGAGAGCTGCTGTCCCTGACGGCTTTTACAGCTTCAACGCGAAGCTCAGCGAGCTGCTCAACCGGAACTTGTCTCCGGCAACGGAAACGGCAGCGTTACAACTGTTTGACGAAATCCACCAAGCGGTTACAGAGCCGCCAAAGCAAACGGCGGAACAGATTCGGAAGGAGGCGGCAGCATGGCAAGTACCGGATTTTGGCCAGTCAAGTCGAGATTGAAAGACGTAATTGACTATGCGGAAAATCCAGACAAGACGATCGACAAGCGATTTATGGACGATGATTTATGGAAGACAATTCGATATGCGGAGAACGACCGGAAAACCGACCAGAAGATGTATGTTTCAGCCATCAACTGTCCGAAACAGAGAGCCTATCAGTGCATGATGGATACCAAGCGACGATTCGGCAAACTCGGCGGGAATGTCGCCTACCACGGCTACCAGAGTTTTGTCACAGGAGAAGTCACACCGGAAGAGGCACACCAGATCGGCATGGAAACAGCACGACGTATGTGGGGCGATGAATACGAGATTGTCGTCACCACACATCTGAACAGCAACGCTATTCCCTGCGGCTCAAACTGCGTCGTGCGAAATCACCAGATGAAGCTGCCAACTTGAAAGAGCAAGCCAAAGCGATCACGAAGAAACTCGTTCCGCTGCGCAAGCAGAAGCAGGTTGCCCAGCGGATTGAAGAGGATATACCGAAGATCAGGGATTGGATGGAGCAGGAGCGGGTGATAGAATCAGGTGTGAGAAAAAGCAGAGATACGATGCAATGCAAAAGGTAGAAAAAAAGAGCAACTATTATAAAAATATATTGCAATCTCCACAAAATATGGTATAATAATAAATAATCACAATGATTCGGGAGACGATATTATGACAGAAAAAGAGCAGAAGAAGGCGGCAAAGGAGTTTGCGGAACGGTGGAAAGGCAAGGGGTATGAAAAAGGCCAGTCACAGCAATTCTGGATAGATTTATTAGTGAATGTCTACGGTGTGGAAGACATTGCCGGTTTCATCAGCTTTGAAGATCAGGTGCATTTGGATCATACGTCTTTCATTGACGGATATATTTCTTCCACAAAGGTTATGATCGAGCAGAAGAGTCTGGATAAGGATTTGCGCAAGGGCATCAGGCAGTCGGACGGCAGCCTTCTCAATCCGTTTCAGCAGGCAAAGCGGTATGTGACAGAGCTTCCTTTGTCAAAGCACCCACGATGGATTGTGACCTGCAATTTCGGAGAGTTTCTTGTATATGACATGGAAAAGCCTAATGGCGAACCGGAACAGATTTTTCTCAAAGATCTGGCAAAGGACTATTACCGTCTGCAATTCCTTGTTGACACGGGAAATGAGAATGTCAGAAGGGAGATGGACATTTCATTAAAAGCTGGAGTGCTTGTCGGCAAGCTCTATGACGCCATATTGAAGCAGTACAAGAACCCCGACAGTCCGGAAACGCTCAAATCTCTGAATATGCTGTGTGTGCGACTGGTGTTCTGTCTGTATGCCGAGGACGCGGGGATTTTCGGCACACATGAGATGTTCGGACAATATCTGAAAAAATATCCGGCGAATGAGGTGCGCGGCAAGCTGATAGAGCTGTTCCGTGTACTGAACACCAAAGAGAAAGAGCGCGATAAATATATGGACGACGCGCTCGCGGCCTTCCCGTATGTCAACGGCGGATTGTTTGCCGATGAGAATATAGAAATCCCGCGGTTTACCGATGAAATTGTGGATTTGCTCATTAACGACGCCAGCGAGGGCTTTGATTGGTCTGAGATCAGTCCTACCATTTTCGGCGCAGTTTTTGAAAGCACTCTGAATCCCGAAACAAGACGCTCCGGCGGTATGCACTATACTTCAATTGAAAACATTCATAAGGTCATTGACCCACTGTTTCTTGATGAACTGAAAGCGGAGTTTGCTCAGATATGTGAAACCAAAGTGGAGAAGACCAAAAAGGCGAAGCTGGAGCAATTTCGTGACAAGCTCGCGTCACTCACGTTCCTTGACCCTGCCTGCGGCAGCGGAAATTTTCTCACTGAAACGTATATCAGCCTGCGCAGGTTAGATAATCAGGCATTGAAAGAAATCCACGGAGGTCAGATTCTCATCGGCGGCACAGGTGAATTTAATCCCATTAAGGTGGGTATCGGGCAGTTTTATGGCATTGAGATAAACGATTTTGCCGTTACTGTCGCCAAAACAGCTCTCTGGATTGCGGAAAGCCAGATGATGCACGAAACGGAAGAAATCATTCAGACCAATATTGAATTTCTGCCGTTGAAATCCTATGCGAATATTGTGGAAGGCAACTCCCTCCGAATTGATTGGGAAAGTGTAGTGCCGAAGGACAACCTCTCCTACATTATGGGAAATCCGCCTTTTGTTGGATATTCTCTGCAATCAAAAGAACAGAAAAATGATATGCTGTCGATATATGTGGATGAAAAAGGCAAGCCCTATAAAACGGCAGGCAAGATTGATTATGTGGCAGCTTGGTATTTCAAGGCGGCACAGCTTATGGACGGCACCAATATCCGCACAGCGTTTGTTTCTACTAACAGCATTACACAGGGCGAACAGGTTGCGGGTGTCTGGAAACCTCTTTATGACCGTTTCGGCGTGCATATTGACTTTGCACACCGTACATTCCGATGGGACAGCGAAGCCAGTCTGAAAGCCCATGTGCATTGTGTTATTGTGGGATTCAGTGTTGCATTGAATTTGGCAGATAGGCGAATATTTGACAATGGTTCGGAGAAAACTGTCAAGAATATAAATCCATTCTTGATCGAAGCCCCTACGGTATTTGTTGAAAGCAGGACAAAACCGATCTTCAATGTACCTAAAATGTCAAGTGGAGGAAAGCCAGTTGAAGGGGGAAATTTAATTTTTACCAAAGAAGAAAAGAATGAGTTTTTGAAAAGAGAGCCAAAATCTGAAAAGTATTTTAGAACGTTTATTGGTTCTGATGATTATATCAATAATCACCCTCGATATTGTCTATGGCTAGTTGATTGTAAACCAAATGAGTTACGTTCAATGCCTTATGTTATGGAGAGAGTGGAGGCTGTTAGAAAGTTTAGGTTATCAAGTGTAAAAGAAGCAACACAAAGATTTTCAGATTTTCCGGCACAATTCATGGAAATAAAGCAACCGAGTTCTGATTATATTTTGGTTCCTGCAACATCGTCAGAAAAAAGAAGATATATACCAATAGGATATGTTAATAAAGATGTAATTGCGAGTAATGCAGCTTCATTTGTTCCTAATGCTACTTTATTTCATTTTGGAGTATTAACATCTAATGTTCACATGGCTTGGATGCGTATTGTTGCTGGAAGACTTGAAATGCGTTATCGCTATTCCGTAAACATCGTCTACAATAACTTCCCGTGGCCGTCGCCTACGCCAGAGCAGAAAGTCGCAATAGAACAAACCGCACAGATGATACTTGACGCACGCGCACAATATCCGGATTGTTCCCTTGCCGATCTCTATGACGAAACCACCATGCCCCCTGAGCTTCGCAAGGCTCACCAGCAGAACGACAAAGCCGTGATGAAGGCTTACGGATTCAGCGTGAAAATGACCGAGAGCGAGTGCGTCGCTGAGCTGATGAAGATGTATCAGAAATTGACGGAAGGATAATAAAACAAGAGATAAATAATTAATGAGGTGAATTTATGGATAATAAATTTTATAAAGTAGACTTGCATGTACATACGCCGGCTTCAAAGTGTTACAAAGGAGTGAAAGATGAAGAAGGCTATTGGCAAATATTAAAAAGTGCTGTTGAAAACGGTGTAAGAATGATTGCGATTACTGATCACAATACAATAGAAGGCTATGAAACACTAATGAGGCTAAAAGATTCAGCGCTCCAAGAATATAGATTTGCTCAAAAATATTCTGTATCTGAACAAGAGAGCATTATTATTCAAGAACATAAAAATCTATTTGATCAAGTAGCTATTATTTTGGGTGTTGAAATTACAGTTAATCCAGGAGTTCATATAATAGTTCTTTCTGATGAAGAATCAAAACACGATTTAGATGACTTATTGACTGATCTTGGTTATTCGTCTGATAAGCGTGGTTGTGATGACATTGTAACTGAAAAAGATGTTAATGCATTATTATCGGATCAAAGATTAACTGGTAAAATTGTTTTAGCTCCTCATGTAGATTCTGATAAAGGAATTTGGAAGGTGCTTGAAGGTACTTATCGCGCGTCAATATTTAAATCTAATGTAATCTCAGCTATTACATGCAATAATACCAAACAGTTGGAAAATATTAGGGAATTGACAAGAAATGATACGGAGTATAAAAGGATCAAGCCTTTTGTTTGTATTAACGCGTCTGATGCACATGAACAAAAAAATATTGGAAAAAAGCACTCGTATTTTAAGCTGTTAGATTTTTCTTTTAATGATTTAAAAAGATCAATTGAATCGCCAGAAGACTCAATAAGTGATACAGAAAAGCAAGACTTTATTGATTATGTAAAGAAATGCACAGAGTATAAACCAACTATATACATAAACGATATTAATGATGTTGAAAACTCGATGTGCGCAATAATGAATAATGGTGATGGTTGTATATTATTAGGCTTTAAAGAAAAGTATAAGAAATCCGGTATGTCATTAGACTGTCAACAAATTGAGGATACAGTAAATCAGGTATTTAAGGGTATAAAGGAAAAAAACAATACTAGGTATACCATGATAAAATGTAGAACCGAACAACTCGGAAATGGTAAAAGTGTCGGAGTAATTGTTATTAAATCCAATGAAAGCAGATTATTAATTAACAGTAATGATCAACTAAATATTTTTGACGAAAAAAAAGGATCTAAACTAGCTTCGATTAGAGAGACTGAGGAATTAATACGGAAACGAATTTTACTCGAATTAAAAGATTTTAGTAAAAAGAACGATCGAAATATTCTGGAAACAATAGATATAATGCGTTCTGTATTAAATCCTGTTTCTAAATACGCAATTTATGATAAAGTTAAATTATTCTGTGTTCCGATTACATATTACTTTGACATTGAAGCATTTACTAAAGTTAATAAAAACGAAAAATATGAAAAGATTTTTAAAACCAATGGACAAGCTCTTGGAAATACTTATTTTACAGTTATGACAGGACCTCGTTATGAGGATTCTTATGTAAGGTTCTCGTGTCCAGTATATCAAAATGATGATATTGACTATTGTAATCAATTAACTGAAATAAAAACATCATCTATTGTTTTTTATTTTGGAGGAGGATGTCATATTATAGAAGCAAACGAGCCGTGCTATTTCGAATGTCATACACCATCGGTTTTATTAAAGCCAAATGAGCGATTTTATAAAGATAATATTTCTATGTATCATATCATTGCATGGCTTAAATCTAATATTTTTATATGGGCTTCTTTACAAAAAGATAGACATACATTTGTTTTATCTCCAATGTTAATAAGAAACTATTTAGTTCCATATATAAGAGGCTATTATGATGATAAAATAATAAAAGATAAAGTTGAAGCCATACTCTCTCTCGAAAAAGAGTTCTTAGAACAATTCGAACCATTAATTCAAAAAGAAGATAATGAGTCTTATGATAAAGCATCTAAACTTTGTGAGGATCACAACAATAAGGTTAATAAAATTGCTTCAGAAATAGAAGCATTAATAAATCATTATGTTGGCGTAGATGAAGAGGAATGCGCATTAATAAATAGTAATTTGACGGATGAAAAGATATTTATATATAATGAAAAGAAATCGTAAAGTAAAAAGACGATAATAATGATTTTATCTGAGGTACTATAAAAAATATCATCACTTTGTATCATGATTAAATTATGACTCACATCTTGTATGCTAATGCATAATCCCCACAAACCTCTATTTGTTCTCTATTTTCGGCAATTGCACACCCATTGACAATCTCTCCACAATATCATATAATATTCTTATCCAAACGTACCCCCATCCATCGCAGGAGGTGAGCTTGTGGGCAAGCATATGAATCCGGGCAATGAGGCGTTCAAAGAAGCCTTGCAGACGTATTATGTTGACAAGACAGGCATGATTGCGCTCATCAACCGCACCATCAATACCAAAATGAAGCTGACCTGTATCAGCAGACCGAGGCGGTTCGGCAAGTCCTACGCGGTGCAGATGCTCTGCGCGTATTATGACTGCCAATGCGATTCTCACGGACTTTTTGACAAATACGCTGTCAGCCAATCGGCTGATTATGAAACGCATATCAACCAATATAACGTCCTGACCTTCGATGTAACGAATTTCATTTCCACTGTTAAGCGAACCAATGGGCAGTTATCCGACGTGCCGGATATGATTGCCGCCGATCTTCGCAGCGATATTGTTCGCGCCTATCCGCAATTGGCTGATATTCCGAGGTTAGAGGATTGCCTGTTGGAATGCGTCAATCTGACAGGCCGCAAGTTTGTCTTTATCATCGACGAATGGGACGCGCTGATTCGGGAAGCCAAACACGATCACGCCACGCAGGAAGCCTATCTGAACTTGCTTCGCGGACTTTTTAAGAATAACGATGTCACACCGTATGTAGTGGCTGCTGCCTATATGACAGGCATTCTTCCGATCAAGAAAGACGGTTCACAGTCGGCTATCTCTGATTTTCGGGAGTATTCGGTGCTGAATCCGGGCAGTTTTGCCGAGTATGTCGGATTTACCGAAGCGGAAGTCAAGACAATTTGTCAGCAGTACGACATGGATTTTGATGAGGCGAAGAAATGGTACAACGGGTATTCGTTTGACACCGTTCAATCCATCTATAACCCCTATTCCGTCATGCTGGCGATGGAAATGAAAGCCTATGAACCCTATTGGCGGCAGACCTCTGCGGCTGATTCTCTGGTGACGTTCATCAATATGGATTTCGACGGCTTACAGGAGGATATCATGCGCCTTGCGGCAGGTGAATCCTTGATAGTGAATACCAGCGGATTTCAGAACGATGTGGAGACCTTCAACAGCAAGAATGACGTTCTGACGCTGCTGATTCATTTGGGTTATCTGGCGTATGACAGGCTCAGCAAAAGAGTGAGAATTCCAAACGAAGAAATCCGCAACGAATTTATCACCATATTGCAGAATGTCAGGGGCAATTCCAAGCTGGCGGGATTGGTCAGAGCATCTGAAAAGCTGCTATCCAATACGCTTTCAGGTAATGCCGATGAGGTTGTCAGAGCAATTGAGAAAATCAGAAAATCGCAGTATGCGCCCAACTTCTACAACAACGAACAGGCGCTCCGCTATGTTATCAAATTTGCCTATATCGTCTGCGTTGACAAATATATGCAGGTGGAAGAATTGCCAAGCGGGAAGGGAATAGCCGACGTTGTATATATCCCCTACAAAGAAACGCCCGCCCCTGCATTGGTCATCGAACTGAAATGGAACAAATCTTCCGACGCAGCTATCTCCCAGATCAAGGACAAGAATTATCCGGCTGTTCTGGAAAACTACGGCGGAGAAATCGTGCTTGTCGGTATCAATTACGATGACGCAAGCAAAAGCCATTCCTGCACGATTGAGAAGATAAATAAGATATAAGATGAGCCGAAAAAGACTGAAAATAAAAACGTCGATTTTCAAATAATCGCTTGACTTTCACCGATTATCCGTCTATAATTTTCATAGTACTCAGTTGATACGAATTTGATACTGTAATTTTTGATAGACTAAAAAAGCGGTATGAAATGTGAAAATACAGATAATTATTGTCATATAAATGCCGTGTTTATCAACACATTGTGAAGGAATTAAGCGAGTGGGAATAAGACAATTGTTGTCACAGGGCAAAGCGATTTATACAAAAATCTTTACCCCAAACTGAATATGAAATAGACCTTGTAGGAATCCGCCTATGAGGTCTATTTTTTCACTCTGACAGCGTAAAAAACGCGAAAATACGGTATTTTTGCTAATAAAATAATCGTTTTATCAGTATGCAAATCCTCAATTTTTGAATACTTTTAGGGGTAAAAATTTTAGCAAAAACAGGTTTACCCCTTAACATAGTGATTTCCCAAAAATATAAATCTGGGAAATGTGGATTTTGCTGAAAATGCCGTAAATACGACGTTGCCGCCGCTCCGAGACTTCTTTTTTGTATGCCTGAAATCTGTTTTTGGGGAATTAAAAGCGTTTTTGGGAAAAATTTGGGAAGTTTTTGGAAGATTTTTGGGAACGTGACAGGAGTGTAATATGTGAAGAAGAAAAATTACAAGGGCAGATGCGAGAAACGAACGCTATCAAAATGTATAGGCGTATGTCGTACATATGACGATATCCAGTCTTGCTATGCAGATATACTCCAGACAGACGACACGATAACAGAATTTCGCTGCAATGTTCTTCTTGAAGGATTGACCGAGGGTGAATATACTTCTGATTTTGTGTGCAAGAAGTCAGACGGCGATCTCATGGTGAGAGAGTGTGTACAAAGAAGACTATTGACCAAGCCTTTGACGGTGAAGCTATTGAACTTATCGAGGGAGTATTGGCTGAATCGTGGCGTTACGGATTGGGGGTTGGTGATAGATGCAGAGAAATAATATTATCCAGTGCGGTAGTCAAATATATAGGGTGTTGGATTTAAGAAACAGCAACAGCGAAATATTTATTATAGACTGTATCAAAAGGACAATACCTGTCTGGGTTCACTCTTCCGCTTTTCGTGACTTGCCTGTCATATCTGAATTGCAACTTCGTGAATGCCTGTCTGTGACATTGCCTGATATAGAATCTCTCGACGCTAAAAGCCAAGCCGTCATAAATGAACGCTATACAATGATTGCTGATATTCTTCCAGTGGTTTCCAACTTTAAACAGAGAAATCATACAATCTATTCTGCGTCCGCAAAATACAAGGTATCACGTCAAACGATCATTAATTACCTATGCTTATATCTCACATTTCAAGACAAAGCTGCGTTAGCTCCAAAGAGATACACTTCCGAGGATTCATTGACGACAGATGAAAAAAATATGCGGTGGGCGTTGAATAAATATTTCTATACGCATAAAAAGAACAGTCTGAAAACAGCATACACATTCATGCTCAAAGAGAAATACTGTGATGCAAGCGGGTCGCTTCTCCCTGACTATCCTTCCTTCAATCAGTTCCGTTACTTTTACCGCAAACACAGGAATATGCAGAATTACTACATATCGAGAAACGGCATAAAAGACTATCAAAGAAATCATCGTCCTTTATTGGGTGACGGTGTGCAACAATTCGCTTCTCATGTCGGTGTCGGTATGTTCGATGCTACGATATGCGATATTTACTTAATCAATGACGGTGGCAATCTGGTAGGCAGACCGATCCTGACAGCTTGCATAGATGGGTACAGTAGTTTGTGCTGTGGTTATTCCCTGTCGTGGGAAGGTGGCGTTTACAGTCTCCGAGGGTTGCTATTAAATATCATTGCCAATAAAAAAGCATGGTGTGAGCGTTTCGGCATCATTATCAGTCAATCAGACTGGAATTGTGAAAGTCTTCCGGCTGTCATGGTCACTGATATGGGTGCTGAATATATCTCACAGACAATTGAACAGATTGCAGAATTGGGAGCGAAAATTGAAAATCTCCCGTCCTTCCGTCCTGAATTAAAAGGGTCGATAGAGAAATTCTTTGACCTGATACAAGATTCATTCAAGCCATATCTCAAAGGGAAAGGGGTAATAGAGCCTGATTTCCGTGAACGTGGGGCGCATGATTACAGAAAAGACGCTTGCTTGACTTTGCGAGATTTTGAGAAAGTCATTATTCGGTGCATCGTCTATTACAACACACAGAGAGTGATTGAAAACTATCCCTATTCTTCCGATATGATTTCAACGGATGTTCAGCCCTATGCAAATTGTATCTTTGAATACGGCAAAAATCAGATCGGTGCAAATCTGATTTCTGTGAGCAAACAGCGATTGATTTTCACGCTTCTCCCAAGAACAACAGGGAGATTCAGCAGGAACGGATTAAAAGTAAACGGCATGAGATACAAGCATGAGGATTACACGGAACGATATTTGACAGGCGGTGAAGCTGTGGTGGCGTACAATCCCGATGATGTGTCTTTTGTCTGGCTGATTGATAACGGTGAATTTATTCAGTTTGAATTGATTGAAAGTCGGTTCAAAGATAAAAGTTTGTCCGATGCAGACAGTCTCCGAGACAGTCAAAAAGCTGTCGTTCAACAGGCACAAAAAGCCAACGTCCAAGCGAAAATAGACCTTGCAAGCCATATATTGACCATTGCCGGAAACGCAGTCAAGCATGATGATGTAGATATTGAGGGCGTAAGATCAGCACGACAAAAGGAACGTGAAAGACTCCACAAAGATTATATGAAGGGTGACTCCGATGATTGAAAGAAACGATCTCGCTAAATTTCTGCCAAGCATGAAAAGCGGAAATGATTTAATCGCCGCTTTATCTGTCTTTCCTGAGTATGATGATTCTATTCGATTTCTGAATGAAGCAGTCCGATTAATGGCACTGGCTGACCTTTATACTATTTACATTCCTTCCCAAATGTCTATGGAGATTTATTCTAAACTGTATCTTTCCTTGTTGCGCTCCATCCAAAAGAAACAGACAACTATCTCCGTCCGGCAGCAGTACGAAAACAGAAAGGCAATCAAAGGGCGGGAATACACGGGTATTATCGGAGGTTCAGACAGCTTTACTATAATTGGCACTTCGGGTATCGGGAAATCAAGTGCTATCAGTAGAGCAATTTCCCTTATCACAGAATACAGAATCATTGAAACACAGAATCCCTATGCTAAAATCATTCCGTCCGTGACGGTGCAATGTCCTTTTGATAGCTCCGTGAAGGGTCTGCTGCTTGAAATTCTTCGCAAAGTTGACGAATTACTCGACAGCAAGTATTATTCCAATGCACTGAGGGCAAGAGCTACAACGGATATGTTGATAGGTTCAGTGTCACAGGTGGCGATGAATCACATAGGGCTATTGATAGTGGATGAAATTCAGAATGTAGTCAATTCCAAGAACGGCAAAAGCCTGATAGGGTCGCTAACTCAGCTTATCAACAATTCGGGTATCAGTATCTGCATGGTCGGTACTCCCGAATGCGAACAGTTCTTTGAATCAGCTATGCAGTTAGCAAGACGATCAGTGGGTCTTACTTATTCCGCTATCAGTTACGACGATTATTTCAAGGCGTTTTGCAAGGTCTTATTCGGGTATCAGTATGTCCGAGAAAAAACAGTAATAACAGACGTTATAACAGAATGGTTATATGAGCATAGTTCCGGTATTATTTCTATTGTGGTGTCACTGATACATGATGCCCAAGAGATCGCTATTATCGGCGGAACAGAAATCTTGAATCTTGAAATGCTCAATCAGGCATACGAACAGAGAATGAAATTACTGCACAGCTACATCAATCCTTCCATCGTGAAAAATAAATCCACTTCCAAAACTAAAAAGAAAGAGAGTGCTATGCCTTCCGAAAACAAAGTTGATAAAACAATTAGCATTTCTGCACTGGTCACAGAATCCAAAGACAAAGGGCTTGATTTGATAGACTTATTGCGACAGCATTTTACAATCATAGAGGTGGTTACATGATAGCTTTTTTTCCTGAGATTTATCCAGACGAATTATTATACAGTCAGTTGGCAAGGTATCACGCACATTCAGGCTATATGATTTATCGGAGTACGGCAGAAGATTTGTTTATGAATCCCACTGTCAGACCTGAAATTGATTTTGTAAACAGACTATCACTTGACGCACTGAATAACATTACAAGGACGGTATCAATTGAAAGCATCATCGAAAAACATACCATGTTCGCCTATTATGGGAGATTTTTGAATCAAGATCGCAGAAATTCAGCGTTCAGAGCAATGGTTTCAATGCAAGGCAATTACAATAATCTCTTACCAATGCCAAAACGAAAAAAGGACAATGACCGATTTCTCCGATACTGTCCGATATGTGCAGATAATGATAGACAAAAATTCGGTGAAGCGTACTGGCATAGAATCCATCAAATGCAGGGTATCAACATATGCCCCGTCCATCATTGCCAACTGAAAGATAGCAGTGTGATTATCAGCGGCAAAGCATCTCCCGCATTGACGACAGCAGAAGAAGTCATTACCACCTTCGAGCCTGTGATGTGTGACAATGAGATCGAGTGCAGATTGGCTACATATATAATGAAGGTCTTTCAATCCGATGTGGACTTGAATAATGATGTGCTGGTCGGTGACTTCCTCTATTCCAGAATGAGCAATACAAAATATCGTTCTATCCGTGGCGAACAAAGAAACATCTCCCTTTTCCATGCTGATTTTACCGAGTATTATAAGGGATTGCCGGACAACTGGTTTACCGAGCTATGGCAGATACAAAAGGTACTTGCCAATGACAGAATCAATATAGTTGAAATCTGTATGCTTGCTATGTTTCTGAATATCTCCGTTGATGATCTCTGTAATATGACTTTACCGCAGAAATCACAGCAACAATTATTTGATGAAGAAATTGACAGACTGCATGAACAAGGGGTAGACTATGCAGAAATAGCAGATCGGTTAAACGCTTCTATCCATACGGTCAAATGTATCTCTCAGGGTCGCTATGGTACATATCACAAACAGAAATCACAGCCGCTAAAGTCTGGGGCAAAAGTTAAAGATTGGCATGAAATAGATCGTTATAATCTCCCGTTGGTGCAGTCTGCAATTCAATCATTACAGGGAAACGGAACAAAAAGACCGAAAAGAATCACAGTCGCGGCAATTGAAAAGATGGTGAATCTCCGTCCGAAACAGCTTGATAATATGCCAATGTGCAAAGCTGAAATCCAACGGCATACAATATCACAAGAAGAATATTGGGCTATTGAAGTAGTCTGGGGAGTGAATAAGCTGATACAAGATAGCATCCCTGTCAATTGGAAGCATCTCAGAGAATTAACGAATATGCGGAAGGACAATCTTTCCGCTTGTATGGGGTATCTGAGCAGGTATGCCGATAATGATGTAATGGCAATGGTTAAAGAGATACTGGCATAAAATTTTTAATGACAGTAAGAAATAAAAAAGATTCTGATACACTTCTATTGCATAAATAAATTCTTTATAATATTATTTAGTACTTTCCCAGACCATAAGACTATACAAAGAGCGTAAAACCAGTGAAAAATGAGGGAAATAAGCCTGAATAAATGAGTTAAGTACCTCACGAAAC
>CACWOX010000006.1 GCA_902762615.1 uncultured Ruminococcus sp. | reverse complement strand
ATTATTTCCTCGGTCTCCTTCCATGTGTCCTCAGATTGACAGGTGATTTTTGTCTTGTGATTTATTTGCCCTTGACAAAGGTCACTTCATAACAGTGAATGGTGAATAGTGAGCGCTGGAATATTTATTTCAAGGGCGACAGCCCTTCCAACATTATTCATTATTCGTTATTCTCTATTCTCTATTCTTTTAGCTCAGCTCTGCTGAGCGCCTCACCTTGTTCCCCGTCCGGAAACGGAGGGACGTGCCGCGGGGTGGGTGATCGCGTCGTAATAGACGCCGTACCTCATCGCGTCGCAGCAATGGTCGTTTTCCTTGAGCGGACGGTCCTCGCCGCAGTTGGAGGCATATTTGGAATCCCACACATAGGATGGAATCTCGCCGAGCGTCTGCCTGCAATCGGGCGAAATGGAGAGCCTGCCCTGCACCAGCTCGGACGAGACAGCGGAAATGCCCTTTGCCACGGCATTTTTAGCGGGCAGCACATTGGCGAATCCGTCGTGTCTGAGCCGTGTGATGAAGGAGCTTGCGGAGGGGTCGATGATAATGGGAATATCCCGTCTGCCGCCTGCGAAAGCGAGCATATCGTCGGAATACTGCCCGTCGTCCTTCTGCACAGGAACGCCGTCGCGGGAGGCTTTGCCGCTGTGGTAATACTCGCGGTCGATGAAATGAACCACCCCGTCGCCGGAGCCGGCTGCGTAGAAGTGGAGGAAAACGCAGGGGTTGAAGGTGCCGTAATCCACCGCGATAAATTCCCGTTCAGGCGTGAAGCCGATGTCCTCGCGGACGTTTTTGCTCCCGTCAAACATGGAGTAAATCACGCCGTCAGCCACCGACCATTCGCCGAGAATAAAGCGCCTTGCAAATACGCCGGTGTACATATTCCTGTATCTTTCCAGCGTTTTGGGCGAAAGGGTCTTGTTGTCTGTCATGAGGAAGTGGACATAGAGCAGCCTGCGTTCGCCGGCGCGGTCGATCCATTCGGTTTTGAACCAGTGATAAGGTCCCTCGGGATTGCAGTTGAACCACCATTTCGCGCCCTCGACAGAGCAGCGTGCGGTCGCCTGATTGACGAAGGATTCGGGCATAAGGGCAACCTCGTCGAACAGCACGCCCGCGAGGGTAATGCCCTGAATGAGGTCGCGTGCCGCCTCGTCCTTTCCGCCGAAGAGGTAGAAATAATTTTCCCTGCCGCAAAGCGAGACAGTGATCAGATTTTCGGTGCGTTTTTCGGCGAAGGAATAGGGGAGAGCGGCGAGCATCTGTTCCAAAGGCGATATGACGTTGCGCCGCAGCGAAGTGACGGTCTTGCCGCAGATAGCGAAGTTAGCGCCGTTGAATTTCTCCATCGCCCACATGACGAAGGAAAGCGACATACTCAGCGTTTTGCCGGAGCGGATAGCGCCGTCGGCGATCACACCGTCGCAATCGGCATAGGGAGAATTGTCGAGCCACCAGCTCATAATTTTCATTTGTTTGGGCGAAAACTTCCTGAACCGGAAAGCGCCCTTGTTTTTTCTCAAAGTTCCTCACCTCCGTGAGCGTCAATTTCATCGTCGGACAGTGCGGAGCTTCTCAGCACGTCAAAGAATTCCGTCATATACTGCTGACCGCCGTCATCGGACGAAGCGAATTTGTGCCTGATCTCCTCCGTCTGCGCCCGAATCTTGTCGAGCTGCGCGATACCGGTTTTCCTGTCGATTTCGGTTTCGTTGTCAGAGACGATTTGTCTCAGCTC
The DNA here is from genome assembly GCA_902762615.1 of uncultured Ruminococcus sp. Lineage (GTDB taxonomy): Bacteria > Bacillota > Clostridia > Oscillospirales > Acutalibacteraceae > RUG762. The sequence goes on along the minus strand of CACWOX010000006.1, from coordinate 89,578 downwards.
CTGAATGAATTTGATGTCGCCGCCGACCGCCTTTTTGAATACAGCGAGAGTGACCAGCATATAATTGTCAGCATCCGCCTCATCGACCCCAAAAGAAAGAAGCTCCTCGCGCGCTGTCTCATCACGGACAGGCAGGGCAAGCAGCTTTTTCATGCACATTCTGAATTTCTTCGATCTGACGCGTCTGACACCCGTCTGCGCACCAAAATCCCGTGTTTCATTTTCCAAAACATCACCCCCCTTCAAAAAGTGTAAAGTGTTCCTCGTTTTTTCAATTTCTTACAATGCCATTTTAGCATATGATAAACTGCAAATCAATGCAAAGGTAAATTGAAAGAATTTATCAAGAAAAAGATTGAAAAAAAGCACGCCTGCTGATATAATAATGATGTATATACCAATCGAGAAGGAGCGATTCCCATGAAATGCCCATACTGCGGATATCTGGAAAGCAAGGTAGTAGACTCCCGTTCCACCGAAGACGGCGCCAAGATTCGCCGCCGCCGTGAATGTCTGCAATGCGAGAAGCGGTTCACCACATACGAATACGTCGAAGCGGTTCCGATCATCGTCATCAAAAAGAACAAATACTGCGAACCCTTCGACCGAGAAAAGCTGCTTCAGAGCATGCTCCGCGCCTGCAAAAAGAGCGAGATCGACCTCAAGGCGCTGGAGAAGGCAGTGGACGATATCGAGACGATGCTGCTGAATTCCCCGACGCATGAGATCACGTCGGTGGAGCTGGGCGAAATGGCGCTGGATAAGCTCATGGACATCAATCAGGTGGCATACGTGCGCTTTGCCTCGGTGTACAGGCAGTTCAGGGATATCGACACATTCATGAGGGAGCTGAAGAAGCTCTCCAATAAGCAATCGTAAGCAAATAAGCAAATAAGCAAATAAGCACAAAACCAGCAGAGAACGGCGCGTGAAATAAACATGCAAAACATGCAAAACATGCAAAACATGATGCAACCAACAGAAGACGTCATAGGAATCAGATTTACCGCCGAGCCGACCGCAGAGAACATCGCACACTGCTCGGAGCTGAGCGCGGCATTTTTTGCGGCGCTTGTGGAGCGGCACTGCGTGACCTACCATCAGATACTCTACCCGTATGCCGACGCCCTTTCGCTCAGCGGCAGACCGGACACGCGGAGCACCCGCATTTTCGGCACGCACATGCTGCTGCGCCGCATCGACAGGGCGCAGGCTGAGTCGGTGATGAAGGAATGTTTCCCAAACGGCGGGACACAATATGAGATAACGGAAATCCCCCTGTATGAAGGCGCGGCGATGTCGGCGGAAATAGCGCAGTTTCTCCGCGTCCAAAAGGAATGTCTCCTGCCGTCAGCGGGAGAATTTGCCGACATGCTGGGGGGATATGTCGCCCACTGGCGCATAAGGGAGAGCGCGAGAGTGTTCGCCTCCTTCAGCGAGATGGCATACCGCAGGGCAAAAGGGGAAATCTGCGGGCTGTACGGCGGCAGGCTGATACTAACACCGGCATGTGACTGCGCCGAAGCTATACAGAAAATATTCACCCAAAAGACCGGCTGTAAATAGAATTTCAAAAAAACAATCGGAGATGACAGCATGAAGCTATTGGTGCTTGACGGCAACAGCATAATCAACCGCGCGTATTACGGCGTGCGTCCGCTCACCACGAAGGACGGATTTTTTACCAACGCGATCTACGGATTCCTCACCATGTTCCATAAAATATACGCCGACACGCAGCCCGACTGCATTGCCGTGGCATTCGACATGAAGGCGCCGACCTTCCGCCACTTAAAATACAGCGATTACAAGGGCAAGCGCAAGGGAATGCCGCCCGAGCTTGCCATGCAGCTTCAGCCGCTCAAGGATCTTCTCACGGCAATGGGAATCAAGCTGCTGTCAGCGGAGGGCTGGGAAGCGGACGATATCTTAGGCACGCTTGCCGAAGCATGCCGCCGCAATCCGGAGGACGCCTGCGTGATCGCCACCGGGGACCGCGACACATTGCAGCTTGTCGGGGACGGCGTTGCCGTGCGCATGCTCACCACCAAGCAGGGCAAGGCGGAGGCGGTCATCTACGACGATGAAAAAATCATGGAGGTCTACGGCGTGAAGCCGATTCAGCTCATCGAGGTCAAGGCGATACAGGGCGACACCAGCGACAACATTCCGGGCGTTCCGGGCATTGGCGAAAAGGGCGCGCTGGATTTGGTCAGCCGCTTCGGGAGCCTCGACTACATCTATTCCCACATCGACGAGATCGACGTCAAGCCCGGCATTCGCAAAAAGCTCATAGAGGGCAAGGAGAGCGCCTATTTAAGCCGCTGGCTCGGCACCGTCGCGACCAATGCCCCTGTCCCCACCGACCTGAACGAATACATTCCCTCCCGACCGGACGCGGAGAAGGTGACGGAGCTGATGATACGCTTTGAACTCTTCCGTTCGCTGGAAAAGATGAAGAAGGAATGGCTGAAGGAGCCTGACGGTTCCTCTGCTCCGGCGGTTTCCCGCGAAGACAGTTCCGAGGGAGACAAAACCGCTGCCACCGACGTTTATTTCTGCAGGGATATCGACGCACTTGTCTCCGGCGTCAAAGCCGACGGCGAGGTTTACTTCACGCTGAGCGGCGATTTAAAGCAGGCGTGCGTCGCAAAAAACGGCAATGTCACGGTCATCACGGAGGAAAATGTTGCAGCATTCTGCCGCGAAATTCTCGCGGACGATACCCTCAAAAAATACACCTATGACGTCAAAGCCGAAATTCACGCGCTTGCGACTCTGGGAATCATTCCGCGGGGGGTTGCATGCGACGTGATGCTTGCCGCCTATGTGCTCAATCCCTCTTCCGACTGCGAGGATCCGGAAAAGCTGGCGGCGCAGTACGCCTCCGCCCTGCCGGACAACGCCCCCGCGGAGCTGCGAAGCGCCTTGCTCTGTCAGAGAATTCCCGCCATGTGCGCAAAGCTCTTAGCGGAAATCGAGCGCAACGGACAGACCAAGCTGCTGTGTGACATCGAGATACCGCTTGCCTACGTGCTTGCGGACATGGAGAGCGCGGGTTTTTCAGCGGACGCGCAGGCGCTGGACGAATTCGAGCGGCGGCTGTCGGTGCGCATTGACGAGATCACGGCAAAAATATACGGGCTTGCGGGGGAGGAATTCAACATCAATTCTCCCAGGCAGATAGGCTCGATTCTCTTTGAAAAAATGCATCTTCCCGGGGGCAAAAAGACCAAGACAGGCTATTCCACCAACGCCGAGGTGCTGGAACGACTCAGCGGGGATTACGAAATAGTGGCGCTGATTCTGGAATACCGCACGCTCACCAAACTGACGTCCACCTACTGTCAGGGGCTTAAAAAGGCAATCGCCGCCGACGGAAGGATTCACACCAAATTCCGCCAGACCGAGACGCGCACAGGCAGAATCAGCTCCGTGGAGCCGAATTTGCAGAATATTCCGGTGCGCACGGAGCTGGGCAGCGAGCTGCGCAGATTCTTTCGGGCAGGCGAAGGCATGACGCTGGTGGACGCGGACTACAGCCAGATTGAGCTGAGAGTTCTCGCGCACATCGCAGGCGACCAGACCATGACCGACGCGTTCAAAAACGGGACCGACATTCACGCTGTCACTGCCTCGCAGGTATTCGGCATACCTCTGGAGGAAGTCACCCCGCGCATGAGAAGCAACGCGAAGGCGGTCAACTTTGGCATTGTCTACGGCATATCGGCGTTTTCGCTTGCCAAGGACATCGGGGTCAGCAACGCGGAGGCGTCCGCCTACATCAACAGCTACATGCGCAAATATTCCGCCATAGCCGACTACATGAAGAAGGTAGTCGAGCAGGCGAAGGCGATGGGCTATGCCGAAACGCTCTACGGCAGACGGCGATACCTGCCGGAGCTAACGGCCTCGAATTTCCAGACCCGTTCCTTCGGCGAACGCGTCGCCCGCAACATGCCGATTCAAGGCACGGCAGCCGACATCATCAAGATAGCGATGATAGCCGTTCACGACCGCCTTGCCGCCGAGGAAATGAAATCGCGCCTGATTTTGCAGATACACGACGAGCTGATATTGGAATGTCCCGTGGAAGAAGCCGAAAAGGCGGCGGCGCTGCTGAAGGAGGAGATGGAGAAGGCGGTCAGCCTTTCGGTTCCCCTCACCGTCGACGCACATTCCGGCGAGAACTGGTACCTTGCCAAAGGATAAAACAATAACAAGAAGGTCGAATGAATGCACATCACGTTTATCTGTACGGGCAACACCTGCCGCTCACCGATGGCGGAGGGAATCGCCCGAGAGCTACTTCAAAAGAAATATGCCGACAGCCCGATTACCGTATCGAGTGCCGGACTTGCCGCCTATAACGGCTCACCCGCGAGCGGGCATGCCATTGACGTATGCGGAGAGATCGGCATTGACATTGCGTCGCACAGGAGCCAAAGGCTGAATCCGGAGATTGCGGCAAAGACCGATTTGTTCGCCGTCATGACAAAGGCGCACGCGCAGATACTGAGACAGTGCGGCATTCCGGCGGAAAGAATAGCCGTACCGGACAGCGAGATTTGCGATCCCTACGGCGGCGGCGAGGAAGAATACCGCGAGTGCCGGGATCAGATTGCCGACGCGGTGAAAAAGCTGCTGGAGGGCATTGCCGGTCAGACCGACCGATCAGATTTCGCGGAGGGCGAAGCAGTTGAATGAAATACAGATCATGCCCATGAATGAAACGCACATTCACGCCATTGCAGAGATAGAGAAGCAATGCTTTTCCGAGCCATGGAGCGAGAAGGCGCTTGCGGAGGAACTCAGCGTGCCTTCGGCAGTATTCCTCACCGCACTGATGGACGGGCAGGTGGCGGGATACATGGGGGTACATCATCTCGGAGACTGCGCCTATGTCTGCAACGTCGCCGTATTTCCCGAATACCGTCGGCGCTCGGCAGCGTCGGCGCTGATGGAAGCGCAAATTCAGAAGGCACGCGCATGCGGAATGAATGAGATCACGCTCGAGGTGCGCACATCCAACGCGGCGGCGAGAGCGCTGTACGAAAAATTCGGCTTTGTCCTGCTCGGCACACGCCCGAATTTCTACAGTTCTCCCAAGGAAAACGCGGAGATTTATTCGCTTTATCTGACTGATTTATGATGATGAACAACGACGGAAAGGAAAATTATTTAATGACCATTTTTGCAATAGAATCGTCCTGTGACGACACAGCGGCGGCAGTCGTATCCGACGGCAGAAGGGTACATTCCTCGGTGGTAGCGTCGCAGGTGTTCCGCCATGTGGAATTCGGCGGCGTGGTTCCGGAAATCGCCGGAAGAATGCACTGCGAAGCGATCTCAGGCGTTGTCAGTGAAGCGCTCGCACAGGCAGGCATGAAAATGCAGGATGTCGACGCCATCGCCGTCACAGCCTATCCCGGGCTGATCGGTTCGCTGCTTGTGGGCGTGAATTTCGCCAAGGGGCTTGCCATGACAGCGGGAAAGCCGCTGATTCCGGTGCATCACCTTCGCGGTCACATCGCCGCCAATTACCTGTCGCACCCGGAGCTGGAACCGCCCTTTCTCTGCCTGGTGGTTTCGGGAGGTCACAGCCACATCGTCGAGGTGAAGGACTACACCGACATGCGCATTATCGGACGCACGCGTGACGACGCTGCGGGAGAGGCATTTGACAAGACCGCCCGGACAATGGGACTGCCCTATCCCGGCGGCGTTCACATGGACAAATTAGCCGAGAACGGCGACCCGAACGCCTTCACCTTTCCGGTGCCGAAGGTGAGCGGTTCGCCCTACGATTTCAGCTTTTCGGGGTTGAAGACGGCTGTGATCAACACCATACACAACATGCAGCAGAAGGGGATTGAAGTTCCGCGTGAGGATATGGCGGCTTCGGTGCGCCAGTCGGTAGTGAATATTCTCACCGACGGATTCCTGCTTGCCGCGCGTGACACAGGTCATACCAAGCTGGTGCTTGCCGGCGGCGTCTCGGCAAATTCCCTGCTGCGGCGCCGAATGAACGAAATCTGCGCGGGCGGGAAATATCGGCTGTATTATCCCGAACTGCCGCTCTGCGGCGACAATGCCGCCATGATCGGCGCACAGGGCTATTACGAATTCCTTCAGGGAAAAAGCAACACCGCGGACATGAGCCTCAACGCACGGGCGGAACGCAGCATCGAGCTGTGAGCCGACGGGGGCGGTCAGTCGTATTTGCTCATCAATGCCAGCCATTCTTCATTGAGCAGGCGTTCCACCTCGTCCGAGTCGGTGGGTGTGTAGCCGTCATAAACAAGGCTTTCATTTGTCTTGTTTCCGGCAGTTCTGCTTTTGCATTTCTGCATACTTTCCCGCACGATCGGCAAAAAGTATCGCATAGAGCTGATGTCATAATTCCCGCGTTTGGTGACGGCGTTCATGACGTTTAAAATCATGCCGTCATCTGCGCCGAATGCATGCATTTCCTCCAGCGCGGAGAGGTCGGATTGCCTGAAACCCCTGCCTGTAATCGCAATGAATGTCTCTTCCATATCACTTGCGGCAGCGGCGGCGGCGTCATCCGGCTTTGCTTTGCTTTTGCCTGCTTTACTTTCGTTTTCTTTGGTTTTATTTGCTTTGCTTTGTGGAGTATCTGCATCGTTTAGGGTGGTATTTTCTGTAAAAACCGGCGTTTTTGCTGCAAAAACCTCATCTGCGGGCATGTCGGCTTCTGCCGCGGGGGAACTGTTTTTCCTGACGTTGCCCAGCAGCCAATATTTGCTCTTATCCGCCTTGCTCCTCGCAGTCACTTGGGAATAGTGCGACTGGATTTCAGCAGAGGTAATGACAGACTGCCGCAGGAGGGCATTGTCAAACAGCCCTATTTCCGCGCAATACTCCATCACTTGCAGCACAATGCTTTTGTCTCTGACCCAGCGATTGCCAATGGTTTTCATGACATAATACGCCAGCCGATCCAATGGAATCTCCAGAAAATACCCGTTTTCATAAACCTTGCTCAGAATCACGTCATAAATGCAGTAGCCCATAGGCCCGTATTTGCTTACAAGCTCTACAATGGCGAATTCGTCCCAATCATGCACTCCCTTGTAAAAGTAATCAAGCCCTGCCTTTCTGGGTCTTGGCATACGATCACGTCTCCTTATGACAGCTGCCGTGTATTCGCACAAATGATACTAGAGCAGCTTTAAGATATGCATTATGGTTCCATCTACGGAAATTACTATGTGTATTATAAACCTCGATTTGGAAATTGTCAAGAGGGTAAATTAATTTTTATTTCATTTTTGAGACTAAAGGCGTTTTTCTTTTTCGCTGATGTTAACGTAAGGAAGGCAGAATACAAAAAAACGGTCGGCATTTTTTTGATGTGCCGATCGTTTTTGGTTTGAATTGGTAATATGAATGCTTGCCCGGGCTGACATGCTCTAAGAGCCTGTTCAGAATCTCTCCACGCACGTCTGGCTTGCATCTTTCCCGCCATATTTTGCCAAAATTCTCGTTAATACACAAAGTATTGCCTGCAATTTTGGCTTCATCTGGCGAAAAATCTGGCTTCGCCATCCGCACACGCGGAGATTCTGAACAGGCTCTAACAACTTCACTCTTTTTTAGATTCGTGCGAAGTGGAACTTTTTGCCGATAACGCCCACCGCCCAGACAAAGAACTTTTCAAGGGCGATGCTCATGACGATCACGACCGCCGTCCACGCGAAAAGATCGGCTGTCTCGAGATATATCTTGGAATAGTAGAGCTGCCGTCCTATCGAATCCTTGGTAACGCCTATGACCTCGGCAGCCACCCCCGCCTTCCACGAAAGCCCCAGCGCCGTGCGGCATGCCGCCATCATGTAGGGCATCACCGAGGGAATGTATATCTTCATTACGCGCTTTTGGCGGTTCATACCGTACACCTTCGCCATTTCGATCAGCTTGGGGTCGACCTCCCGTATGCCCTGAAAGACGTTGCCGTACACCACCGGCAGCACCATCAGGAACGAGATGAACACCGGTACCCGCTGCCCTGTCAGCCATACCAGCGCCAGAATGATGAAGGACGCAACAGGCGTGGATTTGATCAGCGTAATCGCCGGAGAAAAGAATACCCGCGCGAATGTAATTTTATGGCAGAGCATCGCAAGCAACGCGCCGGTCGCGCTTCCCAGCAGGAATCCCTCAGTGATTCTGCCGAGTGAGCCGAGCGAATACTTCCAGAAATCGCCTGTCACCGACAGCTCGCCCAGCCGCCTGAGCACCTTCAATGGAGACACCACCAGCAGCTCCATATTCACGATATAACAGACAAGCTGCCACAGCACCAGCCAGAGTGCCGCGACAGCCGCCTTAATCGTGATCTTTTTTATTTTGGCAAGTCTGTCAGCCGACATAGTAGAACGCGTCGTCGGGAGCCGCACCGCCCACGGACTGAGGATCCGCTTCGAGCAGCACATTGATGAAGCCGGAAACCGACTTCTTCATGTCTTCGCCTGTGACGCTGACGATATTGCAGTTGGGGATCGCCTGCTTGGCAAGGGCTTCGTTGGGGATAACGCCGAGTTCCACGACTGCCGCGACGGTGTTGTCAAGGTCGTTGAGAGCCGCGTCGGAGGAAGCCGCAAAGTCGTTCAGGAAGGTCTTGAATGCCCCTTCGTTGTCCTTCAGCCAGTCGGCACGGACTACCACTACGCCCTGTGCGATGGGCGTGTCGCAGACCTTGTTCCATTCTGCCTGCATGTCGGTGACGGCAAATTCTTTCTCCGCCTTGGTGAGCTGCCCCTTGATGGCGGTCGCCTTCGGCTCGGGAACCATGATGGTCTGCACGTCGCCGCTGACGATCTTGGCGGTCAGCTCGTCAACGGTATATTCATAGCTCACCTTGACGTCGTCAAGCCCGTTCTTGGCTATGACATAGTTGAGAATATATTCGGGGTTGGAGCCCTGAACAGTGGAAGGCGCGTAAATCGTCTTGCCCTTGAGGTCGGCAGCCGACTTGACTTCGCCCGAAGTGTCGATCATATAGAGCACGCCGAGGGTGCTGACTGCCGCGACCTTGATGTTGCCGTTTGTCACCTTGTAGAGCTTGGCTGCGAGATTGGTAGGAACGCACGCAACGTCCACTTCACCTGACGAGAGCTTTGCAACCATCTGGGTGGGTTCGTCTACATAATCCGCTGCGTATGTGTTGACATATTCGCTGCTGTCGTCGGTGTATGGGTCGGCGATGGTCGCCTTTTCCTTTGCCAGCTTTGCCAATGAAACGCCTGTCGGACCGTACAGCGCACCGAACTTCACTTCGGTGGATACCGTCTTGCGCTCTGTGGTTGCCTCCGAGGAGACGTCGTCCTTCTTCTCTGTGCCGCAGGCGGCAAGAGAAACTACCATTGCCAGCGACATGAAAATCGCTGAGATTCTTGAAATTGCTTTCATTGTAACAATTCCTTCCTTAAAAAATAAATAAAATGATATTGTGAGAGTCGGTTTTTTTCCGACCCGGACAAGCTATATATTTTGCAGGGCTGCGACGTCGAGCAGCTCGATGCTTTTGCCGTTTCGGGCGATGCAGCCCGACTGCTCCAGTATGCCCAGCGCACGGTAAAGGGAAGCTCTCGACAGATTCAGCCGCACGGCAAGCTCTACGCAGCTCTTGACACGAACCTCCGCCCTGCCGCCTTCCGCGCTGAATTCGCTGAGAAGATAATCCGCCAGCTTCTGCTCCGCCGTCGTTCTCGAGAGGGTGTGTATCTTCCGGTTGAGGAAGGCGATGCGTCCGCAGAAAAAGCCCATGCAGTTGGCGCCGACTCCCGGATAATCCTTCAGCAGCCGCATGGTGTCCATCGCGCCGACAAAGGCAATGCGGCTCTTTCCTGCCGCTCTGACCTCCGACATCACCGGACTGCCTTTGCAGCCGGCAAGCGAGGAGATATCAAACGGCTGCCCCGATGAAACGACGTTGAGCAGCATGGCGCCGCCCCCTTCGTCGCCCGAAAAAATCCTGACCGAGCCGGCAATCACGATGCCCCAGCTGCCCGCCCTGACCTCGGACGGCAGTACCTCTCCGCCGCGGAAGGAGCACACATTCACGCCCGAATCGTCGAGAAAGCGCCGGATCTCGTCGTCCGTACAGCCATCAAACAGCCGGCAGACGCTCACGGCTTGCAGATCCTCGGGGGTGAATTTCTCTGCGTTCACTTGCCTTGTCTCCCTTCGTTGATAGTAAAACTGTATCATTTAATACACTTTTGAGTAGATTATACATGCTGCTTTGGGATTTGTCAAGGGCTATTTTCAAATTTTCGTTAAAAAAATAACAATCCCGTCTGACGATTGTATTTTTCCCGTTTGCAGCGCATCCATAACTGAAAAAAGCATGAAAAAACATGAAAAAACATGAAAAAAATGCTCACGGCAATTTCATGCTGAATTGCTGAATCGCCGCAAGCATTTCTTTGAATTAAAAATTTTCAATGTCGATATATACCAGATTTTTCCCGATGTCAACAAAAACAAGTCCGAGATATTTATTCCCCAGTACTTTTTCCGTAAACTCCGGATATTTTCTCCACTCAAAATCCGTGAAGCCTGTCACCTCCGGCTCTATGCCGTCGGGAAAATCTACCTTCTTCACCTCTGTGTATTGTTTGTACATCAGCTTATCGGCAACGTCAGTACTGACAAATCCGGTGAGACGGTAGGAAGTCGGGCCAATACAGGAGTACAGTCCTCTGCCGAAAATGTATGTTTTCCAGTACGCTCTGTCTATCTCTCCCAATGCCGGAAATCTGCTTTTCAGCGGATCCGTATCCGTGCGGTAGCTCTGCTGTGTGAACGGGGAATGGGTTCCGTCGTCCTTACAGGCATTCAGGCATACCGTCATTGCAAGCAGCATCGTGACGCTCAGAAGCAGCGCGGTTATTTTTCTACACATCTTTTCATTCCCTTTTTTCAAAAAAGAAACGCAACGCCCAGGTGAAAACGGATGTTGCGTTCCTCGATTGTCATTTCATGTAAAGGCTTACCTGCTTACTCAACCCGGAAAACCATCGGGGTTGGTTACGTAACTTGCATCGCGGGGAAGTCCCAGCGAAGACATGACCGCTTCTTCCTTCTCCCTCATGCGCACCGCTTCTATGCCGCCCTGCTCGTGGTCATAGCCCAGCAGATGAAGCATGGAATGGGCTGTGAGATATCCGATCTCGCGCTGGAAGGAATGACCGTATTTCTTCGCCTGCTCTACCGCTATCGGCACGCAGAGCACTATGTCGCCCAGCTGCTTTGCGCCTGTCGCCGGATTGATGTCGTAATTGCCGTCTATGCCTAGCGGGAAGGAAAGCACGTCGGTGGGAGTGTCGTGATTGCGGAATTTCGCGTTGAGCTGCTGTATCTCGTCAACGTCCACGAAGGACACGCAGACTTCACAGGAGCCGGTGATCTTCTCCATCTGAAGAACCGCGTTGCAGCATCTTCTGATGAGCAGTCTGATGCCCGTGGGGATTCTGACTGCCTTTTGCCTGTCCTCTATGATTACCTTTGTTCTGTCCATTTTGTGTATTGCCTCCTGACTTTATGGATTGCTGCGTTTATTGTTTCTTTGCGTTTCGTTTTTCTCATTTTTTTCGTTCTTCTCATAAGCCTTGATGATGTCCTGCACCAGCTTATGACGCACTACGTCCCGTCCGTCAAACTTCACGATCGCTATGTCCTCGATATTGCTCAGTATGCGAATGACCTGCGAGAGTCCGGACTTCTTGCCGTCCGGCAGGTCGATCTGCGTGACGTCGCCGTTGATCACCATTTTGGAGCGGAAGCCCAGTCGGGTGAGAAACATCTTCATCTGCTCGCGCGAGGTGTTCTGCGCTTCGTCCAAAATGATGAAGCTGTCGTCCAGCGTCCTGCCGCGCATGTAGGCAAGCGGCGCGACCTCGATGGTGCCTCGCTCCAGATAGCGCTGATAGCTCTCGGCGCCCAGCATGTCAAACAGTGCGTCGTAAAGCGGACGGAGATAGGGGTCGATCTTGGATTGCAGGTCGCCCGGCAGAAATCCCAGCTTCTCTCCGGCTTCGACGGCGGGACGGGTCAGAATGATCCTCTCGACCTCGCCCCTGCGGAAGGCGGCAACCGCCATAGCAACCGCAAGATAGGTCTTGCCCGTGCCTGCCGGTCCCACTCCGAAGGTGATGGAATGACTGGCTATCGCGCTGACATAATTGCGCTGACCGATGGTCTTTGGCTTGACCGGCTTGCCCTTTGAGGTAATGCATATACATTCATCCGCCGTGTTTTCCCATTGACCTTCCATGTCGTCCTCCACAAGCGATATGCAGTATCTGACCGACTGATCGCTGAGCGTGTCTCCGCGTCTGATGACCGCCAGCATGGAATGGATCGCGCGCACCGCCTTTTTGACATTGCCTTCCTCGCCCGTCACCTTGATTTCCGAGCTGCGGGTGACAATACTGACACGGAACGTCCTCTCAAGCAGTCTGACATTCTCATCATAGCTGCCGAACAGGCTCACCGCGTGATCCAGCCTGTCAATATGCACTGTTTCCTCGTACAATGCCGAAAGACTCCTCTCAATAATACAAAAAATTGCATGCTGTGATCATATTCCGCCGACAGGCAAACTGTGCCGATTGAGCGAAAAACCGGCAAAATATTTACCTTCGGCGAGATATAATCATCACATTTACTGTTGTATTATAACATACATTTTTAAAATAGTCACTATTTTTTTTTAAAAATACGCAATTTTTTATAATTTTTTCATATTTTTTTTAATTTTCACAAGATAATTCGACCATTTTTTACGATGTCGAAAATTTATTGATATGTTTTACTCCACCTGTCGACTCTGCTGACGTGCCACATCTTTTGAAGCTCCACACTTTTAACCCCTTCGCCCTGCTATTAGTATGTTTCATTCCTGCCGGACGGTGAGGTATCAGAAAAAGTTTACAAAAAATTTTAAGATATGCACTCGCATTTCTTCACCCGAGCGGGTCGTTTTTTGTCCGATGTGGTTTAAATGCCGGAAAAGATATGCTATAATATTCCTTAATTAAATGCATGTTAAAAAGAGGTATTTTTTTTATGAGCGTTACATCACAGGAAAGACTCAGAAATGTCGCCATTGTCGCACACGTCGACCACGGTAAAACCACCCTTGTCGATCAGCTCCTCAGACAGAGCGGTATCTTCCGCGAAAATGAGGCTGTCGCGGAACGCGTTATGGATTCCAACGACCTTGAGCGAGAGAGAGGTATTACGATTCTCTCCAAACAGACCGCCGTGGAATACAAGGGCGTTAAAATCAATATTATCGACACGCCCGGTCACGCCGACTTCGGCGGCGAGGTGGAGCGCATTCTGATGATGGTGGACGGCATTCTGCTGCTGGTCGACGCGTTTGAGGGCTGCATGCCGCAGACCCGCTTTGTGCTCAAAAAGGCGCTCGGTCTGGGCAAGAAGCCTATCGTCGTGATCAACAAGATCGACCGTCCCGGCGCCCGCCCCGCCGAGGTGATCGACGAGATTCTCGACCTCTTTATCGACCTCGGCGCCAATGAGGATCAGCTTGAATTCCCCGTTGTTTACGCTTCCGGCAGAGACGGCTATTCCTCGCTCGACCCCGACAGCATGGGCACCGATATGAAGGCGCTCTTTGAAACGATCCTCACCGAAATTCCCGCTCCCGTCGGTGACGCGGACGCGCCGGCGCAGGTGCTTTTCAGCAACATCGACTATGACGATTATGTGGGTCGCATCGGCATCGGACGCGTCGAGAGAGGCACCGTCAGGAACGGTCAGGCGCTCGTGCTCTGCCACAGCGACGGCACTACCCAGAATGTGAAAATCGGCAAGCTCTATCAGTTCGACGGACTGCGCAGAGTCGAGTCGGAAAGCGCTTCAGTGGGCGACATCATCTCCGTTTCGGGTCTTGCCGACCTCAACATTGGCGAAACCGCCTGCGCTCCCGACTGCGTGGAGCCGCTGCCCTTCATCAAGATCGACGAGCCTACCGTTTCGATGATGTTCATGGTCAACAATTCCCCCTTTGCGGGACGCGAGGGCAAGTACGTCACCAGCCGCAATATCCGCGACAGGCTCTTCAAGGAAGTCGAAACCAACGTCGCCATGCGCGTGGAGGAAACCGACACCACCGACTGCTTCAAGGTATCGGGACGCGGCGAACTGCATCTCTCCATTCTGATCGAGACCATGCGCCGCCAGAATTTTGAATTTCAGGTGTCCCGCCCGCAGGTCATTTATAAGGAAGTGGGCGGGAAGAAGTGCGAGCCGATCGAGCTTCTGATGATCGAGGTGCCGCAGGATTACGTCGGCACCGTCATGGAAAAGCTCGGCACCCGCAAGGCGGAAATGCTCAATATGGATACTCGCGAGAGCGGTATGACCCATCTCGAATTCAGGATTCCCGCCCGCGGTCTGATGGGCTACCGTTCCGAATTTCTCACCGACACCAACGGCAACGGCATTATGAATCACGTCTTTGACGGCTACGAGCCTTACAAGGGGGATATCGTGGTTCGTCAGCAGGGCAGCCTGATCGCCCACGAAACCGGCGAGGCGACTGCCTACGGCTTGTGGAATTCACAGGAAAGAGGACGCATGTTCATCGGTCCCAATGTGCCTGTCTACGAGGGCATGATTGTCGGCGCTTCGCCCAAATCCGAGGACATTGTGGTGAACGTCTGCAAGAAAAAGCACGTCACCAATACCCGCGCTGCCGGTTCCGATGAAGCTCTCCGGCTCGTTCCACACACCGTGCTCAGTCTCGAGCAGTGCCTTGAATTCATCGCCGACGACGAGCTGGTGGAGGTCACTCCCAAATCTATCCGCATGCGCAAGGTGATCCTCGACAAGTCCCTCCGCATGAAGGCATGGAGCAAAACCAAATAACGGATTTTTATTAGTGTGAAGGTGATGAACGGAAATGCCTCTTATATTGAAAAACATCTGCAAGTCGTTCGGAGACAAGCAGGTATTGAATCACTTCTATTTGGAGGCGGCGGACGGTGAAAGAGTGTGTATTCTTGGTCCCTCCGGCGGCGGAAAAACGACGCTGCTCAATATCATCGCCGGACTGCTTCCCCCCGACAGCGGCGAAATGCAGCTGCCCGAAGGGAAACTCTCCTATGTCTTTCAGGAATACAGGCTGCTGCCGTGGCTGACCGCCGAGGAAAACATCACTGCCGCCGCCGGATGCGACAAGTCGCTTGCCCGCGAGATGCTTGCCGCTATGGAGCTTGACGCGGAAACAAAGAGCTATCCCGACGATTTTTCCGGCGGCATGAAGCAGCGCCTCAGCATTGCCCGCGCTCTCGCCTTCGATTCCTCTTTGATTCTGATGGACGAGCCATTCAAGGGACTTGATCCCGAACTGAGGGAGCGCGTCATCAGCCGTGTGGATGCGTATTGTCAAAAACGCACGGTCATTCTCGTCACACACGATAAAAATGAAGCTGACTTGATGAAATGCACTAAAATTTATGAAATGTGAGCCATTTGAGCAAAGCAGCAGGATTTCCCCCTATGGGAAGCCCTGCTGTTCGTGATTTTGCACAAACTGACTTTATTTTGCTAAATTAGGAAAACGCATAATTCTGCATTATGCGACAAATTTGATCCGCTTATCGTTATTTAATAACTATTTATCGGTCCACGGTGATTTTTTTTTGAAATTTTTTATAAAAATGCAAAAAACAAAAAAAATATATTGAAATTCGATAAGTGGTGTGTTATACTATGAATAAGCAAAAAAGAAGATGTGTGAGTGTGACGCGATGTCACTTGAAATCTTCATGCTTGTCTTTGCATGTTTGCTTAACTTATTTGTGATTTTAAGGGGGTCATTTGTCATGGTTAATGTGCGTGAGAATTATGTAGGCACTCTTTATTTTGATGACACACGAATCAAGACAAAGCCTGTTTATACAGTTCTCAAAAGAATTTTCGATATCGGCGTTTCGGCAGCTGCCCTGACGCTGCTTCTTCCGCTTTTTGCGCTGGTTGCCCTCATGATCAAGTTCGATTCCGAAGGCTCGGTGATCTTCAGCCAGAACCGCGTTGGCAAAAACGGCAATCTTTTTAAGGTCTACAAATTCCGCACCATGAGGGTCAACGCCCCTCATGAAACGGCTACATCTGATCTTTCCGATCCTTATGCACATATCACCCGTGTGGGTCGCGTGCTCAGAAAGACCAGCATCGACGAGCTTCCTCAGCTCTTCAACGTGCTCAGAGGCGACATGAGCCTCGTCGGTCCCCGTCCTCTCATTATGAGCGAATCCGACGTTCACAAGCTCCGTATGCGCGAAGGCGTGTACGATGTTCGCCCCGGCGTTACAGGCTGGGCGCAGGTCAACGGACGTGACTGTGTTCCCGCAGAGGAAAAGGTCTATTTCGACAAGGAATACGTCATTAAGCGCTCGGTGATCTTTGACATGATCATTTTTGCCAAGACTGTTTCGGTTGTTATCGGCGGTCAGGGCTATGTGGAAGGTCGCAGGAATTAAATTCATACAGTATAAACAAAAAAGCGGCAGTCGTACCTAAAAACGAAGGTGCGGCTGTCGCTTTTTTCGCGATGGGAAGAGCTATTCCCGCATGAAGGGGAAAAATTCACGCTTCACATTGCCATTTCGAGGGCGTCAGCGAGCCGGAAGGCAGCGGAGACGTCGCCGCGGATGGCGAGTCTGCCGGAGGAATAGGCTTCGACAGGGGAGAGGGAGCGGGAGATAATACGGCGGAGACTGCCGGAATCGACGGTGAGGGAACAAAGGCTGTTTTTATAATCGAAGGGCTGCATGTCGAGGCTGCCGTCGCGGACTTCTATGTAAAATTTGCCCTCGCCCTGTCCGGTCACGTCAAATTCGTAGGAATAAACGCCCTGACCGAAGTCTCCGAAATCTCTCTGCTCAAAATAATCCTTCATTGTATTGTAAATTTCTTCAAATGTCATTTTTCAAAAAATCCTTTCGCGCTGTGATTGACATATTATACCCGAAAACAGCGTTAATGTAAATGAAGATTCCTCCAAACATAATTAAATCTGAAAAATAATTTTTAGTTTAGTTGTAATGACGGAAAAAGTGTGGTATGATGAATGTAATATTTATTTCATCAACAAAAGGGTGAATCATTTGGACTACCGCGATTTCAGAATAGGCAGGAATTATTTTTCATATGCAAGGGCGACAGGATATATCGCATTTTTTGCGCTTTTTGTGAGGCTGGTGATGAGCGTGAGCTATCTCAATGCCTACGATACGGAATGGAACATCATGTGGGCGGTGCAGCTGGGCGAAGGCTTTTTCTCGGCGCACAGCCATGTGAATGATCTGGATTATCCGCCGCTTTATCTGTACCCCTTGTATTTTGTAGGGCGGCTGATACGCAATGACAGCATAGGGGGCTATCCTCCGCTGCGAATGCTCACGATAAAATTTCTGCCCTGTCTGACAGACAGCCTGACCTGCATTGTGCTGTACCGTCTGGCGTCGAAGCGGAATAAGCCGCTCGGGCTGCTTGCGGCGGCGTTCTGGGCGCTGAATCCGGCGGCGATCTTCAACTGCGCCTGCTGGGGACAGACCGACTGCGTGCTGATGTTCATGGCGGCGCTTCTGATGCTTGCTCTGGAGGAAAGGCACGTGACGGCAGCCGGCATTCTGTGGGCAGCCATGTGTTCCACCAAGCTGCAGGGGCTTTATCTCACGCCGGTAGTGGGCATGGAGGTGCTGACCGTCTGCTTCGGCAGCCTGCACCCGAAGGAGTTCTCTCTTTCGCGGATAAAAAAGCCCGCCGTAATGCGGCTGGTGAGATTTGTCTGCGCGGCGGCAGGAACGATGGCGCTGATCTATCTGCCGTTTATGATCGGTTCGGCGGTGTCGGATTTCAGTCCGGAACTGGGCTTCTGGGAGAAATTCTTCAAGCCGGTCACGGTCTACTCGGAGGGGCTGGCGAAGTACCCGTATATCACGCTTAACGCCGACAATTTCTATATGCTTTTCGGGCTGAACGGTGTGAAGGACAATTGGCAGATACTTCCCGGCGTAACCGTCTCCACGCTGGGCAGCCTGTATCTGCTGCTTGCAATGGCGCTTGTGGTGGCGGTGTATCTGTTCGGAATACGCCGTTCGCACTGGCTTGCGGGCTTTATGTTCATGCAATGCGTGTTCATGCTGACCTGCCGACAGCACGAACGCTATCAGATCGTCACGCTGGTGCTGCTGGCAGGCGCGTTTGTGACGGTGGCGGACAGACGGCTGATGAAGCTCCTGACGTTCAGTTCAATTGTCATTTTCTTCAATCAGTTCCGTGTGCTCAGCTCGGTGCGTGAAAGCACCAACTGGTGGCGGTATTACAAATATCATTACGGCACAGCCGAATGGCTGGAGCGGAGGAACGATTACGCGGCGATGAACGCTCTGGTGAATGTGATACTCTTTGGAGCGTCGATGATATTTGTGATAAGATACTTTTTCGACGAGAAAAGCGATAAACCGGTCGTCAGCCGAGCGAGGGAGATTTTTAATCAGCAAAGGAGCAGAATATGGAAGTAAAGAATAAAAGACCGCTGGCGGGTTCGCCCTTCGCGGGGGGACAAGCGAGATATCTTTTTGTGCTTGCGGTGGGATTTGTCACGTGCTTTGCCGTGATGCTGCCCTACATCATCTACGACAGCGGATATTTCCTGATGTACGGGGACTTCAATGTGCAGCAGTACCCGTTTTACATGCACGCCCACGACGCCATCCGGCAGGGCGCGACGGGCTGGGATTTCAAGACCGACTTAGGGGTGAATTTCATCGGCTCCTACAGCTTTTACAATATCGGCTCGCCGTTTTTCATGCTGACGCTGCTGCTGCCGTCGGGAGCCGTGCCGTACGCAATAGGACCGCTGCTTGCCTTGAAGGTGGGCTGCGCCGCCATGACGGGCTACGCCTATATCCGCCGTTTCACGCGGTATGACGAATACGCCGTTCTGGGCGGACTGATGTACGCGTTTTCGGGCTTTTCGGTCTTCAATATGTTCTTCAATCACTTCCATGAGCCGATGGTATTCTTTCCGCTGATGCTGATAGCGCTGGAGGAACTGATGGTGAATGACCGCAAGGGCTGGTTTGCCGTGACGGTGGCGGTCAATGCCTTTGTCAACTACTACTTCTTTGTAGCGGATGTCGTTTTCATCGTCATCTATTTCTTTGTGCGAGCGGCGCTGTGCAGCGAGTGGAAGGTGACGCCGGGCAAATTCGGGCGCATTGCCTTTGAATCGGTGCTGGGCTTCGGCATGGCGGGCGTCATGGTGCTGCCCTCAGTGTGGGAGGTGGCGAGCAATCCCCGCGCGGAGGCGAAGCTCTACGGCTGGAACGCGGTGGTCTATCCCAATTCCCAGAGATATCTGAATATAATAGAGGCGTTCTTCTTCCCGCCGGATCTGCCGGCACGCCCGAACTTCACCCCCGATTCCAACACCAAATGGGGCTCGCTCGCCGCGTGGCTGCCGCTTTTCGGCATGACGGGCGTTATCGGCTGGCTGCAAAGCCGAAAGGGACACTGGCTGCGCCGAATGATCATCATTTGTTTCTTCATGGCATTTATCCCGCTGCTCAATTCCACCTTCCAGCTTTTCAGCGCGACCTATTACGCAAGGTGGTTCTTCATGTTCACGCTGATGAATTCGCTTGCAACGGTAATGGCGCTGAGCAACAGCGACGTCGATTGGGACAGAGCCTTCCGGTGGTCATACGGCATAACGCTGGCAATAGCCCTTACGCTGGGACTCATGCCCAAGACCGAAGCCGACCCCGAAAATGATGTAGCGGCGGAAATCGGTCTGATCGACTACATCGACAGATTCTGGATATATGTAGCGATCGTGATGCTTTCGCTCTTTGTGGTGTCGTACATCATCCGGCTTCTCAAAGAAAACGACCGCCGCAGGGTCTACGCTCTGAGCATGACGGGCATCATCGGCATCTATTGCTGTACGCTTTTCATCTTCAACGGACAGGGCAAGACGCTCTCCTATGACAGCCGTGAATATGTCATTCCCAAAGCGCTCAGCCGTGCCGAGGGAATCCATCTCGACGACCTTCACACAGGAAAATACCGTGTGGATTTTCATAAGGACATGGACAACATGGGCATGTTCTGGGACACCTCCTGCATACAGGCGTTTCACTCCATCGTCCCCAAGTCGGTGATAGATTTCTATGAATCAGTGGGCGTGCAGCGGGGCGTCGGCAGCCGTCCCGAAACGGACGAATACGCCATTCGCTCCCTGTTGAGCGTGAAATATCTCTTTGACAATTCCGAAAAAGGCTCCTTCAGCCTTGACCAGGCAGGACAGAAGTCAACCTCCGACCCGAAGATGACGGGCTGGAGCTATCTGAAAACCGAATCGGGCTATAACATCTGGCAGAACGACTGCTATATTCCCATGGGCTTCACCTACGACTATTATGTAACCGAGCGCGATTATGACGAGGGCTTCACCAAGAGCGAGAGGGGCAATCTCATGCTGCGTGCCATCGTGCTGAGTGATGAGCAGGAGGCGAAATACGCCGATATTTTAGAGCCGCTGCCGAGCGAAAAGACGTCGTTCAATGAATCGAGCTACCACGCCGACTGCCTCAACCGCGCGGATATGAGCTGTAATTCCTTCACGCCCGACAGCAAAGGCTTCTCCGCGTCGATCGAACTGCAAAAGCCGAATCTTGTATTTTTCAGCGTGCCGTATCACGAAGGCTGGAGGGCGTATGTCAACGGCGAAGAGGTCAGCGTGGAGCAGGTCAACATAGGCTTCATGGCGGTGGAATGCGGCGCGGGTCATTCCGACATCCGGTTTGAATTTGAGACGCCCATGCTCCGTCTCGGCGCCGTCTGCTCGGTATTCTGCATAGGCGCATTCGCGGTCTACGCGCTGTTTTTCGCATATGACGCGGAGAGGGGCAGAAATACGCGATTCAGGAAATTTGTCAGAAAGCTGCGCACGACCTGCCGCGTCAACGTCCCTCAGAACGTCCGGATCATCAGCGCAGCCCAGCCGCACACCGACGAATTCGGCGATGAGGTTGATAAATAAATATGAATACCGATTATAACAAATACAAAAACAGTGCGCCGCTGTATGCCGCCTTGCAAAAACACGCGGCACGCAAGCAATCATCGTTCCATACGCCGGGGCATAAGGGCAGCTGCGGATTTCTGCCGCTGGACGGCTCGCTCGACCTGACCGAGCTGCCCGACACCGATTCGCTCTATGAATCTTCCGGCTGCATCAGGCAGTCCGAGAAAGAAGCGGCGCGGCTCTTCGGCGCGAAATATACGGCGATATCCTCGGGCGGCTGCACGCTTGCCATTCAGGGAATGCTCGCCGCCTTTGCAGGCGCGGGGAGCAAGGTGATTTTCTGCCGGAATATCCACCGCAGCGCAATCTATACCGCCATGCTGCTGGGCATTGATCCTGTGTGGGTCACGCACCGTCAGGACGCGGGGCAGGGGCTGCCCGGGAGAATCGTTCCCGAGGACGTGCGCGGGGCAATCGAAAAAAATCCCGACGCGGCGGCGGTCTATCTCACATCGCCGGATTACTACGGCTGCATGTCGGATATCGCCGGAATATCGCGGGTCTGCCGTCAGTACGACATTCCGCTGCTGGTGGATAACGCGCACGGCACCCACCTGATATCGTTCGGAAAGCACCCCATCACCCTCGGCGCGTCGGCTTCGGCATGCTCGGCGCACAAGACGCTGCCCGTGCTGACAGGCGGCGCATGGCTCAATTGCAATGATGAGCGGGGCGTTGACCGCATCAAATCCTCCATGGCGCTGTTCGGCTCCACCAGTCCGGGCTATCTCACAATGGCATCCCTCGACCTTGCCCGCGCGTGGATGGAATCGGAAGGTATCGCCGCATTCCGGGAGCTTGCCGGCAAAGTGAATTCTCTGCGGGAGCTGGCAGTGCAGGCGGGCTTCGGGCTGCCGGAGGGCGAATGTGATCCGGTGCGGCTGACCTTGCTGACGCGGCGGGTCGGAATGAGCGGCGATGAAGCGGCTGCTTATTTCCGGGACAGGGGAGCCGAGTGCGAACACAGCGACAGCTGCGCGGCGGTCTTTATCCTCACGCCCTTCAACAGCGCAGAAGATATCGGGTGCCTGCGCCGCGCGATAGCCGATTTCCCCAAGCGGGAGCCTCTGGCGGACACTTTTGAAGGGTATTTTCCGACCGGACTGCCCAAAAAAAGGATGATACCGAGGGGAGCGCTTGAGAAGCCGTCAAAGTCCATTCCCACAGAGATGGCATACGGTTTTGTTGCGGCGGAAGTGGCTTGTCCCTGTCCGCCCGGGGTTCCTGTGGTGATGCCGGGAGAGGAAATTAACGAAAAATGCGTAAACATTCTGTTAAAGACTGGCATTACGCGCATAAATGTGATAGAATAACTGTATGCGCGATTCACGGCGCATATTTATCCGAACTTACAAAGGGGTTATACCATCATGAAACTCTTGCTTGCGATAGTCAACAATGACGACAGCGCGGCTGTTGCCAACAACCTCACCGCAAAGGGACATATTGCCACCAAGCTCTCCACCACAGGAGGGTTCCTCAAAGCCGGAAACACCACCTTTCTCATCGGCACCGACGATGCCAAGGTGGAGGAGGTCATCGGCATCATCAAGACCTTCTCGCATAAGAGAAAGCAGGTCATAGGGGACGAGACGGAATTTGACTTCACGCTGTTCAAGAGCGTGCCTGTCGAGGTCACGGTCGGAGGCGCGGCGATATTCGTGCTCGACGTGGAGAATTTCATTAAATGCTGAGCGCAGCCGAATCCTGCCCCACAGCGCAGAGGATCGCGCGCCGGTTCTGCGGAAATGCCGACGCGGTGAGCACGCTGGGAGGCATGGTGGAAAGCGGCAGACTGCCGCACGCCTTTATTATAGAAGGAGCGGACGGTCTGGGCAAATCCACCTTTGCGCGGCTGATTGCAAGGGGCGCGATGTGCAGCTGCCGCCAGCCGCTGTCGGGCGAGTGTGAACACTGCCGCAAGATACGGGAGAATATTCACCCCGACCTGATGATTGTGGTCGGCAGCGGCAAGATCAACGCGATTTCCATTGAGTCGATACGTTCCATGCGCAAGGACGCGATGATAGCGCCGAACGAAGCCGAAAAGCGGGTCTTTATCTTAGAGGACTGCGACAATATGCTGCCCGCGGCGCAGAACGCCTTTCTCAAAATATTCGAGGAAGCGCCGCCGCATGTGGTGTTTGTGATGACCTGCCGCTCGGCGATGAATCTGCTCACCACGATACGTTCGCGCGGCAGGATCATCACGCTCAATCCGGTGGAGCCGCACGAGGGGGCGCGTTTCATCGCGGAGGTGATGAAGGCGGCGGATCAGCAGTCGGCGCTGAACGCCTGCGTCACGAGCGGCGGCAATATCGGTGAGGCGCTGCGGCTGCTGGGGAGCGAGAGCGCTTCGCAGGCGGCGCAGAAGGCAGACACGATAGCCGGCGGCATCATAGAAGCCATGTGTTCGGGCAGCGAGCTTGCGCTTGCTGTCAAATGCGCCGCCATCGGCAGGGACAGAGCGATGGGGGGCATGGTGTGCGGCATACTCTGCGAAAAGCTGCGCTGTGCATTGATGGCGGCGGTAGGGGCGCAGGACACGCTGGAATCGCCGGACAGTCAGGCGCTCCGGCTGGGAACGGTGCTTTCACCCGAAGCCATCATGGAGCGGATAGACTCAATCAACGAACTGAGCGATATGCTCAAAATCAATATAAGCATGCCGCTTTTCAATACAAGGCTTGCGATTATATTGCAATAACGGAGGAAGAAATGTCTGAGATAATAGGAGTCAGATTCAAGGAGGGCGGCAAGATATACTACTTCCGCCCGAATGAAGAGAAGCTGGAACCGGGCTGTCACGTCATCGTAGAGACGGTTCGCGGCACTGAATGCGGCGAAGTGGTGATGGATCGCCGCGAGATAGACAACAGCGAATTCAACCGCGAGGTCAAGACCATCATACGCAAGGCAAACGATGCGGATCTTGCGCGGCTGAAGGAAAACAAGATCAAGGCAAAAAAGGCATTTGACATATGCAATCAGAAGATCAAGGCGCACGGACTGGATATGAACCTGCTGGAAGTGGAATGTACCTTTGACAACAGCAAGATCGTCTTTAATTTTTCCGCCGAAGGGCGGGTTGACTTCCGCGAGCTGGTCAAGGATCTTGCCAGCGTGTTCCACGCGAGGATAGAGCTGCGCCAGATTGGCGTGCGCGACGAAGCCAAGATGCTGGGAGGACTGGGCGTCTGCGGACGACCCTTCTGCTGCAAGCAGTTCATGGGGGATTTTCAGTCGGTGTCCATCAAGATGGCAAAGGAGCAGGGCTTGTCGCTCAACCCGGTCAAGATTTCCGGCACCTGCGGAAGGCTCATGTGCTGCCTGAAGCACGAGCAGAACGCGTACGAGGATCTCATGCGCACCATGCCGCAGGTAGGCTCGGCGGTAATGACGCCGGAGGGACCGGGCGTGATAGTCGACCGTGAGCTGATCGCCGGCAAGGTCAAGGTGCGTCTTGACAGCATGAATGAAGCGCCGCCCAAGACCTTCCGCGTAGCTGACGTACACAAGCCGGGCGAAGCGCCGGAGCAAAAAAAGCCTTCCGCGCCCGAACCGGAGGAAAAGCCGCATAGCGCGGGCAAGCCGCTGCCCGAATATGAAGGCATGGATTTTGAAGAAAGTCTTTCGGGCGGAGCCATTGTCACGGAGGAATCCGACGATGACGCACACCGTTCCCGCAGGCAGAATTATTCACGCCGTCCGGGCAGGCGACCGGAGCGCAGAAATCAGGGGCGCAAGGGCGGCAAACCGCAGGAACAGCGCGAGACACAGCCGGTCCGCGAGGATAAGCCGGCAAAGGGCAGCAATCCCAAGGGCAGCAATTCCAAACCGCGCGGCAACAGGGGCAAGCCGAATTACAGCAAAAAAAACAGCGAAAAACACCGCGAGCAGAATTCCGGCGGCTCTGAGCAGTAATTATTATGCAGGGCAAAACAAAAAAATAATTCCCTTGAAAAATGTAAAAAAAGTATTGCATTTGCCAAACAAGTGTGTTATAATGTTTGAGTTGTCGGTCATTTAATTCAATCGTTCCGGCAGCTTATCCGACTCACGGCGTTCTCTTTCGGCGTGAGCTGGGGATTTGTCAGCGCGTAACCGCGCAATTATCAAAGCGGATATTCCTCTGGGCGCTTCTGAGCGCCGCATGAATGTCTGAAAAAATCAGGAGGTTTTTTTAATGAACGCAGCAGAAGCATTGAAGTCCATCGCAGCAGACAGCATGAGAGCAGAGCCGATCCAGTTTGAGATCGGTGACACTGTCAAGGTCTACGTCAAGATCCGTGAAGGCGAGAAGGAAAGAATCCAGATGTTCGAGGGTACCGTTATTGCCCGCAGAGGCAGCGGCATTTCCGAGACATTCACCGTCCGCCGCGTGTCCTACGGCGTCGGCGTCGAGAGAGTATTCCCCGTGAATGCTCCCGCAGTTGACCGCATCGAGGTAGTCCGTCACGGTAAGATCAGAAGAAGCAAGCTCTACTATCTGCGTGACCGCGTCGGCAAGGCTGCCAAGGTCAAGGAGCTCATCAAGAAGTAATTTAACACAAACACTTCTTACCTACATCAAAAAGGCTTCAAATAAAGGGATACTGTTTTGTTTTTGGACGGTGTCCCTTTTATTTTTTATAAAAAAATAAAATATTTTTCAAAATCATCTTCCCATACAGCCGAAAAAGTATTATAATAATAGAAATGTTTATTTTTCATCCAAATAATAAAAAAGCAACGGAGGATCAACATGAGCGAAAGAACAAACAATCAGGAAAATCAGCCCGGCAGATTTGTGGTGGAAATTTATGAATGGCTGGAGGCAGTCGCCTTTGCGCTTGCGATAGTGGTCATACTTTTCACATTTCTTTTCCGCGTAGTGAGCGTATCGGGACCTTCCATGAATCCCACGCTGACTTCAGGCGACAGAATTGTGCTCAACAGCCTTTTTTACACACCGCAAAACGGCGACATCGTCGTCATCACGCAGCCCAATTCGCATGACAACGAGCCGCTCATCAAGCGAGTGATAGCGGTAGAGGGGCAGACCATTTCAGTGGACGCGGAGAAGGACGAGGTCACGGTTGACGGCGTAAAGATCAGCGAACCCTACATTTTAGATCAGGATATCCAGCGCTCGGGCGAATCGTATGAATATCCCCTGACCATTCCCAAGGGAAAGGTTTTCGTCATGGGGGACAACCGCAACGATTCCTTCGACAGCCGCGACCCCGGTTTAGGCATGGTGGAGGAAAAATACATTATGGGCAAGGCGATATTCAGAATCTACCCCTTTGAGAGAGTCGGAGGTCTGGACTGATGGGCGAATTCGACTCACAGGGGAAACGGGGCAATCAAACACCCCGGAAAACAGCTTCTGCCCCAAGCGTTTCGGACGCGGAATTTTCTGAAAACACGCAGAATATCCACTGGTATCCCGGTCACATGACCAAGACACGCCGCCGCATGGAGGAATGTATCAAGCTGGTGGACGGCGTGGTGGAGATCATCGACGCGCGCATTCCCATGAGCAGCCGCAACCCGGAGATTGACGCGATCACTTCGCACCGTCCGAGGATCGTTCTGCTGAACAAGGCAGATATTGCGGACAGCGCGGCAACTGCACGCTGGATGGACTATTTTGCGAGGCGCGGCGCAAAGGCAATCGCCTGCGACTGCAAGACGGGTAAGGGACTCAATCGCTTTGCGGACGAGGTGCGGAGCTTGCTGTCCGACAAGATTGCCCAGTGGAAGGCAAAGGGCATGGGCGGCAGGAGCATTCGGCTGATGGTGGTAGGCATACCGAATGTGGGTAAGTCGTCCTTCATCAACCGCATGGCGAAGGGCGGCAAGGCGAGGGTAGCCGACCGACCGGGCGTCACGCGTGGGAACCAATGGTTCACGATCGGCGGCGGAATAGAGCTGCTGGACACGCCGGGGGTGCTGTGGCCGAAATTCGACGATCCGGAGGTCGGGCGCAAGCTTGCCTTTACAGGCGCGGTGAAGGACGCGGTAGTGGATATCGAGACGCTGTGTCTTGATTTGTTGGGTTACATGAGCCGATACTATCCGGAGCGGCTGTGTGAGCGGTATAAGCTGGAGAGCGTGGAGGGCATGCAGCCGATCGAGGTCATGGAACTGATTGCGAAGAAGCGGGGCATCATCATGCGGGGCGGCGAGACAGATTACGAGCGCGTATCGGTGATGATCATGGACGAATACCGCGGCGGCAAATTAGGCAGAATCACCCTTGAACTGCCGGAAGAATAAAAAAATAAGAAAAAAAAGAAAAAAGCAAGCGCGCAGCGCCAATTAGCGAGCGAATGCGAGCGCGGGGTGCAGGGGACTGGTTCCCTGCCGGGTCTTTTTCCCAAAGCAGCGCCCTTGCCGGGGTGGTGGGGGCAGAGCCACCACGAGGGATGCTTTTTAAAGCCGACCGAGCACGACGCGCCAAATAAACAAACACGCCCGGGCGAATACCGACGCGGCAAGGCGCGAGCGAAGCGAGCGCATGACGCAGCAGCGCAAGAGCCGGAAGGCGATTTGCGCGGACTCATAAAATGCATTCAAAACAAGAGCCATGCACTTCGACCTGCGGCACGACGCGCCAAATAAACAAACGCGCCCGGGCGAATACCGACGCGGCAAGGCGCGAGCGAAGCGAGCGCACGACGCAGCAGCGCAAGAGCCGGAAGGCGATTTGCGCGGACTCATAAAACGCATTCAAAACAAGAGCAATGCACCTCGACCTGCGGCACGATGCGCCAAAGATATCAACGGGAACAGGCGAATGCACAAAAGACCAAACGGAGTGTTGAGTTTTGGTAAAAAAACTGAGAGAACCAAAGGAGCCGATAGACTGGCTCAAATATGAAAACGAAGCGATGGAAGGCGGCAGCCTTGTGGTGTGCGGCGTGGACGAAGCCGGCAGAGGACCGCTTGCGGGACCTGTTTTCGCGGCAGCGGTAGTGCTGCATAAAGGGCAGATCATCGAGGGTGCCAACGATTCCAAGAAGCTCAGCGAAAAGAAGCGCGAGGCGCTTTTCGACGTGATCATCTCCGAAGCCGCGGATTATTGCATCGCTTCGGTGGACGAGAAAACCATTGACGAAATCAATATATTGCAGGCGACCTATCTTGCCATGTACAAGGCAGTTTCGGGACTCAAGCGGAAGCCGGATATCTGCCTGATCGACGGCAACCGGCAGCCGCCGCAGATTTCCATACCCTGCCGCACCATCGTCAAGGGCGACGGGCTTTCCATGAGCATCGCCTGCGCGTCCATTCTGGCAAAAGTGAGCAGGGATCGCTTCATGCTGGAGGTGGACGGGCAGTACCCGCAGTATTGCTTTGCCATGCATAAGGGCTACGGCACGGCGCTGCACATAGAGCTGCTCAGACAGTACGGCGCGTCGCCTGTGCATCGCAGGAGCTTTCTCAAAAAAATAGAGGGCATACCCGAATACAAAGGTTGATGAACAAAACAATGGATTTATTTGACCTGCACTGTGACACCGCCTTTGAATGTGCCACCAAGCTGGGCGGCGCGGATATCAACAAGGGCGCGCGTCACATCTCGCTTGCAAGAGCCGGATATCTGAACAACTGGCGGCAGGTGTTTGCCATCTTCATGCCGGACGAATACCGGGGCGAAGCCGCCGAGAGGCATTACGAACGGGTGCGCGATTATCTTCACAGACAGGCGAAGATATTTCCGCGGGAATTCGTCATTGCAAATGATTCAGACGGCTTCCACGACAATGCCGCGAAATGCCGCGCGATTATTTCGGTGGAAGGCGGCTCGGCTCTTGCCGGAAAAATCGAACGGGTGCAGTCGCTTTACAATGACGGCGTGCGGCTCATCACCCTCACATGGAACGATTCCAACGAGCTTGCCGACGGCATTCGGGCGGAGAAGGGGAGAGGACTCACCGATTTCGGCAGGAATGCGGTGCGCGAGATGAACCGGCTGCACATGGCGGTGGACGTGTCGCATCTCTCGGACGCGGGCTTTTACGACGTCGCCGAGATCAGCGAAGCTCCCTTTGTCGCCAGCCATTCCAACGCCCGCAAGCTGTGCGGCAACGCCCGCAACCTCACCGACGATATGATCTCGATTATCAGTTCCCGCGGCGGCGTCATCGGCTTGAATTTCTACGTCGGCTTTCTGCGGGAGGACGAAAACGCGCATATGACCGATATTCTGCGCCACGCGGAATACATGCTTTCCTTAGGCTGCGAAAACTGCCTCTGTCTGGGGAGCGATTTCGACGGCTGCGACATACCGCCCGATATGAGCGGCATTGAATCTATGGGCGAGCTGTACGAGCACTTTTTAAGGCTGAATTACAGCGAGGATTTGGTAAAAAAGATATTCTCACGCAACGCGGAGAATTATTTCAAGAAATATATTTTTGAGGATTGAGAAAAAATGGCAAACACAATCAACGGAATTATCCCGAAGGAGTTCCAAACGGTGGAGGGCGGCGTCTGCGCCGCAAAAGGCTTCAAGGCGAACGGACTCAACTGCGGTCTGAATAAGGACAAAAATAAAAACGACCTCGGTTTGGTGGTCAGCGACGTGCTGTGCAACGCCGCCGCGGTCTACACCACCAACAAGGTCAAGGGCGCGCCGCTTCTGGTGACCAAGAATCACCTCGCCGCGATGGGCGGCAGAACACGCGGCTTCATCGCCAACAGCAAGAACGCCAACACCTGCAACGCCGACGGTGTGGAAAAGGCGGAAGCCATGTGTGAGCTTGCGGCAAAGGCTCTCGGAATCGCGCCGGAAGAAATCGTCGTCGCCTCCACCGGCGTAATTGCTCAGATTCTTCCCATCGAGCCCATTGCCGAACACGTCGAAGAGCTGGCGGCAGGACTCTCCTATGAGGGCAACCAAAAGGCGGCAAACGCCATCATGACCACCGACACGGTGATGAAGGAGATCGCTGTGACATTCGAGCTGGGCGGCAAGCCCTGCAAAATGGGCGGCATGGCGAAGGGCAGCGGCATGATTCACCCCAACATGGCGACCACCCTGAATTTCATCACCACCGACGCGGCAGTCAGCTCTGCGCTGTTGCAAAAGGCGCTTTCCGACGTGGTGAAAGTGACCTACAACTGCCTGAGCGTGGACGGTGACACCTCCACCAACGACTGCGTGCTGCTCATGTCAAACGGTCTTGCAGGCAATCCCCAAGTAACTTCCGAGGGCGAGGACTATGAAAACTTCAAATCCGCGCTGTATTATGTCATGATGAATCTGACCAGAATGCTTGCCAAGGACGGCGAGGGCGCAAGCAAGCTGATCGAATGTACCTGCGCCGGCGCACCTGATCTCGACACGGCGATTACCGTCGCGAGGAGTGTCATCCGCTCCCCGCTGGTGAAAAGCGCGATGTTCGGGAGGGACGCGAACTGCGGCAGAATCTTCTGCGCCATCGGCTATGCCGAAGCGGATTTTGACATAGACAGGATGGAAGTGGCTATGTCCTCCGAATACGGACGGGTCGAGGTCTACCGTGACGGCGCGGGCATAGAATTCTCCGAAGAAAAAGCCGAGGAGATTCTCTCCGCCGACGAAATCTTCATCCACATCGACCTGCATCAGGGCGACGCATACGCCAAGGCATGGGGCTGCGACCTCACCTATGATTACGTCAGAATCAACGGCGACTACAGAACTTAAAATTAGTGGGGAGCCCTTCAAAAAGTGTGAAGCCTTCATAAAGTGTGAAGTGTGGAGTGTGAAGTGTGAAGTGTGAAGTGTGGAGTTTTACAGTAGAAACTGCATTATATAACATCTCATTATATTTTTAATTTCAAGCAAAACAAAGCGCGGTTTGTGATCGTCAAGTTACAAACCGCGCCCTTTTTATTCAGTTTTCTTTCCAGAAATCTTTTGTCACGACCTGCAGCGTGTCAAACATCTCGCAAATATGTTCTCGTCCGTTGCTATCGGTCAATGATTCGGTGACAAATGTCACACCAAATCCGAGCGCATTGCTGATAAATCCTTCCGAATCCACTTCCGCTTCCGGATCAAGGTCGTGTATTTTTGTGAAAAGCTCAAAGCAGCCTATTTCACTCAGCGGCAAGTCGTCGAGCGTCACCATCGCTTCTGTGAAGTTGTTAAAGCAGATGAAGTCCACTCTGTCATGCTCGTTGTAAGATACAATAAAATCCTCTGAGATGCTCTCGTGTACCATCCGGCTACCGCCATAGGGCTGGTAATTGTTTTCCTTGTATTCCACGAGGCGGGCTTGCGCCTCCCTGCTCGTCATACCCAGCCGAATATCACCGATGGACTCACCTATAATGATTTTGTACTCTCTCATTCACATTCGTCTCTTGATTCCTGCAGAGTGTCACCGTACGTCCTTAGCGCGTCGTAAATATCGCCTGTACTGTAGCCGTAACGCTGCAAGGTGGCAACCGTACGCCGAATGCCCTTTTCGTCGCCGAGGTCGCGGCTGAATCTGCCTTGCAGCAGGTCGAGAATGGCGGCTTGCTCGTCGGTGTCGAACGGTTCCAGCGCCTCTTCCGCCGTGGTGCGTTCAATGCCCTTGCCCGCAAGCTCCTGCATGATCCGCCGCCTGCCGTAATGCTTCTGGCTGATGAGGTGGCGAATCATGTTTTCCGCGTAGCGTGAATCGTCGATCGCTCCGATTTCGGTCAGATATTCCACAGCGGCTTCGGCGGAATCTTCATCGAATTCCTCGTCCCTTTTCAAACGGGTTTTCATATCACGGCGGGAATAATCCCTGAATTCCAGCAGGTAGAGCGCCCTTGCCTTTGCCCGTCTGAGCTGCGACTGGGTGAGAAGCTCCTGCAATGTCTCCACAGGATAATCCCTCATCGGCTTGATAGCTTTTTCGGCGACAATGTCGCTGTCAATCGACACAATAAGCTCTCCATCGGAATACAGTCCCACCAGATGTCCCTTTTGGGGTCTAAGCTCTGTGATCAGCATGATCAGTCAACCGAGATGTCAATGTTCTTCTTGCGTTTGGAGGGCTTCACATTGTCGATGAATTCCTCAGGAATGGGAATATCGTCGATCATATTGCTCTCCGGCTCGGCAGGTGCTTCTGCCGGCGGCACCTCAAATTCCTGCGTTTCGGCAGCTTCGGTGGATTCGCTTTCGCCTTCGCCTTCGGATTTCTTTGCGGATTTAGCCGCCTTGTGCTTGTTGATCAGCTTTTCGGCGTTTTCACGAACCTTTTCTTCAATTTCCTGCGCCACTTCGGGGTGTTCAACGAAGTAAGTTTTGGAATTGTCGCGCCCCTGTCCGAGCTTTGTCTCGCCGTAGGAGAACCACGCGCCGCCCTTTTTGACAATGCCAAGCTCCACCGCGAGGTCAAGAAGCTCTCCCGTGCGGCTGATTCCCTCGCCGTACATAATGTCAAATTCGGCAGTGCGGAAGGGAGGTGCAATTTTATTTTTGACGACCTTAGCCTTTGTGCGGTTACCGATCACGTCGGAGCCGGATTTGAGCGCCTCCCCCTTGCGGATTTCGATACGCACCGAGCTGTAGAATTTGAGCGCACGGCCGCCGGGAGTGACTTCGGGATTGCCGTAGACAACGCCCACCTTCTCGCGCAGCTGATTGATGAAGATAGCCACGCAGTTGGACTTGCCGATAGCGCTGGTCAGCTTGCGAAGCGCCTGACTCATCAGACGCGCCTGCATTCCGACGAATGCGCTGCCCATGTCGCCTTCCACCTCGGCGCGGGGAACGAGCGCGGCAACCGAGTCGACCACGATAACGTCGATCGCGCCGGAACGCACCAGTTCTTCTGTAATTTCAAGCGCCTGTTCGCCGTTGTCAGGCTGAGATACCAGCAGATTGTCGATGTCCACGCCAAGTGCCTGTGCGTAGACCGGGTCAAGCGCGTGCTCCACGTCGATGAACGCGGCAATACCGCCCTGTTTCTGGGCTTCTGCAATGCAGTGCAGCGCCAATGTGGTCTTGCCGGAGGATTCAGGACCGTACATCTCGATAATTCTTCCCCTCGGCAGACCGCCGATTCCGAGCGCGAGATCAAGACCGAGCGAACCTGTGGAGATTGCCTCGACGTTGAGAGCGGAATTCTGCCCGAGCTTCATAACGGCGCCCTTGCCGAACTGCTTTTCTATGCTTGCGAGCGCCGTTTCGAGCGCCTTTTTTTTATCTACTGCCATTTTGAAATCCATCCTTTGCTTTGATTCTGCCACTATTATATATCATTTCTGCGAAAAATGCAACAGTAAAATTTGCATTTATGAAACGGCTGTACCAAAAACACACCTGTCGATACCGCTAAAGTCCTTTGCTGCGCCAATCCGAACTATGCCGTTCTGCTCCATTATTTGCGTAACGCCTTCGCGGATGTCGTATCCTATCTCAAAGGCAATCAAGCCCTCGTCCCGAACAAGCGGCTTCCAGAGCGAACAGATTGCCCTGTAAAAATCCAGACCGTCGCTGCCGCCGTCGAGAGCCATTCGCGGCTCACAGTGAACTTCCCACGCAAGCCCGTCTATGTCGCGCGCGGGAATGTAGGGGGGGTTGGAAACAAGGCAGTCGAATGGCTGACGCAACGCCGGCGGAAGCAGCACGTCCCCCTCCTGACAAAGCACTCTGCCCTGACCGAATTGTTCAATGTTGCGCCGCAGATAGCGCAGCGCGTCGGGCGATTTTTCAATGCAGGTGACCTCGGCGGAAGGAATCCTCCGGGCAATTGCCAGACCGACGGCGCCGCTGCCGGCGCAGAGATCCAGCACGCGCGGCGAAGGCTTATCTTTCAGCCAGTCGCAAGCCGTTTCCACAAGCGTCAGTGTGTCCTCACGCGGCACAAGAACGCCCTCGCCCACACACAGCGCCATGTCGTCAAAATCCCAGCGCCCGAGAATGTATTGCAGCGGCTCGCGCGTGCGCCGGATGATCAGCTCGTCGAAGAATTCCAGTTTAGCGGGGTCTGCCGTCTCGCCGCCGTGAATGGCGAGGGACGCGCGGTCGCCGATGCCGAATGCCATTTCAAAGAGCATTAACGCATCAAAGGCAGGACTTTGCAGCCCTGCCCGTGATAACGTATTTTTGCCCTGATCATATGCTTCCCTGACGGTGCAGCTGTTGTTCATCAGACGATTTCTCCTTCAGTGTTTTCGGGAATGACAGCCTTCATGGCTGCGATAGCGCATTCGATCTGATCATCGCTCGGCTCGAAGGTGGTGATATGCTGCATCCACATGCCGGGCGCGGAGAGTATTTTGGTGAGAAGATTGTCGTGCTTGCCGCAGAAGCGGATGATCTCATAGCCGAAGCCCATGACCAGCGGCAGGCAGGCAAGTCTGATAAGGGTGCGCAGCCAGATCACGTCGGTCTGAATGCAGAAGCCCACCACAATGCCGATGATCAGCATGACGATGAGGAAGCTGGTGCCGCAGCGGGGATGAAAGCGCCTGAATTTGCGCACATTTTCCACCGTAAGCTCCTGCTTTGCCTCGTAGCAGAAAATCGTCTTGTGCTCAGCGCCGTGATACTCAAATACCCTGTGCATATCCTTCATGCGGGTGCAGAGGAAAATGTACAGCACAAAGATCACGATTTTGAAAACGCCCTCAAAGACCGAGCGCCAGAGGATATTGCCCTCCAGCACGGGAAAGAGCTTGGCAAGTCCGGTGTAGCAGGCGGTCGGCACCACGAAAAAGAGAAGAATCGCAAGTCCCATGCCTAAAACCATCGCCAGCGTCATCAGCGCTCCAAAGAGCTTTTCCCCGAAGATATCGTTGAGCTTCTGCTCAAAGGGAGAAAGCTCCTCGTCCTCGTCGGCTTCTCCGGCAAGCTCCGCCGAACGCATGAGCGTTTTGGAGCCGACGCGCATGGAGTCAAAGAAGGAATACATGCCGCGCAGAAGGGGAATTTTGAATACCGAAGGGCGTTCGGAGGGCAGGGGACAGTCCACATTTTCCACCTGAATGGAGCCGTCGGGCGAACGGACAGCCATTGCGGTGTTCTTTGGTCCCCGCATCATAACGCCCTCGATCAGCGCCTGACCGCCGATGGAGGTGTATTTTGTCTTGGTTTTTTTATCTTTACTCATTGTCTGAACCTTCGCTCTCTGTTGAATTTTTGTCGGCAGGGGAGGCAATTTCGATCATGCTGTTCTGTCTGGCAACCGGAAGGATAATGCTGACATTGGTGCCTTCTCCTTCCACGCTGTCAATGACAAATTCGCCGTTGTGCTTGCGGATAATTTCGTCAGCCACGGCAAGACCGATGCCGAAGCCGCCCTTGGCGGTGTTCGCCTTGTAGAATTTCTGCTTGACCTTGGGCAGCTGATCGGCAGGAATGCCGCAGCCGTGGTCGCGCACGCCGATGGTGAGCATGTCGTTTTCCACCGAGGTGTAAACGTAAATCTCGCCGCCGGATTCGCTGTATTTCATGGCGTTGTCGATGACAATGATAATGACCTGTTTGAGCTTGTCGCGGTCGCCCATGACGGGGATCGCCTGTTCCGGCTCGTAGAATGTAAGGCGTTTGTCCTCTGTGCGTGCCTTTTCGGCAAACATGAATACCACGTCATCGATCTCCGCGATGATGTCGAGCATCTGGAAATTCATCACCATTCTGCCGCTTTGCATGCGGGAGAAATCCAGAAGCTGTTCCACCAGACCGCTCAGGCGTTCGGTTTCCTTGATAATGATACCCATGCCGCGCTTGATCATAGCTTCGTCCTCGGTGCCGCACATCAGCACCGTTTCGCTCCAGCCCTTGATGGCGGTGAGCGGCGTGCGAAGCTCGTGGGAGACGGAGGAAATAAAGTCGTTCTTTGCGTTTTCGCTCAGTGCCAGCTCGGCAGCCATCGCGTTAATGGAATCCATCAGGTCGCCGATCTCGTCGTCGTGCTGCTTTTCGAGGCGTATGGAGAAATCGCCTCCGGCAATGTTTCCGGCGATGTTGGTGATCGTCTTGACGGGATTGACAATGGAGCGGATAAAGTAGGAGCTTGACAGCGAGATAAAGAGCAGCACGACCAGCATGATCACAAAAATCAGAATGATATTGCTGCGAACGGCGTCGTCTGTCGGCTCAAGCGAGACGATCATGCGGATCGCTCTGTAGCCCTTGTAGTTGGGCAGATCAAGAATGTAGGATACGGCATAGACATGCTCATTGTTTTCGTTGTAGCCGTTCCAGGTGCCGTGGTCGCCGGTTTTGCAGGCTGCGTCATAGTCCGGCTTTGGCTGACCGGCAGGCGGCTCGAAGCCGGTGGAGGTGACCAGGGTGCTGCCCCTGCCGTTGATGAACTGCAATTCCATCTTGTCCTTGTCGGCAAATCCCTCGACGAAGGACTGCGCGGAGAGGCGGTAGTCGTTTTCGTTCATAGCGGTATAGGAATTGAAGGCGGTCTGGGCGAAATATTCCGACATAACCGAAGTGCGCTGTTCGATGATCTGCTGAATGTTGTTGTAATAGAAGCTGTTGATCAGCGACACGGAAATAATGAAAATAGCAATCAGCATCGTACCGAGCAGCGAAAAGGTGGTAAAGAGCCACCGGCGTGTAATGCCCTTGCCCCTGATCATTTCCCTGTACGGCAGAAAGAGGTGTTTCATCATTCTGCCGAACGCCTCAAAGAATTTGCCGGTCTTTTCTCCGAGCTTGGAGTTTTTTATGTTATCGAAAAAGCCGCTTTTTTCGTCGGAACCGTTGGAATTGTTCGTATTGTTTGCATTGTCTAACATATCAGGCAATTGACATTCCCCCTATCACTATTCTCTATTCTCTTAGCGAGCCGCGGCTGCGGCGAGCGCTCACGCTTCCCACTTGTAGCCGAGACCCCAGACGGTGACGATGTGGCGTGGGGAAGAGGGTTTTTCCTCGATTTTCATGCGGAGACGGCGGATATTGACGTCGACAATTTTTTCCTCGCCGAAGAAGCCGTCGCCCCATACATGCTTCAGGATATCGTCGCGGCTGAGAGCGGTGCGGGGATTGGAGAAGAAATACTCCATGATCTGAAATTCCACCTGCGTCAGCTCGACGAGTTCGCCGTTCTTGCTGAGGGTGCGGTTGCGCAGATTGAGGACGAAGCTGCCGGAGCGCAGCTCCTCGCGGAAGGAGCGGTCGTTGCTCTCGCTGAGAATGACGCGGCGATGAAGCGCGTCCACCCTCGCCATCAGCTCGCTTGGGCTGAACGGCTTGGTTATGTAATCGTCCGCGCCGTTCATCAGACCGTTGACCTTGTCCATCTCCTGCGATTTGGCGGTGAGCATGATAATGCCTAAATTGCTGTTGCGGCGGCGAAGCTCGCGGCAGACCGAGATGCCGTCCATTCCGGGCATCATCACGTCAAGCAGCGCGATGTCAAAATCGCCGTTTGCCTTGTCATAAGCCTCCACAGCGTCGCTTCCGTTGTTGACGTCGTAAACGTCGTATCCCGAGCGTTTGAGGTTGATCACCACAAATTCTCTGATAGCGTCCTCGTCCTCAGCCACAAGTATTTTTTTCATAATAAATCGTCCCTTCAGAATAATGTTTGTAAATAAAAAGTATCATGTCAAATCAAAGAAAAAGCGGACTTAACGGTATTCTGATCCACCAAATTCTGGTCGCTGGAGAACAGCGCAGCACAGACCGTCTCATGTGTACTGTTGAGAATGACGGCATACTTCGGGTCGTGATTGTCATTCTTCCATTCGGTCTGAGTGAATACCTTTATGCGGAAAAGCTCCTCGCTGAACGCGAAGCGGTCTTTTTGGTACCTGTAGAAATAGAGTATGCGGTTTTTCTCGTCCAGACGGCAGGTGATTTTGTTGTCCCAGGCGGACTGCCACGTAATGCTGTAGCCTTCCGAGAGATTGATGATGTTCTTCTTTTTGTTGAGGAAGGTGTAGCCCTTGGCGCCGAAATCGACATTGTACCACAGCGTCAGGTACATCGGTTCCTCTGATGTGTGATCATACCCCGGCAGGTATTCTGTCACGGGAATATCCATCACGCCGTCGGAATCAATATCGCGCGAGGTGACATTGACATTGCGGACGGTACCCAATACAGCCTGTTCATCGGCGTTGTAGAAGGGGGTTTCCAGGTCGCCGCTCTGGCTGTTCCAATAGATATATTCCGTAATCATGGTGGAATTGTCCTTGTAGCCATCGAGCGACACGCCGTATATTTTGTCGTCGGTGAGCTTGGCGACCTTTGCGTCGGCGTAATACAGCACGTGTCCGTCAAGCGGCGCGGTGTCGGTAACGCTCATGGTGTACGCGTTGTCGATCCCTCTGTGGCACTCTATGAGCTTGGCGGTCGCGGTCACCTCTGACAGATTGAGGTAGGAAGCAATGATCTCGTCCGAACCGTCGTTGTCAAAATCGTAGAGCTGCATGTCGGTGTAAGCCACCGAGATATTGGCAGCCTTTGACTCGGAGTATTCCTTGACGTCGATAGCGGTAAGGGCGTTGTCCTGCAGGCTGTAGGCGGAAATAATATTCAGTCCGCTGCTGTAAATGGTCCAGCCGACGATAATTTCATTTTTACCGTCGCAGTTGATGTCGCCGAAAAGCACGCGGTCGATCTCGCCGCCTTCCCCCTCCTTTTTGGAGACGAACTGCCACTTTCCGTTGTCCTGAGAGAGCAGCGCGAGCGAAATGGGCTTGGTTTCGTCCTGGCGGAAAAAGACGAGCGCGTCATTTTTGCCGTCGCCTGTCAGATCGGTTCTGACGATAGCGGAGCGATAGCTGCCGCTTTTGG
This sequence comes from uncultured Ruminococcus sp., assembly GCA_902762615.1. Classification (GTDB taxonomy): domain Bacteria; phylum Bacillota; class Clostridia; order Oscillospirales; family Acutalibacteraceae; genus RUG762. The sequence continues at coordinate 50,693 of CACWOX010000006.1, read as the reverse complement.
GATATTTAAGGGTAAAGCTGCCGAGACTTTTGGTCAGCTCCTCCTGAATATTTCGCTCCTCACCCGCGGGGTAAGGGGGACGCATCAGCTGCCTGTCGCCGTTGAAGAACTGCGTGCTGCATCCGGAGAGGAACGCCACGGCAAGCACAGGCGCCAATATTTTTGCCAAAACGGGAAAACGCATGATAAATCATACCTCCGTAAATATCATTGCGGACAAAAAATAAGTCACATGATTATCATAACACATGCAAGAGCAAAATTCCAGAACAACTCGTTAATTTTTTTACAAAGTCAGGAAATCTTTTTGCAGGCAAAAAGAAGCCGCTGTCGGGCAATGACAAAGAGCCAAGCCGGACAGCGGCGTAAATACAAAATATCACCAGATATCACAGATAGAAATATTGCAGTCCAAACAGGAAGGCAACGATCAATTCGATAGGCTTGACGGCCTTGAGCTTCAGTGTGCAGATATTGACGACCACATGCAGAATGATCCCAAGAGCGATGCCGTCGATAATGGAGGAGGTCAGCGGAATCAAAATAATAGTGAGCAGAGCCGGAATACCTTCGCCGATGTCGCCGCAGTCGATTTCCTTAACGGCGCCGAGCATGGTGAAGCCGATGTAGACCATAATGCATGCTGTCACCGCGGCAGGAATGTATGTAACGACGGGGGCAAAGAAGGCGGCGAGCAGGAAGAGCACGCCGGCGGTCACGGAAGTAAGCCCGGATTTACCCTGAGCGCAGATGCCCGCGGTGGATTCAGGAGCGACCGAAACCATCGGGAAGCCGAAAAGGGTACCCAAAGTGGAAGCGGACGCATTGGAAGCAAGCGTATTTTTAAGAGCGCCGAAGTTGCCGTTATCGTCGAGCCTGCCGTGATTTTTGGCAATGGAATAGACGACGCCGACCGATTCGGTCGAATTGAACAGGGCGCAGATCAGCACAGTGATGACGAGCGTGAGAATGATTTTCAGATCGGGCTTCAGACCGGAAAACAGACCGTACATGCCGGAGGTCAGATTTTTGAGAAAGCCCTCGGTGTACCACTTGCCGAAATTGCTGTTGATGCCGCCGAAATTTGGTTTAAGGGAGGAAAGATCGACCAATTTCAAAAACTTTCCGCCGCCGTAATAGAGTATGCCGGAGGCGATAAAACCGAGCAGCGGGGGGAAGGGCAGTCCCAATCTCTTGAATATGCCAATAAAAATCAGACCGGCGAACATCACCAGAACCGTGAAGGAAGCGAGATTCCAGGAGGAGAGGTCGGCAATTTTCCAGCTCCCCAAGTCGCCGCCGGTCAAAAAGCCGGAGTTTTTGAAACCGATCATAGCTATGTAAAGACCGAGACCGGCAGAAATGCCGTTTTTCATGCTACCCGAGAGTGAGGAATAAATCATTCCGCCGACGCCCGCCATCGAAAGACCGATATAGATGACGCCAGCCAGAAAAGTGATCGCCAGCGCCTCAGAGTAGTCGTATTTCATATCTGTCATAAGCGTTGCCGCGACATAAGCGGACATTCCGACGCTGGGACCCACAATAAACGGCTGTTTAGCCCACAAGCCCATAGCAAGGCAGCCAATAAAGCAGGTAATACACATGCCGATATATACCGTAGATGCAGCGACGCTGCCGCCGCCGAGCATTGCCGGACACTGCACAAGCAGATAACTTATCGTGACAAACGAGGTAAGTCCTGCCAGCATTTCGCTGATAAAATTGGTATTGTTGCCCTGCAGGTCAAAAACTTTCATAGATAAAATCCCTTCCTTTTGGCTTTAGCAAAGAGTATTGAGTGATAAACAATTAAAAAAGCAGTCACCTATTGTTATTATATAACAGTACCCGCATAAAAGCAACAAATTTTTTGTGTATATTTTTAAAACGCGTATCTTCAAAAAGCAGGAGGGCAGAAAGGGGAAGACAGAAGGCGGAAGTAATTTTAAAAAGGTATTGAAATCCATTCTTAGAGTGTGATATAATGAATATTAAAGTATTTACAAAAGGAAGATCAAATTAATGCTTCAAATCAAAAATCTGTCTTACGTCACACCGGAGGGCAAGACGATACTTGACGACATCAATCTGACGGTGGATAAAAAATTTGTCGCCATCACGGGACCCAACGGCAGCGGCAAGTCCACCCTTGCCAAGATCATAGCCGGCATCATCGTTCCGACCGAGGGCAGCATTCTTCTGGACGGCACCGACATCACGGGCATGACCATCACCGAGCGTGCCCGAAACGGCGTGAGCTTTGCGTTCCAGCAGCCCGTGCGTTTCAAGGGCATTACGGTGAGCGACATCATTTCGATAGCGGCAGGGCGTGAACTGACGCTCGACGAGGCATGCGCGTATCTTTCGGAGGTAGGACTCTGCGCCAGAGACTATATCGACCGCGAGATCAACGAATCGCTCTCGGGCGGCGAACTCAAGCGTATCGAGATAGCCACGGCGTTCGCGCGTTCGACCAAGCTGACCATATTCGACGAGCCGGAAGCCGGCATTGACCTGTGGAGCTTCCAGAGTCTCATCAAGGTATTTGAGAGAATGTACGAAAAGACAAACGGCAGCATCATGATCATCTCTCATCAGGAGCGGATTCTTTCCTTTGCCGAGCAGATCATACTGCTGTCGGCGGGCAGGATAGCGGCTGTCGGCAGCAAGGACGAGATCATGCCCATGCTCATGAGCAGCGAACTGAAATACGAATGTGCAAGGAGGGTGTGATCAGATGAACGGATTGAACATCAGCAGCGACAAGCTGGATATGCTGAGCAAAATCAGCGTCATGGCGGAGAATCTCTCGGGCGCGTTCAGCCTGCGGGTGGACGGCAGCCCCTATGCCAAAGGCTCGAGCGCCAATGTCACCATTACGGCAAAGAAGGATCTGCCGGGCATAGATATCCGTGTGAAGGACGGCACAGTGGGGGAGAAGATACACATTCCGGTCATTCTCACCCAGAGCGGCATCAAGGATCTGGTTTACAACGATTTTTACATCGGTGAAAACTGCGACGTTGAGATTGTGGCAGGCTGCGGCATTCACAACCACGGCCACGAGGACAGCGCCCACGACGGCATCCATTCCTTCCACATCGGCAAAAATTCCAAGGTATTCTACAGCGAGAAGCACTACGGCGAATCGGCGCCCGAGAGCGGCAAAAACATCATGAAACCCACCACGATAGTGGAAATTGCCGAGGGCGGCTATATGGAGATGGACACGGTGCAGATACAGGGTGTGGACAACACCATCCGCACCACAAAGGGCAAGCTGGGCGACAAGGCGGTCTTAAAGATCACCGAGAGAATCATGACCGACGGCGAGCAGTACGCGGAGACACGCTTTGAGGTCGATCTCGACGGCGAGGATTCCGGCACGCATGTCATTTCGCGTTCGGTTGCGAGGGAGCAGAGCAAGCAGCTCTACGTTTCCAACGTCAACGGCAACAATAAATGCTCGGGGCATACGGAATGTGACGCGATCATCATGGATTCCGCGTCGGTCAGCGCCGTGCCTAAGATCAGCGCCAATTCCACCGACGCGTCGCTGATTCACGAAGCGGCGATCGGCAAGATCGCGGGTGAACAGCTTGTGAAGCTGATGACGCTGGGACTCACCGAAAAGGAAGCGGAGGACCGCATTATCAACGGATTTATTCAATAACCGTCCGGACAGTCTGTGCGGATTGACTATTGACATACGCGGTAAAATCTGTATAATAGAGTACAGCAACAAAACAAAATATAAACCTTATCAAGAGCGACGGAGGGTTCAGGCCCGATGAAGTCCGGCAACCTGCCATGTATTTACACAATCGGCAAGGTGCCAATTCCTGCGGCGAAAGCCGAGAGATGAGGGGCGAAAAGCAAAATGGATTTCCCCGGTGTCTCTCAGATACCGGGGAATTTTTTAGAGTGTGAAGTTTCAGAAACTCCACACTTTCAGAAACTCCACACTTTTTAGAAACTTCACACTTTAAAAACACTACACTCGAAAAAAAGGAGCAGAAAAAATGAAGGACAAAAATCACTACTTATTTACATCGGAATCGGTGACAGAGGGACATCCCGACAAGGTGTGCGACCAGATTTCGGACGCGGTGCTGGACGCTATTTTAGAGCTTGACCCGACGGCTCACGTCGCCTGCGAGACGACCGTTACAACGGGCTATGTGTCGGTCATGGGCGAGATCACCGCCGACTGCTATGTGGACATTCCCAAGATCGCCCGTGACGTCATCATCGGCATCGGCTACAACAGCCACGAAGCCAGCTTTGACGGCAACACCTGCGCGGTCGTCACCTCTATCGACGAGCAGTCGCCGGATATCGCAATGGGCGTCAATCAGTCCAACGAAGTGCAGAACGGACTGAGCGACAGCGAGATCGACATGATCGGTGCGGGCGATCAGGGCATGATGTTCGGCTTTGCCTGCGACGAGACAGAGGAGTTTATGCCGCTGCCGATTTCGCTTGCGCACAAGATGGCAAAGAAGCTCACCGATGTGCGCAAGAACGGCACGATTCCCTATCTCCAGCCGGACGGAAAGACGCAGGTCACGGTGGAATACGCCGAGGACGGCACGCCTGTGCGCATTGACACGGTGGTTGTTTCCACACAGCATTCGGCAAGCGCGACGCTCGAACAGATCCGTGCCGACGTGATAAAAAATGTCATCATGCCGACGCTACCCGCCGATCTTGTGGACGACGAGCTGAAGATTTTCGTCAACCCCACAGGACGGTTCGTGATAGGCGGTCCGCAGGGCGATTCGGGACTTACCGGCAGAAAGATCATCGTCGATACCTACGGCGGCTATTCGCGTCACGGCGGCGGAGCCTTTTCGGGCAAGGACCCCACAAAGGTGGACCGTTCGGGCGCCTACATGGCGCGATATATTGCCAAGAATATTGTTGCGGCAGGTCTTGCGAAGAAGTGCGAGGTACAGCTTGCCTATGCCATCGGCGTAGCGCATCCTGTTTCGGTCTTTGTGGAAACCTTCGGCACCGGCAAGGTTGCCGGCAGCGTTCTTTCCGAGGCTGTGCAAAAGACATTTGATCTGCGTCCGGCAGCCATTATCCGCGACCTCGACCTGCGCCGTCCGATCTACCGACAGCTCGCGGCATACGGACACATGGGCAGAACCGACCTCGACATTCCGTGGGAAAAGACCGACCGCGTGCAGGCGCTCCTTGACGCGGTGAAATAATTATCCCCGTATACAATCTAAGCACCAAAAAAGCCCGTTCGTCGTCCATTTTCCGGCGAATGGGCTTTGATAAAAAAAGAAAAAGAAAGCGCGAAGCGCCCAACTAGCGAACGAATGTGAGCGTGGGAGTCCAGGGGGAACTTGTTCCTCCTGGCAGGTCCAGGGCGGAGCCTTGGCGGGGTAGCTCTTTTCACATGAAATGTGAAAAGACAGGGGCAGCGCCCCTCGCTGCAACGCGCTGCGACTTAAACGGGCTTGGGCGCAACAGAAACATCGCAATAGCAAGATTATCCCTTTCCCCGAGTGGAGAAAAAACGTAGGTATTCAAATTGCCAAATCCCCGGATTTTCTTCATTTCCATCTTTTACAATGGGCTAAGACAAAATACCTGCAAGGAGAAGTTTTTTTCATATTCCTTCATACAAATCCGTAAATATATGGTATAATAATTTCAATAATAAAAACACACGAAACGGAATGAAACGCCATGATTCTGCCAGCGCCCATCCATCAGGGGGATAAGGTCGCGCTTGTCGCCCCCTGCTCACCGATACTGCCCGAGCGGCTTGCCTACGCCGCCAAATTTGTGGCAGGTCTGGGCTATTTGCCCGAAATATTTCCCTCCTGCGAAAGCCGCCTCGGGTTTTTAGCGGGAAGCGACGAATTGCGTGCCGCCGACCTCAACCGCGCCTTTGCCGAGCCGGAGATCCGCGCGGTCATCGTGCTTAGGGGAGGCTACGGGAGCGCAAGGCTTGCCGGTCTTCTGAATTATGATATAATAGGATCGAATCCCAAGGTGTTCACGGGCTTCAGCGACGCGACCGCGCTTCACGCGCTGCTCAATCAGCGCTGCGGCATGGTGACATTTCACGCGCCGATGCCGGCGGCAGCCAATTTCCCCGGGGACGAATTCACCCACAAAGCCCTTGCGGATGTGCTGACAGGCAACTGGCGCACGGAATACAGCAATTCCCACACAGAGAGGAACGCGGGCGCCGCGCTGGAATGTCTGTGTGAAGGGCATGCCGAAGGGTTGCTCACGGGGGGCAATCTCACCATCGTCGCCTCCACCGCCGGAACGCCCTATCAGCTTGACTGTCGCGGAAAAATCCTCTTTTTGGAGGACGTGGGCGAATACGCCTATGCCATTGATCGCGCCATACTCCACCTCAGGGACAGCGGCATTCTCAGCGGGTGTCGCGGCATCCTTCTCGGCACATGGAAGGACTGCGCCGAGCCGTCGGATTTCTCGCTCAGAGAGGTATTTTTAAGGGCGTTCGGGGAAATGAACATTCCGGTGATCGCGGGACTGCAATGCGGGCATAGCGTGCCGTCAACCGCCCTGCCGCTGGGAATGAATGCTGAAATCACTTCCGCTCCGGAGGACTGCCGGATCATCATAAAGTAAGGTGAATGATAAATAATGGATCATCAACAGCTTGCGAGAATCATGCTTGACGAAATACACGCCGCAAACGGCATTGTTTCGGTGATATACAAGGATTTTGACACAGGGAGCATTCCCTTTCAGTTTGCGCCGGACTATGTGGTGCCGTCGGGCAACATGGCGAAAATCCCGATACTCTTAGCCGCCTTGACCCGCATTGCGGAGGGCGCGATGACCTTTGAAAAATGCGTGATCGTGCCGAATCTCTGGATCAATTACGACAGCGTCGCGTTCGAGCGGGGGCAGATGTCCTATTCGATAGACGAGCTGCTCTCGTGGATGATTGTCGCCAATGAGGACACCGCGGCGAATGTGCTGATTGAGATACTGGGGCTGCCTTACATCAACGAATGCTGCCGGCGCTTCGGTCTGGTGAATACCCGAGTGGAGTGCCGTTTGGGACAGACCAAAGTGCAGGATGACATTCGGCTGAATGTCACCACAGCGCAGGATACCATGACCTTCTTTGAAGGGATCTTCCGCAACACAATCCTCACACGACCGCTGTGCGAGTACGCCGGAAGGCTTTTTCTGCGGCACAGGAATCACAGCGGCTTCACGCGGTACATCTGCGACGATATTTACACCGGACGGCTTGTCAGTGATCGGGAAACGGTGTGTCACGAGGCGGGCATATTTTACCTGCGATACGTCGATTATTTTTTGGCGATATTCCATTCCAATCCCGACTTCACGCCGGAGGGCATACTTGTCAGCCAGCGCATGCGGGCGAGACTGTCCAACATAATATACAACTACTATCTGGAGCGTGAGGACGCGATACGCAGCCTTCCCTACAATCCCAACGCGCCCTACGGCGAAAACAGATACTGAAACGCTCGCGTTCGCTCGCTCAAAGAATAAAGAAAATAGAATAGATAATAATGAATAATGTTAGGTGATTGTAAAACTAAAAATGAAAAAAGAAAGCGCGAAGCGCCATAACTAACGAGCGTTTTTTTTCCAGGCGAGCGTGGGATTCCAAAGGGGCAAGGCTCCTTTGGCAGGTCAAGGACAGCGCCCTTGCGGGAGCGGTGAGGGCAGCACCCTCACGAGGGAGGCTTTTTAAAGCCGACCGAGCGAGATGCGCTTAGATCTAAAACGGGCTTGGGCGAATACAAGCATAGTGTCATATCAAGATATACCTTGCTCCGAGTGGAGAAAAAACTTCCGCATGGTTTAGCCTGACGGAAGTTTTTCTTTTTCATTTATTTTTTTCAAAGGGCGACAGCCCTTCCGACATTATTCATTATTATCTATTCTTTATTCTCTATTATTTGAGCGAACGCATGTGAGCGTTTCTGCGCCTTTCCGAGATCTTTTATGACTTCTCCCGCGATGATCAATCCCGCCACAGAGGGGACAAATGCGGTGCTGCCGGGAATCTGCCGCCGACCCTCGGGCAGCTCCTCGCCTGAATCGAGCGGCGCGATGGGTTCCTCCTTGGAATAGACCACCTTGAGATGCCTTACGCCGCGTTTTTTCAGTTCTCTTCGCATGACTCTCGCCAGAGGACAGACCGAGGTCTTGTAAATATCCGCCACTTCAAATGCCGTGGGGTCGAGCTTGTTCCCTGCCCCCATCGAGCAGATAATGGGCGTTCCGGCAGCCTGCGCGTTCATCACAAGGGCAATTTTGCCGGTCACGGTGTCGATAGCGTCGATGACGTAATCGTATTGTGTAAAGTCAAATAAATGCTGCGTTTCGGGCGTGTAAAAGACCGGGAAGGTGTTCACCGCCGCGTCGGGATTAATGTCCCGGATGCGTGCGGCAGCGGCATCGACCTTGTACATGCCGACGGTGGAATGTGTGGCGATGATCTGGCGGTTGAGATTGGAGAGCGCGACCGTGTCGCTGTCGATGAGGTCGAGCGTGCCGATTCCCGAACGCGCCAGCGCTTCCACGGCATATCCGCCAACGCCGCCGACGCCGAAAACGGCGACTCTCGCGGCGGCAAGTCTTTCCATAGCCTCGTCGCCGAGCAGAAGCCGCGTTCTTGCAAACTGTTCATTCATAGCCGGCTTACAATCTCCTTTCGACGGTAAAGCGCATGCCGTCCTCGTCAAAAACGGCGCAGAGCCGCTTCTTGCTCAGATGCTTGTCAAGGGCGCGTGTCAGCGCCTCGGAGGGAACCACGTCAAAGAAAAAATACTGTCCGCCGCAGCCGTCGTGCAGATGCAGCTCCATGCGGAATTTTTCCTTCAGCATGCGTTTCAGCTCACTTACCTCAGAAATACTCAAAATAACCATTTGTCATTGCTCCCTGTAAATTTAGGTTGAAGATAGAAGGTTCACTCTAATTATATGATCAATATTACCTCGTGTCAACCCGTGAGGAAGATTACGAAATAATAAAAAATAAAAAAAATTGAACAAACCTCTTGACAAGAGCATAAATTGATGATATAATCCCTATAAAACTTATAGGTTTATAGGTTAATAAAACTTGAAGGAGAAAAATCATTATGAAAACGTATGACAGAATCACAGATCTCATCGGCGGTACACCGCTTCTCAGACTTACCAATTACATTGCCAATAACGAACTGGGCGCCGACATTTACGCAAAGCTGGAATATTTCAACCCCGCAGGCAGCGTCAAGGACAGAATTGCCAAGGCAATGATTGACGACGCAGAGGCAAAGGGGCTTCTCAAACCCGGCGCTGTCATCATCGAGCCGACCAGCGGCAACACAGGCATAGGACTTGCGGCAGTGGCAGCTTCAAGGGGCTACAGAATCATACTCACCATGCCGGAAACCATGAGCATCGAGCGCCGCAACCTGCTCAAAGCATACGGCGCGGAGCTTGTGCTGACCGAGGGCGCAAAGGGCATGAAGGGCGCCATAGCCAAGGCGCAGGAGCTGGCGGACGAAATCGAAGGCAGCTTCATTCCCGGGCAGTTTGTCAATCCTGCCAACCCCAAGGCACACATTGAAACCACAGGACCCGAAATCTGGAACGACACCGACGGCAAGGTGGACATATTTGTAGCGGGCGTTGGCACAGGCGGCACCGTTTCGGGCGTAGGCGAATACCTCAAGAGCCAGAATCCCAATGTCAAGGTGGTCGCCGTCGAGCCGGCAGGTTCCCCCGTGCTGTCGAAGGGAACACCCGGTCCCCACAAGATTCAGGGCATCGGCGCGGGCTTTGTTCCCGACACGCTCAACACGGGCATTTACGACGAGATCATTGCCGTAGAGAACGAGGACGCGTTTGCCACAGGCAAGGCGCTTGCCCGCACGGAAGGCGTGCTGGTGGGCATATCCTCCGGCGCTGCTGTTTACGCCGCGACCCAGCTTGCCAAGCGCCCCGAGAACAAGGGCAAGATCATCGTTGCACTGCTGCCCGACACAGGCGAACGCTATCTTTCCACCCCCATGTTTGCCGACTGATTTTAAAAACAAATTATTTTAAATGTAACCCATAACCCAAAATAAACCTCCCGAAAAATAAGAATAACATCAGGAAATCCGCTCCGTTTTTTAAAAATTGCCACGGGGCGGATTTTTTGCCGTCTTTTTTCATATGGCAATCAGCAGGAATAATTAAATGTGCAAATGCATAAAAAACTATTGAATTTCTGTCGGAATATGTTATAATTATAGTTGAAATTTGATCGCGGATGGCGCAATGAATCCGCGGAAAGGCAGGTTATTTTATGCAGGACAAGAAAAAAGGCGGTCTGTTTGCAGGCGTGCTGGTCGGACTGCTCATGGTCATCATCGGCACGGTGCTGCTGTGGTGGAATGAGGGCAACAACGTCCGCAACATCAAGACCACCGACGAAATCGAAAAGACAGTCGTGGAGATCACCCCCGATGACAATCCCGCAGAATTCGCAGGTCAGCTTGTGGCAGTCGGCGGCAAATTCACCGTCGAGGACGTGTCCCTCTCGGATACGACATTCGGAACAGAGAAGCACACGGCTGTTCTCACCCGCGTGGTGGAAATCTACCAGTGGGAAGAAGATTCCGATACGGACGACGACGGCGATACCACCTATTCCTACGATAAGGTGTGGCACGAAGGTCTGATTGATTCGAGCGACTTCCATCAGTCAGGACACGACAACCCCACGTCGGCGGCATATGAAAGCGAATCGTTCTTTGCGGAAAATGTCATTCTGGGCAAATATCATCTGAGCAGCGCACAGATTGAAAAGATGGATGCCGAAAAGAACATTCCCGCGTCGGAAGTGAAAAAGGTCCCCGAAAACTACAATGTAGTGGGCAACTACGTAACCAGTTCCGCCAATCTTGACAGCCCCCAGATCGGCGACGTCAGAATCAGCTGGAAGTACAACGACTGGAAGGAAGTCAGTCTGATCGCGCAGGTGTCAGGCACCACCTTTGTCAGCTGGACGTCCGGCGTCGGCAAGAAGGTCAACTGGGTCACGGAGGGAACCAAAACCTCCGCGGAAATGATCGAGGATATGCGCAATCAGGATAAGCTCATGAAGTGGATATTCAGACTCGTTGGAGCACTGCTGATATTCATTGGCTACATGTCCTTCATCAACCCGCTTACCAAGCTGCTGAACTACATTCCGATACTGGGCAATGTGGTCAACTCCATGTTCGCACTTATGGTGTTCCTGCTGTCGCTGGTGCAGTCGCTGCTGGTCATCATCATCGCGTGGTTCCGTTTCCGTCCGCTGCTCAGCATTTGTCTGCTGGCGGTTTGCGCCGGAATAGGCGCGCTGTTCTTCATGCTCAAGAAGAAGCAGGACGCAAAGGCGCCGCAGGCGGCATAAAACGCAAAAGTCTGTCATTTTTTCAATTATAATCATGCTCGTTGTCCGTCAAGGCATCTATGCCGAGACGGGCAGCGTTTTTTTGCTTTTTTCATTCTTTTGTAAAATTTCATTAAAAAATGCCAATAGTAATACGCATAAAATATATCAAATTAATAGACTTTAAATTGCTTAAAAATAATACTTGACAAAATGGCTTTCAAGTGATAATATATACCCATAAAACCTACCGACAAAATATGTTATATAGGTTATTTAACCTTCTGTTATCCTCCATACAGACGGCTTACAAAATGACGATAGGAATGATTCGCCAATGACGCAGCATTTAATAAACCTCGTCCGGATTAACTTCCGGTTCGGGCGAATGTGATTATTTTGTTCTGAAAGAGATAGTATTAACAAATAAAAATAATCACATTATTAAAGGAGAAATACATCATGGGAATATTCGGCAAGAAAAATAAGGAAGAAAATACAAAGGCACAGGAAACACAGGCACAGCAGGCGGCAGCCGCATCGGCACCGGAAGCGGAGCAGCCTAAGGCAGCGCAAGCAGGCGGCTACAGATTTGAGACATTGCAGCTTCATGTTGGTCAGGAACAGCCCGATCCGGCAAGCGACGCAAGAGCCGTGCCGATCTACCAGACCACCTCTTACGTATTCAAAAATTCCGCACACGCGGCGGCACGCTTCGGCTTGGCTGACGCGGGCAATATCTACGGCAGACTGACCAATTCCACACAGGACGTGCTGGAAAAGAGAATCGCGGCGCTCGAAGGGGGCGTGGCGGCTCTGGCACTTGCCTCGGGCGCGGCAGCCATCACCTACACCGTTGAAGCGCTCGCACAGGCAGGGGAGAACATCGTCGCGCAAAAGACCATTTACGGCGGCAGCTATAACCTGCTGGCGCACACACTGCCGCAGTTCGGCGTGACGACGCATTTCGTTGACATTCACAACCTCAAGGAAGTGGAGAAGGCGATCGACAGCAAGACGAAGGCAGTCTATCTCGAGACGCTCGGCAACCCGAACAGCGACATTCCGGATATCGACGCCATCGCTCAAATCGCCCATAAGCACGGCATTCCGGTGGTCATTGACAATACCTTCGGCACGCCCTATCTCATCCGACCCATCGAGCACGGAGCCGACATAGTGGTTCATTCGGCGACCAAATTCATCGGCGGTCACGGCACCACGCTCGGCGGCGTGATCGTGGATTCCGGCAAGTTCGACTGGAAGGCGTCCGGCAAGTATAAGCCGATTGCCGACCCGAATCCCAGCTATCACGGCGTATCGTTTGTGGACGCGGTAGGTCCCGCCGCATTTGTGACATATATCCGTGCCATTCTGCTCAGAGACACCGGCGCTGCCATCTCTCCCTTCAACGCGTTCCTGCTGCTGCAGGGCGTAGAGACGCTCTCGCTCAGACTGGAGCGCCACGCGGAGAACACTGCCAAGGTGGTGGAGTACCTCGTCAATCACCCGCAGGTCGAGAAGGTCAATCACCCCTCGCTGCCCGATCATCCGCAGAACGATCTTTACAGGAGATACTTCCCGAACGGCGGCGGCTCGATCTTCACCTTTGACATCAAGGGCGGACAGGCGGAAGCCCACAAATTCATCGACAGCCTCGAGATTTTCTCGCTGCTGGCGAATGTGGCGGACGTAAAGTCGCTGGTCATTCATCCGGCGACCACCACACACTCGCAGCTTTCCGCGGAAGAGCTGCTCGATCAGGGCATCAAGCCCAACACCATCCGCCTTTCCATTGGCACCGAGCACATCGACGACATCATCGCCGACCTCGAAAAAGGCTTCAACGCCGTGAGCAAATGAGTGTGAAATGTGAAGTGTGAAGTTTTTTAAATCTACATTCCATTTCTTGACTTTAGACACGTTATGAAATAAAACTTAAAAACAAGCGCGGTTTGTGACCTTCTTAATCACGACCGCGCTTGTTTAATTAATTTTCACATTTCACACTTCACACTTCACACTTCACATTATTACGTGATCGAGGTGAGGGGGATCTGCTCTACATCCCACGAGCTGTCGGCATGAATGGTGATAAGCTCCGCGCCGCGCTGTTTGGTTTCCCTCTCAATGCCGGGCATGGCGAGGTAGTCAATGCTCATGCCGTAGGTTAGGCGAATGCCCTTGTATTCGAGGGAGGCGTTGTTGTAGTGGTCGTGTCCGCAGAAGAAGCCCGTCGTGCTGCCCAGTTCCAGAGCGGTATCGAAGAGCTTGCTGGGATAATCGGAGCAGCAGACGGTGTCGTTGGTAATGCCGCCGTGATCGCCGGGATTTTCCCCGAAGAAATGCTTGACTTCGTCGCTGCCCTCCATGTAGAGCTTGGTAGCGGTGAGGTATTCCTGCAGCGGAATGTGGAAGAAGCAGAAGGAATTGACGGTGTGTCCGGCTTCGGCTTCCATGCGCCTGACTTCACCGGCGTACCAGTCCACCTGATCGTCGTGAATGTAGTCGTACACATTGATGCCCTCGCCGGTATAGGCGTTGGAGTCGATCATAAAGAGACCGGTGTTCAGGCTGCCGTCGGCGTTTCTAAGCTCGATGAGCTGATTGTTTCTGCCTGTCACGTCGGGCTGTTTGTAGGGATACAGCAGGTTGCCGGAGGTCTTGAAGGAGAGCGACTTGTAAACGTCGTTGAGCTCCTGCTTTCCGGCGGAGGCGAGCATTTCGGTGTCGTGATTGCCGTAGGTGAACGCCCACGGAATGCCCGTGTTGCGCATGAATGCCGCGAACTGACCGACAGGCGCGGTGTTGTTGAGCGAGAGCGACATAATGCCGAGCGGGAAGCTCATATCGCCCGTGACGATCACCAGATCGGGGTGCGTGTGCTCGATCTCGGCATAGCATGCCTTCAAAGCCTTCAGGTCCTTGCTGTAGGAGTAAATGCTGCCGCCGATGTGAATATCGGTGAGGTGCAGTATCTTGAAATCCTCGGTGGAGGAGGTAATGGTGTAAATGCCCGTATCGTCGTTGTATTCGATTTGGTGAGTGTTGTGCTCCACGACCGGCACGGAATTGATGTAGCTCTGGGTGTACCAGGTGTCACGCTGCATGATGCCGAAGCCCGAAATGAACACCGAGACGGCAGTAAATGCCGCGATTCTCGGAATATTGAATACGACGTTGCGATAGGTGACGGTTTTTCTGAGTGTGAAATTATAAATCAGAATCAGCAGCCCGAATATAACGCCCGCCATAAGAAACACATTGGCAGGATAGCTGATGGAGCCGCTCATGATCACAGTCAGCGCGGTAACGCCCAGCCAATACACCGCCGAGAATGCCGTCATGCCGATGATATGTTTTGTGAACAATTGCCTGTCAGGCATTTTGATGCGTTTCTGGAAGATGAGACAGCAGAGACTATTTTTCAGCAGCAGAAAAACAGGCAATTCGACAAATGCGCCGTTATTGAGGAAGTTTTCGGAAAGCTCCGCCGCCTTGGAGTTGCCGAAGAAGAAAAAGCTCAGCTCCGACGCGACGAAAACGAACAGAATGACAAATAACAGAGCGATGCTGTTGAGCAGCCGCTTGGCATATTTGTCGCTCAGGCTTCACAGATATTGGTAAGCCTCAGTGTCGTACTTGCTGTCGGAGGCGGCTTTTTCTGTTCTGAGATAATTTCTGAACGGGAAAAAGGCAATCAGCAGATCAATCGCCGCGTAAAGGGCATTGGCGAGAGAGTAGAGGGGATTGACAGTGAGATTGTAAATCACCCACATCAGCTGCAAAAGCGCAAACACGCAGAATGCCGCGGATATGTACACACGCCTCCGCTGCTTCCAAAGCTCCTTTTTAAGGGGACGGATATCGACCGCCTCGCCCTCACTGCGCCACTGAGCCGCACTGTCGGCGGGATATCCGGCAAGCTGCGCCATCTGCGAGAGCCTGCCGTAGCTGCCTAAAAGCTCTTCGAGCGCCTCGTCCTCGTGTCTGCCATCGGACAGCTTGTCGAATTCGGCATTGAGCGCGGCTTCAATTTTAGCCTGCGCCTCTTCCACGCCTTCCGAATAGGGAATATCGTCGAACATCATGTCCACGATGGTTTTGATTTTGCGGTTGGAACCCATTGTTGCACCAGCCTTTCTTGAAAAATGACTGCCATCATGATATCATAAACCAGAATCTGTGTCAAGCAGCCTGTGAATTAAAAAAAAATTCATGGATTCTTTGCTATGAAATAAAATGTTCATGATATAATCAAAGAAAATTCAAATAGAGGGTGATCGGAGATGGAAACCATACTCAAAACCATGCTGCTGACAAAGCAATACAAGCAGCAAAAGGCAGTTGACGGCGTATCGGTAAGCATCGAGCGCGGTTCAATCTACGGGCTGATCGGACGCAACGGCGCGGGCAAAACGACATTTCTCAAAATGGCAGGAGGTCTTGCGGCTCCCACGTCGGGCGACATCGAACTGATGGGCTGTCGTTTATCCGACGGCACGATTCACAATGTCTATGAAAAAATCGGCTCGCTGATTGAGGAGCCGGGTATCTACAAAAACATGACCGCCTTTGAAAACTGCCGGCTCAAAGCGCTCTGCCGCGGGGTGTACTCCAAGGATTACATAGACGGCAAGCTCGCCATGGCAGGTCTGCAGAATGCAGGGGACAAGACCGTCGGCAATTTCTCACTCGGCATGAAGCAGCGGCTGGGCATAGCCATGGCGACGATAGGGGAGCCGGAGATGCTGATTCTCGACGAACCCATCAACGGATTGGACCCGCAGGGCATCATCGAGGTGCGCGACATCATTCACCGCATCAATACCGAACAGAATATCACGATACTGATTTCCAGCCATATTCTTGAAGAGCTTTCCAAATTAGCCACCCATTACGGCATCATTCATAACGGCAGGCTCATCGAGCAGCTCAGTCATGATGAACTGCTTCAAAAATGCACGGCAAGGCTTGAAATCGTCGCCGACAGCGCCGAGAAAGCTGCCGGTGTGCTGAAGGGCTTTGGCTGCTGCTACACGGTCGTCAATGAACACACGGTGTTCGTCAACGGCTGCATAGAAAAGAGCGCTGCGATCAACAAGGCGCTTGTCACAAGCGGGGTTGAAGTGGAGTCTCTCTCCAAACGCAGCCAGAGCCTTGAGGATTATTTCATCAGTCTTATCAGCAAAGCGTAAGGGGGAAAAGAGTATGCTCAACGTCATTCAAATGGAAATCAACAGGCTCTTTCGATCCAAGGGTCTGTACATAGCGTTGGCGATCTGCGCCGGATTGGTTGCTTTATTTGTTCTGGGTTTAGGCGCGCTGATGAATCTAACGGCGGATATTCCCGACATGACGGTTTCAGCCGGGGACGTCTCAGAAGGTTTCGCGGTTTCGGAGGGAGACCTCTACGCGGACGTTACGGTTTCCGCAAGCGATACTGTTTCTGCGCCAAAGCCCAACCCTGTCAGCTTCTGCGCGTCAATCGTAAGCGGACTGTGCATTCTGTTTGTTGTGATATACACCGCGTCATTTGTGCATGCGTTCTATAAGGACGGCTACAGCAAGAACGTCCTCGGCTGCGTGAAGTACAGGTATTACTTCCAGATATCCAAGACGGTTTGTGTGGCTGCGATTTCGGCAGTGTTCCTGATAGCCGCGTCGGCGGCGGCAATGCTGACGGCGGCGATTTATGTCAAAGGGTTCACCTTCGGACACATGGGTCTGTATTTTGTGTTCCTGCTCGGTGAATTTCTCCTGCTGAACGCCATCGGTCTGCTGTCGGCATTCCTCACCGAACTGACGGTGGGCAAGGTGACGGCGATTGTCTATATCCTGCTTGCGTCGACCAATCTTGTCAGCGGCATTCTTTCGCTTCTGGAAGGCAGGCTGAGTCGGCTTTTGCACACCGAGGTGGACATTTCGAGCTTCCTGCCCTCGCTTTATCACAGCTCCTTCACCATCAGCGACACCGAAACGGCGGCAAACGGCGGGAATATAGCGCACGCCATCGTGCTTTCGGTCATTTTCATCGTGATATACAACGTCGCCGGGTCGTACCTGATCACCAAGAGGGACGTCAAATAGCGGCTTGTCAATCAAAATCAGAAAGGGCTTTACGCGGAGGGGATGTAAAGCCCTTTTTGTGATGCTCCATGATTGATTTCCCTGTTGTTAACATGCAGGGCATTGACATTTATATGAAAACATAGTAAAATATTCCTAACCAATATCAAACAAAGGTTTTTTTTGGAAAAAAGCAAAAAAACTTTGCAGGAAGGAGAACCAAATGAAAGCACCATTTTCAGAATATCTGCAAAGCATCAAGCCCGGGCTGAAAGAGATGATCAGCCTGCTCGGGCAGGACTACGATTATGTCAGCGTCCTTGCCACCGATTCGCACGGGCTTGCGGTGCGAATATCCCAGCGTTCCCGCAGCGTTTCGGGGGAAACCATGACCACCGAGCGCGGCATTGTCGTGCGCGTGTGCCAAAACGGACAGTATGCCGAATACGCCTTCAACCGCTTTGACCCCGCATCGCCCGAAAAGATGGCAAATGAACTTCGCGGCGCGTTGGAAGCGCAGCTTGTCATGCTCAGACTGGCGGGGGTAAAGTCCTATAACACGCCGGTTCTTCCCGACGACAAGCAGACGCTTTTTGTCGAGAAGGAGACGCAGCAGCTTCCCGAAACCGCCGACGTCAAGGCGCTGGTGGAGAAGCTGGGCGAAATATCCGACCGCGGAATGACGCTCAATGAGCACGCGATTGAATGTATTGTGTCGGCGCAGTCCACCCACATCTGCAAGATGTTCCTCACAGCGCAGCGCGACCTTTGCCAGAGCTACGTCTACAGCGAGGGCGCGATCTTCATGATCGTCAACCGCGAGGGCAACACGCAGGCAGCCTATGAGAGCGTTTCGGGACTCTGCGGCCCCGAGCTTTTCGATCGGTTGGAAGGCAAAATTGACAAAGCGGCGCAGACGGCGGCGGAGCTGCTCGACGCGGAGCGCATTGAACCCGGCGAGTATGAGATCATCGCGTCGCCCGAAGTCACGGGTCTGATTGCGCACGAAGCCTTCGGTCACGGCGTGGAGATGGATATGTTCGTCAAAAACCGCGCTCTCGGGGCCGAATACATCGGCAAGCGTGTGGGCAGCGACAAATGCACCATGCACGAAGGCGCACTCTGCGCCGAGGACGTCACCTCCTACGCCTTTGACGATGAAGGCACGCTTGCCGGAGACGTCATCGAAATCGACCGCGGCATTCTCAAAACAGGCATCTGCGACGCGCTGAGCGCCCTCAGACTGGGCGTTGCTCCCACAGGCAACGGCAAGCGCGAAAACTTCGAGCACAAGGTCTACACCCGCATGACCAACACCATGTTCGATTCGGGCGAGGACAGCCTGGAGGACATGATCGCCTCCATCAAGCACGGCTACCTGCTCGAAGGCATGGAGAGCGGCATGGAGGACCCCAAGCACTGGGGCATTCAGTGCATCATCAAAATGGGTCGCGAGATAAAGGACGGCAGGTTCACCGGCAAGGTAGTCGCGCCGATCATCATGACCGGCTACGTTCCCGACCTGCTGGGAGGCATCAGCATGCTCTCGCCCCACCGCGAGGTATTCGGCTCGGGCGGCTGCGGCAAGGGCTATAAGGAATGGGTGAAGGTTGCCGACGGCGGTCCCTATCTTAAAACGAAAGCGAGGCTGGGATAATGACCGACAGCATTGTAAAAATTCTGAATAACGCCGGCGTTTACGGCTGGGAGATAAACGACGAAAAAACCAACGGCTGGGAATTCTACTTCATACGCCACGAGCTGGACCAGCACCGCGTAAGGAATGTGGAGCATATCAATGTCAAGGTCTATCAGATGACGGACGACGGTCAGTCCATCGGATTTGCCTCGGAAGAGATTGCCCCCACCGCCACCGAGCAGGAAATCGAGAAGCTGGTCAGCGACCTTGCCTACCGCGCAACGCTGGTTAAAAACCGCCCCTTCACGCTGACGCCGCCGTCGGAAGTAAAAGCGACTGAGGGCAAGGCTTCGGATATTGCGGACATTTCAGCCGATTTTATCCGCGCCATGTCAGAGCTTCCCGAAACCGAGGGGGAGGACGTAAACAGCTATGAAATATTCGTGTCGGACGTGTCCCACCGGCTGATCACATCAACCGGCATCGACGAGACGGAGCATTATCCTTCGAGCATGATAGAGGTTGTCGTCAACGCACGCCGCGACGGTCACGAGATAGAGCTTTACCGCAACTATAAGAGCGGCACCTGCGACGCGGCAGGACTGGGACGCGACCTGATAAAGACCATGGGCTACGGCAAAGACCGCCTGCTCACCGAGCCGACGCCTGTCAACGGCAAATGCGACGTGCTCTTTTCGGGTTCGGACGCGTGCGAGATATACCAATATTTTGTTGACCGCATGGGAGCGGCGATGATCTATCGCAAAATGAGCGATTATGAGATAGACAAGCCGATCTGCGGCGCATTTAACGGCGATAAGGTCACCGTCAAGGCGCTGCGCGAGCTGGCAAATTCCTCCGAGAACCACGCCTTTGACGGCGAAGGCGCCGTGATACGCGACACCACGCTCATTGAGGACGGCGTGGCAAAGCAGTTTGTCGGCGGCAGAATGTTCGCCTGCTATCTCGGACTCACGGATTCCTTTGCCCCGACCAATATTGAGGTCACGGGCGGCAGCCGCAGCGAAGCGGAACTTCGCGCGGGCAAATATCTGGAGGTCGTGGAATTCTCCGATTTTCAGGTGGATTCCATGACGGGCGACATCTTCGGCGAGATACGCCTTGCCTACCTGCACGACGGCGACAAGACAATTCCCGTCTCGGGCGGCTCGATCTCCGGCTCTATGAACGACTTTGTGGGCAATATGCTCATGAGCGAAAAGAGCGCGCAGTACGACAGCATGAAGATACCCGCTCTGACTCTCCTGCGCGGCGTCACCGTCACCGGCGCGGAGAAGTAAATAACAAATCAAATACAATAAAAAACACCGGCAGGGGAGAGGCACCTTCTCAAAAGGAATGCCCACCCTGACGGTGTATTTATTTAGATGATTAAAAAATACTCAGAAGAGCTTGCCCTTCTTTTTCTTGCCGAGCTTGGCAGCGTCGCCGCCCATGCTCTTTTCCAGCTGGAGAATCAGCTCGCGCTCCTCGCTGGTGACGCTCTTAGGCACCGAAACGGTGAAATGCACATACTGATCGCCCTTGCTGCGGGCATTGAGCCGCTGTATGCCGCGACCCTGCATGCGGTTGATGTCGCCCGGCTGCGTGCCTGCGGGAACCTTGATCTTTACATTGCCGTCGAGCGTGGGTACGTCGATTTCGTCGCCCAGAACCGCCTGCCCGTATGTAATAGGCTGTTCCATGTGTACGTCGTAGCCGCGGCGTTCAAAGACGGGATGGGGACGGATGCCCACTTCCACGAAGAGATCACCGGAGGAGCCGCCGTTGCTGCCCTGATCGCCGGCGCCGGAAACGCGCACCTGCTGTTCCTCGTCGATACCCGCGGGGAATTCCACCGTCTTGGAGCTGACCACGCGCACCTTGCCCATACCGCTGCACTTGTTGCAGCGATGCTCGATGATCTTGCCTGTGCCGCGGCACTTCTCGCAGGAGTGCTGCGACTGGATCACGCCGAAGGGAGTGCGCTGATTGACGCGAACAAAGCCCGTGCCGCCGCAGTCGGGGCAGGACTTGGGCGAGGTGCCGGGAGCCGCGCCCGTGCCGCCGCAATCGCTGCATGTCTCGACGCGCTTGTAGCTGACCTCCTTGCGGCAGCCCTTGGCGGCTTCCTCAAAGGAGAGCATGATGGACTGACGGATATCCGCGCCGCGTCGGGGAGCGTTGGGGTTGGAACGAGCGCCGCCTCCGAAGCCGCCTCCGAAGAAGCTGCTGAATATATCGCCCAGATCGCCGAAATCGACATTGTAAGCGCCGCCGGGACCGCCCGCGCCGAAGTTCGGGTCAACGCCGGCGTGACCGAACTGGTCGTATCTGGCACGTTTTTCGCTGTCGGAAAGAACCTCGTAAGCCTCACCGACCTCCTTGAATTTTTCCTCAGCGGCTTTGTCGCCGGGGTTGAGATCGGGGTGGTATTTCTTTGCCATCTGGCGGTATGCTTTTTTTATTTCATCTTCCGAAGCTCCCTTTTGCAGTCCGAGAACCTCATAATAATCTCTTTTTGTATCTGCCAAAGCAATTCGTCCTTTCGACGCAAGTTAAGTGGTCAGTAGTTAGTGGCTAGTGGGATTAACAAGGAACGCTCCGCACAGAAATAACATTAATATTTTCAGCGCGAAGCGCTCCGATCACTATTATCTATTCTCTATTCTTTATTCTCTATTCTTTTAGAGCAGCTCTGCTGCTCGCTCTTAGTTGTTGTCAACGTCGTTGTAGCCGCCGTTGGTGTTGCCATCCTCAAAGTTTGCGTCATAAGCGCCGCCCTGAGGAGCGCCGCCCTGTGCGCCAGCGTCCTTGTAGAGCTGCTCGCTGAGCTTGTAAAGCTCCTGCTGTACTTCATCGGTCTTAGCCTTGACTTCGCTTGCCGAGCCTGTGTCCTTGATGGAACGGAGATCGTTGACCTTTGCGCGGACAGCGTCCTTGGTGCCGTTGTCAACCTTGTCGCCCACCTCGTCAAGCAGCTTTTCGGTCTGATAAACGACCTGGTCTGCATTGTTGCGGATATCGACTTCCTCTCTGCGCTTTGCGTCCTCGGCAGCGTACTTCTCCGCGTCCTTGACGGCTCTCTCGATGTCAGCCTTATCCATGGAGGTGGAGGAAGTGATAGTGATGTGCTGCTCCTTGCCGGTACCCTTGTCTCTTGCGGATACGTTCACGATACCGTTTGCGTCGATGTCGAAGGTGACTTCGATCTGAGGAATGCCTCTGCGTGCGGGAGCAATGCCGTCGAGGTGGAACACGCCGAGCAGCTTGTTATCTCTGGAGAATTCGCGCTCGCCCTGCAGAACCTTGACTTCAACGGAGGTCTGGTTGTCGGCAGCGGTGGTAAACACCTGTGACTTCTTGGTCGGAATGGTTGTGTTTCTCTCGATGATCTTGGTGCAGACCTCACCCATTGTCTCGATACCGAGCGAAAGGGGAGTGACGTCGAGCAGCAGCAGACCTTCGACCTCGCCGCCGAGAACGCCGCCCTGAATGGCTGCGCCGAGAGCAACGCATTCATCGGGATTGATGCCCTTGAAAGGCTCTTTGCCGATGATCTTCTTGACAGCTTCCTGCACGGCGGGAATTCTGGAGGAACCGCCGACCATGAGGACCTTGTCGATCTGACCGACGGAAAGTCCGCTGTCAGAGAGTGCCTGACGAACCGGACCCATTGTCTTGTCGACGAGGTCAGCGGTCAGTTCGTTGAACATAGCTCTGGTGAGAGTAAGGTCGAGGTGCTTAGGACCGGTGGAATCGGAGGTGATGAAGGGGAGGTTGATCTGCGCGGTGGTCATGCCGGAAAGCTCGATCTTAGCCTTTTCCGCGGCTTCCTTGAGTCTCTGCATAGCCATCTTGTCTCTGGAAAGGTCGATTCCGTCGGACTTGCGGAACTGTTCGCAGATCCAGTTGATGATTCTCGCGTCGAAGTCGTCGCCGCCCAGACGGTTGTTGCCGGCTGTTGCGAGAACTTCCTGCACGCCGTCGCCCATCTCGATGATGGAGACGTCGAATGTACCGCCGCCGAGGTCGTAGACCATGACCTTCTGATCGGTTTCCTTGTCAATGCCGTAGGAAAGAGCGGCGGCAGTCGGCTCGTTGATGATTCTCTTGACGTCCAGACCTGCGATCTTGCCGGCGTCCTTGGTTGCCTGACGCTGGGAGTCGGTGAAGTAGGCAGGAACGGTGATGACGGCGCTTGTGACCTTCTCGCCGAGGTATGCTTCCGCGTCCGCCTTGAGCTTCTGGAGAATCATAGCGGAGATTTCCTGAGGGGTGTACTTCTTGCCGTCGATGGAGACGGTGTGGCTGGTGCCCATTTCTCTCTTGATGGAAGAGATGGTTCTGTCGGGATTGGTGATAGCCTGACGCTTAGCGACAGTACCGACCATTCTCTCGCCGGTCTTGCTGAAGCCGACGACGGAAGGGGTGGTTCTTGCGCCTTCGCTGTTGGGGATAACGACGGCTTCGCCGCCTTCGATAACTGCTACACATGAATTGGTTGTACCTAAGTCAATACCTATTGTCTTTGCCATAATAAAATTCCTCCTGAAAGTATTCCCTTTTGAAAAAAGGTTAAATCAATAATGTTTGATTGCGAAATGATAAAAATGATAAAAATGATAAAAATATATGTCAAACGGATTGCCTGAGCGGTTCATCCGGAATGACCGCCCCGAGCGATCCGTCAGTTTGCGACCTGCACCATGGCGGGGCGGATTACCTTGTCGCCCAGCTTGTAGCCCTTCTGGAGCACGAGAACGATAGCGCCCGACTCCACTTCTTCCGTGTCGACGGTGCCGACACAGTGATGTATATTGGGGTCGAATGTCTCTCCGACCGCGCCGAAGGAGGTAACGCCCAGCTTTTCAAAGACCTGCAGCGCCTGTGTATTGATCATCTCAACGCCCTTGCGCATATCCTCCGCGGAAGCGTTTTCGACTGCCAGAGCACGCTCCACATTGTCGATAATCGGCAGCAGAGCGGTCACGGTAGAAGCGGTCGCGTCGGAATAGATGGCTTCCTTTTCGCGCTGTGAACGCTTGCGGAAGTTGTCGTACTCCGCGGCGAGTCTGAGCTTTACGTCGCTCATCTGAGCAAGCTCGCCCTTGATTTTCTCAACCTCCGCCTGAGCGGATTCGAGCGCCTTTTGGAGGGCGGGAACGTCTGCCGTTTCCTTTTCGGCAGTTTCTGTTGTTTCTGCCTTAGTTGTCTCTTCCTGCGTTGCCTCGGAGGTCTTTTTCACTTCCTCCGCTGCGGGTTCTTCTGCCTTTTTCTTACTGTTGAACAAGATCAGCAGCTCCTTTCTATTTAGTGTGAAATGTGAAGTGTGAAGTGTGAAGTTGATAACTTCATTCCTTATTCCAAGCGCTGCCGCGCTTCCGACATTATTCACTATTTGTTATTCACATAGCGAGAGCTTCAGTCGCCTAAAACTTCTCTGAGCATATTTCCCACTGCACCCGCGAAATAGTCGATGTAGGGGATAAGCTTAGCGTAATTCATGCGGGTAGGACCGACCACGCCGATCCAGCCGGCTGTCTGACCGCCTCCGTAATAGCGCTCGGTAATCATTCCGGTTCCCTCAAGCTCGGGTCGGTGGGACTCGTTGCCGATGAGAATGCATGTTCTGCCGCTGTTGGCGAATCCGTTTCCCTCGCCGAGCAGATCCGCGATAGCGCCGCGCTTCTCCATGAAATCCATGATGCCCGCCAACTGCCATTCGGCGAACACACCGCGCGCCAGCATACTCGACTGCCCTTCCATGATCACCTGCATATCGCCCGATTCCTCAATGCATTCCTTCGCCGCCGTGAAGAGAGGATTCAGCAGCTCCCAGAGTGCGCCGTACATCACGGCAGTCTCGGTGACGAACTGATCATTCATGCTCTCGGCGGGAAGATCCACAAGCCGCTCGCGCAATATGCCGCGCAGCCTTTCGACAAGCTCCGGGGAAAGATCGGCTTTGAGCCTGCAAACTCTTGTTTTGAGGATAGCGGGGGAGATCATAATGAGCAGCATTGCCGAATGTGCGCCAATGAGCATCAGCTCGACGTTAGTGACCTGAGGGTGCTGGTCGGTGGGATTGGTGACCACGGCAAGCAGACCTGTCTGTTCGGCAATCAGCGAAGCGGTGACTTCCAGAAACTTGTTCGGGTCGTAGCTGAACGCCGCCAGCCTGCGGTCGATTTCGCCCTGCAATTCGAGCGGAAGCTCGTGACTGCCCATCATCAGATGATCGATATAAAGCCTGTAGCCTCGCTGGGAAGGAATTCTGCCGGAGGAGGTGTGAGGCTGTTCAAGATAGCCGCTTGCCACAAGCTCCGCCATATCGTTGCGAATGGTGGCGGACGAAACGGAATTCTGCATTGCCTCTGCCAGCGCCTTGCTGGCGATAGGCTCGCCTGTGAGAACGTAACTTTCGATTATCGAAGCCAATATTTTGAGTTTTCTTGCCCGTGGCTCCATTTAATCAGACCGTCCTTAAAGGGAAATGCCCTTTTTGATTTATGTAAATTAGCACTCTCAATGTCCGAGTGCTAATTTATGATAATAATTTACCACTTCCAAGCGCGATTGTCAAGAGGAAAGTGTGAATAATCTGTTAATCTATCATTATGCTTTTCTGAATAAACTCAAACATATTCTGCCAATGCGTCAACCATGCGCTGTTCGATGTCGATGAGTTTTCCTGCGATTTTCTGTGCTCTGGAGTCCGCGAGGGTGTACTCGTTGAGATAGCCGTTGATGGACTTAATGCCCATATTGCAGCCGTCGGTCATGAGATCGGCGACCGTTTTGTCACTGGGATCCACCATGAGCTTTACGTTGGTTTTGATCCACGACATGCTTTTGGCGACGGGGTGAGGTTCCTTTGTGTCGCAGTCGTATTTGAGCAGCAGCCCGTGCGTATCGTCTCCGAGATCTGCGTGTTCGCGGCGGCTTTTTTCCAAAATGCCCTTGAGATGGCTGTCATGAACCGAGGGGAGAACCTCGTCAATTGAGCTGACCCCCATTTTAATGCCGGCATTGCACTCACGCAGCAGCTTTTCGGTGTCGTCGTGTTTTTTGTTTTCGACGTTTTCCATGCCCTCTGCGGCTTGGTTTCTTTCGGTGTATTCCATAATAAAAAAGCACTCCCTTCAAATGATGTTTTCACACATATCATTTGCGGGAGTACTTTGAATTATTCAGTTGATTGGAGTCATGCCGTCAGTGTAATTGTTTCCATTTTGGCTTCAAATTCGGGAACGGTCATGTCAATGCTTTCGGCTGCCTGCGATATAGTCAGCAAGCCGTTCTTTACCAGCTTGACAAGCATAAGCAATCTGCCTTTTTCTATGCCTTTTTCTATGCCTTTTTCTATGCCTTTTTCTATGCCTTTTTCGATGCCCTCTTCTATGCCCTCAGCCCTTGCTTCGGCTCTCTGCTGGGCAATGGCTTTTTCTTCGTCGTATTCTGTAATAAACATACTCTTTACCTCCGCTCTGTTGGCAACAAGGAATGGCTTGATCAAAGAATCATCGGGCAGCACAGCAATTGCGGCGTCAATGGCTTTTTCCAGTGATCCCAATGATTTTTTGTTCGCGCGTGCTTCATGCACAAAAAATGAATAATCGCCCAGCGGCTTGCAGGCATTCAAAAGATCGACATTGTGCCCGTAATTAATATTGATCATGGTGACTTTTACCTCGATGTCGGGCGTCACATTGGAATCAAATGCGTCCGACAGGCTCAGTATGACCCGATCTCCGGTTTCTCTGGTTCCGTTGTAGAAGCAAACGCACTTGGGCGTGGGCGCTTTTTGCTGAATAAGGCTGTATTTGTAATAATCCTCACTTGTCTCGGTGTACTTGTCGTACAGCATACCCGCGTAAATCAGAAAGCGCATAGGCATGTTCGGATTAAAGCTGGACTGATGCTCGTACAGATTGAATGTATCCGCAATCAGGAATGAAACGTCGTTTTTCATGCCCATGTAAACGGCGTCCTCAATGGTATTCAGGCTGATATCATCGGGGTTTGTGTAGTGGGAGCCGTTCATCGCGTTATACAGACTCAATGTCCACTCTTTTTTGTCGGGATTGCCGAAGATAAATTTAAAAAGCCTGTCTTTGTACTCTCGGTTAACCGCGCCGGTTTCTGCCATTGGGATCACATCCTTTCCATCATCATTATAGCATTTATAGGGAAAAACGTCAAGGTGAATTCAGCAAAATCATCATCTTCCGCGCAAAACTCATTCAAATTCAAATGTGACAATCGTTCCCTCGCTGAGCGAACGCGGCACATCAATGACCCTCTGGTTGTCGGAGCCGCGGAATTTCAGTTCATAGTTGAGCCGCTCCAGAATAAACGGGCCGTCGATCAATATATCGGTCTGACGGAGCAGCGCGTCGGTGGCAGGGTCGGACTTGGCTTTTTCGGCGAGCTGTTCAAATGTATATCCGGTGTAAACCATTATGTCCTTTCCGGCAGCGTGCGCTTTGGCGGCAAGCTCGGCAAGCGGCGCCGGCTGCTCGAAGGGGTCGCCGCCCGAAAAGGTCATACCCCTGATAAGCGGATCCTCCATCATCTCGGCAAAAAGGTCGTCGGTGTCGGCAGTGTATCCGCCGCCAAAGTCGTGCGTCTGCGGGTTGTGGCAGCCCTTGCAGTTGTGCCTGCACCCCTGGGTAAAAACCGTGTATCGGAAGCCGGGACCGTCCACCACCGATTCGGGAACGATTCCGGCGATTCGCAGCTTTGCCATTTTCATCAAATCCTTTCTGTAAATGCGTTGGTAAAAAGAGAACAAATCAATCCGCCGCAAGCTCGATGTGCTGCTGACCGCGTGAGTCGCTGATGATTTCCATATAAATCCCCCGTTCCAGTCGGGAGCGATTGAGTTTCATCAGCCGCTTTGAGAAATTCATTTCGCAGAGCGAAGCGATCGACATACCGCAGAACAGCGAGAGGCATTTCAGCCGCAGCAGCTCGCCGCAGCTGTCCGAAGTCAGTTCCCACGAGCAGTCGATGGCAGAGAGCATGCCGCCGCATTCCCTGCTCATCCACAAATATTCCGCGCAGCACATCCGCGTCCTTGTGACGGCAGCGAAGATCAATCCACCCGCCGCCAGCAGCAGCGCCGCCGCCAGCAACAGCATGAATCCCCTCCTGTCGGCACTGAGGGAGTAATACCTTATCCCGAACCGCAGACAGACGCAGGCGGGACTCAGCATAACCGCACTGACCGTCCATTTTGCCGCCAGACAGACAAGCTCTGCCGACAGCAGGGAGAGAATATCGGGCGCCTGAAACCGTCCGTCCCCGCCGGTATGAAGGAACCCGACCGACAGCAGATAGGCTTCACGCCTGATCATGCCTCTGAAACAGACCGAGATGAGAGCCGTCGCAGCGGCGCAGACAGCGAGAGGAATATGGATGCTGCTGCCGCTTTCACGCAGACAGATCAAAGAGAATGTGCCGAACGCGGCAAGCGACAAAATAGTTTTCAGGCAGAGAACAGCGTGTTTCATGCGCCGACCCTCTGCCTGACGATAGGATAATTTAATTATTCCGATCAATTCCAAAACCGACATGATCACCACACACCTTCGGGCACAGTACTGCAAATACATTTTCTGTCCGAAAGGGGTAAATTATGCATGGGAATTATTGATTGTAGGGGCTGTCGGGGGAATCGTCGGTGGGATCCCAGCCGTTGTGAGCCGAATCCTTGATACGTTCGGGAATAATCTCCGGAACCGAGCCGGCGGGCGCATTTTCGTCCACCACCCTGACCTTTGTGCCTATGGGGCAGTTGTCGTAAATCCACTTGGTGTCGCGGAAGCAAAGCCTGATGCAGCCGGAGGAAGCGGGATTGCCGAGCTTGTCATAGGAAGCGTTGGACATCGTGCCGGCATTCTTTTTGTTGTAGGGGATAGAGTGGAAGAGATAGCCGCTGCTGAAAGAGGAGGCATACTGGGTGTAGCAGTTGCCGACCATGAATCGCCAGCGATATTTGGCGCGTATGGCGTAATCGCCCAGCTTAGTGGGGGTGGCGGCTTTCCCCGAGGAGCAAGAGAACACCTTGACGGGATTTCCGGCGGAGTCGTACACAATGACGATCTGGCTCGGGCGGTAAACCGTTATACTGTAGGACGAATTGTCCGTGTCGGTGCTCTCAACGGCGCCACCGTTCTCTGACGAAACCGGCGCAGCGGTGGTCTGTGCGGTACTTTCGGACGAAGCGGCGGTAGTGGCGCCGGCATTGTGGCTGTCGTCCTTGCCGTCGTCTTTGTCGGAGGATTGTGACGGCGCACTGCTTTTCTCACCGCCCAGAAGTCCGGCAGCCCAAGAATAAGCGGCGCTGAGATTGGGGGAGAATTTGTCCCACAGCTCACCGAGACTGCCCTGCGGCATAAAGATGATCCACGCGACAGCGCCGGCAAGCAGCAGAATAATCAGTATGCGGAAAAAAGTGCCGACACATCCGCGACCGCCGGAGTCGTCCTCATCGTCCTCGTCAATATCCTCTTCATCTACAACCGCCGGGGCTTTTTGCGGCTGCTGCTGTCCGTTTCTTTTTCTGAGCGCCTCGAGGTTTCTTGCGTTTTCCTTCTCCAGCGCAAAGTTGGAGAACTCACTGTTGAGCAGATCAAAGGCGTCGTTTTCGGAAATTCTATTGTCTGGCATTGTTACATTCCTCCCTGCAAACGGGGAATTTATCTGTTGTCGGATTGCACCGACTGAACGAGTGCGCTGATGGACTTGCCGAATTCAGCCCATTCCGTCGGAAAGCGGGCTTGTCCGGAGGAGTGCTTTTCGCTGCCGTTTTCGGAATAAATATCGACTCGCCAGCTGATGCCTTCGCGCTGAGATGGGAAGCTGTTGCGCCAGCTGAGAATGTCGATTTTTTGCAGAACGGCAAGGAATTTGAGAAGGTCGGCGCGGTTAGCCTTGAGAAAGGGGATTTCCTCTTCAAAGGAGAAGTTGTCGAAATTCCTGATAGCCTCGCCGTTTTCGTCGTAAGAGATCAGCTCGACAAATTTGCCGCCCTGTGCCTTCAGGTTTCTTCTTTCGCCGGCGAGGTCGCAAATCTCGTCATGCTGACCGCACATCACCTGCCGGTTCTCAAAATCCACCCAGATATAATTGACAGGCGGCGAGACGTTCCACACAGCGAAAAAAAGCTCCGAAAGCCTTCCGTATTCCTTGTTAATATTGATCGGTTCGGACAAATTTACCACTCCAAAGAAAAAAGTAATCGTTTATCATGTTTAACATGTTTAACATGTTTAACACGTTTAACACGTTTAACACGTTTAACAGCTTGCAAAAACAACAATCATATATCTGATTTTTTATTTTACTCCATTTTTGACAAAATATCAAGACCTTGCGGCAGTGGAATATTTAAATTTAGTATTAATTTTATAGATTTTTATAATAAATGCCGGATAACTAAATATTGGGCAAATGAGAACCGTCAGACAGCCGCCTGACATCTTGACATAATTGTTAAAACAGCGGCAAGGCAATTGACTTTATTCGGTTATTATGATACTATTAAATCTGTGCTTTTTGTTTTGTGTTTTTTGCTTTGTGCAGCCGCAATCGGCTGCCGGAAACAGTTAAGGGGGAATCATTACGAAAAGAAGCATAGCGCTGTCGCTGATACTGACTCTCATGCTGCTGGAATGGCCCGTCTATCATTTATTTCGCCTGAACGGTATGACCTCGTCGGAGACAGTGTCCGCTACAGATACCCTTCATGCCGCCGAGACGCTTGCGTTGTGGGAAAGCTGCCGTGTGGACGACGCGCAGCAGCACATTGACAACGCAAACGCCGCCTATGAAAGAGAGCTGACCGAGAAAAATATCACTCAACGGATAGAAAATACCATCAAGAAGATAGAGAAGGGCAAGCTGACCTACCGCGAGGTATTATCAGACGTCTACGTGTGCGGAGATTCGCTTATGGCGGAGTTGAGCGTCTACGGGCTTGTCAACGGCAATCACCTGATGGCAAAGGTCAGCGCGAATCTCAAGGATCTCAGGGAAAACCTGCCCATGATTCAGAGGGTAAAGCCTAAGATTCTGATACTGCACTACGGGATCAACGCCATTTCCTCCAAGAAAGGCAGAGATCAGCAGTTTGCGGACAATTACCGCAAGCTGATAGAGCAGATCAGGGAAAGCTGTCCCAAGACAAGAATCATCGTGAGCCTTTTGTTTCCGGTTAATACGTCCATAGCGCGAGACAAGCGGTTTACCGTTGTGGATCAATTCAATGAATGTCTCAAGCAGATGTGCAGCGAGCTGAACATAGAATATCTGGACAATTCGTCTTTGGAGGAGCAGTGCAGGGAATATGCCAAAGGGGACGGGATACACATGGAGCGCGACTTCTACACCAAGTACTGGGGAAAGCATATTATCAGAGAAATGAGGATATACAAATGAACATGCCGAGGTTCATGGCAATTCTGTGCGCTGTGCTTACAATGGCATTTGTGTTCTTTGTGACGCGGCAAGCGCCTGTCAGCGATAAAACGGCGGAGGAAATCGCCGCGCAGCTCACAGAGAGCTTCGACACAGAGGGACTCACGCTCAGAAGCGGCGGCGAATTCAAAAAGACCTTTCTGCTCTCAGCGGGAGATTACGACGGCGTCGTATATTATTCAGCCGATTCGGTCATGGACGTCAGGGAACTTCTGCTGGTCCGTCTGAAGGACGAATCGCAGTCGCAGGAGCTGACGGAGGTTTTAAAGAAGCGCATAGAGGACAAGATCGTGCTGTTTAACGGATACGCGCCGGAGGAGGAAGCGCTGCTGGGCAGCTACGTGCTGGAAAGCTCACAGGGATTTGTGCTTTTTGCGGTCTGTTCGCATCCCGACAAGGTGCTCGAAACATTCAAAGAAGCGCTTTAATCATAACAATCGGAAGGATAAAAACAAAATGGTTTTCAGCAGTGCAGTATTTTTATTTGCGTTTTTGCCGGCGGTGCTGTTGCTGTATTTTCTGCCGCTTTGCTTCTGGAACCGCAGGCTGGAGGAGCATCGCAGAAATCTGGTGCTGTGCGGGGCAAGTCTGATTTTTTACGCATGGGGTGAGCCGGTCTACATCATCCTTATGCTGCTGAGCATAGGCTTCAATTTCAATGTAGGACTTGACATTGAGCGCAGTTCGGATCATCCAAAAGCCCGAAAGCGGATTGTCACAGCGGCGGTGATATTTGATCTGCTGCTGCTCGGCTTCTTCAAATACAGCAACTTCATTATCGGAAATATCAATCATATTCCCTCGGTGGATATACCTCTGTTGAATGTTTCACTGCCGGTGGGAATATCGTTTTACACATTCCAGATACTTTCCTATGTCATCGACGTGTACAGAGGAAAGGTGAAAGCGCAGAGGAATATCGTTTCCTTTGCGATGTACATTGCCATGTTTCCCCAGCTGATAGCGGGACCGATCGTGCAGTATGCGGATATCGAAAAACAGCTTTTCGGCAGGAAGCACACTCCCGAGAAATTTCTTGACGGAGTGATTGTCTTTATACGGGGACTCGGCAAGAAGGTGATCTTTGCCAATACCATAGGCGCCATGCACACCGAAATCCTTGCGGGCGGTTCGGAGGGACTGAGTGCCGCGAGCGCGTGGCTTGCGGCGGTATGCTACACCATGCAGATCTATTTTGACTTCGGCGGATATTCCGACATGGCGATCGGTCTGGGAAGAATGTTCGGCTTTGAATTCATGCAGAATTTCAACTTCCCCTACACGGCGGTCAGCATCAAGGATTTCTGGAAGCGGTGGCACATCTCGCTCAGCGGATGGTTCAGAGATTACGTGTATATTCCGCTGGGAGGCAGCCGGAGGGGAACGGCACGCACGATTCTCAACCTTGCCATTGTGTGGAGCCTGACGGGACTCTGGCACGGCGCGGCGTGGAATTTCGTCGCGTGGGGAGCCTTTTACGGGCTGCTGCTGATTCTGGAAAAATACCCGCTGGCGGGCATAGTACCCAAAATTCCCGTGTGGATCAGGCACATCACGACAATGATCATCGTCACAGTGGGCTGGGTATTTTTCTCGAGCGACAGCATAGGCAGCGCCTTTGACCTTCTGGGTTCCATGTTCCTCGTGAACGGGAATGCGGCAGCCGACCCGCAGTGCGTCTATTATTTCAGAAACTGCGGCTTCCCGCTCATGCTGATGAGCCTGAGCGGGTTCGGCGGCTACGCCAGGGTACCCAAGCCTCGCAATCGGTATCTCGCCACGGCGTGCAGCGTCTGCCTTTACGGAGCGATCATGGCGCTGTGTGTGATATGCCTTGTGAGCGACACCTATAATCCATTTCTGTATTTCCGATTTTAATGATTAATGATGTAAGAAAGACAGTGACTTAACGTATGCCAACCAATGACACCAATCACCCGCGTAAAAGCGCGCAGCCAACACCTGCCAAGAGCCGTAAAGAGGGCGGCAGTAAGCTGTATTCCGCCTATTGTCTTGTGTTCTGTCTGTTGTTTTTCGCCTTTGTAACGGGCGTTGCGTGGCTGGGCATCAAAACGCCTGACCGCGAAAAATCCGACAGTGAAAACCGCATGCTGCGTCAGCTGCCGTCATTGACGTGGCAGACCTTTACAGACGGCAGCTACATGCGAGATCTGGAAACCTACATGACCGATCAGTTTCCCCACCGCGACGAGCTGGTAGGGGAGAAGACCTATCTCGATATGCTCACAGGCAGGCAGAAGATCAACGGCGTATATCTCGGAAGCGACTCCTATCTTTTTGACGAACAGTCAGAGGCAGATGAGGAGGATATCCGAGCCAAGACCGACGCGATTTTAAAATTTTGTTCTCTGCAAAGCGACGCCAAATGCGCCGTGGCGCTCGTGCCGAATTCGACCTATGTGCTTGCGGACAAGCTGCCCTATGGCGCACCCTTTTACGACCAGAGCGAATGTCTGGACAAAATCAGGGGAATGCTCGCGGGCGGCGAGGGCAAATTAATCTGGACAGACTGCACCTCCGTGATGACAAAGCCGTCCGCTCACCAGAAGTATTACCGCACCGACCATCACTGGACGACCCGTTCGGCATATGAGGTGTTCCGGGCAATCGCCGCAGATTTCTCGCTCGATGCGTCGGCTGTGGATTACCAATTCATGACGGTGACCGACCGCTTTCAGGGAACGCTTGCCTCGTCGTCGGGGCTGCATTACATAAGCGACACGGTGGAAATATGCTATCCTAAGGATTTTTCGGGAAATTATGTGATTGAGTACGAAGCGGAGCAGATCAAGCGCACGAGCTTCTTTTTCTCGGATAAGCTGAAGGGCAGCAATGCCTATGAGGTGTTCATGGGCGGCAATTACGGCAAGATCGTGATTACTTCAGAAGCCGCCAGAAAGAAGACCCTGCTGCTGATCAAGGATTCCTATGCCAACTGCGTGATACCCATGCTCGCGCCGTATTTCTCAAAGATCGTCGTCATCGACCCGCGATATCTCAACGACGATCTGACCTCGGTTGTGCAGGACAACAGCTTCACGCACATACTGTTTCTGTACAATCTGAATACCTTCCTCGAGGACAATTCGATGGTTGACGCGATCGACATACGCCTTCCGGCAGGCGAAAGCGTCGCAGCGGATCATGCGGGATAGACGGGGACAGAAGAAAAAAAGCAACAGGCGGAGCCTTCGCAATGAAGCGCCGCCTGTTTTGTTGTTTAAAAGTAAATAATGAAAAAAAGAAAACAGAGAAAACCAATGCTTTCAATCCCGATGCGCCGGGATTTATAATCAGTCGGCAAGCCTGATCTCTCTGGAAGAGCTGCATGTGAAGTAGATGATCTGATAGCGCTCAGCGACGGCAGCAAGCCATTTTTTTGAAGCCTCTGTCCTGCCGTCGTCAAGGTTGATGAAGGGATCGTCCATAATGAGCGCAGGTTTTTCCTCACGGAACATAGCGTCTGTCAGCGCGAGTCTCAGACAAATGCCGGAGAGGTCGCGGAAACCCGCGCTGAGCGCTTTGATCTCCCTCTGCCGCCCGCATTCATCCACCGTCACTTCAATATTCGCGTCCATACGGTAATTGTCCGACGGCAGACATGAAAGCATTTCGTGATAACGCCTGAATCCGCTGTAAATCGGGTCAACGTATCTGGCAGTCATGTTCTCCTTGGCGGTGCGAAGAAGCTCCCTTGCCTTCACCAGCCGTTCAAATGCGAGCGTGTCGGCAGTCTGTTGCTGGATTTTCTCCTGCAATGCGCATTTGTCGCTTTCCCACTGACTCAATTTTTTATAAAGCTCGTCGCGCTTCTGTTTCAGTAAGTTGACGGAATCTCCGAGCCTTTCGAGCGCCTCCCCGCACTCGCTGATTTCCACGCTGAGAGCCTCCAGCGAGGGCAGCGACTGCGCGTCGACAGAAGCAAGTTCGGAGGGGTCGCATTCCTGCTCGAATTCAGCAAGCTGCCCGCAAGCCGCCGCATGTTCCGCAAAAAGCCGGTTGTATTCCGAAACGCCGTCCCGCATACTTTCCAGAGCAGACTGCATGTCGTCGGGCTGATCAAAGCCGTACGACACAAGGAAATCCTTTATATTTTTCAGCCTTGCATCATACTGACTTCTTGCCTCGTCGAATTGTGCCTTTTTGCGTGAGAGCGACGCATATTCCGAAGCATATTCCTTGAGATTGTGAAGCTGATCGGAGAGCCTGCCTTCGTCGGGTTGAATGCGGTATTTTCTCAGAAAGCCGCCGATGCTTTCCCACAAAGCGTCAGCGCCGTTCTCACGCCTGTATTGCTCCGCGATTTCGGATTTTTTGCAAAGCTCGTCGAGATCGCGTTTGTCGCCGCAAAGCTCTTGCAGCTGCCATGTGACATATGACTCGTTGAATTCCATGCCGTGCGCGGAGAGGTACTGCTGCGTTACCCTGTCAGCAGATGCAATGAACTGCCTGTCGCTCTCGATTTCATTTTGGAGCTGTCGCAGTTCGTCGGGAATGTTCCTGCTTGGGTCGCGTTTTTTCTCCGCCAATGCCGAGATGATGCCGACTGTCAGAAGAATTCCGCCTGCCGCCGACATAACAGCGCCCCAGAGAACCGACAGCGCGCCGCACAATCCAACGCCGGTCAGCAGCAGTCCCGCGCCTAAGGTCATCAGAATAAACGCCTTCCTTTTGGCAGCTGCCCGTGTGTTCATCCAAGAAGCCGTGACAGCGGCGCAGGCAGCCTGCTTCGAGGTTAAGGAGTTTTTCCTGTTCGACCGCTCGACCCATTGGGAAGCAAGCTCTGAGGGAGAGATCGTATCGTAAGCGAACGCGGCGGTCAATTGTTCCAGCCTGTCGCACTCGTCCTGACTGAGCCGGAGCCTTTCGTATTTTTCTCTTATCCGGCGAAGATTCTGTTCCTCGCTTAAATGCCGGTTGAACTGGGCGTCGGAAGGCGGCTCCTTTGCAAATACCGCGCCGAATGCGGATAGCCGTCCTTCTTCCTCTGCGCTTAATTCATAGGAAATCATCAGGCTTTGAGCGCTTTTGCACTCGACAGCGGCGTGGAGCGCCCGTTTGACCGCCAGTTCGTCGGGAATTTCGGCGGGAAACCGTCCTTTCGCCGCGTCAAGAGAGGATTGCAAATCGCCGCAGGTCTTTTTCAGCCGTTCCCATTCGCCTCGTTTGGCGCTCAGCTTTTGCAGCCGTATCGCCCGAAGCTGTTCCTCCTCGAGCCTGCGCCTGTTCTCCGTCAAAGAACGCTTTTGTCTCTCATTCTCGGCGATGTCGTTTTCACATGCGGCAATGCTTTCGGTCAGACCGCTGCCGTCGGCAACCCTGCGCCGAAGAGACGCGATCTCCTCCGACAGCCTGTGGAGCGAGCCTGTGCGCAGCTTGGGGCTAATGCGGCTGATTTGCTTTGCGAGTCGGCTGTCTGCCGCTTCAAAGCTGTTCAAATCGCCCGTATTGTCGGCAAGGTTCCCGATTTTTGCGTGAATATCGTCGGTCGGAGCCGTGGAACAGTCGCTCTGCCCGATGAAGATGCTGCGGTAAAACGAAGCGCTGTTGAGCCTGAAAAGCTCCTCTCCCAGCCGTTCGGAATAATCGCCCGAAATCAGGTTGGTTTTGCGGTCACGCAGCTCAAAGGAATCCTTGGCAGGTGTGTCGCCGAACAGGCGGGTGACAGAATACTGCTTGTCTCCGGCTTCAAAATCCAGCCGTCCGCCGAATATGCCGCCTTGCCATGGCTTGAATTTTCTGCGCTCGTTTTGGTCAATATCGCGCTTTTTGTCCCCGTCAAGTCCGTAGAGCATCGCCTTGAGGAAGGCGGCAAGGGTGCTTTTTCCCCAGCCGTTTTCCCTGCAAATCACGTTCAGCCCGTCGGTGAAGGCGAGGTCGAAATCATGCAGCTTTCCGAAATTTTCGATGTGGCAGTTCAGGAGCCGCATAGTTCATTCCGCCTCCTCTCCGGCAAGAGCCTGCAAGCCGTATCTGACGATGACTGCCTTGTCCTCGTCGGAAAGGGTTTCGTCGCCCAACACGGTTCTGACAAACTCCCCCTTTAGCGATTGGTCGAGCAAATAGTCGTCCGTGCTGACGGTAAGCCGTGTTTCGTCCACTGCCCGGAAGAAGAAAAACCTCTCGGCAAAGGCAGCCGAAATATAAGAGATATCCTTTTCGCACTCCGCGTCAAGCTCGCCGACAAGCACCGCCCTGACAAGGGAAGCACTGTCGCAGCCGGCGTCGGCAAGCGCCCGGGCGACCTTCCCTGTCATTTCACTGGTGGACAGGCAGCCCGTCACGTCGACGTTCACGGAGTAAATATTCCGTCCCGCAAAGGGAACAAATCGGTGAGAGAGACGGCGGGTCTTTTCGTCAACGTCGATGATGACAAAGCCGTGCTGCCCGCATTCGTCAAATCCACGCCCTTCCAGGCAGCCGGGATAGCAGAAGACGCCTCTGTCGTCCAGCCTTCCGCTGCTGTAGGAATGAATGTGTCCCAGCGCGAGATAATCAATATTTTTGCCGCGAAGGGCATTGATGTCAATGGGATGTCCGTCACAGCTCGTCCATCCGGTTAAAAAACCGTGCAGCATAACGATGTTGATTTTGTTCGGGTCGGGCTGCAATCCGCCGTAAAAATCCGCGCCTGCGCTGCCCTTTAATTCCGCGCCGTAAATAGCGACGCCGCCGCATTCGTAGCAGTTCCAGTCCTCTCCGAAGAGCATGAGGTTGCGCGGAATCTCGTCAAGCTCGCTGATAAAATTGTTGTCATCGTGATTGCCCTTGAGATAAAAGAAGGCGATGCCGGGGTGGGATTGGATGCAGTGGAGAACGGTGTTTCTGGTCAATTCTCTGGTGTTTGGCGTGTCGAACATATCACCCGCAATGAGAACGGCGTCAACGCCTTCCTGTGCGGCGTATTCGGTCATTTTTTCAAATGTGCGCAGGATTTCGCCGCGCCGCTGCCTTGCGTTGGCAAGGTCAAAGCGGGCGGTCATAGC
The DNA here is from genome assembly GCA_902762615.1 of uncultured Ruminococcus sp. Lineage (GTDB taxonomy): Bacteria > Bacillota > Clostridia > Oscillospirales > Acutalibacteraceae > RUG762. The sequence continues at coordinate 12,088 of CACWOX010000006.1, read as the reverse complement.
CGAATCGAGATGAATGTCGGCACAGTGCAATATTCTCATACGGTTACTTTTCAAACGGGAATTTGTAATCCAGACCGCACTCATCGCGCAGCGCTATGAATTCCTTCTGAATCGCCTCACCGACCGGAACGCCCTTGTCCTTGCGCTCCTGCCAGGCGAGATACTCTTTTTCTCCGGCAGTGTAGATGCGCTCGGCGCCGGGGGCTTTTTCAGCCGTGCGAAGCTCGCGGCAGATTTCTCCGGCGGTATGACGGAAGGTATCAAGACCCATAAAGAATTCGGGGTTGATAACAAAGAAGAAATGCCCGAGCCGGAACATCCTGTTGCTGCCGTCGGGATTCTTGCCGGTGAGGTCTTTCATGAAGGGACCGCCTGCGAGAGCGGCGGAGAGAATTTCGACAATGGCGGTAAAGCCGTAGCCCTTGTAACCGCCCGTTGCTTCACCCATGCCGCCGAGGGGAAGCAGCGCACACTTTCCGGCGCGCATTTTTTTCAGGATATCGCCGGGGTCGGTCAAAGTGCCGCCGTCCTCAGTGACGACCAGACCTTCGGGCGCCTGCCTGCCGGAACGCTGATAATATTCCAGCTTGCCGTTCTGGACAATGGAGGTGGCGCAGTCGAAATTGAAGGGAAATTCCTCGTCGGTGGGCAGGCTGAATGTCATAGGGTTGGTACCCATCATAGGCTCCACGCCGAAGGTCGGAGCGACCGAGGGACGCGCGTTGGTTCCGGTAATGCCGATCATGCCTGCCTTTTCCGCCATACTCGTCCAATAGCCCGCGATGCCGTAGTGGGTGGAATTAAAAATGGTGCCGCCGGCCATGCCGTAGATTTTGGCTTTTTCGATGAGCATATTCATCATGCGATAGCTTGCCACCATGCCCATGCCGTTGTTGGCGTCCATTACGACGGTGGTAGGCGTTTCCTTCACGATGTCGGTTTTGGTGACAGGCAGAAGGGTACCGTTTTTAATGCGGTCGAGGTAAATGGGCTTGAAGCGGTTGCAGCCGTGGCTTTCAATACCTCTGCGGTCGGATTCCAGCAGCACGTCGGTGCAGATTTTCGCGTCCTCCTCGGGAACGCCGTAGGCGACAAACACATCGGTCATAAATTTGCCGATAAGCTCCCACGAAACATAAGGTCTTGTTTCCATAAAAACAACCTCCTATTAAAAAATTGATTAAAAGCTATAAAAATAAATATTTTTTCAAGCCAATATTTGTACATACTCATTATAATTCAAATTGCAAACAAAGTCAATAGCCGGAAGTCCTGTCCAAAATATCCACAGCAAATATTAACAAAAAATCCATGAATAAGCTGCTTTTTTGATATACAATAATCATATAAGAACTCGAAAAAGGAGGCATTTGTTATGCAAGGTATTAAAAAGAGGTCTGTTTTACGGCTTTTGGCAGCCTTGGTGGCGGTGATGCTGCCGCTTTCCGCCATGAGCGCATGCGGAGATGCCGAGGAGGATTCCGATGACGACGACGCGGCTGCGACGCTGGAGCAGGTGCTCAGCGACCCGTGGTATTACACCAGCGACGAGCCGGTGGAATTTGAGCAGGAGGTCAGCGCGGAATTCCAAAAGGACGACGGCTTTGAGTACGAAAAGGCGCAGGCGCAAAAGTTCTTTGAGGGCAAGAAGGTCAAGGTTGCCAAGTCCGCCCGCAATGAATTTGTCAAGGAAAACGGCATGAGCGTATTTGACAAATCCAGCGGTACCGGCGTGTTTCTGGTGAGCGATCCGGCGTTTTCGGGAATGAGCCACCACGGATTTTATCTGGAATACACATCGGACAAGGGCAAGAAGTGGAAGATACGCGACGGAGCCTATTATGACTCGGCTTATCCCAAGGAAATCAAGTTATCCGGCAACCGTGTCTATATCATCATGTGTTCCGAGCCGGCGATGAAGTCCTATATCCTCTACTCCGACGATCTCTGCCAGACCTTCCGCATACGCGACGTGATAACCCTGCTGCCGGATTATGCCGAGCTGATGTACTGCCACACCGCCGATGTGGAGATAGTGGATTTCAACTCCGAGGACGGCTCCATGACGCTGGGCTGGTATGACTATGAATATGTGCAGGAGACAGGCGGCGATGCGGTCAATTTCTTCCTGACCGCCAGCTTTAACGGCGAGCTTACCGAAGGCACGGTTGTGAGCGCCGACGATGAATACATACAGAGGACAGCCGAAACGATAGGCAATAACGATGAAATAGACGGTTAATTTCCACACTGTCACGACAAAAAAAGACCCGCACATTCCGTATCCAAACGATCGGTGATGTGCGGGTTTTTCAGAGCCTTTTCAGGGAATGTTAAAGTGCTTAGCTTATCTGCCGTGCTGAATGAGGGTGGAATCCTCGGTGATGGCTTCAAAGGAATAGCCCTGTTTTTTAAGGTATTCGATGATAGAGGGAAGCGCCTCAACGGTCGTCATCTTGCTCTTGCCTGTGTCGTGCATGAGCACGTTGATGACCTTCTTTTTGCCTGTGCCGGATTTGACATTTTTGAGCAGAAGGGAAGCCTTGCGGTTGCGTCCGGCGGCGTCGGTGCTGTCCACATTCCAGTCATGGTAATAATAGCCCTTTTTGGCAACGCTCTTTTTGAGGGTTTTCATAATGCCCTTGTTGTACTTGTTGCTGACGGTGTTGCTGGAGCCGCCGGGGAAGCGGATAATTCTGCTGTCAACGCCCGTTACGTCCTCCACATAGTCGTGAATCTTTTTCAGGTCGGCGAAATAAGCCTTCTCGCTCTTGTAGATTTTGCTGTAATCGTGCGTGTAGCTGTGAAGCGCCAATGTATGACCGCGGCTGACAATGGCTTTGTACTGCTTGGTCATGCCGCCGTGGTAGATGACAAAGAAGGTCGCCTTGACATTGTACCTGTCCAGAATATCGAGAATCTTCATGGTGTTTACGGATGGACCGTCGTCAAAGGTGAGATAGGCGACCTTGCCGCTGCTCTTTTTGGTGGTGGATTTGGGAGCCTGCCCTTCGATGTAGGCGAGAGTACCCATCACCCAGCCGGTTTGGGAAGAGGTATACTGAATCTTGTACCAGACCGTGCCGGAGGAATCCTTCTTGGTGTCGAGCAGCTTGAATTTCTTGCCCTTGGAGGTGGAGCCGATCTTGGCATAGTTTTTTCCCGCGCCCGAACGGATGTTGACCGGATTGCCGGAGATAATGATATTCTTGGTCTTTGCCGCCGCAGTGGTAGTTGCGGTTGTTTTTGACGCAGAGGTTGCGGTGGCAGTGGTGGAGGCGACTGAAGAAACACCAACGTTCTGTCTCGTGGTAGTGGATGTGACAGGTGACGAGGACTCTGCGGCAGATGTTGCGTTGGTGGCTGTAGTCGTCGTTGTTGTGGTCGTAGCGGCGGTTGTCTTGGCAGTCGTTTTGGCAGTCGCTGCCGGATTTGTCAGCCTGCCGAGCAAAGAGATGATCCAGCCGGTCTTTGAGGAGGTGTACTGAATTTTGTACCAGACATTTCCTTTTTTGTCCTTTTTGGAGCCGAGATAGGTGAACGACTTGCCCTTTGAGGTTTTTGCGATAACGGAATATGTTTTGCCCGGACCCGAGCGGATTTTTGCGGGGCTGGCTTTGATGATAACCTTTCGGCTGGATACGGCAGGCGCGTTTGCCACGACGTATTCCGCAGCAGCTGAAGCACTTGAAGTACGTAAAGTGAAGTCCTTTGGTTGGTCTGCCGCCATGACACAGGCGGAGAGAGAAACCGCCGCAGCCAGAGCAACCGCCCCGCATAGAATTTTTTTCATAGTGGTTTTCGCTTTCATTAAATTATGTCTCCTTTGAAAAATCAATTAAAAAATATCGCTGTCGTTTTCGACCAGAGAAGCGTCTGTGACAAAATCGAGCTTCATCAGCCTGTCAATCAGCTCGGACTGCTTGGAGGTCTTGACTTCTATGGCGATGTTCATGCCCGATTTGGAGACATTTCTCGCGCGGGTTTTGCTGTAGCGGCAGAATTCTTTGACGACCTTCATAATCTCGTCCTCATGCTTGTGGGAATCGGCGTTAACCACCAGCACCAGCGTGCTTGCCTCCTTGAAGGAAGCCGAGAAGAGGACGATCAGCACCGTCACAAAGAGCGACGCGACGACGGCAATTCCGGCAAATCCCGCGCCGCAGATAATGCCGGCGCTGATGGACCAGAAGAGGAATGCGAGATCCATCGGATCCTTGATGGCGGTGCGGAATCGCACGATGGAGAGAGCGCCCACCATACCGAGCGAAACGACGATGTTGGACTGAATCGTGAGGATAATGGAGGCGGTAATCACAGCGATGATCACCAGCGAAATGTTGAATCCCTTGTTGTAGAAGGAATTGCGGTTCACCAGCTTGTAGATGAAATAGATGTAGATAGCGATAGCCATTGTGCAGCCGATGCACATAAGAACCGTGCCGATTGTAATGCTGCTTGTTGCGTAGCCTTCCATAAATGCTTTTTTGAGCAGTTCAATAAGTCCCATAGCTTTTTAAAAACCTCCTAAATTGATAAGCCTGCATGTGTAATATTTTGAGAATGTGCTCCACTGTAAGGTGTTGAGCTGCATCATGCCCTTGATGTGAAGCGGCAGCAGTTCGTCCCACTTGACTTCCAGAATGCTCCTGCCAATGGGGAGCACCGGACGCTGACGGTAATCGCAGGACAAAAATCTGTCTGTTTCGTCCGAAGAGGTGATGTCTGAGTCAAATGTGATACGCACGTTTCCCGCGGGATAAATAAAGGGAATACGGCTGTATGTCACGATCACCTTTGGCTTGAGTCCGTGAAGCTGCATCTGGGCAAGGAGCAAGCGCTTTTGTTCCGGCATTTCGGCGTTAACAGCGGGAAAGCTGCCGGAAGCGAGAATGCCGGCTTCCTCCCGCGTCAGCCGGCAGGAGTGTTTCAGTGTCATGCCGCGGCGCTTGCTCTTTTTTTCAAGCCGGATGAAGGAAGTGTCCTCGTTGTAGAAGCGAATGCGGTATTTTGCACGCGGGTCGCAGCCGGCTTCATTCTGATAGAAGCAGGTGTTGTCTGCGTCGTCAAAATACAGGCTGCGAATGACGTAGCAGCCGTCATTTCCGGCGTTGGAGTCGCGGCGCATCAAAGCCTTCGCCTTCATCAGAAGAATCCGGCGCTGTCCCGAATCAATGTAATATTTGTATTCGTGTCTGTATTTATCCATTGGTCAGACAACCTTCCTCGATGTAAATATCATGCTCCGCCTTGCTGTTGGACATGACCCCCTTCAAAAACGCCTTGCTGGACGCCATATAAATGCTGCGCGAAGCATTCAGGGCATGCTCTCCGGCGATCACCGAGAGCTTCGAGTCGGTGATTTCAATGTTGCCCTTGCGAACCTTGCCTGATTTGGTGGTGCGAATGCCGTTTTTCTCGGCTTCCACCGAGACGTCGGCGCCGTTGATCAGAATGCCGTCGTTGCCGTGAAGACCGTCGTCCTTAGCCCGGGCGAAGAGGGTCACTCCGGTGATCTTGAGGAAATCCTTCGTGTGTATCGCGTCCTTGTAATAGCCCGAAACGGAAAGGCTGCCGCTGCCGTTGAGGGTGACGTCGCACATACTGAATATACACCCGTCGGGCAGATCGCTGATGTACTTGCTGCCGTCGGCGAGGCTGTTCTCGCTGCCGGGTTCGGCGGTAATGATCACTTTGCCGGCGGATTCCACATTGATAGCGGGAGCCGTGACCGATTTGATATTCACGCCGCCGAGGAACAGATGCACAATCTGCTCTTCGGCTTGAATGGTGACGGAGCCTTTCAGCTCTCCGCTCAGACGGTAATCGCCCGCGTCGGTAATCAGCAGCTCCTCACCGACTGTGCCGAGGTTGATTGCCTTTGCGTTGTCGGACGAAGTGCGAAGATCCTCGCGCGTCATTTCGATGACCGGCTTAACGGAAGTTCCGCCGCTTTCGGCGTCTGATTCCTCGGGTAAAAAGGAGCAGCCCGAGAGGCAGCCTGTCAGAAATACCATTGCCGCAAGAAGCGCTGCCGCCTTATTCTTTTTCAAAAATCGCATTTGCTGTAACACCTCCGTTTAAGTTAATTTCAATCGTCGCGTCGGTCGTACCGTCAGACCAGCCCTTGAATCGGAAGCCGGGATTGGGAAGAGCCGTGACGGTTATGGGATATTCGCGGAAGTATCTTCCGGTCCAGCTGCCTTCGCCGAGGTCGATCACCGATGTGTTGACCTTCACGCTTCCGGCAGTGGGGTCGTTGGCGGTAACGGTCAGCTCTTCGGTGCTGTTTTTCAGCCCGAATTCCTTTGCCGTGAATTCGATCATATTGTCGGGGCGGTCGCGGAAGAAGTATTCGTGCCAGCTGATGTCCTCGCCGTATCGCGCCAGCAGGTCGGACATGCGCTGCTCGGTGAAGTCGTTGTTGATCATATCCATCATGGAGAGCACGAACTGCCTGCAAAATTCGGGATTTGTCTTCAGCGCGGAGTAAATAATGCGCTGATTGACGGGCGGATCCCAGTCGCAGACGATGTTGAAGGTATCGAGCTGCGCGTCGGTGATATCGGTCAGACCGTAATTGAAGCGGCAGCCCGCGGTTTGAAGATCCATGTCATAAAAAGCCCATCGCCAGCGTCCGTCGCCGTAGGAATCGTTTTCCTTGGTAACGGTGCGCCACATCGCGGTATTGGCGTATTCGTTGTAGTCGGTGTTGCCGAGGTAGACATTGGAGCAGATATAGTCGATGTAGCTCTGAATGTCGATGATCTCATCAAAGCGTTTGTAATCCGCCTCCTGCGAGAGGTCGTGATGGTCAATGAAATACTTGATTTCGTCGGTAATGCCGACCTTCAGGAACTCCACATTGTCCACCCCGAAGGTCTGACGGAAGTAGGTGTTGTTGTACTTTTCCTGCATGAAGGTGTCGTACCAGTATTCGCCGTTGAGATACACCGTCACAGGGACGCTTTGCAGCACGGCGACGTCTCTGTCGGGTACGGTGTACATGCACAGCGCGTTTTCCAGCCCGCTTCGCAGCATCACCGAATGGGTGGCTTTTCCCTTGAAGATTTCCACCGGAAAGGTGCTGCGTCCGCTGTATTCCTTCCGTGAGAACACCGAAAAGCGCTTGAGCGGCAGCCAGCGTGTGGAACCGCCCTGAATTCTCAGTCCGCCGCTCTGGGCGAAGGTGAGCTTTTTGCCGTTGGCGAAATACTCGACCGCAACGCCGCATTCGGTTCCCTTTACGTCGAAGTTGGCGGTAGGCTGGTCGCCCGTGCCGCCCGCAAGATACCATTCGTCGTATGTCTTGCCGGTCATATAAAAGCCGTCCTCGCCGAAGAGAGCCTCATCGTCTGCGACAAGGGACAGCACCGCCGTGTCACTGTCGAATTTCTCTCCGATAAAATAGGAAGCCGAGACCTCCTCGCTCATGGCGCCCTGGGAATCAATCGCGACGGCTCTGACCACAAACGCCTTTTTCACAGGAGTCGTGTCGGGCTGATAATTCTTCCAGTCATAGACGATCCTCTGCAATGAGCGCCGTTTGTTCGGCTCATTGCTCCTGTCGGTCACACGAATGGGCTTTTTGTAGACGGGAGAGTCGGCGGTCGGGGTGCTGCCGTCGGTGGTGTAATGGATTTCGGCGCCTTCTCCGGCAGTTACGGTCAGATCGAAGGGATCGCTGTAATAGCCGGCAGCCGCCGAGAATGCCGGATTTTGTATGATAGCCGCGGAAGCGGCGTTGGCTTCACCCGGCGTGGGGTGCATGTATTCCCAGTTTCCGGTGGCTCCGACGCGGCAGTAGGAATAAATGCCGTCGCGCTGCTTGTCCACCGCAACCTTGTCAATGATTCTCCCTCCGCCGTCCGAGAGTATCACGACAGTGCCGCCCGATTTGCTCAGAGAAAAGACGTCGTTTTCCAGCGGAATGAGCAGAAGCTCACCGGCTCCTGCCACGCTGTCGGGAAGGGCGTATTTTTTGAGATTTTCCTCGCTGTTGCTCAGATAAAGCCCTCCGGTGCGGCAGGGGAAACTTCCCTCATTGAGCAGCTCGATGTAGCCGCCGTCAGAGACTCTGCCGACCTTGGAATCGCAGACCTCGGTGAGCTTCAGGTGACGTACTCCGCCTGCGCAGAATGCGATGGAGGATATCAGTGCAATTCCGAGCAGACTGACGTCAAAGACCATGAGCAGCTTTTTCGAGCGACGGGTCTGCGGCGGGATAAAGGGCTTGTCCTCGCCCAGACGCGAAAGCACGATGGATCTTACTGCCAATCCGGCAGAGACAGCAATGGGAATCCAAATCAGCAGCGAACCGTAGATGTATTCGGTGGACTGATAACTCAGCTTTCGTTCCACCGTCAGCCTGAGCGTCCTGATAATATCGCCGTTGCCGCGGAAAATCAAATGCACAAGGTACAGAGCCGCGGCGTTGCAGAGCAGGCACGAAGCCCAGACCGCCGTTTTGATCAGGACGGCTTTTTTCTTATCATTGGGGCAATAGGGGAGATCAGCGATCAAAATGCTGATGGCAGAGACTGCCGCGAAAACCGCCGCAAGGCATACAATTGCCGCAATAAATAGCATGTACACATCACTTCACTTAAATATTTTTAATAATTCAACTATAATTATAGATAACTTTTCTATAAAAGTCAATATAAAAGGCAATTTCCGCCGGGAATTCCATCATTGACTTTATCACGTATTCCAACAGGGATTCGCTGTTTTTTCAATTGATCTGTCAGTGCCGCATATTATGAGATGGAAGCTTCAATTGAAAGGAGTATGGCAGATGGTCATAAAAAAATACGACAGAGCGTCAGCGGCACAATACGCGCAAAGATGGGCGCTTGGAAGAAATCCGAAATATTATGATTTTGAGGGAATAGGGGGCGACTGCACCAATTTCATATCGCAATGCGTATATGCCGGCAGCGGGATCATGAATTACACGCCTGTTTTCGGGTGGTATTATATCTCATCTTCCCAAAGAACTGCCTCGTGGACGGGCGTGCAGTATTTTTATAATTTTCTGACCCAAAACAAATCGGTCGGACCCTTTGCTTCGGAGGTACCGGAGGAAAAGGCTGAACCCGGCGATGTCATACAGCTGGGCGGCGAAAACGGAGTGTTCTATCACACGCTGATGATTACGGCAACCCAGCCGGAAATCCTCGTCTGCGCACACACCTTTGACGCGCTTGACCGACCGCTTTCCTCTTACTACTATTTCCAATCGCGTTTTCTGCATATCGAAGGGGTAAGAGCGTGGCAATAAAAAAACCGCGGCAATGCCGAAACAAAGCCGCGGTAATTATGAATCAATATTTGAATTCATCCAAAAACTTTTCTATAGTATCCTTGTGTTTCTTGTCGGTAGGCGGCACATACACCACCGTATTTTCGACATATGACACCATGACGAAATGACCGTCATTGGTGACGACCGTTCTCTTGGCATAATTCTTGCCGTTGGAAACATTGCTATTGCCTTCCGAGCCGGCATAGCCGTTAATGGCTTCATTCTGCGCCTGATAGAGCTTTTTTGCGTTTTCCGGATCGGTGATGGTATAGAATTCAATCTGAAATTCCCTGTCCTTAGGCGCGGTAATGATTGCCTCCTTGATCTGGGGCGCGTTGACATACTGAGCGGTAATGTCACTGACTTCATAACCCTTGGACTCGGCAAGCTTTTTGAAAGCAGCGCTGTCGGATGGTTTCTTGGAACAAGACGCAAATAATGCGGCAATTACTGCTGCCATCAGAATAACGGCAGTCAATCTCGAAATTTTTCTCATATGGATAAATACCCTCTTAAAAAAGTGAATCAATAAAACACGCAGCCATTAATATTTAATCTCGGTCAAAAAGGCTTCGATGACAGATTTGTTGGAACTGTCGGTGGAATTGACATAAATAACCGTATTGTCCACGCGCTCTATCATCATGAATTTGCCGTACATTTCCAGCTTGTAGACGTCGTAATTCTTGCCGGAATCGCTGGTTTCAGCGCTGTCATCGCCCTTCATCATAACGAAGTTGCTTTTGTTGCTGTCATAGAAAGATTTTGCGGTAGCGTCGTCATTCAGCTCATAAAATTCCAGCTGAAAAGCCTTGTCCTGCGGCGCGGCAAGGGTAACCAGCTTGATATAATCGTAATCCTCAAAAAAATCCGTGCCGTCCTGCACGATATAGCCCTTTTGAGTAGCGGCAACTTCAAAATCCACGGTCGAAACAGGTTCCTTGCTTTTTTTGCAGCCCGCCAGCAAGGATGCGGTCAGAGCGATTGCCGCCAACAGACAAAATGCCTTCATTCTAAATTTTTTCATAACCAGCGCTTCCTCTCAACAAAAGATCAAAAATCACCTGCATTCATTTTAACAAAATAGATTAGTTTTGTCAAGAATAAATATGTCGTAGATTAACAAAAGCCCCCGAATTGTTTTGCCGGAAACGCCTCGGGGGAATTTCTTATTTGATTTTGGTAAATTCCAGCGCTCTGCCTTCGTTGTTGAATGCGATTTTTTCGCCGTCAAAAGTGAATTTTTCGTCCTTGTCCTCATAGGTGAAGACCATTTTTCTGAGGTCGTAGGTGAAGTCGAGCTTTTCACCGAAAATATCCATCACAGCGGTGTTGTCGTCCTTGATTTCAAGGGTAGCCGTCAAGCCGATCGCCTTCATCGAGTCTATTTGTTCCTGCGTGAGACTGATCCCGACGCCCTCCGCTTTGGAAAGCTCATAGGTGCCGACGATTTTGGATTTATTGACGCTTCCGCAAGAGACAAGGGTCAATACAAAAAGAAAGGTAATCAATATACAACTGATTTTCTTCAAAAGAAACAACTCCTTTTCATTCATCATCAAATATAAATTTCCGCCATAATAAACCGGCATTTATTACGCCGAAGCATTTTTTGGAATACAGGCAAAGTCAGTCCTCATTGACCGCAAAGAACTGCTCCCCTGCTATATCCGCCCTGACGCTGCCGCCGGTTGCGTCTGCGAGCTTTGGCTCAAAGCGGGCAAGGTCCTCTCGCGACATAATAAATGAGATTTCCACACACTCGCCGAATGACGTTTCGCTGACGCTTCCTCCGCATTCGGGAATAAGGGCGGCGAGTCTGCCGTACTGGTTGTAATCGCAGCTGAGGCGGCAGATCAGGCACATTCGCATAGTGACGATTCCTGCGGCGGCAATGCCGATGGAGGCGCCATGGCTGTAAGCCCGGACGAGTCCGCCGCCGCCGAGCAGAATGCCGCCGAAATACCGCGTGACGACCACCGCGCAGTCGGTGAGACCCGATTTCTGAATCACGCCCAGCACAGGCATTCCGGCTGTTCCGGAGGGTTCACCGTCGTCGGAATAGCGGCAGATATTCCCTTCACGCAGGCAATAGGCGTAGACGTTGTGTTTTGCGTCCCAATGCTTTGATTTGATTTCGGCGATAAAGTCGAGCGCCTCCTGTTCGGAGGTGACGGGACGGGCGTACCCGATAAAGCGGGAGCGCTTCTCGGTAAATTCGTCCTGAGCGGCAGCCTGAAGTGTTTTATATTGGGTCATGTGTGTTATGAAGCAGCTCCTTCCATTGTAATCATTATGCTATTATTTTAACACAAATGAATTTAAGTGTCAATCCAATAACCAAAGTGTTGATTTTATTGTGAAAGTATGGTATTCTAAAAGAAAAAAGGGGAGAAACTGCAATGGGAATGGGTTATACACTGGTCTGCCCAAAATGCGGATATTCGCGCAATTTATTTATGGGCTGCGGCATAATGTACTATGAGGTGCTGCGGGAAAAGACCGGGGAGGCAAAGCGGGGCGAACACGGTCCGCGGCTTGCTCAGCTGTTTGAGGAATATCCGAACGGCTGTATCGACGCGATGAACAATCTTTATTACTGCCCCGAATGCCGCGCGGTGGCATGTGAGAGCAGTCTGGATTTCTACAAGCCGAAAAATCCGGAGCGCGATGCGGAAGATGTGATGTAGTACAATAAAAGTTGACACGATAAACTCGAAGAAATAGAATAGGAAGATGGAGATAAGGAGCGGTGGTCAGCATATATTCCACAGTCCACTT
>CACWOX010000005.1 GCA_902762615.1 uncultured Ruminococcus sp. | reverse complement strand
GCGCTAAATGGCGGGGAGAAGTCTGCCCTTTTGGCTATGGTCGCTTAATCGTCATTTGTGCATTTTGACGAATGTGCCTCTTTTATGCTCATTTATAGTTTTGTAATTTATTCATTTTATTGCCTAATTTAAATAATTAAAAATATTAAAAACGGGCTTCCGCCAATAAAAAGAAGCCCGCCTCTATATCTCTATATAATAAATAATAAATAATTAAAACTCGGCAGCAAAAACCATTCTGCCGTCCTTCATGCTCATGTCATACTTGACTCCGTGCAGATCGAGTATGGACTTTACGATGGAAAGACCCAGACCGTTCCCCTTCTTATGGCGGCTGTTGTCCATACGGAAGTAAGGCTGCCATATCTTTTTCAGTTCCGCTTTGGTGAGCGGCTGGCTCGGGTTGGAGATACTGACGGTATTGCCTGCCACATTCACAATGATCTCACTGCCTGGCGGAGAATATTTAACTGCATTTTCTATCAGATTCTGCATAGCGGTGCGGATCAGCTCTTTGTCGGCGCTGATCACGCCTTCACCTGTATGCGTCAGTGAAATGGTCTTGCTGTCCGGCAGACTTTTATAATCTTCCAGTATATCATTTATCAGCCCGTAAAGTTCAAATTCCGTACGGTTAAGAGTCATATTGTAAGAATCAAGTTTGCTGAGATTCAGCATCTTGTGTACAAGACCGTTGATCTGCTCCGTCTGCCCTATTATTTTGTCGAGATAGCTGTCGCGTTCATCGCTGTCAATGTCCTCTTTCAGACTGTAAGCATATCCGCTTATCACAAATAACGGCGTCTTAATGTCGTGTGCCAGAGCATTGGTGAGATCAAGCCTCTTCTGCTCCTGTAAAATCTGGCTTCTGACGGTATTCCAGATCATCAGATAGATGATCGTACCGATAGTGAAGAAGAAACCGAATATCGCACCGATGCCGAGCAAAAGATCACTTGAGCAGCTTTCCAGAATATTGGCTTTTTTTAAATACTGTACCAGATAGAGCTTGGGAATATTTTCATAATCATTTTTTTCTTCATTATAAACAAAAGCGTCAAGAAAATAGTATTCCGATGTATAAAACAGATATTCCCCAGTACCGACGGGAATCACTTCCGAGTTTTTTTTGCGCTGCTCCTCGGTGAGCTGGCTAATATAGTTCTGATTGTACTCATTATGCAACACAAAACCTTTAGGAATCATATTCATACGGCTTCTCGCGTTATAATAAACCGTACTTGTTGCATCCGTCCTGCCATTCAGAGCAAAGGTTTCTACAATATTTTCAGGCTCGAACCAATCGTCTGTATGTTCCACCAGCATCACAGACAGCTCCAGCGGAATGATCTCATCCCATGAGATGTAAAACCTGGTGCATACCAATTCATATGACCTGCCGTCGCTGCGTACTGTACTGAGCAGTTCAACTATTCTCTCATATTGGCTGTCGCTGATGGAACTGCGAAAGGCATTGTAATTGATCGTGCCGTAATCATCAGGATATGAACCGGCGTCCGTTTTTAAAGAGAAAGTCACTACAATCTTGTCGGCTGTATCGGCAATGACCTCATTGCTGTCGGGGTCAATCACGATGAGCTGACTGTCAAAATCCTTCCCCAGAATGTCCTTGAAGCTGATGAGATTGGTGTCGGACAAATAAATACTGCTTTCCGTGCTGAGTCCCCAATCACTCAGAGAGAATATATGCTTGGCTTGTGACAAATCGGAAAGCACCCGATTTTGCATATCCGTTTTTTCGGTGTGCAGACGAATGACGCAGTAGGTAGCCGATACTGCCAGCCACACCGCCAGCAGAATGAGCGTCACACGCAGGAGCAATCTGTTGCGCTGTTTTTTGAGACGTTTTTCCATTTATGGTTCCTCAATTTTATAGCCGCGGCGGATAACTGTCTTGATCAGCTTGCCGTTTTCTCCGAGTGCCTTTCTGAGATTTCGCATATGTGTGTCCAGCACCCTCTCATCGGTGTCATTGTTGTAGCCCCAAACCATATCGAGCAGCTGTTCGCGGCTGATGACAATGCCCTTGTTTTCTAAAAGCACCTTGAGAATGGCGTACTCTCTGGCAGTCAGCTTAACCTCTTCTTCACTGCCAATCACCATTCCGTTGTTCGGATTGAGCGAAAGGCTGCCCACGCTGTGAACCTTGGAACGCACAAGCCCCTTGGAGCGCTTTATCAGGGCGTTGACCTTTTCGTAGAGGACAGGCAGCGGAAACGGCTTTACCACATAATCGTCACAGCCGAGAGCATAGCCGTTTAAGATATCCGACTCGTCTGCCCTGGCGGTGATAAACATGATCGGCACATCGCTTTCACGCCGTATCTCGCGGCATATCTCGAAGCCGTCCAGCTCGGGCAGCATGACATCGAGCAGAAGCAGATCATAGTGATTTTCATAAGCCTTCACAAGTCCGGTCTGTCCGTCTGCGGCAATATCGACCTCAAATGCGCCCTTATCCTTTTTGGTGAAGTAATTAACTATCAATTCCCGTATATTCCTGTCGTCCTCCACCAGTAAAAAGCGGTACATATGCATCACCCTTTGAATCCCATCATTTCTTTCATCTCTTTAACGCGGCAATCAGCTCCGAGAGAGAATTAATGCCCAACAGGTAAAGCACGCTGTAAAGAGCGATTGACATCGGCTTTGCAATCAGAATAATAAGAGAATAGGTCTTCCACGTCATTTCAGTGGTTCCGGCAAGATAGCAGATCAGACCGTCGGGAGCGCCGGGAAGGAATATCGCTATGGCAAACAGCTTGGCAAAGCGCCCGTGATTGCTCGTCCAGTGTTCATATTTTTCTATGGATTCCGGCTTAAAGAGCTTGTACATCATCGGCTTGCCATATATTCTGGAAATGGCAAACACCGCAAACGAGCCAAAGATGATGCCGATATAATTATACACAAATCCCCACCATGGTCCGAAAAGAATGACGCCGCCCAACAGTGTCACACCACCCGGAATTATGGGGATAATCACCTGAACTGCCTGTAGTATGATAAAAATGACCGGAGCCCATATTCCGTAACTGTCCATCCACGCCTGAAGCGCTTCCACCGATGAAAAGGCGCCTCTGCGATAGCCAACCATTCCCAGCACAACGCAGCCTGCCAGAAGCAGCACTGTAAATATTCGGCTCACAATAGTAACGACGCGGTTGTCGGATTTTTTATATTCCTCCGCCTTTGTCTTAACTTCATCTGCCTCGTCTGAAATCTGGCTTTTCTCACCAGCATCAGATGCTTCCACGCTGTGAACGGCAGAACTGTCAGTTGCTTGCCGCGCGTCTTCATCAGAAAGCGACAAATCATTTTCCGCTAATTTCTGAATAGTCAATACTTCTGCTTTGTCTGTCATAATGTTTTCCCTCTTTTTTAATAAATTGAAACTCTGATAAAAAGCGTTATGTATAGAGTATAGTATCATTTACAGACTTTGTCAAATGGTTTATGGTCATATCAGGACAAAGGGCATCATGCGGTTCATGTAGAATTTTAAGCGGAGAATTTGTAAATATCGCTAAATTTAGGCTATATGGTTCCTAATGACTGATGCTTTAGATGTTCATTTTTTTTATTGCGGCGGCAGAATGTAAATGTTTGAAAAAAAATGAGTTTAAACATATTATTATATTGAGAGTTAAACGGCGCGATGATTCATATTGCCAATAATAAATATTTTTGACTAACGGTAAAATAAATGCTATAATAACGATATAAGCAAAACGGATTTCAACAAACAGATGTGAGGATTGAAAAAAATGACCGCAGATTTTCTCTTTGTTGCCAATGATAAATACGCGAAGAATCTCGGAATTTGCACCTATTCGGTTATGCATAACATGTGCCATGCGGTTGATCAGGTCAGGCTCTTCGTGATGGACTGCGGCATTACCGAAGAAAACATAGCAAAGCTCAAAAAGCAGGCTGAGCAGTTTGACAATGCAGAGATCATCTTCTTCAATATTGAACGCAAGCTGAATGATATTGTGCCGAAGGTGCCAAACAACTGGAACCGCGCCATTTATGGCAGGCTTTTTCTGACAGAGATACTCCCGGAATATGACGTAAAAAGACTGATCTATCTCGACTGCGATTTACTCATGGATCGCCCGGTTACGGAGCTTTTTACCATGTCTCTCGAGGGAAAATGCATCGGAGGCGTATCGGACAGTGAAAGCCTGAAACGCCGAAAAGCATTGGGGATAAGCCTTGAGAACCCCTATATTAACTCCGGCGTTCTGGTAATCGACACTGCAAGATGGGTAGATCTTAACGCATCGGAAAGAGTGATCGATTACATAAACAGCTATCCGGATAAACTGATCTATCCCGATCAGGACGCTATCAATTTTATTTTAAGCGATGAAATCAAGGTATTGGAGCCTCGTTACAACATGCTGTGGATGATATGCGAACGCGATATTGATAAAATCCAGATGTATTCTGAGGATTACATCTACAACGATGGGCAAACCCGCCGTGCCCTTTATCATGGGTGCATTTATCATTACGCCGGGCAAGACATGTGGTCTTTCTACGGCATAGCGCCTGCACATGAAATGATATTCCAAAAGTATCATAAGCTCTGCGACTGGCGAGATGAAAAAAGACATTTCGGAAACTTTAAAAATTTCATGCTGTGGTCTATGGTGACATGCAAGCGAATACTTATTGGAGAATTAAAACTCACACGAAAGAAAATGAAGGAAGCTTATCCCGATTAAAAATCCCACTAAATAAAAACAAACTGAAAAGCCGTTCCGGTATATCTTCTGAGGATATGCGGAACGGCTTTTTATGCTGACTTAAAAATGTATAATATGATATAAGGAATTAGTCCTTCTTGACGATCTCGGCATCGGGTGCGTTCTTCTTGACGCTTTCAATGCCGTTGAGACAGCCGCTCTTTGCCTTGTAGCCCTCGGAAACAGCTATGATCTCGCCGTTTCTTGCCTTGAGGCGGAAGCGATACTCGCCAGCCTTGTCTATATACATCTCAAACTTGGGGTGCTTCTGCTTAACAACTTCTTCGACTGTCTGATCCTCGATCTCGCCCACGCAGTTGTTGCGAACGCTCTCTATGCCCTTCATGCAGGCAGCTTCGGTGGTATAAACCTCAGATGTGGCGATAATTTCTCCGTTGTTTGCCTTGAGATCAAACTTGATGCCTGTATTAGTGCGCTTTACTACAAATTTTCCCATGATATTATCATCCTTTCAATTGAATCGAACTTGATGCATTGTATAATAACTCCGCACATTCATTTTATCACAGCTATAATAAATTGTCAACAAAAATAATGTGAATATTTCTGTTTAAATGGCAATTATTAATAATTTTTGACATTATCCTACCACCGTCAGATCTCCGACAAGCGTCACTGTCGCCGCTTTGGAAATCACAGTGTTTCCTTTGCCGTCTGTCACAATGCATCTGACCTGCATGCCGTTCCAGCTGTAATTGGCGTCAGCAAAAGTGACGGCAGTTGTATGCCCATTCCACTTTGACCAGTCAGAATCACCGGCTTTCTTGAAATACCACTGGTAACTGAGTCCCGTACCGCTTGCCTTCACGCTGAATGTAACCGTCTCGCAAATTTCGGCAGTGACCGACTGCGGCTGTTGCTTGATTGCAAGCGGAATATTCATTGTCACTGTTGCGGCTTTGGAATCAACCGTGCTGCCGCTGCCGTCGGTGACTCCTGTCCACTTCGTCCAGTCAGAAGCGCCGGATTTCTTGAAGTACCACTGATATTTCAATCCTGTTCCGCTTGCCTTGACGGTGAATTTGACCGAGTCCCCTATATTGGCAGTGACCGACTGCGGCTGTTTGGTGATCGCAAGCGGAATATTCACTGTCACGACTGCCGATTCAGAATCAACCGTGCTGCCGCTGCCGTCAGTGACGGTGCATTTTACCTGCATGCCGTTCCAGCTCTCGTTGGCTGTCGCAGTGGTATTTGCGGAGGTGTGTCCTGTCCACTTCGTCCAGTCAGAAGCGTCTGCCTTCTTATAATACCACTGGTAACTCAAATCATTGCCGCTTGCCTTGACAGTGAATTTGACCGAGTCTCCGATATTAGCAGTGACCGACTGCGGCTGTTTAGTGATCGCAAGCGGAATATTCACTGTCACGACTGCCGATTCGGAATCAACCGTGTTTCCGTTGCCGTCGGTGACGGTGCATTTTACCTGCATGCCGTTCCAACTCTCGTTGGCTGTTGCGGAAATGGCAGCGGTAGTCATTCCCTCCCATTTAGTCCAGTCAGAAGCGTCTGCCTTCTTATGATACCACTGATAGCTCAGACCTGAACCTATAGCCCTTGCGCTGAATGTCACCTTATCGCCTTTTTCAGCTGTGACCGACTTGGGATGACGGATAATTTTCAGCTCAACGGTCGCTAATTCATTTTCAATTGCATTCCACGTGAATGGTCCGCACATTCCGTCTGCATCAAGCCCGTGACTGCTCTGGAATTTTCTGACAACGGCAGCTGTAGCCGGTCCGTAACAGCCATCCGCCTGAATATCATACCCCAGGGCGTAAAGGCATAATTGCATGTACAGCACATCAGCGCCAATGATATATGTATCGGTTTCCTTTAACAAACGGCTATAGCTGACCTTATAGTCCTCGGGCTTCATTTCGGTTGCCTCTTTTACCGTCTTTCCCTTATACATCTCATATTTATTCCAATAAACACTTCTTGCGGTTTCTCCGCATCGGTCAGCCTTGACTTCCCTGTTTGCGGGTATCTCGTAATAATAGCACCAGTAATAACCCGCATCATAGGCTCCGTCGGCTGTGTTTTCAACATTTTTTATATAATTGTAAACGCCGACATAGCTTTTCTTCAGTTCATATTCGAGATACTGAAGCTGACCTTCAATGGTGGTATAATCCAGCCCTTTGCTCTCACAATAGCTGATGAGGTTATTTTTGCGTCCGGCATGCCATTGGAACAAACCAAAGCTTGTCCCCGCGTCACCATCCCCGAGCGGATTAAAATTCGACTCCGCCTTGACATTGGCAAGCAATCCGCATGCCGCCGCCGTATTGAGTCCCATCCTGCCCACAAAATAATTGTAGACCTGAATTTCATTGGACAGTGAGCTTTCCGCTAAAACCATGCCCTCTGGAATCACAGTAAAAATAATCAGAAACGCAATGAATGCCGACAGCACTCTTCGGAATTCTTTTTTCATATTGAACCCTCCGCAATTTTTTACACTATAGAGGCATTATACCATATCGGTATAATTTTATCAACTCAATGAAAAAATTTATTATTTATTAACAATAAAATCACAATTTATTACATACAGATTTTTAACAAAAAGAGAGCCGACGTCGGATAAGATTATCCTGCGCTTCGACTCTCTGATTTATATTGTCGCTTTATGATTTTGATTTATCCGACCGCCACCAAATTGCCAACAAGCGTGACCTTGGCTGCCTTGGAGGTGACCTGTTTGCCGCTGCCGTCCTTGATAACGCATCTGACCTGCATGCCGTTCCAGCTTGTGTTGGAAATAGCGGATGTGGTAGCGGTGGTATGTCCGGGCCACTTTGTCCAAGTGGATTCACCCGCCTTCTTGATGTACCACTGATAGCTGAGCTTCTTGCCGGTTGCCTTCACTGTGAACTTGCCTGTATCTGAACAGTTGATAGTTATGGATTTAGGCTGCTGCGTGATTGCAAGAGGGATATTGACAGTGACCTTGACCGCGTTGGAATTGACCTGTTTGCCGCTGCTGTCCTTGACTGTGCATCTTACCTGCATGCCGTCCCATGAATCGTTGGAATTTGCCGAGGTTGTTGCTGTGGTATGACCTGCCCACTTGGTCCAGCTGGACTGACCCGCCTTCTTGGTGTACCACTGATAGCTCAGACCATTGCCGCTTGCCTTGACTGTGAACGTAGCGGATTTGCCCGAATCCACAGTGACCGCCTTGGGCTGCTGTGTGATCTTGAGCTCGGTCGTTGCGGCTGCATTGCCGGAAGAGGACTTCGAGACAATGGCTTTCCATGTATCCGCGCCCACAATGCCGTCAACCTTGAGACCGTTTGCCTTCTGGAGCTGCTTGACGACAGTCGCTGTGCCATTGCCGTAATAGCCGTCGGCATCTATCTTGTAGCCAAGCTTCTTGAGGCACTTTTGCATATAAAGAATATCCTCGCCGTACATACAATTCGACTTGACCTGAAGCTTGCGGGTGTAACTTACACTGCTTGTGCTGCTCTTATCGGAGGATGTACTGGAAGTGGAAACTTTAGTTGTTACAGGAATCTGCTTGCCGTTGTACTTACTGTATTTCTTCCAGTAGGTGTCACGTGCAAGTGCGCCTCTCTTAGCCGACTTGACCTCTCTGTTGGAGGGAATCTCAAAGTAATAGCAGAAATGATATCCTGCCTTATAGGCGCCCTCGGCAGTATTATCGACCGATTTGAGGTAGTTGTAGACATTCTTGTAGGACTTCTTCAGCTCATATTCAAGATACTTGAGCTGACCTTCAACCGACTGGTAATTCAGCTTCTTTTCCTTGCAGAAGTTGATGAGCTTTGACTTACGGCCGGCATGCCACTGAAAAAGACCAAAACTCGTGTTTCCATCGCCTATATCCATTACATTGAAGCCGGATTCAGCCTCTGCATTCGCCATCAGACCGCATGCTGCGGCGGTATTGAATCCGAGATTGCCTACCAGATAATTGTAAACCTGAATCTGTGTTGTCTGAACGCTGCCTGCAAACACCTGTGTCTGAGGAACAAGTGCTGCCACAAAAAGCATAACCAGCAGCGCTGCTGTAAAACGTTTTATTCTGACCATTTGAATCATTCTTCTTTCTGTATTTTGTTTGACTCTTTTTCAAACGACATGAGGATTATAACATATTTGAAACCTGTTTGTCAATATTTGTAACCAATTCAGCCGATTTATTTACAGTTCATTAACAATTGATTACATAAATGTAACAATGCGCCGCTTTATTTGAAAATTTTTGGTAATAATTACATGAAAAAACCGGACGAACATTGAATAGCAACGTCCGTCCGGTTTCAATTTTGTAATTTTTACTTTGTCAGAATAGGAAGTGCCTTCTCAAAATTCACACCGAATCTTCTGTCTGCCGCGTCCCCAAGTGTGAGCTTTATACACTCACAGGTGAAGCTCACCGCCGATTCCACAGCCTCTCCCAACGATTCGCCTTTGGCAAGCGCCCCCACACAGACCGAAGAGAATATATCTCCCGTTCCGTGATAGCTGCCCTCAACCCTGTCCCCCATACAAAGGAAGTACTCGCCGCTCTCGCTGTCGTATGCAGCCGCACCAAGTCGGTCGGGTTCCAGTTTTACGCCTGTGAGAATTGCCTTTGCCGCACCCAGTCCCGTTAGCCTGCGCAGAATATCCTTGAGGTCGTCTTTGGTATAGTCGTGTCCTATGTACTTTTCACCCAGCATAAAGCAGGCTTCGGTCATATTGGGAACGATCACGTCCCCCTTGCCGCAGAATCTCGCCATCTGTTCCACATATTCCGTCGTAAAACCCGAATAGAGCCGTCCGTGGTCGCCCATCACCGGATCAATGAATACAAATCCGTCGCCGCAGAATTCATCTATGAATCCCGAAATAATATCAAGCTGCCTGAGCGAACCTAAATATCCCGTGTAAATGCCGTCAAATCTGACGCCCGTCTGCTTCCAGTGGCGGGTAATACCCTCGATTCTGTCTGTCAGGTCGCATATAGCAGGCTCCGGAAATAATGTGTGGGTGGAAAGCAAAGCTGTCGGAAGCGGACAAGCCTCCACTCCCATAGCTGAAATGATCGGAAGCGCCACGGTCAGCGAACACCTTCCGACACACGAAATATCCTGAACGGTAACAATTCTCTTCATATTTTTAACTGCCTTTCATGAATGATTGCCGACAGCAATTTAAGGACACACCGATTCATGGCAAATCATGTGCCACTTATCAGCATGTCCTTTTTTCTAAGAAACAACCTATTTCTTATCTATGCTCTTGTTCCTTATGCCGACGTTGTAATCAAAGAGTCCTGCCTTGATAAGAGCCGGTCTGAGGGCGTGATACAGCGCAACCGCGATAATCACCGTCAGAATCGCATTCACGAATGTGGTAAGGCTCTGAAGCTTGGCAAGAATAGCGGACGCCTCGGCGTCAACGCCTAAAATGTATCTCTTGTAAAAATACGAAACCACAGGCTCGGCAATTACATTGAAAAGCATTCCGGCAGACGACCCGAGCAGGCTCCAGAGGAATACATGCTTTGCGGGCTGGGTATGACCTTCCGATGTGCGCAGGGAAATTTTGCCTATTTTGTGGGCGACCACTCCCGCGATCACACCTATGAGCAGCTTGAGCAGGAAGGTCTTGGGGGCTGACGTGATGTAAACGGGATCCAGCAGATCGCCTATCGTCATACCGATAGCGCCGGCAATGCCGCCCGGCACGCCGCCAAAGAGCAGCGCTGCCAGCACACAGAAGGTATTGCCCAGATGGAACGATGTAAAATCGGGACCGGCAGGTATCTTGATCTGGATAAACGTAAATGCAAGATAGCTCAAAGCCGCCATAATGCCCACCTTCGCTATCATCAGCGCAGGATTTTTCTTGTCGTTAAAATTGCTCATATTTATCATTCTCCTTTTTATCAAATTAAAATATAGTTTGTCAGTAGACTTTTAACGGAAAAAAATATTGACTTTCAACGTTGAACTGCTATAATAATACATCATAACTGTGCATTTGAAAATACACAATTTTAACTATTTTTAATGTGACAGTTTGGAATGCAAACCGCGCAGAGAGGAGTTTATTATGATATATGAGCCGATATTTCTCGACGTAAAATCCGAAATTCCCATGTACAGACAGCTTTATGACAGCATACGCGAAAGGATATGCGGCGGCGGTCTTGCCGTAGGGGAAAAAATGCCCTCCATACGACGCATTTCGGAGGAGCTTGGCGTCAGCCGCACCACTGTGGAGCAGGCATACCAGCAGCTTTGCGTGGAAGGCTATCTGGTGAGCCGCCCTCAGAGCGGATACTATGTGGAAGCATTGGTTCACGAAAGCACCCTTTCGCCCGAACCCGATACATCTGAAAGCGAACGCACCGACGAAATAAAATACGACTTCGGCAGCCGATATGTTGACAGCCGAAGCTCCGATCTCGATCTGTGGCGCAAGTACGTCCGCGCGGCATTGAGCAGCGAGGAAGTCGTGCTGTCATACGGACATTATCAGGGGGAGCCGGAGCTTCGTCGGCAGCTGTCGCATTACGGCATGCTGCTGCGTGGAGTCAATTCCACCCCTGAGCGAATCGTGATAGGCGCAGGCGTGCAGCCGCTGCTCTCGCTGCTATGCGGTCTGCTGGGCAAACGGGCAGAGCATGTGGGGATTGAATCCCCCTGCTTTCCTCACGCCGAAAGGGTATTCCGCGACTTCCGGCTGAATATAACGCCGCTCGGGCATGACCGGTACGGCGTTATTCCGCGGGAACTGTACGAATCCGGCGCGAAGGTGCTTTATCTCAATCCCTCCAACACCGAAAGTATGGGGCGTCCCATGCCTGTGAGCCGCCGTGCCGAAATTCTGGAATGGGCTGAACGCTCCGACGGAATCATTATAGAGGACGACTACAACGGCGCACTGCGGTTCAGGTCGCATCCTGTCCCCGCAATGCAGGGAATGGGTGGAGACAGCAGGGTCATTTATCTCGGCTCCTTTTCAAAGCTGCTTATGCCCTCGGTGCGAATAAGCTACATGGTACTGCCTCCTGACCTTGCTGCGCTTTACCGCAGCAGAGGTGCCTCCTACAATCAGACCTCCTCAAAAACAGAGCAGCTTGCGCTTGCCGAATACATACGTGACGGTCACATCGAAAAAAGGCTGCGCAGGCTGCGTAAGATCTATTCAGAAAAAAGTGAGCAGCTTCTCTCCTTGCTGCAAGAATACTTCGGCTCACACGCTAAAATCCGCCTTGCCGAAACGGCACTCTGCGCAGAGCTTTCCATGGACTGCGCCGAAAGCTCGGCGGAGCTCGCCTCCAAAGCGCTGGAAGGCGGCGTGCTGGTGATTCCCATGGAGTCGCCGGAAGGCACGGCGCGGCTCAGACTGAGCTTTGCGGGCATTGCGCCCGACGATATGCGCTCCGGTGTGGAACTGCTGAGAGAGATAATCAGTCCATATTGCCGGTAGCGTACATAATGGCGGCAATGGCTGCGATTGGCGCGGTTTCGGTGCGGAGTATTCTCTTTCCGAGAGTGGCGATAAATGCGCCTGCCGATGCAAGCGCACCTGCTTCGGCGGTGTCAAAGCCTCCCTCGGGTCCGATGACAATGGCTACGTCCGTGATTTCGTCTTCCTTTATTCTTTCCAGAACCGTGGAAAGCGGCTCTCCGCCGCACTCGTAGAAGAATATGACCGCGCCGTGTGTTTTCAGGCGGTCCGTCATGGCGGTGAAGGTAATCATCTCGTTAACGGTTGGAATGATTCCCCTTCCGCACTGCTTGGCGGCTGAAAGAGCCTGCTTCTGGTAGCGCTCGTGCTTTTTGGCGGCGGATTTCTGATCGGGACGTGAGACTGAGCGCTGCATAAGCACCGGCGTTATTTCACACACGCCCAATTCAATGCTCTTCTCAATGATAAGCTCCAGCTTATCCCCCTTGGGAAGCCCCTGATAAAGCGTAATTTTAACCGAAGGCTCGCTGTCGGTCGCCGTTCTTTCTATCACGCAAAGCTCAACACTTCCCTCCATGACTGCCGTTATCTCGCAAAGCATATCCACTCCCAGACCTCCGCACACGGTAAGGGTCTCCCCCGGCTTCATGCGAAGCGATTTGGAAATATGCAGGGCGTCCTGTCCGGTGATAGTGATACTGTCTCCCGGCTGCCTGTCAATGTTTTCAATGAAAAATCTCGGCATAAATGATTCCTCCGAACATCAAACAAGGGATTGACCGCACGGCTCACGGGTCGCAGGTCAATCCCTTCCATTATTTATTCCTCTATCGCCGGCACATTCGGCTTGACAACTATACTCTTCACACCGTCGTTTTCTTCGGTGGTAACGATTATCTCACCCGGCAGCTCGCCTGATGTCTCGATAACCAGATTGGCAAGCTTGTCTTCGACTTCTCTGCGAATCAGATTGCGCAGGTCACGGGCGGAGGCTTCGCCGCCGATGGCGTCTTTCGCCAGAAGCACTACGGCGCTGTCGTCGATGATGAGCTTCACATTGCGCTCCGCCATGGAATCGACATATTCGCTCATCAGCAGGCGGGAAATCTTCCGGTAGTCATTTTCGTCGAGCTGACGGAAAACAACAATTTCATCCACACGGGCAAGGAATTCGGGACGCAGGAATTCACGCAGACCCGACATCGCCTTCTCGCGTGAGATATCGTCGGAGGTCTTGTTGAAGCCCAGCGAACCGCCCTGATGATTGCTGCCGGCATTGGAAGTCATGATGATGACCGTATTTTCAAAGCTGACCGCACGTCCCTGAGAGTCGTTGATCCTGCCCTCGTCAAGGATCTGGAGCAGAATATTCATCACGTCGGGATGCGCCTTTTCTATTTCGTCAAAAAGCAGCACGGAATAGGGCTTGCGGCGCACCTTCTCGGTGAGCTGTCCTGCCTCGTCGTATCCCACATATCCGGGCGGTGAGCCGATGATTTTGCTCACCGAGTGCTTCTCCATAAATTCGCTCATATCAAGCCTGATCAGCGTCTCGGGTGAATCGAACAGCTCGTTTGCCAGCACCTTGACAAGCTCGGTCTTGCCAACGCCTGTCGGTCCCACAAAGATAAAGGAAGCCGGACGGCGGCGGGGAGAAATCTGTGCGCGGCTGCGGCGAATGGCTGCCGCCACCAGCTTGGTTGCTTCCTCCTGCCCTATTACCTTTTCATTGAGCTTCTGTTCGAGCGTGGTGAGCTTCTTGAATTCGTTTTCCTCCACGCGGGATGCCTGTATTCCCGTCCACAGCTCTATCACCTTGGCGAGATCTGCCTCGGTCACCTGTCCGCCCAAAGCCTCCGCTTCGATCTCGGTGAGACGTTTTTTAATTCTAAGCTCCTCCGTACGAAGCTCGGCAATGCGCTCATAATGCTTTTCTGATGTATCCTCGGTGTCCGCCTGGAGCTTGTCGCTCTCTTCCAGCACCTTGCGCAGCTGTATGTTGAGTCCGTCGAATTCTGCCATTGCCTTGTTGCCGAGTGAGGCACAGGCGCAGGCTTCGTCGAGCAGGTCAATCGCCTTGTCGGGCAGGAAGCGGTCGTTGATGTAGCGCTCGGAGAGAATAACGGCGCGTCTGATAATCCAGTCGCTCACCTGTACGCGGTGATGCACTTCGTAATAGCCCTTGATGCCCAGCAGTATTTCCACTGTGTCGTCAACATTCGGCTCATTGACGCTTACCGGCTGGAATCGGCGTTCGAGAGCCGAATCCTTCTCTATATGCTTGCGGTACTCGTTGAAGGTGGTCGCTCCGATCACCTGAAGTTCGCCCCTCGAAAGCGCCGGCTTGAGAATATTGGCAGCATTCATGGAGCCTTCCGCGTCTCCCGCGCCGACTATGCTGTGAACCTCGTCAATGAAAAGTATCACATTTCCCGCGCTCTTGATGTCGTCAATAAGCCCCTTCATGCGGCTCTCAAACTGACCGCGGAACTGAGTCCCGGCAACCAGTGCCGTGAGGTCGAGACGGTGAATCTCTTTGTTGGCAAGTCTGAGCGGCACCTCGCCGGAGGCGATTCTCAGCGCAAGCCCCTCGGCAATGGCGGTCTTGCCCACGCCGGGTTCGCCTATCAGACAGGGATTGTTCTTGCTCTTGCGGCAGAGTATCTGAATGACCCGATTGATTTCCTTGTCTCTGCCGATAATGGCGTCTATTCTTCCTTCTTTGGCTTTCTTGGTCAGGTTCTCGCAGTAGCCCTCGAGAAAGCGTCTGTTATTAGCCGGCTTGCCGCGTTTCCGCTTTTTGCCGGGCTTGCCGTCGGCAAACTGCGCGCCACCCATTTCAAAGCTGCTGCCGAAAAGATTTTTAAAGGGATTGAAAAGCCCTCCGCTTTCTCCGTCTGTACCTTCGTCATTCCCGGAATCATTATCATCGGATTTTTCCAAACTATCGTCCTTTTCCGCCAGATCGGCAGGTTCCTCCGAAGCGGCTATCTGCTCTGCATCCTCGGATTCTTCCTCATCGCCGTCTTCGCTGCCGTCATCTTCCTCGTCACCGTCATAGTCCTCGTCAACATATTCAAAGCCGTCGTCAAGACCCGGCATCACCTCGTTAAACATGCCGGAAAAAGGCAGCTCTCCATTTTCGGCAGCCTGAGACATCTGTTCTTCCATATCCTCGATCATTTCGGCATTCAGACCGAACTGCTTTATCATGTCTTCTATATTCGGCAGACCGATCTTTCTGGCACAGGTAAAGCAATATCCCGCCGTCCTGCCGGGGTGAGCTGAATCGGTAGCAAAAACCACCGCTTGTCTTTTTTTACATATCGAACAAAGAGGCATTATCCTCGCACTTCCTTTCATCCACACGCCGCCATTTGCGGCTGGTAAAAAACACTCTGCTCCGTCGGAGCAGAGGCTTGCGTTATTTTTGATTCACTTTTGCCTTATCAGGCAATGTCCTTTTGTGACTGTACCTTTTTGATCTTATCCTTTTCAAAATCAATGGTGCCCGAAACATGTTCGCCGCGGAGTATTTTAAGTCCCATTCGGAAATACATTCCCAGCGCGATCAGCATGATCACAGCCGCAAAAAGCGCGATTACCGGCACAATGATCTCAAGCCGCAAATCATTGGCAAATATATTCAGCGCAACAATGGAGATCATGCAGGCGTAAAACACGACCGTCGCTACCTTTCCCCACCATTTTGCCTTGACAAGCTTTCTGCCCCTCTTAACTATAACCAAGCCGCCTATAGCCATGAGAAGCTCCTTGACAAACATAATTCCAAGAGCAAGCGTTATCCACGGATAATTCTTGTGATAGACAAACCACATGCTTATTACCACTGCTCCGAGGGTCAGCTTATCGGCAACAGGATCGAGAATCTTGCCTATTTCGGTCTCCTGATGCAGCTTGCGTGCTAAGAAGCCGTCGAACATGTCGGACAATCCCGACAACACCAGCACGATTCCCGCATAGGGATAATACTGCGGTCCCATTACAAAAAACACACAGAAAAACGGTATCATAATAATACGGAATACCGTAAGCGTATTGGGAATATTCATGATCAACTCACACCCCATTCTGATAAGGAATAATTACACATTATACCGTAAGCCCTTCACCGAGAAACAGCATGATCAGATTATTTTCGCTGAACAGCTTGAAAATAAACGACTGAGAATACAGCGAGGGTCGGAAAAGAATGAAATCAGGCAGCACAGGTCCCACAAGCTGAAGCATAGACAGCACAATAAGGAAAATTACCACTACTCTTCCGGCTCCAAGTACCATACCGTTGGTCGGTGAGACGGCTGCGCGGTCGGGATTGTAAAAATAGGCTTCTATAGTGGGGTAAAACGCTCTGAACAGACGGTAGCAGCCGGCAAAGGCAATGGCAAAAAACAACGCTCTCACCACTCCGTCGATCACGGGTCTTGCGATAATATCAACAATCTCACCGGTTGCATTGGAAAGATCTCCGGCTAAAATTTTGTTGATCTGGTTCAAACTGTCGCCTGTCGTAGTATTATAAATTCTCGCACCGTTGTTCACCATGGTAGGCATACCCGACATGATTCTCTCTACGGGATTGAGAGTGGTATCAACGTCGCCCGATGTGGTAACGATGGACTCAACTCTGTTAACTATAACCGAACGGAAAAAGCTCGAATAGCAGAAATCTCCTAAAAAAACCCCTATCGGCACCGATACAACGGCGGAAGCGATAAATATAAGGGATTCCACCGCGTTTTTTAGCTGCGATTTAACCGCGCACTTCTTAAACATGTATATGAAGAAAACTACTGTAGCTGCGTCAAGTACTATTCCCAACAATGCAATTAACTCCCTTCAGGGTCATTTTTTAATGGTATAACAGCTCTGATAACAGACTTTCAAGATATCATAACACAAAAACACTGTAATAACAACCTCATTCAAATAAAATTAACAATTTCAGCCTCACTGACTCAGCCAATTTCACTCAGATACATGATACCCTCTGCCAGCAGCCTTCCCTCTGAGGTGAATATCGACTGACAGTCAGCCTGAACCTCCGACTGCCTGAGCAGCTTTCCCTTGTAATTATAGCTGCTGACACCCGACTGATGCAAGAGATGAATCTGTCCGTTTCCGAGGTTGACATAAGGAGAGGTCATAGCGGTTTCAATTTTAGCCTTTTCCAGACAGCTGCTGTCTATCACCACAACCGATGAATTCCTGCCGTCGGAATGACCTGAGAATACCAGTGCCAGTTCGCCTTTCTCACTCAGATCATAGCAATTGA
This sequence comes from uncultured Ruminococcus sp., assembly GCA_902762615.1. Taxonomy (GTDB): domain Bacteria; phylum Bacillota; class Clostridia; order Oscillospirales; family Acutalibacteraceae; genus RUG762. The sequence continues at coordinate 87,659 of CACWOX010000005.1, read as the reverse complement.
GGGTTTTGCCCGCGTAATCATAGATTTTATTATTGTCCTTTTTGACCGAAAGATATGCCGCAAGGTCGTCGCCTATTGCTACAACCTCGGAGTTTCCGTGAAATGCTATATCGGCAATGAGTGTATTTTCAAACGTAAATTCCTTGAGGTTTTCCTTTGCTCCGACCTGCTGCAAAATAACGGTGGACACCAGCACGCCTTTTTGGGAGGAGAAGCCACAGAGCGCAATATATTTGCCGGAAGGACTTATCGCAACATCGGAAATCTTATAGCTTACAGATTTCCATTTGTGCAAAACCTTCCCCTCGGGAGAGTAGACGATCAGCCTCGCGTTGTTGGTTTCGCTGTTGGTGACCAGAGCAAACCGTCCGGAGCGGGATATATCCGCGCAGATGATCGAATTTTCCGTCTTGCCTTCGCTGATAACATCAGAAAGTGTCCTGACGGTAAAACCCTTGCCCATACTGTCGAAAAGAAGAATGTATTCTCCGTCACTTTCCATTGCCGGAGACGCCAGATCATGATTGACAGAGATCACCTCTCTGCCTTTGCCATCATAAATCAGGCATTTGGTATTGGTAAGCACTGCCGTTCCCTTGGTCACTCCCGATGCCCTGATAATCCTGCCGCCGGTAATATCCACAGGAAACCCGTCCCCCGAAGCGTGGGTAAACGCGTACTTTTCCTTTACGCCTTGAACCACCGCCGAGGGTCTGAGATCAGCACCTGCTATTATCAGCAAAAGCAGAGAAAGCAGCGCGGCAGCGGCAAATATTCCCTTCACCACGAGCTTAAAATTGTCATCGCCCGGAAAACCGCGCACAATATCCGAAGCCTTTGCCAATGTTCCGGCTTTTTTCTTTTCGGCATTCGCCTTGGAGCTTGTTTTATCCTTCATATCGCCAGCCATTTATCCGTATCCCTCCTGTAATGATGCCACTGTAAGATAAACTCATTATAAACTGATGCTTTAACTCATAAGAGTCAACTGATATTATAGCACACAATTTCAGTTAATACAATACCTTATTGAGATATAATCCTGCCGCGTCGGCGGTAGCCCCCGCATTGCTTCTGTCTCCCGCAGCGATGATCGATGGAATAGAATCTTCGGGAATCCTACCTGCCGCTATTTCAAGCAGAGTTCCCACCATTATGCGCACCATATTGTATAGAAATCCGTCGGCAGTCACGGTAAATTCAATGATTCGCTCATCGTCCGGCAGCCGCCTCACACCGCACTCCGTCACCGTGCGCACCTTGTCCGCTACGTCGCTGTTTGCCGAACAGAAGGCGGAAAAATCGTGCGTTCCGATATAATCCCGCGCCTGACTGTTCATAAGCTTCGCATTAAGAGGATATTTGTACCACAGTGCTCTCGCATGCAAAAAAGGGTCTCGCATGGGAGCGTTGAGTATGAGATACCTGTACTGTTTGCCCCGGCAGCTGTAACGGGCGTGAAAATCATCCGGCACCTGCACGCAGTCAAATGCGGCTATATCCGGAGGAAGCTTTGCGTTCAGCGCAAGAGGCAGCTTTTCGCATGGAATATGGCAGCCCGTGCGGAAGTTCACGCAGAATTCATTGGCGTGTACGCCGCTGTCTGTGCGGCTGCATCCGACAACAGGCACATTTTCCTTTAAAATATCCCTGAGTACGGTCTGAAAAACCGACTGCACTGTTCGCAGGTCGTTCTGCACCTGCCAGCCGCAGAAGTTTCTTCCGTCGTATTTTATTCTGACCAATAGGTTACGCATGTTTTCTCCGCCTTGCATATGACATTACATTTTTAATTTTATATGTCAGGAATAAAAAAGTCAAGCCAAGCAACAAATCAAAACAGCCGTTCCCAACACAGGCAGACAAAGTGTCCTGCGAGAACGGCTGTATGCCATGTACTTTTTTTATGTTTAATGTTTAAGACTGTGTATCAGGCTGTGCCGCTGAGGTTATCGCAGTGGCTTCGGTCGTTGAAGAAACCGAAGCTGACGTGGCTGATGTAGATGTGTTCGATGAAGTCCGGGAAATCTCTGCGTCTGTTGCCGATGTGGCGGATGTTGTGGATTTTGTAGTTGACGTCAGAACATTCGGGTAAAAATACGGATTTTTCTTTGACCATACGTCCGTGGGATCCCAGCCGTTGTAAGCCGAATCAGTTTTTCTCTTTGGAGGCTGATATCCGTAAGGACCCTTTTCATCCACTATAGACACGGGCGTACCCTTTGGAGCATTGTCGTAAATCCACTTACAGTCGGAGACACACATTCTGACGCAGCCCAGTGACGCAGGCTTGCCGAGCTTGTCATATTCTTCATTTTTCAGCGTAGAAGGATCTTCCTTTAAAAACGGCGTGGAGTGAAACAATATATGTCCATGTATTCTTGAGCAATACTGACCGTAAACATTGCCCTGAAGCCAGCGCCAGCGATGCTTGCTTCCAATGGCAAATTCACCCACAGGCGTCGGAGAGGAAGCAGAGCCGCTGGAACATGTAAAGCATTTTTCCAGCTTACCCCGACTTCCGTCGTCCTTTACCCTGTAAACCGCCACCGATTGGGTTTTGAGATATACAACTATCTTGTACGGTGAAATCTTTGCCGTGTTTTTTGCGGTTGACTTTGTCGCTTCTGTCGTCTCGGTAGTTTCGGTTGCTTGGGTTTCATCGGATTTGCTCAAAATATCATCGGCTTTTTTCTCACTTTCGCTTACAATAATGTCGGAAGGCGTAACTATTTCAGATGATTTCCTTAACACGCTGATCGTCAGAATATTGCATATAATCAACATAAAGATGGCTATTCCAAGACCAACAGCATGTTTGTATGCTTTGATTGACATTTTACTCCTCCTGCATTATTGTTTATTCGTTCAAATTTCTCATTGCCTGTTTATAAAAAATAGGGATTATCCTCTGCCCATTTATCCGAAGGATCCCAGCCGCTGTACTCTTGGTCGGATTTTCGTTTAGGCACACCCGGTCCGGCAGGTCCGCTGTCGTTTACGATCCTGACGTCGGTTCCGACTTTGCAGTTGTCATAAATCCATTTGCAGTCGCGTACACACATTCTGATGCAGCCCTTTGACGCCGGACTGCCGAGCTTGTCGTATTCCTCATTTTCAAGCGTGGAAGCGTCCTGTGTATGATACGGCACCGAATGGAACAGATAGTCGCTGCTGATGGAGCTGTTATACTGCCCGTAAACATTTCCCACAAGCCAACGCCAGCGATATTTGGCACGTATGCGGTATTTGCCTGTGCGAGTGGGAGAGGAGCTCTTTCCGGTGGAGCATGTGAACGTTTTGACGGACTTGGTATAGTCGCCGTTTTTGTCCTTGCCGTAAACTACCACAGACTGACTGCCCTTGTAAACCACAATGAAATACTTGGCGGAATGCTCGGTCGGCTGCAACGACATGATCAGCTTGTCCTTTGCTTTTTCTGTGGCAGCGGAAGAAGCCGTAGTTTTGGAAGTTGCAGTGCTCTTGGAAGTTGCAGTGCTCTTGATAGTGCTCTTCGCAGTCGTTGCATTGGTGCCGCCCTCTTTAATGCGGCAGCAGGAATACAGTACCCAGCCGCTCTTGCCGCCTTTCAGCGCTATCTCGCACCATTGTCTGCCGTCGCTGTTCTTTTTGACGGAAATCAGTCCGAAGGTATCGCCGCGTGATGTTCTGGTTATGACACTGTAGCCCATGCCGGGACCCGAACGAATATTGACGGGAGACACGGTGATCTCCACACTGCCCTTTTGAGTATACGCCCCGTTTTTTGAAGCTGTTGTACTCGTTGTACTCTTTGTTGTGGAGCTTTTGGCAGTCGTGCTCTTGGTCGTGGTGCTTTTGGCAGTTGCGCTCTTGGTCGTGGTGCTTTTGGCAGTTGCGCTCTTGGTCGTGGTAGTTTTGGCAGTCGTTTCTGTGTTGGTGTTCGAGGCATTGGCAAGTTTACAGTAAGCACTCTTTATCCATCCGGTTTTGCCGTCATCAAGAGCAACCTGATACCAAACACTGCCGTCCGTGCCCTTTTTCTTGGAAAGAAGTCTGTATTGTTCGCCCTTCACGGCACGGGCAATCATTTTGTATTTTGCTCCGGCGCCTGAACGGATGTTTACAGGAGTGACCTTGATTTCCACTCTGTCCTCGCCCGCATTTGCCGTGGTATTTCCTGTGGTGGCACTCTTCGCCGTAGTGCTTTTGGCAGTTGTTGCAGAGGTCGTGGTTTCCTTGGTCGCAGAAACGTCCTTTTCATCGACTATCTTGCAGCAGGAGCTTAATACCCATCCCTTTTTATTGTCGGACAGGGCGATTTGTCTCCATTCTCTGCCGTCGGAACCATTGCGGGAAGAGAGCAGTTTGTAGGTTTTGCCCCTTGTGGTTTTGGCTATGACCTTATATTTTGTGCCTGCCCCCGAACGGATATTTACCGGAGATACGGTTATCTTGACCATAGAGGAAGCATCATACACCTTTGTCGTGACTGTGGTGACCTTTTCGGATTTGCTTTGCTCCGTTTGGGACGCTGTTGTAGTTGTGGAAGTGCTTTCGGTGGGTTCAGTGCTTTGGGTATTTTTAGTGCCTTCCTGACTATGCGATGCGTTTGTTGTGGAAAAATGGAATGCGCTGCGCCCGTCGCTGCTGGCGACCTCGTCGGTATCAACTGTTTCTCCGCTGTCGCTGCCGCCGTCGGAATACTTGTCCCGCGTTGTGACGGACGACGAATCTCCCCCCAGCTCATACAATGCCCTTCTCGCCTGAATAAACCCGAAGACAGCTGCCGTCGCAACAATGACAAAGCAGACAATCTGAGTTATACTGCGGGAATTGAGTATCCGATAAATTCCATTTGTATTTCCTTTACTTTTTTTTGAAGTTTTGTCGCTCATATCCGTACTCCTATACATAAAAGGAATGAAATAAAACATCCTAAGTGGCAGTAGAAAAAACAATCGCCTTAATAAACCTATAATACTTTATTATAATATGCCGGTTTGTGGAATTTATTAACTCCCTGTAAATCTCGCACTTCTCTATAACAAATATTCTCCTCCATTACTATAACCGGCAAAGTCAACCCTGATAATTCCCTCGGCTTTTACTCCGAACGCAGCCATTCCTGCAGCACCGACATAATTGATTGTACCGTTCTCATTGACAGCCATCACGGCGGCATAGTGCCTTTGCGTCGGCTTGGCGGCGTCCCCGAATGTAAAGCCCTCGGCTTCGGCAGCTCTGAGAAACTGTTCCCCTGTGCGATCGTCCTTCAGATACACATACACTCTGCCATGAAACCTGCTTAACCTACTTAAATCTCTTACCGTTCTTCTCTCGTTTGACATAAATATGCCTCCTTGAATGATGAATAAATATTCCGCATAGAGGCAGCAAAAAACGCCCATCGACAGACGGGCGTTGAAGAAAGCTATTGAACAAGCAAAATACCCATCATTCAGCCTTTGCCACCTTACCGCTCCGGCAGGTTGGCGTGCAGTCAAAAGGGCTGTCCCTCGTGCACTCTCTATGGTAATTCTATTGTAACGCATGAATTGTGAAATGTCAAGGCTTTTTTAAAAAACCATTAAAATATAATCATTGAAAAAACCGGCACACTGTGGTACAATGTAACCGATGTAAAAATATAGATGTGCAAGGAGAAACACAACATGGTCGATCACGATAAAATTGTAAAAGCCGTAACCGATATTCTTGAGGCTGTGGGAGAGGACACTTCACGCGAAGGACTTCTGGAAACCCCTGAGCGCGTAGCCAGAATGTACGAGGAGGTTTTCAGCGGTCTGCACGACGACCCTAAACGTCATTTAAAAATTTTCAACGAGGAAGACAAGGACGGCGAGGTTGTCATCGTTCGGGACATTCCGCTTTATTCGATGTGCGAACATCACCTGCTGCCCTTCATCGGAAAGTGTCATATCGCATACATTCCCAAGAACGGCAGGATCATCGGTCTTTCCAAATTTGCCAGAATCGTGGACTGCTTCGCGCGCAGACCTCAGGTGCAGGAACGTCTCACCGCGCAGATTGCGGATTTTCTCTACAAGAATCTCGAACCTATGGGCGTTGCTGTAGTGATTGAAGCAGAACATCTCTGCATGACCATGCGCGGAGCAAGAGCTGCCGGAAGCTGCACCCAGACCAGCGCACTTCGCGGAACTATGCGCAGCGACGCACGCACACGCAACGAGGTAATGACCCTTTTAGCAGGAGGAAAAACGCTTTGATACAGCCCAAGGTATGGAAACTCGGCGGAAATAAACAAATCATTCTCGACCGAACGTATGTGATGGGCATACTCAATGTGACGCCCGATTCCTTTTCAGACGGAGGAAACTATTCAGATACGCAGAAAGCCATTGCCCGGGCTTATGAAATGGCAGCGCAGGGAGCCGATATTATTGATATCGGGGGGCAGTCCACGCGCCCCGGACACACGCCTGTTTCACCTGAGGAGGAATGGCGCAGAATTGAACCCGTGATTCGGGAGCTTTGCGCGAAGTATGAGCTTGTCATCTCAGTTGACACCTATTATCCCCAAGTGGCTCTGAAGTCCGTTGAATACGGCGTGCACATCATCAACGATGTGACCGGATTCAACGACCCGCTCATGCGTGAGTATGCCGCCCGGTATAAGGTCGGCTGCGTGATCATGCACGATATTCAACTGGACGAGAACGCAGACGTATGCGGAGTATTAAAGGATTTCTTTCGCTCACGAATTGCCGAATGTATCACGGACGGCATAGATCAAGAAAACATTTGCCTTGACCCGGGAATCGGTTTCGGCAAGAGCTATCGGCAAAATCTGCAAATCGCCGCCAATTTCCGCGATCTGTGTCTTGAAGGATATCCCATGCTCGCGGCTGCTTCCCGCAAGCGCGTAATTGGCATGTCCTGCGGCAATCCTCCGGCGAATGAGCGAATGCCCGGCACCATTGCCTATCACACCGCCTGCATTCTGGGCGGAGCGGATATTATACGGGTTCACGATGTCACAGAAGCCGTTCAGGCTGCAAGGGTGATCGACGCAGTGAGAGGTACATTATAAAACAATAAAACAATAAAACAATAAAACAATAAAACAATAAAACATCCATATACAAAAAACAGGGCAACGCGCGTTCTTAGCGTACTGCCCTGTTTATTTATTATAAGAATCATCGTCTCGCCGCAAAGCCGTCTTGCTTCGGGTTCTTGCCTCGGCAGGCTTCACGGGACGATTTAAATGATAAAACGGTTGGGAATGGAAAGGCGATCGTAATATGAAATATTACTTCTTTGCCTTCTCTTCCTTCTCCTCTTTGGTTACCAGCTCAATAATGCACATCTCGGCAGCGTCGCCTCTGCGGGGTCCCTTCTTGATGATGCGTGTGTAACCGCCGTTTACGCCCTCATAATTGGGAGCGATCTCGTCAAAAAGCTTCTTTGCGACGGTCTCTTTGGTAACGAATGCCATGACGTTTCTCTTGTTTGCAAGATTGTTGGTCTTGGCCATAGTGATCATTTTTTCAGCCAGAGGCTGTACTTCCTTTGCGCGAGTAACGGTTGTCTCGATCTTGCCGTTTTCAAAAAGGAAAGTTACCATTGCTCTGAGCATAGCCAGTCTGTGATCGGAAGTTCTTCCGAGCTTTCTTGTACCGGGCATGGAATTCACTCCTTTACTGTGTGTCTGTGTGTATCATATCTGCCCGAGTGAGCGGTAAGATTCGCTGACGCGAATCTTACTCGTCCTCCTTGCGCAGCTTGTAGCCGAGAGATTCGAGTTTTTCTACGACCTCTTCAAGGCTCTTTCTGCCGAGGTTACGCACTCTCATCATGTCCTCTTCGGTCTTGCTGATGAGATCCTCGACTGTATTTATTCCCGCACGCTTGAGACAGTTGAAGGAACGGACGCTGAGATCAAGCTCTTCAATGGTCATCTGAAGAACCTTCTCACTGCCTGTATTGCTTGTCTCAACCATGATTTCCTGTGAAGATACGCTTTCGGAAAGATTTACAAACAGATTGAGATGCTCTGTGAGCACCTTTGCGCCAAGAGACACTGCCTCCTGCGCATTGATAACGCCGTTTGTCCATACTTCGAGCGTAAGTTTGTCGTAATTGGTGACATTGCCGACGCGGAAATCGTCAACTCTGTAATTCACCTTGACGACAGGCGTATATATTGAATCGACTGCGAGTGTTCCGATCAAGTTCTGCTGCATATTCGCCTTGTTCTTCTGAGCCGAAACATACCCGCGTCCGCTGTCAAGCACGATTTCCATGTGCAGCGAAGCGCCTTCGGCAAGGGTCGCAATATGCATGTCGGTGTTGAGGATTTCTACCTCGCTGTCGCATCTAATTGATCCGGCGGTGACCTTCAACTCGCCTTCACCCTCGGTGCAGGCGGCGTCAATCTGCACGGTCTTGGGACCTTCGCCTTTGAGTCTGGCGGTCAGTCCCTTCAGGTTGAGTATAATCTCAGCCACATCCTCCTTAACACCGGGGATGGTTGAAAACTCGTGCAGAACTCCGTCAATCTTGACTGAATTCACAGCTACGCCGGGAAGCGACGACAGCAGAACGCGTCTGAGCGAATTGCCCAAGGTGGTTCCGTAGCCGTTTTCAAGCGGCACCACGACAAATCTGCCGTAGGTGCCGTCTTCGGCCAATTCTTCTGTCTCGATTCTGGGCTTCTCAATCTCCATCATTCAAAACCCCTCCTTATCAAGCATACAATAGATGCACCGCTGTAAAACGTAAGCACAATGCCATTGTCGAAAATCGGATTACTTGGAGTAGAACTCAACGATGAGGATTTCGTTAACCGGTACGTCGATATCTTCTCTCTCCGGAACAGCCACAACCTTGGCCTTGCTGGTTTCCTTGTTCAGCTCGAGCCACTTGGGAACGACTCTGCCTGCGGTTGCTTCAAGCACATCGCTGAACATCTTGGATTCCTTGGTCTTTTCGTTTACTTCGATGACGTCGCCAACCTTTACCTGATAAGAAGGAATGTTGACTCTTCTGCCGTTGACAAGCACGTGACCGTGATTGACAACCTGTCTGGATTCTCTTCTTGTTCTGGCAAAGCCGAGACGGAAAACGACGTTGTCCAGTCTGGATTCAAGGAGGATCATGAGGTTGGTACCGGTCATGCCTGCCTTTCTGTCAGCCTTCTCGTAGTATGCGCGGAACTGCTTTTCGAGCACACCGTAGATGAACTTTGCCTTCTGCTTCTCACGGAGCTGCAAGCCGTATTCGCTCTTTTTGCGGCTCATGCGCTTGGGCTCTCTGTGAGAGGACTTGTATATACCGAGGTAAGAGGGATCGAGCTCGAGCGCTCTGCACTTCTTAAGAATCGGGTCTCTGTTAACTGCCATGTGAATAACCTCCTTTAATTAGACTCTCCTGCGTTTGGGCGGACGGCATCCGTTGTGCGGGATGGGTGTCACGTCCTTGATCATGGTGACCTGAAGGTCTGCTGCCTGCAGTGCTCTGATTGCGGCTTCACGTCCCTGGCCCGGACCCTTGACATAAACTTCGACTCTCTTGAGGCCGTGCTCCTTGGCGGCATTGGCTGCTGTCTCAGCAGCGGACTGCGCTGCGAAAGGAGTGGATTTCTTGGAGCCGCGGAAGCCGAGCTCGCCGGCGCTTGCCCAAGAAATTACGTTGCCCTGCGTGTCAGTGATCGTGACGATAGTGTTGTTGAAAGTAGACTGGATATGCACTGCTCCGCTTTCGATGTTCTTACGCTCACGACGTCTGCGTGTTGCTGCGCCCTTTTTGGGTGTAACTTTTGCCATAATTAGCTTACCCTCCTACTTACTTCTTCTTGTTGGCAATGGTCTTCTTGGGACCCTTGCGTGTACGTGCGTTTGTCTTGGTTCTTTGACCTCTTACGGGAAGACCCTTGCGGTGACGGACACCGCGATAGCACTGAATGTCGATGAGTCTCTTGATGTTGAGCGAGACATTGCGGCGAAGGTCGCCTTCCACAATCAGGTTGTGGTCGATATAATCACGGAGCTTCTTTTCATCTTCCTCCGAGAGATCGCGTACTCTGGTGTCGGGATTAACACCTGTTGCAGCGAGAATTTCGCTTGCCTTTTTGCGGCCGATACCGTAAACATAGGTAAGACCGATTTCTACCCTTTTATCTCTGGGCAGATCCACACCGGCTATACGAGCCATTCGTTAGACACCTCCAAATAATGCGTCGGGACTCAGCCCTGGCGCTGCTTGTGCTTGGGATTTTCGCAAATAACCATAACGCGACCCTTGCGCTTTATGATTTTGCACTTCTCGCAAATTTTCTTTACAGAAGGTCTGACTTTCATTTGTATTTGCCTCCCTTAAATCTTCGCTCCGTTGGATGTTACTTGGAGCGCCATGTAATTCTTGCCTTGGACAGGTCGTAAGGAGACATCTCCATCTTGACGCTGTCGCCCGGCAGTATCTTGATATAATTCATTCTCAGCTTGCCTGAGATGTGCGCCAAGACCTCGTGGCCGTTGGGCAGCTCTACCTTGAAGGTAGCGTTCGGAAGCGCCTCCTTGACGACACCGTCTATTTCAATTACGTCTTCCTTAGCCATAAGAAAAACCTCCTCTGAAACATTATGGATAACATTTGTATCTTAAAGCCCTCACGTCAATCGGGATCGGGCATGGTGAGTATCACAGGTCCGTCGGCGGTGATCGCCACGGTGTGCTCAAAATGCGCCGACAGCTTGCCGTCCGATGTGACCACCGTCCAGCCGTCGCTGAGCTGCCGCACACCGGGAGAGCCCTGATTGATCATAGGCTCAATGGCAATGACCATGCCTTCTTCCAGCCGGATTCCTCTGTGAGGTGTTCCATAATTGGGTACGCCGGGATCTTCGTGAACACTTGCGCCTACTCCGTGGCCGGTGTATTCCCTCACCACCGAGTAACCGCGAGCCTCGGCATACTTCTGGACAGCGTGACCTATATCTCCGGTGCGGTTGCCCCTCACCGCCTGCTTGATGCCCATGTAAAGGCTCTCGCGCGTGGTGTCGAGCAGTCGCTGCGCCTCGGGCGTGATATCGCCGCAGGCAAAGGTATAAGCCGAATCGCCGTGATAACCGTGAATGTACGCGCCGACATCAACGCTCACAATGTCGCCGCTGCGGATAATCATGTCCTTGCTCGGTATGCCGTGGATGACCTGATTATTGATTGAGATACATGCGCTTCCTTTGAAGCCGTATAACCCGAGGAAGGAGGGCTTAGCGCCTTCTCCCTCGATATAACGGCGAATAACAAGGTCAAGCTCCTTGGTGGACATACCCGGCTCAATGGCCCTGCCTGCCGCCTTCAGAGCGTTGCCCGTTATTCTTCCTGCTTCTCGCATGAGCATGATTTCTCTGCTCGTTTTTTGAATGATCATATATCAGATAAATCAGTCTTCGAGAGCGCAGAATGTACGATACGTTGTATCAGCGACAGTGTCCTGACCGTCCACTACGCGGAGAAGACCCTTCTTCTCGTAGTATGCCTTGAGGGGCTCTGTCTGCTCATGATAGACCTTGAGTCGATCCGCAACTGTATCGGGATGGTCATCCTTGCGCTGAATCAGGGTGCCTCCGCACTTGTCGCAAACGCCTTCCACAGCCGGCTTCTTGGAAACCAGGTGGTAGGAGCTGCCGCAAGCTTCGCAGACACGGCGACCGGACAGTCTTGATGCGATAACCTCATCGGCGACATTGATGTCGAGCACTCTGTCGATTGAGACGCCCATGCTGTCGAGTGCCTCGGCCTGAGCAATCGTTCTCGGGAATCCGTCGAGGATAAAGCCGTCCTTGCAGTCGTCCTTGGCAATGCGCTCTTTGATGATGTCGATAACGACCTCATCGGGAACCAGCTTGCCGCTTTCGATGAACGACTTGGCTTTGAGACCGACCTCAGAGCCGCTTTTCAGCGCTTCTCTGATAATATTGCCCGTAGAGATCTGCGGGATATGAAGAGCCTCGGATATCTTCTCTGCCTGAGTGCCCTTGCCGGCGCCGGGAGCGCCCAAAAGTATAATCTTCATATTTGTATCCTCCCTGTCGTGAGATAATGCGGTATAAACCGCCGCGAACAATTAATTAGTCAAGAAAGCCCTTGTAGTGACGCATGAGCATCTGGCTCTCAATCTGAGAAACCGTCTCAAGCGCGACGCCAACCAGAATCAGTATCGACGTGCCGCCGAAGCTGATGTTGATCTTGGTAAAGCTGCTGATCACGATAGGAAGAACAGCTATAACGCTCAGGAAGAGCGCACCGATAAGGGTGATGCGGTTAATTATCTTGCTGAGATAGGCGATGGTGTTCTTGCCGGGACGAATGCCGGGAATTGCACCGTTATTTTTGTGAAGATTATTAGCTATTTCGATCGGATTATACTGAATGGTCACATAGAAGTAAGCAAACGCGATGATCAGAAGGAAATAGATAAACGCGTAAAGCGGGGAGTTGCTGTCAAATATGCTCCACACCTTGTACCAGAACGTGGTAGCAGTCTTGCCTCTGTAGACCAGCATCTTGACGGTTGCAGGAACCGAAATGATGGTGGAGGCGAAAATGATGGGCATAACGCCGGACATATTGACCTTGATCGGAATGAAGGTCTTCTGACCGCCGACCATCTTTCTGCCCTTGATCTGCTTGGCGTACTGCACGGGAACCTTGCGCTCTGAGTTCTGCATGAACACGATGAACCAGATGATGAGAAGGAATCCAATGATCATACCGGGGATAGCAAAGTAATAGGCAGTGTTGCCTTCTCTGGCAAGCAGCCACCATATTCTCAGCTGGTTGAATACCTTGGGACCGCTTGCGACGATACCCGTAAAGAGCAGAATGGAGATACCGTTGCCGATGCCCTTCTTGTTGATCTGTTCGCCGAGCCACATGACCAGCGCCGTACCTGCACAGAAGCAGGTTATGATGAACACGGTGACAAATGTGTTGACCCATTTGCTGCTGTATGTGAACACAACGCCTGCATTGCTCTTGAGCATGAGGTAATACATAGCGCCCTGGAACACACCGAGACCGATGGTGGTGGCACGGATGATGTTGTTGAGCTTCTTGCGTCCCTCTGCGCCTTCCTTAGCCAGCTTCTCGAGAGGAGGAATGGCTACGGTGAGCAGCTGAATGATAATCTGCGCCGTGATGTAAGGTCCGATGCCCATTGCAAAAATGGTAGCATTCTCAAAAGCACGGCCGGAGAGCATATTCAGATAGCTGATGATGTTTCCGGTATCGCCCTCGTTGGTAACGGTTTCCATCATAGCTTTGAGTGCCTCAGCGTCGATGAAGGGAACCGGAATCGCGGTGCCGATACGGAAAATGAATACGATAAGAATCGTGTAAAGTAATTTTTTGCGGAGATCGGGTATTGTAAAAGCATTTCTGATGGTCTGAATCACTTTTACATCACCTCGGCCTTTCCTCCTGCAGCCTCAATTTTCTTGGCTGCGCTGGCGGTGAAAGCAGCTGCCTTCACGGTGAGATTCTTGGTGAGCTCGCCGTTACCGAGGATCCTTACGCCGTCAAGCTCCTTTTTGATGATGCCCATTTCGATGAGTGCGACTACGTCAACTGTAGCGCCGTCCTCAAAGACATTGAGCCTGTCAACATTGACCTCTGCATACTGCTTTGCAAAGATGTTGTTGAAGCCTCTCTTAGGAATTCTTCTCTGGAGAGTCATCTGACCGCCTTCAAAGCCGGGACGCATGCCGCGGCCTGCTCTTGCCTTCTGACCCTTGTGGCCCTTGCCGGCAGTCTTGCCGTTGCCCGAGCCGTGTCCTCTGCCAATGCGCTTGACGTCGCGGTTGGAACCCTCAGCGGGAGAAAGATTGCTTAATTTCATTGTCTTCGCACCTCCTTGCGTTATGCTTCGGTTACCTCGATGAGGTGGATTATTTTGTTGATCTTGCCCTGTGTCTGGGCGTTGTCGGGCTGAACGGTAGTGTCGCCCGGCTTCTTGAGACCGAGGGAATAGGCAGTTGCGATCTGGTCCTTCTTGGAGCCGATGAGGCTCTTAGCAAGTGTAATTTTCTTTGCCATGATGCGTACCTCCCATTAACCTACGATTTCTTTGACGGTCTTGCCTCTGACGACAGCGACCTCCTCCGCGGTGCGGAGACTGGAAAGACCCTGAACGGTAGCTCTGACAACATTGTAGGGGTTGTTGGAACGCAGAGCCTTGGTTCTGATGTCCTTAACGCCGGCTGCTTCGAGAACGGCACGGACAGGACCGCCAGCGATAACACCGGTACCGGGTGCGGCGGGCTTGAGCAGGACTTCGCCTGCGCCAAACTTGCCGATAACTTCATGCGGGATGGTCGAACCCTTGAGAGAAACCTTGATGAGGTTCTTCTTGGCGTTCTCGATGCCCTTGCGGATAGCGTCCGGAACTTCGCCTGCCTTACCGATGCCGAAGCCGATAATGCCGGCACCGTCGCCGACGACGACGAGAGCCGAGAACTTCATGATGCGGCCGCCCTTAACTGTCTTGGAAACGCGGTTGATTGCGACAACCGACTCGTTGAGCTCCATTTTGGATGCGTCAATTCTTGCCAAAGTAGCTCCTCCTCCTTAGAACTTGAGTCCACCCTCGCGGGCGCCTTCGGCCAGTTCCTGTACACGGCCGTGATAAATGTATCCGCCTCTGTCGAAAACGACTTCCTCGATGCCCTTCTGGAGAGCGATCTCGGCGATCTTTTTGCCGACCTTGCGGGCTGCTTCCTTGTTACCGCCGTTGCCCTCGAAATCCTTGTCGAGAGAGGAAGCGGAGCAGAGCGTTACGCCCTTTGTATCATCAATGATCTGAGCATAGATGTTAGCAGAGGAGCGAAATACATTGAGACGGGGGCATTCAGCTGTACCCGAGATTTTGCCGCGCACTCTCTTGTGGCGGCGGATTCTTGCCTTGTTGGTATCAACCTTTTTAACCATTTCAGATTCACTCCTTTACTTACTTCTTCTTGCCCTTACCGGTCTTGCCTTCCTTCTTGCGGACGTACTCACCGGTGTATCTTATACCCTTGCCCTTGTACGGCTCAGGCGGACGCTTTTCTCTTACTTCGGCGGCAAACTGGCCAACCTGCTGCTTGTCGGGACCGGAAATGACGATCTTGTTTGCCGTGGGGCATTCGATCGAGATACCGGGAACTTCAGGCATGATGACCTTATGCGAATATCCGAGGTTCATCACAAGCTCCTTGCCCTGCTTCTGAACCCTGTAACCGACGCCGATAACGTCAAGCTCCTTGGAATAACCCTTGCTGACACCCTCGACCATGTTGGCGACTAAGGTGCGGGTAAGACCGTGGAGCGAACGGTTAAGCTGCTCGTCGTTGGGACGGTTAACCTTGATCTCAGCGCCCTCGACCTTGATCTCCATGTTGGGATGGAAGCTCTTGGTAAGTGTGCCCTTGGGTCCCTTGACTGTAACTGTCTGACCGTCGATCTTAACCTCTACGCCGGTCGGAATTGCGATAGGCTTTCTGCCAATACGTGACATCTGTTCGCCACCTCCTTACCAAATGTATGCGAGGACCTCGCCGCCGACATTCTCGACTCTGGCCTTCTTGTCTGTCATGACACCCTTCGAGGTGGACAGAATAGCGATGCCGAGACCCTTGAGAACCTTGGGCATATCCTCAACGTTTGTGTATACTCTGAGACCGGGCTTGGAAACTCTCTTGAGTCCGGTGATCGCGGGCTGCTTGCCTGCGCCGTACTTGAGAACGATCCTGATGGTGCCCTGAGAATTGCTCTTGTCTTCGATGACGGTGTAGCTCTTGACATAGCCCTCGTCAACGAGAATCTGGACGATAGCCTTCTTCATGTTGGAAGCGGGAACATCCACTGTCTCGTGCTTCGCCGTACTGGCGTTGCGAATTCTTGTGAGCAGGTCTGCAATTGTATCAGTAATCTGCATTAAAATTTACCTCCAATCCGGCATTACCAGCTTGCCTTTTTAACGCCGGGGATCTGACCCTGGTGAGCAAGCTCTCTGAAGCAGATACGGCAAACGCCGTACTTGCGGAGATAAGCATGCGGCCTTCCGCAAATCTTGCAGCGATTGTATGCTCTGGTGGAGAACTTTGCAGGTCTGCGCTGCTTGACCTTCATTGACGTCTTTGCCACAATAATACCTCCTTATTTCGCGAAGGGAGCGCCCATCAGCTTGAGGAGCTCTCTGCCTTCTTCGTCTGTTGTCGCTGTGGTTACGAAGCAGATATCCATGCCTCTGACCTTGTCGATCTTGTCGAACTCGATCTCGGGGAAGATGAGCTGCTCTTTGAGACCCATGTTGTAGTTGCCTCTGCCGTCGAATGCGTTGGGGTTGATACCTCTGAAGTCTCTTACGCGGGGCAGTGCCACATTGAAGAGTCTGTCGAGGAATTCGTACATTCTGTCGCCTCTGAGGGTGACCTTGACGCCGATGGTAACGCCTTCTCTGAGCTTGAAGTTAGCAACCGACTTTCTGGCGCGGCAGATGGTGGGATGCTGACCGGTGATGGTCTCGATATCCTTGACGATAGCGTCAACGATCTTGGTGTTGTCCTTAGCCTCGCCGCAGCCGACGTTGACAACGATCTTGTCGAGCTTCGGAATCTGCATGGTGCTCTTGTAACCAAACTTTTCCATGAGAGCGGGAGCGACCTCGCTCTTGTAGTAATCCTTCATTCTGGCCATGATTTACTTACCTCCCTTGCTTAAAGCGTCTTGCCGCAATCTTTGTTGCCGCATACGCGAACCTTGCGGAGCTTGTCGCCGTCCTGCACGAACTGGTGCTTGACGCGGACAGCCTTCTTGCAATGAGGGCAGTAAACCTGAACCTTGCAGGCATACATCGGAGCTTCGGCTTCGACAATGCCGCCTCTTTCGCCTGCCTTGCGGGGCTTTACATGCTTTTTGACCTTATTGAGGCCTTCAACTATAATCTTGCCTTCCTTGGGGCTGACTACCAGCACCTTGCCGGTCTGGCCCTTGTCGTCACCGCTGATAACCATAACGGTGTCGCCTTCTCTTACGTGAAGCTTCTTTGCCATGATGTCAACCCTCCTTACAGTACTTCGGGAGCGAGGCTGAGAATCTTGAGGTATTCGTGATCACGAAGCTCTCTGGCGATGGGGCCAAAGATACGGGTGCCTCTGGGATTCTTGTCGTCCCTGATGATAACTGCTGCGTTCTCGTCGAAGCGGATGTAGGTGCCGTCTGCACGGCGAACACCGCTGCGCGAACGGACGATAACCGCCTTGACGACATCGCCCTTCTTTACCACGCCGCCGGGTGCTGCTTTTTTGACAGAGCACACGATGACGTCGCCTATATTACCGAATTTTCTGCCGGTACCGCCAAGCACGCGGATGCACATAAGTTCCTTTGCACCCGTATTGTCGGCTACCTTCAGAAGAGTCTGCTGCTGAATCACAGTGCTTTTCCTCCTTTGGATAAGACGAAATTACTTCGCCTTTTCGATGATTTCAACCAATCTCCATCTCTTGTCCTTAGAGAGAGGACGGGTCTCCATAATGCGAACACGGTCGCCGACACCGCACTGGTTCTCCTCATCATGAGCCTTGAACTTCACGGTGCGCTTGACTATCTTCTTGTAAAGCGGATGGGGAACGGAGTCCTCGACTGCCACAACGATGGTCTTATCCATCTTGTCGCTGACAACTCTGCCCACTCTGGTTTTTCTAAGATTTCTCTCGCTCACAGTCATTTCCTCCCTTTCCTTATGCGTTCTCACCGCTGAGTTCGATCTCGCGGAGCACGGTCTTGATTCTTGCGATGTCCTTCTTGACGACCTTCAGGCGCATAGGATCCTCGAGCTGGTTGACTGCGTGCTGGAAACGCAGGTTGAAAAGCTCATCCTTGAGTTCGGCGAGCTTTTTATTCAGATCGGTAACTGACATATCTCTTACTTCAGAAATCTTCATTATTGCTCACCGCCTTCTTCCTTCTTGACAAACTTGCAGCGAACGGGAAGTTTATTGGCAGCGAGACGGAGAGCCTCGCGTGCAATCTCTTCACTGACGCCTGCTATTTCAAACATAACTCTGCCCGGCTTGACAACCGCTACCCAGTACTCGGGTGAGCCTTTACCGGAACCCATTCGGGTTTCAGCCGGCTTTTCAGTAATGGGCTTGTCGGGGAAAATCTTGATCCAGACCTGACCGCCTCTCTTGATGTATCTGGTCATAGCGATACGGGCAGCCTCGATCTGATTGGAGGTGATCCACGCGGGTTCGAGGGACTGGAGTCCGTACTCACCGTGGGAAACAAAATTGCCTCTCAGAGCCTTACCGGTCAGACGACCTCTCTGGACTCTGCGATATTTCACTCTCTTAGGAAGCAGCATTATTGATTTCCTCCTTCCCTGCGCTGGGGTCTTCTGTTGCCGTCGGCTCTTCTCTCGCCGTCATTTCTTCTTCTGGGTCTTCTGTCGCCGCGGTCGTTTCTCTTGGGCTGCGGAAGCTCGGGGCGCTTGTAAGTGCCGTCCTTGTCCTTGAGAACTTCGCCGTTGTAGATCCAGACCTTGACGCCTACGATACCGTAGGTGGTGTGAGCCTCGGCAAATCCGTAGTCGATGTCGGCACGGATTGTCTGGAGAGGCGTGGTGCCTTCCTTGTACATTTCTGTTCTGGCGATTTCAGCGCCGCCCACACGGCCGGAGAGCATGATCTTGATGCCCTTGACGCCGGCGTTCATGGCTCTGCCGATGCTCATCTTCATAGCACGGCGGAAGCTGACGCGTTTCTCGAGCTGGAGAGCGATGCTCTCGGCAACCAGAGTGGCGTCTGCGTCGGGGATCTTGACCTCGACTATGTTGATAGATACGGGCTTGCCGATCTTCTTCTCGCACTGAACGCGGAGCTTTTCGATTTCTGCGCCCTTCTGACCGATGACGATGCCCGGCTTCGCGCAGAAGATGTGAATGCGGACCCTGCCGGATACGCGCTCGATTTCAATTTTGGGAACGCCGGCTGCCTTGAGCTGCTCCTTGAGCATCTTACGGAGGTTGTAGTCCTCGACGAGGGTATCGCCGAAGTCCTTCTTGCCTACGTACCAGCGAGAATCCCAATCCTTAATCACGCCTACTCTGAGGCCGTGAGGATGAATTTTCTGACCCATGTGCTTACCTCCTCAATCAGTCTTCCTGTTCCTTTACCACAAGGGTAACGTGTGATGTCTTCTTGTCTATGCGGTATGCTCTGCCCTGTGCTCTGGGACGCATACGCTTGAGGATCGGTCCGGAGGTTGCGAAGCACTCCGACACATAGAGCTTATCCTCATCCATGTTGAAATTGTTGGTTGCGTTTGCCACGGCTGACTTGAGGAGCTTCTCAAGATACTCGCAAGCAGCCTTGGGCGTATTCTTCAGTATAGCCTCAGCTTCCTTAACAGGCTTGTTTCTGATAAGGTCAAGCACTATCTGAACCTTTGTGGGAGAAATGCGAGCGTATTTAAGCTCTGCTCTTGCTTCCATTTCAGTACACTCCTTTCAGCTGCTTACTTCTTGCTGGTCTTGCTTCCGGCGTGACCCTTGAAGGTTCTGGTGGGGACAAACTCGCCGAGCTTGTGACCGACCATTTCTTCGGTTACGAATACCGGAACGTGATTCTTGCCGTTGTGAACGGCAATTGTGTGGCCTACGAAATCAGGGAATATAGTGGAAGAACGGCTCCATGTCTTGAGCACGACCTTCTCGTTCTTTTCATTCATTTCCTGGATTCTTTTGAGCAGCACCGGCTGCACGAAAGGACCCTTTTTAACGCTTCTACCCATTGTTAATCAAGTCTCCTTTCAACGATTACTTGCCGTTTCTGCGTCTTACGATCATCTTGTCGGAAGCCTTCTTGGTGGATCTTGTCTTATAACCCAGAGCAGGCTTGCCCCAAGGTGTGCAAGGACCGGGACGTCCGACAGGGCTCTTGCCTTCACCACCGCCGTGCGGGTGATCGTTCGGGTTCATGACGGAACCTCTGACGGTCGGTCTCCAGCCCATCAGGCGCTTGCGACCTGCTTTACCGATCTTGACGTTTTCATGGTCGATGTTGGAAACCTGACCGATGGTTGCCATGCAGTCTGCGGAGACATTTCTCAGTTCGCCGGAGGGCAGTCTGAGAAGTGCATAGCCGCCTTCCTTAGCCATGAGCTGAGCCTGGATGCCGGCTGCTCTGGCAAGCTGTGCGCCTCTGCCGGGGTAAAGCTCGATGTTGTGGATAAAGGTACCGGTGGGGATAGACGAAAGCGGAAGCGCGTTGCCGGGCTTGATGTCGGCGGAAGCGCCGCTGACGACTGTATCGCCCTTCTTGAGACCGTGGGGGGCTGTGATGTATGCCTTTGTGCCGTCCTCGTACTGAATGAGCGCGATGAATGCCGAGCGGTTAGGATCGTATTCAATGGACTGCACAGTTGCGGGCATATCCGCCTTCTGGCGCTTGAAGTCGATGATTCTGTACTTTCTGCGAAGTCCGCCGCCTCTGTGACGGACGGTGATTCTGCCGTAGCTGTTTCTGCCGGAATTCTTCTTGAGCGGAGCTAAAAGGCTTCTTTCGGGAGATACCTTGTCGAGCTGCGCAGAATAATCGGTCACAGACATGTTGCGGCGGCCGTTGGTAGTCGGCTTATATGTCTTGATAGCCAATTTAATTCACTCTCCTCGTTATTCTAAGGCTTAGCGGAGCTGCCATCATGCTCCATACATTGCCTGCGTTTCGTTTAGTTCGATCAGATGAGACCCTCGAAGAACTCGATGGGCTTAGAATCGGGTGAAAGTGTTACGATGGCCTTTTTCCAGGCGGGGGTGTAGCCCTCATATCTGCCCTGGCGGCGATGACGTCCTCTGACGTGCATTGTGTTGACCTTTATAACCTTTACGCCGGGGAAGCAGACTTCCACAGCCTTTGCAATTTCGATTTTGTTGGCCTTCTTGTCAACTTCAAAGGTGTACTTGATGCTTTCACCTTCAGCGACCTGCATACCTGCCATCGACTTCTCTGTGATGATCGGGCGGATGATAATGTCCTTAGGATTCATTAGCAGTATACCTCCTCAATCTGTGCTACGGCGTCCTTGACAACAACGAACTTGTCAGCGTTTACGATGTCGTAGACATTGAGTGTGTTGACCAAAGCTGTCTTTACGCCGGGAATGTTTCTTGCGCTGGCGATGACCATGTCGTTCTTCTCAGGCATAACCAGAAGAACCTTGCGGCCTGCGCCGATCGCGTCAAGGAGCTTTACAACTTCCTTTGTCTTGTACTCATTCATGGTGAAGGCGTCTACAACGATCATGTCGCTGTCAGCCACCTTAGCGGAAAGAGCCGACTTCATGGCAAGTCTGCGGAGCTTCTTGTTGAGAGTGTAGCGGTAGCTTCTGGGCTTGGGTCCGAGAGCGATACCGCCGTGTCTCCACTGGGGTGAACGGGTGGAGCCCTGTCTTGCGTGACCTGTGCCCTTCTGACGCCAAGGCTTCTTGCCGCCGCCGGAGACTTCGCCGCGTGTCAGGGTGCTCTGTGTGCCCTGACGCTGGTTTGCAAGATAGTTTACTACTACAGCATGAACTGCTGCCTCATTGGGTTCAATACCGAATACAGCATCGGAAAGCTCGAGAGTGCCGACCTTTTCGTTTGCTGCGTTAACTACTGCGATGCTAGGCATATTCTATTCCTCCTCCCTTATGCTTTGACGCTGTCGCTGATGAGCACAACGCCGCCCTTAGGGCCGGGAACTGCGCCCTTGATGGCGATAAGGTTGTTTTCAACATCGATCTTGACGACTGTAAGATTCTGCACGGTAACTCTCTCGTTGCCAAGGTGACCGGACATCTTCTTTCCCTTGAAAACTCTCGAAGGATCGGAGCAAGCACCGATGGAACCGCCGTGACGGTGAACAGGACCTGTACCGTGGCTCTCCTTGAGTCTGCCGAAGTTCCAGCGCTTGATGACGCCGGTCCAGCCCTTACCTTTGCTTGTACCGACAACGTCAACCTTGTCGCCGGCTGCGAAGGTGTCTGCCTTGATGAGATCGCCGACGTTCAGAGCGTCGATGGACTCAAAGCGGAACTCTCTGAGATACTTCTTGGGAGCAACACCGTTCTTCTCGAAGTGACCTGCGAGTGCCATTGTGATGTTGCTGGGCTTGCCTTGGAACTTTTCTGTTCTGGAGCTCTTTGTGCCCTTCTTGAACTTGAGCTTTACTTCACCAAAGCCCAACTGCACGGCGTTGTAGCCGTCTGTCTCGACTGTCTTTTTCTGTGTGACAACACAGGGACCAGCTTCGATGACGGTTACGGGAACAACGTTGCCCTTCTCGTCAAAGATCTGGGTCATGCCGAGCTTTTTGCCGATAATACCTTTTTGCATTTTTCTGCCTCCTATGATAGGTTATTGGTTGAAGCGCGGGTATCAACACGCCTCAACTTGACCTCGACTGCCGTTGGTTGAAAAGTTGACCGCCGATTAAAGCTTGATCTCGATTTCAACACCTGCAGGGAGCTCCAATCCTTTAAGAGCCTCCACAACCTTGTTGGAAGGTCTCAGGATGTCAATAAGACGTTTGTGGGTTCTGTACTCGAACTGCTCTCTGCTGTCCTTGTACTTGTGAACCGCACGCAGGATCGTTACGATTTCCTTGTCGGTGGGGAGCGGAACCGGTCCGGAGACCTGTGCGCCCTCGCGCTTTGCCGCGTCTACGATCTTCTGTGCCGCCTGATCGGCGAGAGAATGATCATAGCTCTTGATCCTGATTCTGATTTTTTCCTTGACTGCCATAATAGCCGCCTCCTAAGATGTTTTTTGCGGCGAAACCGCTGCTACATGATCTTCGCTGAGCACCCGATGTTTTCAACAACGCGTCCGGGTGTTTCATCCACGGGCACTAAAAAACCGGAAGCCATTCATCTCTTTGGGGTGGTCTTGGCTTTCCGGGTCAGTGAAAACTAATAGCAAGCGTTTTGCACAATCCTGTACTAAAGCGTCAGCTCATTGGGGAAGCCGCCGCCAAGGAAACGATATACTGCAAGCCTTAGCAACTCAAAAGGCTTTGATATATCGCCGCGATCAGTATCGCTACATGACTGTACACACTTTTTCGCCCGGTTTAAAATCGGACATACTCCATGGAAAAACCGTTCGCTTTATCATCTAAAGGAACGCAACCTCCCACTTCATCGCATATCTCATGTGCAGTCGCTGCAATTTTTCGCACGCGCATAAGTGTCGCGTACCTAGTTATTATATCAAAGCCGTTGCCCTAATGCAAGCAAAATCTATATTTTTCTTATGTAGAACTTTTCGCCTGTCAATATTAAATTTTTATGTATTTTGACTAATGCATCATCAGGAGCCATGATACTCATAATCGTCATAATCCAAAACACTCATAACCTCAATATAATTGTAATATTTGGTCTTGTAGGGCATAGCCAGCCAGTCGTAGACCATGAGCAGTCCGCAACAGCCAAATGTGCAGAGCTTGAGCAGCCCTATGCCGACCTCGCCTAAAAGCATTCTGTCAATGCCCGACCAGCCGAGCATGAATGAAATAAACTGCATATTGCCCACCCTACGGCAGGTGAGGCTTTGTATCTCCCCGAGCTTGCGCATGGAGCAGTGCAGCATATTCTCCCGCAGCATGGGGATTTTGTCATCCGGCAGATCGTTCTGGTTGAGCACCAGGAATCTGTCTACCAGCGCTGTCTTCTGCCTGCGAAGCTGTTCCTTTTCCAGACGCTCCTCATCGGTTTCATACGAATTTCTCGCATTGAAATTGTTTGACATTACTCATTCTCTCCTTTTCTAATAAATACTCCTAACCCATAACCATCTTACAATGCCCCGATACCTCACGGTATCTCGAAAAAAGCCATCCTCACAATATACACAGCAATAGTGAATCCGAACCCCAGCGCTATCAGAATATCCTTGACTCTCATGCTCACATGCTCCAGAAGGCAGGTCTCACGGTTGAAGAGAACAAACATCGCTGTCAGGCACGGCAGCAGAGCGGGATTGCTGCGCAGAGAGCCCCGAATATCCAGACGGAGCAGGCAGCCGAGCGCACGCGACATTCCGCAGCCGGGACAGGGTATGCCCGTGATATGCCTGATCGGGCAGAATATCCGCAGCTTTACCATCACTGCCATATACAGCAGAGCAGCGGCAAGCAGCGTCGCATGCATTAACAGAAGATTGACCCACTCACGGCGGCGGGATTTGTTTGCTTCCATTGTCAT
Organism: uncultured Ruminococcus sp.; assembly: GCA_902762615.1. Classification (GTDB taxonomy): domain Bacteria; phylum Bacillota; class Clostridia; order Oscillospirales; family Acutalibacteraceae; genus RUG762. The sequence goes on along the minus strand of CACWOX010000005.1, from coordinate 63,405 downwards.
GTACCTCCATAATGATGCAGGCTTTTAGAATATTGTAGCACATTCTTTCCATAACTTCAATATTCAGAGAAATATATTTAAGTTTTTTTAACAAGGTCTTGCAGTTAACCTAACTATCTGATAAAATAATAATAAGACATTACAATGCAATGTGATATATCTATATAATGAAAAGAAGGTAATAAAAAATGTCAAACAAAGTCATTATCACTACCGACACCGGAAGCGATCTGCGTCCGGAAAATCTGAAGAAATTCCACATCGACGCTATGATCCCCTTCCACATCACACTCGGTGACAAGAGCTATCAGGATTTTTACGAGTGTCAGCCGAATGACCTATTTCAATTCTTTGACGAACAGAAGCAGGTGCCAAAAACGGCAGCATGTACGCCCATAGACTATTTTGAGTTTTTTGAGCCGTTCGCTCAGCAGGGCTGCGACATTGTGCATATCGCCATGAATTCCGTATTCAGCTCGTCATACTCCAATTCACTCATAGCAGCCAAGGAGATAAACGAAAAATACGGCACATCGGTTTATTCAGTGGACACCTATACCCTCACCGGTGCGCAGGCATTGATGGCGATACGCGCGGCGGAGCTGCGGGACGACGGAATGGGCGCAAAGGAAATCAGTGAAAAAATAATCGCAATGGTTCCCCACGTGCGTACCAACTTCCTGCTCGGCGGCATGAATTACGCAGCGAAGGGCGGACGCTGCTCCATGCTCGTTGCGTTCGGCGCGAACCTTCTCAAGCTCTATCCGATGATGCATATTGACGAGAAGGGCATTATCACCTCCCCAAAAAAATTCCGCGGCTCGGTGGAGAGCGTGCAGAATCAATACATGGATTACGTGCTGGATCTTGCCGACAAATACGCCGATTACAAGAGGGTCATTATCGGCTACACCAGCGACAACAAGAAGCTGATTGAGAATATGCACCGCAAACTCAGGGAATACGGCAAATTTGAGGAAATCGTAGAGAGTGTCACCAACTGCACCACCGCAACCCACGGCGGGCCCAATACAATATACATGATATTTGCGGACAAAGATTGATAAATGCAATACAGAACGGTTTTGTTATTCAAATTCTGCACACAAAACTTCCTTGAAAAAGGTGTGTTTCTGCGGTATAATCCATGCATGAATTACATCTACAGGAGCTAAAAAATGGTAAAAAGATTTATCGCATACTATCGCCCGCACAAGCTGCTTTTCGGAGCGGATATGGCGGCTTCGCTGCTGATCTCGCTGCTGGGAATGGTATATCCCGTAATGACCAACCGACTGCTCAACGATTTCATTCCCAACCGGGCTTATCGCTCCATCATCATAGCCGGAGTCTGCGTGCTGGCGCTTTACTTTGTGAGAATGCTGCTGCGCTACTTCGTGCAGTATCAGGGGCATATGGTGGGCACATACATGCAGGCACAAATGCGGAGGGAACTATTTGCTCACCTTGAGAAGCTGCCCTTCTCCTTCTTTGACGATCACGAAACCGGCGCCATCATGACGCGCATGACCAATGATCTGTTTGAGATCAGTGAGCTTGCCCACCACGGTCCGGAAAATCTGCTCACCTGCACCGTGATGATCGCGCTGAGCTTCGGCTATCTCTGCACCATCAACGTATGGCTCACCCTGATCATCTTCGCCTGTGTTCCGCTGCTCGCTGCCGTTTCGATCTATCTGAGAAAGAAAATGCGCGACGCATTCAAGGAGCGCCGCAAGAGCAACGCCGTGATCAATGCGGCACTGGAAAGCTCCATCACAGGTATCAGAGTGACCAAGGCATACACTAATGCAGCACGCGAACAGGAAAAATTCGAGGTCGGCAACCAGATGTACATTGACGCCTGTGCCAAATCCTACAACGCCATGGGCAGATTTCACTCTTCCACGTCGTTCATCACCGATGTCTTCAATGTGATTATTCTGATAGCCGGAGGTCTTTTCCTCTACAAAGGCAGCATCAACTTCGGGGAATACTCCACCTTTATCGTGTCGGTCAATCTCTTCATTTCGCCCGTGCAGACCCTCATTCAGTTCATGGAACAGTGGCAGAACGGCGCAACGGGCTTCCGCAGATTCATTGAAATAATGGATATTCCCGAGGAGCAGGACGCTCCCGGAGCGGAGGATATCGGCGAGGTTAACGGCGAAGTGGAGCTTAGGGACGTCAGCTTTTCGTATGAAAAGGACGGCGAACGCGATGTGCTGGAACATGTATCCTTAAAGATAGACCGCGGCACCAAAATGGCGCTTGTGGGGCCGTCCGGCGGCGGCAAGACCACCATCTGCCACCTTATCCCGAATTTCTACAGACTCGGAGAAAACGGCGGCTCCATTCTGATCGACGGCAAGGACATCAGAAACGTCACAATGGATTCTCTTCGCCGCAGCATCGGCATTGTGCAGCAGGACGTATTTCTCTTTGCCGGAACCATACGGGAGAATATTGCCTACGGCAGTCTCGACGCGACCGATGAACAGATCATCGACGCGGCAAAGAAGGCAAACCTCCACGACTTTGTGGCAGGTCTGCCCGACGGCTACGACACCGAGATAGGCGAACGCGGCATTAAGCTCTCCGGCGGTCAGAAGCAGAGGGTCTCGATTGCGCGGGTATTTCTCAAAAATCCCGCCATTCTCATTCTCGATGAAGCGACCAGCGCACTTGACAACACAACCGAGGTTCTGATTCAGCAGGCGCTCGACGAGCTTTGCAAGGGACGTACCACGCTTGTGGTTGCCCACAGACTGTCCACCGTTCGCAACGCCGACAGCATTGCAGTTGTCACCGAAGGGAAAATAACCGAATTCGGCACCCACAGTGAGCTGATGGAAAAGGGCGGCATATACAAAGAGCTGTATGAATTGCAGTTCAGGAACAATTAACAGCAAGGAGAAAAGATTTAATAATGAGAAAAATAACAAAAAGCGTTTGCTTCCTGATAGGCAGCCTGTAAGAGAACAGGTCAGTCATATGAATCCTTGACGTCTCTTGCGGGCTGCCCGAAATGTCAAGGAAGTGAACGGAAAATGTCACGAGACAAAGCCTATTACCGCTTTCAGCGCAAAAGGACTATTGCCCGCAAAATCGGAATTCTTCGCCGTATAGGCGGCGAGGAATATCTGAAAGCGTGGTCGGGAGGTACAGCAGGTCGTTTTGCTAAAGGCAAGATACACTGCTCCTGTCCGCTTTGCCGAATGAAGTCATATGACGAGCTTACCAAGCGCGATAAAACTGCTCTGGAATCGGCAAAACAGCAGCTCAGTGAATTGAAGCACGGATAATCGGTAAAAACGCCAGTATCAAAACAACAAACCGCAAAAATACCGCAGCGCATTCGGATTGTTTCCCCTAAATGGCTCCGATGCACTGCGGCATTTTTATTTTATGAATATTTTTTCACATTGCTTCTTATTCCACGGCAGATTCAGCTGATTTGCGCGGCTACGGATATTTCGGCTATCTCGTTGGCTATTTCATCCGCTTTTGGTATTTCCGAAGCAGCGGGATTTTCCGGAACTTCCGCCGCTTTTCCCGTGTCAACGGTCGTTTCAGCAGCTTCGGGAAATTCTGTTTGAACCGCCTCGGCTGCCTGTGGTTCCGCTACCTGCTCCAGACGTGATTCCAGCACATCGCCGTGACGCACGGGCAGCATGGTGAAGAAGGCTATCGCGCTGAACAGAGCGGCATACGGACAGAGTATTTTCAGCCCCAGCATGTCCATCAGCCAGCCCGAGAATATCGGGGTGACAATCTGCGCAGCCATGGAAGCCGTGTAGTAATAACCTGTGTAAAGACCGGTATCGGAGCCTGTGCAAAGCTCCACCACCATCGGGAAGGAATTGACGTTGATAGAAGCCCAGCCGATTCCGGCAATGGCAAAGAGCAAATACATCACCGCAATGGGAGTGTCGGCTGTCACAAAGGACATGCTTCCGAAGGCAACCACCATCATAATGACGCCCGCCAGAATAGTTTTCTTGCGTCCGCGCTTGGAGGCAATGATACCCACCGGCAGGAAGGAAACCAAGCCGGCAGCATTCGCGATCATCAGGGTAAGAGCATAATCCTTGTGAAGAACATGAGCGGCGTAAACCGAATACTTCGATGTTACCGCATTGTAACCCATGTACCACATGAAAATGGACGCCAGCAGAAAGATCAGAGAACAAAGTTCCCCTTTTGTCAGCTTTCGGTCACCGGCAGCCTGCGCGGCGCTTTCCGCTTCTTCGTCGCCGGAATCGTAGGTCGTGATTTCTTCGTCAAGTCCCAGTGCCCTGCTTTGCTCCTGCATATCGCGGGCAAATCGGTTCTCACACACAAAGAACATATAAATGACGAGTGAAATCAGCATCGCCGACGCTACCGCGAGAAAAAAATAGTAGAAGTTGGAATGCATGTAGGCGTCGTCCATATGTTCGATTTCCTTGGTGGCAAAGACGATGCCGAACAGCAGCGCAATGATGCCGCCTATGGTACCCATCAGATTGATCACGGCGTTCGCCTTGGAGCGCAGCGGCTTCACCGTGATATCCGGCATAAGCGCCACAGCAGGCGAACGGAAAACCGCCATTGCAATCAGCATTGCCACCAGCGTGATGACAAAATACAGCAGCGAATCAATAAAGGGCAGCAGCGCGAACAGAGCCACCGCGATAATCGTGCCTACCAAAATGAACGGCGTGCGCCTGCCGAGCTTCGTATTGCATTTATCCGACAGCTTGCCGAAGAGCGGCAGCATAAAGAGGGCGAGAATATTGTCTATCGCCATGATACTGCCGGAGAGGGTCTGGGTCATGTGAAACTTGTACGTCAGTACAAGCGGAATAATGGTGTCATACGCCTGCCAGAACATGCAGATAAGGAAAAACGCCATACCCGCTAAGACCGTCCGTTTGTAATTGAGCTTGACCTTCATGGATTAATAACCTTCCTTCACAGTGCAAAGCAAAGCAACGCACTGAAATAAATCAATATCAAGTATACCATATTTAACGAATTATGTCAATTATTTTTATTCTAAATATCAAATATCCTTTCAGCGTTACCGTGCATGAGAAGTTCGTAATCGTCAGGCGATATCCACTGCCTGAAATCTCCGAAGTAGGTCTTGTAGAACGGATGCGCATAGGTATCGGATCCGTCGATCGGGTTGTCCGTTCCAAAGAGCAGCTTGTGCGCTCCGTATTTTTGTATGAGCCTGAGTCCCGACTCCGGCTTGACCCATGCGGTATCACCGTACAGATTGGGCAGCGAACCGATCAGCTCGATAGCTTCGTTGTTGTCGGTCATCAGCCCCACATGCGCCATTATAAAAGTAATCTCAGGATGCGCCTTCGCCGCCTCATATACGAACCTCGGCTGCGAATATTCGTCGTTTGCCGAATGAACCAGCACCGGAAGTCCTCTTTCGGCGGCAAATGCCAGATAAGGCTCGGTTTGCGGCGCGTTTATGGGAAGTTTGGAATAATAGGGATGAAACTTTAATCCCTTGACGTATTTGCCGCCGTTGTCCACCATTGCGGCAAAGCGATCGTTAAAGCCCTCTCTGAAAGGTCTGCACCAAACCAGAATGCCGATGCTGCCGTCATTATCCCGGGCAAATGCAATGGCTTCCTCGTTGGCGGTAATCTGGTCATAAGCCCAGTCGTCCGGCAGCGGCGTATGGTCCGGACCGAATTCCACTCCGGTGAGCGGCGAGACGAGGGAATAATTGATCCCATATCTGCGCATGGAATCAATGACATACTCCGGCTTCATATCGTACCGTCCGAAACAGCCTATGTGAACATGTGAGTCTATTATCACGGTTACGCCTCCCGCATCAAAGCTGAATGATCTTGTTGTAAATGACGGTGTGGCAATCGTCCACCTTCCAGTCCACATGGAAATGACCAAAGTACCAGTGGCGATAACCGACGGTATTTCGCAGCTCGTCAAAGAAGGGCATCAACTCGTCGTCCTCCGATTTGGCAAAATCTATCATACGGGCAATCGAACGTGGTGCGTCGTGGGTTATCATAATATCCACCTGATTGTCGTTAATGGCGAGATTCTGCCGGGCACGCGTTATCTCCTCGGCGTTCGGCATTTCCTGCGGCCACCATGAAACGCCCACTGTCCGCATCATTCTGTCGGACGAACGGGCGCCGCCCATTGCAAAAATCTTCATGCCCTCGAGGTCATAGACATATCCTCTCATCAGGTGAATGACCGACGGGCGGATATACTGCACCTTGCCGCCGTTCCAGCTGCATTGCTCATACTGTGACAGCGCGGCGAAATTCTCATGATTTCCGTCGACAAAAAGCGTGGTGAAGCTCTTTTCCTCCAGCCAGTTCAACCAGTAGTTGTCCCTTTCGTCTCCGTACCATATGCCGCCGAAGTCGCCGCAGATAATGACATAGTCGTTTTTGGTAAGCTCCTTTTGCTGCGGAAAGTTCTTTGTGTTGAGCTTGGAAATATCTAACGGAATGTGTGTATCGCCTGTGACAAAAATCATAATTTCTTAATACCGCCTTTCGTCGTATATCTTTCGGATGCTGCCGAAAAAAACCTTTATAGTATAATAGTATCATGTTTTTTTACTTATTTCAACAATAATTTATGCAAAATTGCAAACTTTGATTTCGTCCGCAGTGCAAAAAAATCGTTCGCAGCGCTTGACATACGCAAAAAAATATGCTAAAATTGTCATGTTGCGCAATTGGCGCGGCAAATTCCTTGCTCCGAGAGAAACGGAGCCATATGCCCAGAAGGAGGTGCTGAAAGATGGAAAAGATGAAAGAAGCTTATGAGTCCATCCTTATTGTGTCCTGCAAAAACGGCGACGAAGCCATTGCAGAAGTAGTCGGCAAGTTCAAGAAGATGATCGAGACCGGTGCCACTCTTGACAGCGTTGAGGAATGGGGCAAACGCAAGCTCGCTTACCTTATCAACAAGGAGTCCGAGGGTTACTACGTTCTCTTCAACTTCACCTGCGACGCAGAATTCCCGGCAGAGCTCGACAGAGTTTACAACATCACAGACGGCGTACTTCGCTCGCTTATCGTTAAGAGAATCGAGAAGTCCGAAGCTCCCGCCGCTGCAAACGACGCTCCCGAAGCTGCCGAGACCGCAGAAGCTGACGCTGAGTAATCGAGAGGTAACAGAATATGCTTAATCGTGTTATTTTGATGGGCAGACTTACCGCCGAACCCGATTACCGTACAACGCAGAACGGTGCATCGTTCGCAAGATTTACGCTGGCTGTCGAAAGGGATTTTTCCGGTCAGGGTGCCGAGCGTAAGACCGACTTTCTCGATGTCGTCGTGTGGAGAAACACCGCTGAATTTGTCAGCAAATACTTCCACAAGGGACAGCTTGTGGCTGTTCAGGGAAGCATTCAGGTGAGCAGCTACACCGACCGCGAGGGAAACAAGCGCAGATCATGGGATATTGTTGCCGATCAGGTTTATTTTGCCGAGGGCAAGAGAGACAGCGGCAACCAGAACAACTACGACTACAGCCGCTATGATCAGATGACTCCGCCTCCCGCACAGACGCAGCAGCCGTCATACGGCGAGCCTGCCAGCTCCTACAGAAGCGGCGACGAAGGCGACTTCACCCCGGTGGCTGACGACGATCTGCCATTCTGACATTTTGAATGTCTGCATGACACAATATTTAACAAGGAGGATTTATCATGGCTGAAAGACCTGAACGCAGAGGCCGCAAGGGCCGCAAGAAGGTTTGCAATTTCTGTGTGGAAAACATCAAGGAAATTGATTACAAGGACGTAAGCAAGCTCAGAAGATACGTTTCTGAGAGAGCCAAGATTCTGCCCCGCAGAGTCACCGGCACATGCGCCTTCCACCAGCGTCAGCTCACAGTGGCTATCAAGCGCGCCCGTCACGTTGCGCTCATGCCCTACACCGCTGACTAATTTCAAATTGCATTTACGGCAATTGATATTTTGAATGACGACGGCATACAGATGATAGCGATATCTGATGTATGCCGTTTTTATTTTATCCAAAGAGGGAAAGCATTATGAACACAGTCGAAGGCATTATTATGCGCCGTTCCGCACGCGGTATGGATAAGCTGCTCCCACACCTGCCCGCCGATTACTGCCGGGGAGCTGCCTCTTCCCTGCTCGGGCTGCAACGTGGAAATGTGCTGATTGCCACAGGGTTTTATGTGGCTGGATTTGCGGAAACCGACGGTCCGCCCGGCGCGTTTTTTCTCGCCCAAGCACTCAATGCCCTCGGGTTTGAATGTACGATTGTGACTGACAAGTACTGCGCCGGATTCTTTGACGGCGGCGGCATCGACACTGAATACATTGACATAGACGCCAACGAAAGCAAGCTCAATTGCCTGCTGCGTAAGAAACAGCCTGTCTCGCTCCTTTCAATCGAACGCTGCGGCGCCGATGAAACCGGTGATTATAAAAATATGCGCGGCGTGAGCATTTCGTCACACACCGCGCGATTGGATCATTTATTTTTAGAGGGAATGCGTCGGGGAATTCCCACATACGGCATAGGCGACGGCGGCAACGAAATCGGAATGGGCTGCTTCAAAGAAACCATCGAAAGGGAGTTATCCTTATCCCCATGCGTCACGAGGGTAGATTATCCCATCATTGCCACCGTATCCAATTGGGGCGCATACGGTCTTTGCGCGTATTTGCAGATGCTAAGCGGTGATTCGGTCATGCCGACAGCCGACGAGGTAATGAATTACATCGCAGAAATAGCAGCAAAAGGCAGCGTGGACGGCGTCACCCGCGAACATTCCCCGACGGTGGACGGATTTCCAAAGCAGGTCGAGCGCGAAACCGTGGAATTGCTCAACGAAATATGCCAATTATAATGCATTCCGCTCATTAAAATCAAACAGATTCCACGGGTATTCCGAAAAATCCGGCAGCGAACAGAAGCTCATTTCTTTGCCGCTTATCGGATCCAAAAATGTCAGTCGATGGGACCAGAGGGCGATATCGCACCCCTTCTCGCGGCTGCCGTATTTGCCATCGCCCAGCAGCGGCATTTTGCGGGAGGCAAACTGCACCCTGATCTGATGGGTTCGTCCGGTAAAGAGCCTGACCAGCACCAGCGATTTTCCCTCGGCTGTGTCCAATACCCTATACGCAAGCCGCGCATCCTTGGTGCCTTTGCGGGGTCGGTCGACAACAAACGACTTGCCGCTGCGGGAGTCCTTGAAGAGCAGATCGGTCATTTCGCCCGACTCGGGATTGGGAATGCCGCTCACCGCCGCGAGGTATCGCTTGACAAAAAATCCGTTTTGTATCTGAGCCGAAAGGACGGCAGCCGCCTTTGCAGTCCGTGCGAATGCCATGACACCGCCTACATTCCTGTCTAAACGGTGAATGGGATATATCTCGCCGCCCAGCTGCTTTGCAAGCAGCGTCACCATATCTTCTGCTCCGTCGCACTGCGAGAGAACACCTACCGGCTTGACCACAACAGCTATTGACTTGTCCTGAAATAAGACCTGAATCATTCCATCATCCCTCTTACTACAAAAAGAGCCTGTGTCCGGCGTGACAGCCGCTTGATCACAGGCTCTTTCCATAATCAGAAATTAAATACTATCTTCCGTGGCGAACGGTGATTCTCACCTTTTCATTGACGGGAACCTGACGCACCTTCTTGGTGACTTCAACCCTCTTAGCGGAATGTTCTTCTTCGGCGGGCAGCTCGGTTTCAGGCTGTCCGTTTGCGGTCTGAGCCTGCTGCGCATCCGCGGAGACCACCGGCACATTCGGGGTAAACGTGGGGGCATTTCCGGCAAATTGGTAGGAAGCGCCATTGGTGGCGTCTATCACAGGCTGCGAGAAATTCATGCTCATCTGCACAGGAGAACCGTCAAACGCATAGGGCGGTACCTGCTGAGACTGAATGTATTGCAGATCAGGGGTATTCATGTTGATGGTGGGTCCGGCATTGCTCAGTTTGCTGATGTCAACCCTCTCATATCCGCCGTCGGAATAGGGATTGATAGGCGTATCAACCTGCTCGGGCTGGTCGATCACTTCCGGTTCCTCCTGTTCTTCCTCCTGATAGCCAAAGCCGATGGGATTCTGCCTTGCGGGAGGTGTATATTGCACGGGAGGCGTGTACGGCTGCGCGATGAAGGGATTGTAAACCGCCTGATATGCCGGCTGAGGTGCAGGCTGCGGAGCATATTGCTGCTGGAGCGGGACGTAATTCTTCTGTTCCACCGCGTCATCCGCCGAATCGAGGAGCTTGTTGGCTTCTCTTATGGAGGCGTCCGACGACTCGAAATTGCTCGGATAGCTCCTCTTGATGGTGGGCTTGGAATCCGGCTTTTCCTCCTCCGAATCGGGACGTGCATAAGGCGGTTCCTTCTGCGCTGCATTCTGCTGATAGGGAGGATTGCCCTCGGTTTCTCCGGCATTTACCTTCTTGGCAGCGTCGGCAATGAACTTGGCGCTGTAGGGACCCAGCACAGGAACAGCGTAGCCCTTGCCGTCGGAATAGTCTATCTCTCCGGCACGCATGGAGAGCAGCCTCTCGACTTCGCTCTCGATGGTGGCATCGGCATTCTTGGGTTTAAGTCCGCTGTCGTGCTTGATGGCGACCAGCTTGTGAACCGCTCCGGTGAGAGAAGCGTCTATCTTATCAATTCTGTCCTGAAATTCGTCAAATGCGAGGTTCATATCGTCGCGTGCGGCTGTGAGGTCGGCACGTATCATGGCAGCCTCTTGCGCCGCGTCGCCCGCAATGCGGATGACATTCTCCTGATTTTCCACCGACTTCTGGAAGAGCCTGTCGGTGGCGCGCTTGGTGACCGACATGATGGAGGAAACCGACTTCTCTATCTCGTCAAACTGACGCTCACGAAGTGTAAGCTCCCTGTTGCGCTCCTGCACCGTATCGAGACGGAGCTGCAACTGATTTTTTTCCGACGTTGTAGCGTCGATTTTATTCTGAAGTGCCTCATTAGCGACCTTTGCCGATGAAAGGCTGTTTTCCAGCTCTGCGACCTTGCCTGAGATGGAGCTGACCGACTCGGCAAGTGATGCACGATCACGCGAAATAGCAGTGCGTTCCTCCTCGAGCGTGCGCTTGGCATATTCCCAGTCGCGGCGCTCTTCCTTCAGATCATTGATTTCGCGTTTGAGCTGTTCGTTCTTGTCGACTTCCTCGTCCACCTGACTGAGCAGCTTTTCAAATTCCAGATCAACGGCGCTGCGGTCATAGCCTACAAAGCGCCTGCGAAATCTGTTGCCCGAATAATCCACGGCAGTGCATCCTCCCTTCACAATTAAGGTTTTTTATAATAAATATATTTCAAAGATAAAAGCGTAAACTACTGCAAGATAATTAGTTAGTTTGATTATAACATAATCTTCAAAAAATTCAATATCATTTTCATAATTTTTTTAATTTTTATATTTATTTGACAAATCCCCCAATTACCGTTGTTTTACGCTCTTTGATCCTCTGCTATGGTCAGCTTTAACCCCTCGATTGCAGTCCTGATAGCGCGATCGGTGTCGTGTGACTCGGAATTGTCCCCGAATTGATCGCGCCTTGTCTGATTCCACACCACATGGAAGAGCGCGGCTGCGCGAACGCCTCTTGCGGCTGCAACCGAGAATATTGCCGCCGCCTCCATCTCGGACGCAAGACAGCCGCCGGCAATCCACGCGTCCCATTTGCGGAGAAGCTCGGCGCCGTTGGGCATACTCTGCGGAGAGTGCTGCCCGTAGAAGGAATCCTTGCTCTGCACCACGCCGGTATGATACGGAATGCCCAGCGTCCCCGCTCCGTCCGCCATATCCCGCACAAGCCCGAAGTCCGAGACCGCAGGGAATTCGATGGGAAGATACTCCCGGCTGGTGCCTTCCATGCGAATGGCGCCCGTTGCGATGACAACGTCACCCGCACAGACCTTTTCGTTCATACCTCCGCAGGTACCGACTCTCACGAAGGTGTCCACCCCCAGCCGGATCAGCTCTTCCACGGCGATTGCTGCCGAGGGTCCGCCGATTCCTGTGGAGGTGACAAGCACCGTCTCACCGCACAGCTTGCCCGACCACGTGCAAAATTCCCTGTTGAAGCCCAGCTCACGCGGCTCTTCGAGATAAGCGGCTATCTTAGGCACTCTGCCCGGGTCACCCGGAAGTATGGCATATTTCGCCTTAATGCTCGTCGGAAGCCCTATATGATACATGATTTCTTCATTCATTTTTTAATACAACCCCGTTCATTTGTAATAATATACACAATTGCACATCAATTATAACACACCGTCCGAAAAAAATAAACCGGGTTCATCAAAAAAATCGCACGGCGGCAAGAGAATCAAATGCTTTCTCCTACCGCCGTGCTTTATCAACAGAATGTGGTTAAGGTTGCTTTTATTATTTTTGGAAATGATAAATTATGCCGGAATCAACTTTCTGTCGGAATACCGGGAATCACGCATTATTCAGCGCAACTTTGCAGCCGTTAACCTCTACATGGTCGATTTCCGAAACCTCGACATATTCCTTGAAGGAGCAGCGGAAGTTGAAATATGCTGCGTAGCCGCCGTCATCGGTTCCGCCGCCGGAGCCTCCGTTCCAGCCGCCTACGCCACTGATGGAAGTGCCGTCCTTCATTACCACCTTGAAGGTTGGGCAGTTCTTCTCGTCAGCAATTGCATCAAGTATCTTGGAATCGTCCGATTCAACCCTAACGTCAAACTGGGCATACCACGGAGCGATATAACCGTTGTCCACTTTGGCGTTCAGTCCCAGATGCTTGACTCCGCTTTGCGCAGCGAATGTCTGTGCAAAATTCCCCTTCTTATACTCAAAAGTGAAGCCATTGCCGATCTTCGTGTCAGGGTCCACCGCCCAGACAACCTCGCTGTCGGCTTCGCCCTTTACGCTCAGACCTCTTGCCGAAAGTGCTGCTTGGCTGCCTTCTGACAAATCTCCCGCGTCAAACACTACAAGCTGGGTGCAGGTATTGCCATTGCGCTCCAGAACCTTGTGATACTGTGCCGAGAAGCCCTGCGTATCACTCGGATCACCTGTCATGTGCAGTTCCATTGAACTGCCGAACAGTTTGTCGCTTTCGACTGAAATCTTATCGGGATCTATGACGGTATCTATCATCAGGAAGAGCTTTTCGCCATCGTACATAGCCTCGGTTGCGGTAATACTCACGCCTTCGCCGCTCATAGTCTTTCCCACCACATAGCTCGCCTTTTCAATCTCCTGCTTCTGTGCCTCGGTGTAGGAAGGATTATAATCGGCAAAGCCCTTGTAGAGCTTGGAAGCGCCGACTCCTACAGCGCCCATTGAGGCAACGATCATGCAGGCTGCCGCCGCAACGGCAATCTTTTTCATCTTAGGTCTGTACGCAATTTCGGCATATCTGTTTTCACGCGCGTTTATGCTGCTCATAACATTCTGATAGACTCTCTCACGTGCAAGCTCGTCCATATTCTCGCGAATCGTATAGCCACAGAAGGTCTTTTCGGTGCTATCCGAAAGATCGTTGAATACGTCGGTAATATATTTCTTCATTTTTTAATGATTCACCCTTTCAATATATCAGTCATTATCGTCCTCGAGCAAAACCCTCAGTCGGGCAAGGGAACGGGAAATGCGCTTGCGCACCGCCGCGTCGGTCATACCCATCTCACGGGCAATCTGCTTGGAGGGCTGTGAGTAAAAATATCTGCGGATGATAATGCGGCTGTCGGGATTGCCAAGCGAATCCACTGCCCGAAGCAGCTGCTTTTCGCTTATGCGGCGTTCGGTAAGGCTCTCCATATCGAAGCTGTCCGGCAATTCAAGCAGAAGATCGTCCTCCTGATGCACACGAAGACTATGCCTTGTCGCTCTGCGATATTCCTCTATTGCCTTGTTTCTCGCAAGCGAACAAAGGTAGGTCTTTATGCTGCACCTGCGACAGTCGAATTTCTTCATATTGAAATAGAATTCTGTAAAAACCAGACTGACGCACGCCTCAATCTCGTCATAGGAACATACGCCGTTGAGTCGGCTGTTCACCGCCCCGAAAACCACCGGAGAATAAGTATCTATGACCAATCTCATTCCCGATGACGGGTTTCTTTTTATCTCCGCTATCAATTCTTCATCCGTCAAATACATCACCACACTTTTTTCAGCAGATTGCGAAGCTCCGTTTTGTCTGCTCGTTATTATATTCGATGCAGCACCCCGATTTGTGACGGCAAAAACAAAAAACACCGACGCAAATTTATGTAATCCGCGTCGGTGTGAAAAATCAATTGTGTACGGAGAATGATAGAATTATCTCTTGCCGAAGATGGTCATAATGTCGAAGTAATCCTCGTCATTCTTCTCGTTGATGTTGGAGCCTGTGCCGGCAGGGGCCTTGGGATTGGTGGTGCCGCCCTGCGCTGTCTTTCTGACCGGCTGCTTCTGGGTAGCGGTATTGGACTGCTCCTTCTTCTCGGGGTCAAGCGAGAAGCCTGTCGCGATAACGGTGACTCTCATCTCGTCGTCCATGTTTTCATCGAACGCCGCACCCCAGATGATAGTGGCATCGGGATGTGCCGCCTTGGTGATCATGGTGGAAGCAACGTCGACCTCTTCGAGGTTGATGTCGTTGGAAGAAGTGATGTTAATGATAACGCCTCTTGCGCCGTTGATGGAAGTCTCGAGCAGCGGGCTGGAAATAGCGGCATGGGCTGCCATGGAAGCCTTCTCCTTGCCCTGTGCGGAGCCTACGCCCATGTGTGCATATCCGGCGTCCTTCATAACAGCGGTGACGTCAGCAAAGTCGAGGTTGACAAGACCGGGGCTGTTGATCAGGTCGGAAATGCTCTGCACGCCCTGACGGAGAACGTCATCGGCAATGGTGAATGCATTGGCAAGTGTGATCTTCTGATCGGAAACCAGCTTGAGTCTTTCGTTGGGGATAACAACGAGGGAGTCGACATGCTCGCGGAGAGCGGCAATGCCTGCCTCAGCCTGCTCCATGCGCTTTCTGCCTTCAAAGGCGAAAGGCTTGGTGACGATACCGACTGTAAGAATGCCCATTTCCTTGGCAATCTCTGCGATGACGGGAGCCGCACCTGTACCTGTGCCGCCGCCCATACCAGCGGTGATGAATACCATGTCGGTGCCTCTGAGTGCTGCCTCGATATCCTCTTTGCTCTCCTCAGCTGCACGCTGTCCTCTTGCGGGGTCTGCGCCTGCACCCTTGCCCTTGGTGATCTTCTCACCGATCTGGATCTTGTGGGTAGCCTGCGAACGATGAAGAGCTTGTACATCTGTATTGATAGAGATAAACTCAACGCTGTTGACGCCCATCTGGATCATGCGGTTGACAGCGTTTCCGCCGCCGCCGCCAGCACCGATAACTTTTATCTGGACAACGTTGTTCTCAAAGTCCTGATCAAATTCAAAAGCCATTTTATTTTCCTCCTGCTTTAGGATTTTACGAGCAAAAACGGACGAAATATGTCCCCTCCGCTCACATTCCTTCATTTTTAACTTGTGTCTAAATAATAATATACCTTATCTCAAACAAAATTTCAATATTTTTTTTATAAAAATCGACGTCCGGTGATAAATTTTTTATCCCACTTTGAGCGGAAAAATATACAAACTGACAAAAGCAGCCCGTAAAATCAAATTTATCTTTGTAGCAATCATCAAGCAAACACCGCAAAACGCCGTTATTTTGACATTATTCCGTCTCTAATCTGCCCTCATACCAATCAAAACCTGTGTTCATGAAAAACTCCGCCATGCTGTAGAGTCTGTCGCGGTTTGTCTTGCGTCTCTCCTCACGAATCTTCTCAAGTTCTTCCTCGGACACTTCATACGCATGCCTGAAATAAACGCGTTTTTTGTTGAACCTGACCTCGCCCATGTCATTCTCGGCAATGTAGCCATTGTCAAAGATAAGCGCATGCAGTTCTTCCATACGGTGAACGACGGTCTTTTCGTCTGTTTCCTTTCCGAAAATGACGACTATGCGCTTATCATATTCCGCTTCATAGCCTCTTTCTCCGTAGCTTATGGATGTGAGCTTCATTTTAACCCTTTCAAAGGCATTCTTGATATTGACAAAACGGTTGATATGTCCCAAAACCGTATGATCCGTGATAAATCCGTCGGTAACATTGTCCTTCACGGCAAGCCCGGCAAGCACAGGAAGCTTTCTGGATTCAGCAAGTTCCGCAGCACTGCCGTATTCCGGGGTATATGTCGGGGTACCCACCACATCGTCGGCGCTGACGGTAGTGAGATTTGTCGCGGTCTCCAATATCTTGCCGTCCGTGCTGAGCACCGTCCACTGTCCCGCGGCAGCCTGTGCCACACCGAGCACGTCAGCCTTTTTGACATTTATCGTGACCGTCGACGGAAGTCTGCGGTCGATACTGCACTCCGCTATGTACGGAAGCTCCCGTTCAACTTTTTTTTCCAGATCGTCGGTATTGATAAAGAGTATGTTTCTGCCCTTTGTGATGCCGCACACGTTCTTGATCTGAGCCACACTGTATGGGCTGTCGCCCGCGACATTGATCTGTCTTACATTGAAGAATACCGTCACGCCCACCGAAGCAAGGAATACAAGCAGCAGCGTCACCATAAGCACATTAAGAGCGCCGGAACGTTTCTTTTTGGGTCGGTAAAAGCTGCGGTTTGCGACCTTGGGTGAAACAACGCCGCGTGCCTTCGCGTTTCTTGCGGCTCTGGCATGCTCCTTGACTGAGGAGGAGCTTTTGTTCATAACGGCTATCTCCGCCATGGAACGCTTGCTCGGTCCGGTTTCCCCCGCGCGTGAGGAATGTTTCTTTTTTTTCTTTGGGACCTCGGCGTTACGTCGGGTCGACGCGGTCTTCTTTTTTCTCTTGGCGTCGGGATATTTCAGGTAATACTTCTCGACTGCCGAGCTGTAATGATCTTCCTTGCCTAAGGCGTTGCTGTATCTCTCCTCAGCCGTAATTCCGACCCGTGATGTTTCAGAAGACTTGACCTTTGTCTCGTTCTTCCGGTCTTTTGCGGCTTTGTCGGGATGCTTGGCGGCAGGTTTGTTCTGTTTTTTCTTATTTTTGCCTTTCGGGACTTCGACTTTTTTTGCTGTCTTGCCCGGCTTGGATTTCAACCGGCTGGGCTTCTTTTTTCCCTTTGTACTGTCGGATTTCTCCGTCGTCTTTGGCTGGTCGGAACGCACCAGCTTCAGTTCAGCGTAGTTAATCTTGGATTTGTTGCTGTAGGCATTCGCGTATTTTGACATATCGGGCTGTGCCGGTTGGACAGCTCCGGCGTTGCTGTCCATGTTCACCTTACTGCCCTTTTTCTTTTTACTGCCCAATCGTTACAACTCCTTACTCTTTTTACATCTTTCCGTGTTTTTTCAGTGTATTGCACACTACCTCGAATATACGTTCTCTGGAATCGAGTATTGCCATTTTGCGTGCGTTCGCTGACATTTCATCCAACTTGGCTCTGTTGCCTGCCAGCTTATCCGCCTTTTCGGTCAGCAGCTCGGGGGTGATATCCTTCTCTACGATGATCTCGGCTGCACCGCGATCGACCATCGCCATTGCGTTGTAGTACTGATGATTCTCTGCTACATTCGGCGAAGGAATAAGTATCGCCGCCTTGCCAAGCGCCTGTATCTCGGTAAGCGCCATAGCTCCCGAGCGGCAGATCACCAGATCGGCAGCCGCCATAACCCTCGGCATATCGCTTATGTATTCGCGCACATCGAGATTCGGGCAGCTGTCGGGATCCACGCCTTTCGCTTTAAGCTCGTCGAGCACGAAGCTGCCATATTTGCCGTAGCCGTGAATATGCTGATACCTGCCGTCCTTGGCGCTGCGAACAAGCAGATCGAGCATGGATTCATTAATGGTTCTGGCTCCGAGCGAACCGCCAAAAGAGACTATCAATGGACGGTCGTCCACCTTCAGTTCTCTGCGTGCCCGTGCCTTGTCGTACTCAAGGACCTCAGACCGAACGGGATTGCCTGTCACGACAAATTCGGTGTCGGCTGAAATACGCGCCTTGGCATCTTCCACCGCCAGCATCACGCAATCGCAGTAGTGCGCAAGCATCTTCACGGTCACTCCGGGAAACGCATTCGCCTCGTGCACCAGCACCGGAACGCCCATCTGAGCCGCCTTGCGAAGAACAGGACCGCATACGTAGCCGCCTGTACCTATGGCGATGTCGGGTTTAAAATCTCTTATTATCTTTGCGGCACGCACTCCCGAAAGGACAAGATGACCTGCCGCCTCCAAATTCCGCCTGACATTTTCAAGTGTCAGCTTGCGCTGAAAGCCCGAAACCGACATGGATGTATATGCAAAGCCAGCCTGCGGCACGAGCTTTGACTCCATGCCGGCAGGAGTGCCGACAAACAGAATGTCGGCTTGGGGAATATTCTTCTTGATGGTATCGGCTATGGCAAGCGCGGGATTGATGTGTCCTGCCGTGCCGCCTCCTGACATCAATACCTTCATATCATCTGCTCCTTTTCACATTATCTTATTGGGTGATTCCCTTGAAATCGCCAGCAGTACGCCTATCTCAGCCAGCAGCATGAGTATCGAGGTTCCGCCGGAGCTGAAAAACGGCAGGCTTATGCCGGTATTCGGCACCATATTGGTGACAACGGCGACATTCAGCATCATCTGATATCCTATCTGTGAGGTGATGCCTATGCCGACGAATTTCTGAAAACGGTTGGGATTTGCCACGCTCAGAGAAAATCCTCTCCAGACAAAGGCGACAAATATCAGTATAATAACGATTGCTCCCACCAGACCGACTTCTTCGCATATAACCGAGAAGATGAAGTCGTTCTGCGGCTCGGCGATATACATATATTTCTGTCTGGAATTACCGTAGCCTGCGCCGAATATTCCGCCCGAGCTGATGGCATACAGCGACTGCACGTTTTGCCATCCGTTGCCCTTGGCGTCAGCAAACGGATCGAGCCATGTCTCAAATCTCGTTCTGCCGTAAGAGACAACGCCAAGAAAGACAATCAGATACAGCGCAATGGCGGCAAGTGCAAGCAGAGATAAAAAATATTCTTTGCGAGTCCCTGCAAGAAGCATCTGGGTACCAACGATAAGCATTACGATAATGGTGCAGGAAAGATGCGGCTCGATAAGCAGTAATCCCAGTATCGGACCGATTCTCCAGATAAACGGCCACACGGCAGTCTGAAAATTTCTGCCGAGTCCGTAAAAATACTTGGATCTTTTGCTTTTGGCAGCTTTTTGCTTTGCCGCGTGATTTTTGTAAGTGGTCACGTTCATTTCCTTGTAGTGATAAGAAATATAGGTAGCGCAAACCAGAATGGCGGTAAATTTGGCGATCTCAGAGGGCTGAAAGGACAGGGGACCAAGTTCAATCCAGCGATGAACGCCGTTTTTTTCCGGCATGAGCCTTGCAACAACGAGCAGGATAAGCGATAATCCCCAAAGCACATACGACCACTTTCCCCTGAAGAAGCTCGGGTGAACGGTCGAGATCAGCAGCATTGCCACAATACCGGCAATAGATGCAACTACCTGTTTGTTAATGATATGCATGCTGTTGTCGTAATGAACGTATGAATAGGCATAGCTTGCGGACGACATCATAACCAGACCGACCACAACCAGAACAATGACAATGACAAACAGAGGTTTGTCGAATGCCAGTGTCTTGTTAAAAAAAACGCTTTTGGAGTCGTACGCCGCGTTTTTTACTCCCTCCCATGCACGTGCAGGCAGCTGCTTAACGGGGACTTTTTCCCTTTTTTCGCTGCTGAAATGCGTATCAAACCCCAGCTTATCAAGTACCTTGGTAAGAAACGCATTGAATTTGTCACGGAATGTTTTTTCCCCCATATCGTTCTCTCCTTTCTCAAAAACAGCAAATCAAGTTCGCTTTTATATAAATATCGCACCAAAAGTCTCTAAAGTCGCAAAAATCCTCCCCGACGCTGCGGGAAGGCGTTTCCGCTCAGCGTGCGCATTCCGCAGGCGACAGTTCCTCCGGAAAACGCACGCGCAGACCTTTTACATTAAGCTATCGAAAGAGCAACCGCAGCCACTCCCGCGATAAGGGTAACTATGCTGAAGACCCACACTATCTTGACCTCGCTCCAGCCGCTCATCTCAAAGTGGTGGTGTATCGGGCTCATCTTGAATATTCTTTTGCCGTGGGTCGCCTTGAAGTAAGCCACCTGAAGCATGACCGAGCCAGCCTCGCACAAATATATTATGCCCACAAGCGGAACAAGTATAGGCATATTCACGCCGTAAGCCATCGCGCAGAAGAGTCCTCCCAGAAACAGCGAGCCTGTGTCACCCATAAATACCTTTGCAGGGAAGAAATTCCACACCAAAAAGCCAAGACATCCGCCTGCCACAGAGGCTGCGAAAATGCTCATGCCGAACATATTGTGCATTCCGGCAATCACAATGAACACGATCGCCGCAAAAAATGTGACCGACGAGCAAAGACCGTCTATTCCGTCGGTCAGATTGACCGCGTTTACGAAGCCGACTATCATGATCAGCGAAATGGGATAGAACCAGAAGCCAACGTCCACATCGTTGGTAAAGAACGGTATGGTGGTGACGGTCGCGTCTCCGCACATGGCGAGAGTGGTGAGAAATGCACCGCTTATGAGCGTCATAAAGATCATTTTCTGACCCGGCGTGAGTCCGTCGTTCTGCTTCTTGACAACCTTGATGTAGTCGTCGAGGAATCCGACCGCACCGAACATCAATGCCATGAGTATTCCGGCGATAATTCTGATCCAATAGCTTTTCGGCTCCTCGTAATTGGATACGATCGAACCGCTGCTTCTCAGATAATAATAAAGAGGCAGGCAGACAAGCATGGAAATAATGATGCCCGCAATAAACATGATTCCGCCCATCGTGGGAGTTCCCTGCTTTTTTTCATGCCACTTGGGACCGATTTCCTTTATGGTCTGACCGTATTTCAGCTTGTGAAGCCACGGTATTACCTTTTTGCCCAGCGCGGCTGTTATGCCGAAGGACATTCCCGATGCCAGCAGACTTATTAATTCCTGTGTCATTTGTGATTACCATCCTTAAATTTTATAAGATTCATGCCCGGCAACTGCCTTATCACCCGGCAATCACTTCATATACCGATTCAATAGCTTCCTCCAGCTTCATTGCCCTGCTCGCCTTGAAGAGTATGGCGTCGCCCTCATTAAGCATAGAGCAGAGTTTAAGCACCAGCTCACGCTTGTCATCAAAGTGCATCGCCAAGGGAATCTTTCCTTCCGCGCCGTCGATGTATCCCTGCGCCTCCGGTCCGTACGCGAGCAGCACGTCAATGCCGTTTTCGGCTGCCACCCTGCCGCATTCCAGATGCGCATGGCGGGAATAGCTTCCCAGCTCCTTCATATCGCCCAGAACGGCAATCCTGCGGGTGCAGTCAAGATCGTGAAGCACTCTCAGCGACGCCTTGATGGAATCGGGGCTTGCGTTGTAGCAGTCCTCGATGACGGTTATTCCGCCGCGTCTGACTATTTTCTGACGCATTCCGGCAGGCACATACGCAGAGAGTCCCTTGACAGCCTGTTCCGGTGTAACTCCCAGCAGCATGCCGCAGGCGAAGGCTATGCAGGCGTTGTAGACATTGTGCATACCCACCGCGGGAAGCTCCACCTGGTAGCGGGAGCCGCGGAAGTTTATCACAAAGCGCATGGAGTCGCTGTGCTGCTCAATGTTCTCGGCACGGCAGTCGGCGTCCTTGCAGGATATTCCGCAAACCACAACAGGATTGGGTATACCCTCCACTCCCTTGGGGAGAAGATCGTTGTCGCCGTTGATAATCAGCGGCGATTCAGGCGACATACCCTCCAGTATTTCCATCTTAGCCTTCAGTATTCCCTCGCGCGAGCCGAGCATTTCAATGTGGGATACGCCGATATTGGTAATAATGCCGACAGTCGGACGAGCGGTATCCGTCAGACGGCTGATTTCGCCAAAGCCGCTCATCCCCATCTCAAAGACCGCTGCTTCGCAGCTGCTGTCCAGCTTGAAACACATTTTCGGCAGACCGATTTCGTTATTGAAATTGCCCTGCGTGGCAAGCGTTCTGTATTTCTGCGAAAGTACCGCCGCCACCATTTCCTTGGTCGTTGTTTTTCCGACCGAGCCGGTGAGTCCCACCACGGGAATGTCAAATTTAGACCTGTAGTACTTTGCCAGAGCCAGCAGAGCCAGTCGTGTGTCGGGCACATAAATCACTCTGTCCTGCGGCACGCCTTCGAGCCGTTTGCTGCAAACGGCAGCCGCAGCCCCCTTTGCCAGTACATCCGGCACAAAATCGTGCGCGTCGAAGCGTTCTCCCTTGACGGCGATGAAAAGAGAGCCTTCATTTATCTCGCGGCTGTCGAGAGTGACGTTTGTCACCTCTCTGTCGGGATATACCGACGAGTCGGCTCCCAGTGCGGAGGCTATCTCGGTAAGTTGCATGCTATCCATTATAATATATCACCCTTTACTCCATGTCAAGTGCATCGAAGATTTCTCTCAGCACTTCTCGCTCGTCAAAGTGAATTTTGACCTTGCCTATGATCTGATAATCCTCATGTCCCTTGCCTGCCATAACGATCACATCGCCCGGCTGAGCGTGTTCCACCGCGTATTTCATGGCTTCGCGGCGGTTAACGATAACGGTGTAGGGGGTGTCGTGCTGCTCCACACCGGGAAGTATCTGTCTGATAATTTCCTCGGGATCCTCTGTGCGGGGGTTGTCGGAGGTAACTATGACGAAATCCGAAAGTCTCGCCGCCGCTTCGCCCATGATCGGACGCTTGTAGGGGTCGCGGTCGCCGCCGCAGCCCAGCAGGGATACCAGTCTGCCCTTGGAAACAGCACGCATAGAGCTGAGAATATTCTCCACACCGTCGGGGGTGTGCGCATAGTCGAGAATAATGGTGAAATCGCGTCCCGTCGGAAAAACTTCCGCTCTGCCCTTAATGCCAATGGAACGGTTGAGCGCTTCGGCTACAGCCTCGGGGGAAGCTCCGACCGCAAGGGCACATCCGGCTGCGCTCAGGGCATTGTACGCCGAAAATCTGCCGGGAGTCGGCACCTTGACCTTGTATTCGCCGCCCATGGCGCAGAGAGTAAAGCCCACGCCGTCGGCAAAGAATTCCACGTTTCTGGCAGTGAGATCTGCGAGATCATTTTCAATGCCGTAAGTGACCAGCTCCACTCGGTCATCAATGCGCAGCTTATTGCCCCATTCGTCGTCAATATTGATGATAGCGCAGTCGGTCATGCCAAAGAGCTTTGCCTTTGCGCCGAAATACGCCTCCATGGTGCCGTGGAAATCGAGATGATCCTCGCTGAGATTGGTAAAACAAGCGGCTGCAAAGTGCAGACCCGCAACGCGTCCCTGTTCGAGCGCGTGAGATGAAACCTCCATCACCGCGAACTCGCACTCTGCTTCAGCCATTCTGGCAAAGAGCCTGTGAAGTTCGTATGTGTCGGGAGTGGTGTATTCGGTGTGAAGCACTTCGTCCCCTATCATATTCTGAATCGTGCCGATAAGACCGCATTTGTGACCGCTTCTTTCAAGCACCTGCTTGGTGATGAATGTAGTGGATGTCTTTCCGTTGGTGCCTGTAACGCCGATCAGCTTGAGTCTGTCCAGCGGATGTCCCATGAAATTCTCGCACATCATCGAGAATGCCTCGCGCGTGGAGTCAACCAGCAATTGATTGTCAAGCCCCAGATCACGTTCGCAGACGATCGCAGCCGCCCCGTTAGCCGCAGCCGCAGCGGCAAAATCGTGCCCGTCGCTCTTGAGACCTTTGATGCATAGGAAGACGACGCCTTCCGAAACCTTTCTTGAATCCGACGTGAGATCGGTGATTTCGCAGTCGGATACGCTGCCCGTATATTTTACGCCGCCCATTACTTCTGAAAGCCGCATGGTTTTAATTCATCCCTTTACAATAGTATAAGAGTGTTTTTTTCAATATTCCGAACATAAAGTGCTTTTTGCTTTCTGCTTATTGGTTATTATAGCAAAGTATCAGTCGTTTATACCGTCAACAGTGAATTCCACCGTGACCACCGTGCCTTCCTCGACAACACTGCCCGCGGGAATGTCCTGCGTCACGGACAGACCGCTGGTGCTGTCGTATCCTGTGCCGGCATATCTGATGTTGAGGTTCTTGTTCTTGACGGCATACGCCACCTTTGAAAGACTCAGACCCACAAGGTTGGGAACCGTTGTGGTTGGCACCTCACCCTTGGTTTCGGTGGTGAGCACTACCGTGCAGGACTTGGGAGCAGTCTTGCCGCCGGCAGGTATCTGAGCGGTAACAGTGTCGCCGTCCCCTATGACTCTCACGGTGAAGCCCTTCTGTTCAAGCGTATGAACCGCGTCGTCCTTGCTTTGACCTGAAACATTGGGAACGAAGGTGTCCATCAGGCGCATATCATCCTCGGAGTAAATGGTGTCCACTCCGAGATAAGGCAGCAGTTCGCTGAATATGCCGCGAACCACCGGAGCTGCAATAGAGCCGCCGCTGTGTTTTTTGCCCTGAGGCTCGTCAAGCACGATGAGCACCGCCACCTCGGGATTGTCTATGGGCGCAATACCGCAGAAGGATGCGATATACAGACTTTTGTTATCCTTGGAAATGGCTTGCTTGGCTATTTTTTCGGATGTTCCGGTCTTGCCGCCTATACGGTATCCGGCAAGATAGACGTTATGCGCCGTGCCGCCCTTGTTCGCCGTCGCTTCCAGAATCTCACGCATTTTGGCGGATGTTTCTTCGGAAATGACCTGACGTCTTACAACCTTCTGCTTGCTGAGCACAATATTGCCGTTGGGATCGGTGATATTGTCCACGATGTAAGGCTTGAGCAGATATCCTCCGTTGACGACTGCCGAAAATGCCGTAATCATCTGTATCGGAGTGACTGTCATCGACTGACCGAAGGATTCCTCGGCAAGATCAAGCGGAGTCATATCCTCCTCATGATGATACATGCCGGCGGATTCACCCGGAAGATCTATTCCGGTCGCAGCTGTAAGCCCGTATGATTTGAAATACTTTGAGAAATTGGCGATTCCCAATCGCTCGCCCAGTTCCATCAGAGCAGGGTTGCAGGAATTCATCATTGCCTGCGTCAGCGTCTCGTGACCGTGTCCCCCTTTGTTGGCGCACTTTATCCTTCTCTTGCCAACGATGTGATATCCCTTACAGACAAAAGTATCGTCCATTGTGGCAACGCCCTCTTCGAGCGCCGAAGACATCGTGATCGGTTTGAAAACCGAACCCGGCTCATACGTATCGTTAACCGCTTTGTTGCGCCATTGTTCCTGCTGCGCCTCAAGGATCGCCTTATTCTTTTCGGTGGGATCCTCAATGGCGCTTATCTTTTTCAGGGCAACCGGATCGGTGATCGTCTGATACTCAGCCGGGTCGTAGTCCGGCATTGTCGCCATGGCTAAGATCGCTCCGGTATTTACATTCATTATGATGCCGGCAGCGTGATTCTGCACATCGTTGTCTATAACCGCCTGACGAAGGTATTTTTCCAGCATGGTCTGCACATTGGCGTCAAGCGTCAGCGTTATGTCGTTGCCGTCGATAGGTTCCTGCTTACTGTCATTGTAATCGAAGGGCATTTCGCCGCCCATGGAATTTTTGGCTGAGATCTTGCTTCCTTCCACTCCGCTGAGTTCGTCGTTATAATAGCTTTCAATCCCCACTGAGCCTTCATTGTCGAAATTGGTATAGCCCAGAACATTGGCAGCTATCGGAGTGTCGTGATAGTAATATCTGTTGGTATCGTCAAATAAGGTAACGCCCTTGATGTACCTGTACTCCTTTTCATGAGTAAGCTCAATATCTCCAAGGTAGACTTCTTCTTTCCCTTTGACGTTCAGCTCAGGATACTCTCCTGCCATCACTTTGTCGGTGAAAAATATCCTTTCCACCTTTTTGCTCTCGCCGTTCTCATCCTTCTCCTCCACCTTACCATAGAAAACATCGCGGAAGATATAGGCGTTCAGCTTATCCTTCTGGTCTTTATCCGCCTTCTTGGTGAGTCTGGCAGTGCTGGAATTCATTTTGCTTCTTTTAAGTACGGTTTCATAGTTGACTCCGAGTATTTCCGAAATCGTGTGGCAGATTTCTTCATGCTCAGCGTCGGAATAGTTTGCGCTCATCGCTTTCGGATTCAGCTCCACTATCCATGCAGCAGCGCTCTGAACGAGCTTTTCGCCGTTTTTGTCGAATATAGTGCCTCTTTTCGCCGGCAGCGTCACTGTCTTTAGCTGCTGCGAGGCTGCTCTCTGTTGATTTTCGTCCTTTTCAAACACCATAAGCTTGAAAAGATTAAAAATAATCGCAATGACAAAAATGCCAATAAATAACGTGACTACCGTAAATCTGGCAGAAAATCTGTCAAGTCCCTTATACCGTCTGAAATATCGTGTAATGAATGATTGTATTTTTTTAATCAAATCGGTGCCTCCATAATATTATGCTTTCAACTAAAACGAGAGTCAAGAAAATATCTTAACTCTCACGCTGAACAATAACAGGCGAATGAACCGGTAAGCGACACTGATGCATTCGCCTATTGCATATTTATTGTGTTTTCAATGAAAGTATGCCGCAGAAACCGGTCAAAAAGCATAATCAACCCATTATCGACCGATTAATCGTCGAAATCGTCGCCCCAGCTTACTTCAAACCACTTCATCTGATGATTGTCTCTTTTCTGCATACCCAGATTCTGACTTGCATATGCTTCAACAGCTGCCTCAGACAGAAGGTTGTCACGCTTGACTACAAGCACCGAATAATCGTGTTCGAGCGAAGCAAGCACTTGCTTCCTGCTTTCAATGATCAGAGTAAGCTCATTATCATTGGCATGACAGCGCATTGTAAACGCAAAAAACGTGATAAACACAAAGAATGCAAAGCCTGCCGCAAAGAGCATGCGGATTTCCCCGTCATTGAGCGATCTGACCTTGCTTTTGGGACGTTTCAGAGCAAGCGCCGGCTTCGTCTCTCTTTTTCTGTTAAGCTTCACTGTCATATTCGGTCTGATATGTTTCTTGGCAGGTGCAGCCGGCTGTTCCTTTTTCTTTTTCTGTGCGGCGCCGTCTTCGTAGCGCATCTTATAAGCATTGCTCCCGTTAAAGTTTACCATTCTGACTTCCCCCTGTTGTAGATTTTTTATATTGCATTGCAGGAAATATCCGCAACTGATCTGCTCTCAAATTTACAGCCTGATGCACGTGCGCAGCTTGCTGCTTCTGCTGCGGGGATTGCGCTCAAGCTCCTCGTCCGAAGGCACAACCGGCTTTTTGTGAAGCAGCCGTGCCTTGGGTTTATTGCCGCACACGCACACCGGAAATTCCGGCGGACAGGTGCAGCCCTCGCACCATTTTGCCATAGTCTGCTTGACGATTCTGTCCTCAAGTGAGTGAAAGGTAATCACCGACAGCCTTCCCTCCGGCTTCAGGCATTCAAATGCCGCCTGAAGACCTCTTTCCAGTTCGCCCAGCTCGTCGTTGACGGCTATGCGAAGCGCCTGAAAGACCTTGCGCGCAGGATGTCCCGCACGTTTGGCAGCCGCGGGCACAGCGCCCGATATGATGTCCGCCAGTTCAAAGGTCGTTTCGACAGGCTTGCTCTCACGCGCCGTGCAGATTGCCTTCGCTATGCGCACCGAGAATTTTTCCTCGCCGTACTTAGTGAATATTTCGGCAAGCTGCTGCCATGTCATTGTGTTGCACAGATCGGCGGCTGTAACGCCGTCCTGACTCATGCGCATGTCAAGCGGCGCATCCTTGTGGAATGAGAATCCGCGCCCGGCAGTGTCCACCTGATGCGACGAAACGCCGATATCCATCAGCACTCCGTCAACGGCAGGTATTCCCAGTCCGGCAAGAATCTCGCCTACCGCACTGTATCTTGTGTGTACCACGCTTACGCGGCTGTCTCCCGAAAATCTCGCCGTGACAGCTGCTATGGCGTCAGGGTCGCGGTCAAGGCAGATAAGTCTGCCGCCGTTATCCAGACGCTCCAGTATGGCGGCGCTGTGATTGCCGCCTCCCGCCGTGCAGTCGACATAGACGCCGTCCGGTTTAACACCGAGCGACGCGATGGTTTCTTCAAAAAGCACGGGGATATGATTGAATTCCAAGCCTCGCACCTCGCCTTTCATACGTCAGGCGAGCCCCAGCTCTGCCATGAGTTTGAGTTCGTCCTCCGTCGAAAGCTCCTCGTCCGCTTTTTCGAGACTGGCTTCATTCCACAGTTCGAGCCAGTCGTACATGCCGACCATGCGAACTCTGTCGGTAATGCCGGCTTCGCTTCTGAGTCCCTCGGAAAGGAGAATGCGTCCCTGCGCGTCAAGTGAAATCTGCTCGACCGAACCCATTATCTTGCGTCGCAGGTGATTTTTGGTGACGTCGCCTCCGCGCACCTTTTCCAAGACCTGCATGAACTGCTCATGCGGGTAGAGTCTGATGCAGCCGTCGACGCCCTTTAACGCAAAGACTGTCGCACCGAAATCATCCCGGTATTTAGCGGGAATTACTATTCGACCCTTTGTATCCAGATTATGTACAGCATTGCCGATAAGCATCCGATCCGACCCCCTTTGCTTAAAACTCCTGTCCCTTAAAAAATAATCAAACCAATCGGAATAATCTGCTCCCGTACTGCATAATTATTTGACAAGCGGGGAAAGATAAAGTATAATAGCATAGCAGGTATAATAAAAACATACATCAAAAATAATTGGCAGAACACAAAACCATGTCGGCAGCCGTTTAAAAGACGTGATTGTTTTCACGTCAGACAGCTTCCGGATACTTTTTATATAATTTTAGTCCCACTTTTATTATTTGAGTCCCCACTTTTATGTTCTAAGTCCCCACCGTGATTTAATTATAAGGTCAATTAGGTAAAATGTCAATCGGTTTATGCAGATTTATCAAAAAAACTTTTAATGAATTTATTTATAAACATATATTAATTATTGAATAGTATTATGTCTAAAAAGGCGCTGTCTGCAATCATCCTGTTTTAACTAAGGATAATCACGGACAGCGCCGCTGTTTATTTTATTTCAAATGTATTTTCAGGCTGATTTTCTGCCGGAATACTCCTGCCTGATTTTGCTTGGGTTGACTTACTCCTGCTCGGAATCGGACTGCTGTCCGGCGCTTTCGGTCTGTTTGGCTCTGTTGGCAGCAACTCTGGTCTTGACGGCTGTGCGCAGGTTCTTTCTTGCCTGTCTGACAGTCTCGATATTCTGGTTGACCGCGTTTTCGGTGTCGAGCAGAATATTGTCAGAGAATGTGAATGCGCCTCTGAGAATCTCGTTCGCCTGCTCCTCAGCGGCATTGATGAGCTTCTCCGCCTTTTCCTTTGCTTCTTTGAAGATAGCCTCCTGATTGACCATCGCTCTTGCTCTCTCCTGCGCCTTGGCGGTAATCTCATCGGCCTCTTTGGTAGCGGCAGCGATGATGTTGTCGCGGTCGGTCATAACAGCCTTGGACTGACGAATTTCCTGAGGAAGATTCATTCTGATCTCGTCGAGGACAGAATTAAGCTCACGCGCATCGACAATGCACTTGTCGGAGCTGAAGGGAACAGCCTTGGCTCTGTCCATTATGTCGTCTATGCTTGCAAGCAGTTCTTCTATACTTCTCATGATAAATTAACTCCTTCAATTGATTTTCTGATTTATTGATAATTGGTTTTTTCCTGCCATGTTGTAATGCTTCGCGGCTCTATTCATCTTCCTGCCGTGAAAGCCTCTCGCTAATCTCGCCGCATATGCATTCCGGCACAAAGTCCGAAATATCTCCGCCGAAACGGGCTATTGACTTGACCATGCTTGAGGAAAGATACATGTGCTGCGAACTGGTGGTGAGAAACACCGTATCGGTTTCGGGATTGAGCTTGCGGTTGATAAGCGCCATCTGGAATTCATACTCAAAATCGGTGACCGCCCGCAGACCCTTTACAATCGTCTGTGCGTTTTTCAGACGGGCATATTCCGCAAGCAGACCGTCAAAGCACTCCGCCTCGACATTTGGTATGCCGGCGACCGCACGCCGTATCATATCCAGTCGTTCCTCAGCGGTGAATGACGGATTTTTGCCGGGATTGACCAGCACGGCGACTATCACCTTATCGAACATGACCGCCGCTCTCCGGATAATATCAAGATGTCCCAGCGTAATGGGGTCAAAGCTTCCGGGGCAAATTGCGATTTTCACTCGTCATCTCCCCCATCAGATTCTTCTTCATCAGCGACACGGTAAAAAGTAACCTTGATCTTCCCGTAGCGATATTGCCGATCTACGACAAAATCACCGACGGCTTTGGGAAGCTCTTCTTCCGCAGGCGATTCGCAGATTATCGCTCCGCCCGGCTTGACGACCGAAGCCACTGCCGGAAGCACCGACTGCAATATTCCCTTGCCGTATGGAGGATCAAGAAACGCGTAGTCAAATTCCTGCCGTCCCGCTCTAGGCACAAGGTAGGAAAGCGCGTCGCCCTGCACCACAACTGCCGCTCCGTTAAGACCGCATGCGCGGAGATTTTCCCTGACCACGGCGACCGAATGGGGCGAGCTGTCCACAAAGACCGCTTCCGCTGCCCCCCGACTGAGAGCCTCAATGCCCATCTGACCGCTTCCGGCAAATAAATCGAGCATCCTGCGACCCTCTATGTCAAACTGAATCACGCTGAAAACGGCTTCCTTGACTCTGTCGGTGGTGGGTCTTACATCGTTGCCCTCCAAAGTTCTGAGACGTCTGCCTCTTGCAGTGCCTGTGATCACTCTCATCGGCAGCAATCCTTTCGCCAAACATTTTACCGAATCATTATACAGCATATTTTACCCGCTGTAAAGTATTTTGCGGCAAATATGTCGAAACTTACAAAAGTGTAATCTATTTCTGCCGTTTTATTCGCCAAATTATCATATATAAATTTGGCATATTTTACAAAGCAATGTTTCTTTTCATCTACCGCTGCTCACTGATCCTTCGACTTGTGCGCTTTGATATTTTCGGCAGCCCTGCGGTTCATTCCCTTGACCTCGCACAGCTCCTCCACCGAAGCCTCATAGACCGCTGAAATGGTTTTGAAGTGCTTTAGAAGTTCCCTTGCGCGTGCCGGTCCTATGCCCTCGATTTCGGTCAGGCTGCTTCGTATGACCGATTTGCCGTGGCTGGCATGGTGATAGGTAATGGCAAAACGGTGTACCTCGTCCTGTATGGACGACACAAGCGTGAATGCCGCTCTGCTTCGGGTCAGGGATATTTCCCGTCCTCCCGCGGCAATGGCGCGGGTCTTGTGCTTGCTGTCCTTGACCATGCCGAAAAGAGCTATCGGAAGTCCCGAGGCTTCTATCAGAGGACGTATGGCGTTGACGTGACCTTCGCCGCCGTCCAAAAGGATCATATCGGGGAGCCTTCCGAATCCCTTGCCCTCGTCCTTATGTTCGTTGTACTCCAATAATCTTCGCGTGATGACCTCACGCATGGAGCCGTAGTCGTCCTGCCCCTCAATCGTCTTTATCTTAAACCTGCGGTATGCCGATTTGAGCGGCCGTCCGTTTTCAAACACCACCATGCCGGCGACATTGTCGTCCCCCTGCGTGTTGGAAATATCGTAGGACTCGATGTATTCGGGCGGTGAATCCAGACCAAGCAGTCTGCCCAGCTCGTCGACGGCTGCCGTGATCTCTCCGGTTCTGCCCTTTGCCTGAGCGAGATATTCGGCGGCGTTCTGGCGGCACATCTCCACAATGCGCTGCTGCTCCCCCTTCTGCGGAACGGTGATGCGCACCTTTTTGCCGTGCTTGTCGGCGAGCTTTTCGGTGAGCATCTGCTCGATCAGTTCCGAATCCTCCACCTCTCCGTCCACAGTGACCCTCGGCGGCACATCCCGCATGGAATAATACTGCTTGATGAATTCGGCGCGGCAAAGACCGAGTTCGCCCGTCATCTCGTCAATCAGAAACTGTTCGCGGTCGCACAGTCTGCCGCCCTTGAAGCGGAACACCTCGAAACAGGTGCCGCCGGCTCCCTGCGCCAGTGCAATGACGTCCTGCTCTTCCACCGAGGTCATAATGACCTTCTGTCTCTCGCTCATCTTTTTGAGAGCGTTGATCCTGTCGCGCAGCCGTGCGGCCTTTTCAAATTCCAGCCGTTCGGCGCACTCGTTCATGCGTTCGGTCAGCCTTGCCACCGAGGTATTTGTGCCACCCTTGAGGAAGTCACGCGCTTCGCTGATCGCTTCGTCGTAAATTTCTTTTTTCAGCCGCCCTTTGCAGGGAGCAAGGCACAGACCAATGGAATAATTCAGGCAGGGTCTGCCCTTGCCGATGTCCCGCGGGAAGCTGCGGCGGCAGGTGGGGATTTTGAATATCTTGCATGCCTCGTCCACCGACTGCCGCACGGCAAAGCTGCCGGTGTAGGGGCCAAGGTATTCCGCCCCGTCGTCCTCCACCTTTTTGGTTTCCACAATGCGCGGATATTCCTCCGACGTTATTTTGATATAATGATATCCCTTGTCGTCCTTGAGCAGAATATTGTACTTTGGCTTGTGCAGCTTGATCAGACTGCACTCCAGCACAAGCGCTTCATACTCGGTGTCGGTTATGATGTATTCAAAGTGATCGACATTTTCCACCATGCGGCGGACCTTTTCTGCGTGACCCTCCTGCGAGCCGAAATACTGGCTGACGCGGTTTTTGAGTGCCTTCGCCTTGCCGATATAAATGATCTTGTCCCGCTTGTCGTGCATAATATACACACCGGGAAGCAGCGGCAGCTTCATCGACTTGGCGCGAAGCTCGCCTAATTTTGGATTTTCGTAGTATATGGTCAATGTGTGTTGTTCCCCCCGATTATCTCTTTTGCCTGCCTCTATTTTATCACTGTACTCTCCATTTTAGCAACAGGAAATTGTTAAATTATTAATTAATGTTGAAATTTCAGCCGCCGTTATTGACAGAGCAAGGTAAAAATTATAAAATATTATAATAAATAATCATCAGAACGGTATCCTACTATCAGTTATGAGGTGAGCGAATATAAATGAGTTATAAATCCGACAAATCAGACAAATCCTCGGCGGGAATCTACTCCGCCATAGCGGCTGTGGTGGTTCTGCTTGTGATAAACGCGTTTATTGCGGCGCATTTCAGCAATCCGTTTGAAAACGCAAAGCAGATAGACATGGCAAACCTGGCAAGCTATACCGTCAGCAATACAAATATTATGTACGACGAAATACCAACCGACAACACCGATCAGAGCGCCGTCTCACCTTCCGATACACCGTCGGACGGCAAGCTGAAATATCCGGAATACCCCTATTTCATCGAGGTTGACAAGACCAATCAGGTTGTCACGGTGTACACCACCAGCTCCAGCGGCAAATACGACAAGCCGGTCAGGGTCATGCTCTGCTCCACCGCGCAGAACCCGAAGAAATTTCCTGCCGGTTACTGGAAGCTCAAAGCCGACCGCACCAATTCAAAATACGTATGGCGCACGATGCAAAGCCACGGCGCACCGCTTTACGCTCAGTATGCCACCCAGATCACAGGACATTTTCTTTTTCACTCGGTTCCGTACAGCGACACCAAGAAGGACAAGCTCGATCAGAAGCGCTTTGCCAACCTCGGCACTGCCGATTCGGGCGGATGCATACGCCTGACGGTGGAAAACGCCAAATGGATAGCCGAAAACTGCAAGGCAGGCACGACGGTTCACATAGTGGAAAAGAAAAAGAACGCTTCTCTCACCAGCGCGCTCAAGGAACAGGTTCCCAAACCCGACGCCTCGGGCTGGGATCCGACAGATCCCGATCCCAAGAATCCCAACTATCACCCGCAGTACACCGAGGAAACGCCCGAAACCGAGGGCTATCTTGTGGACAACACGGGACTGGACAAGATCAAATACAGTCCGGAAATCTGGGATCCCAACATGTATGTATAAAACAGACAACAAAACAGTATAACAACACAACGACAGTGATAACGTAAAATCCTCCCTGACGGTCAACGGTTCAGGGAGGATTGTTTTTTATTATTAGCTTGTCTTCATTTTGCGGAATTCGGAAGGCGTCTGACCGCAGTGCTTTTTAAATGTGCGGTTGAAATAGGATATGTTGTTGAATCCCGTATCGTAAGCCACCTCAATGATCGGCTTATCGGTGGTGCGAAGAAATCCCTTTGCCTTGGCAAGCCGATATTCTATGACATAATCAATGCACGACATGCCTGTGATATTGCGGAAAAGCCGTGAAAGTCCTGTCTCACTGAGATTCACCAGCTCGGCAAGCCCTGCGAGAGTGATATTTTCCATGTAATTTTCGGAGATGTAATCCACCACGCGGCGGACAATCCTCACGTCGTTGCTTTCGGGCGTATGAGACGTAATTTTGATGCAGCCGTAGCTCAGCAGCTTATGCAACAGATCGTTTATCAGTGATTTAATTTTAAGCTCAAAAAAATCCTCATGCGCATAATATACATCGAAGAGCTGTAAGGCAATGGACTTGAATTCCCCGTAATGCTCCGAGTTGAACCGAATCACGCAGTAATCATTGCATTTTCGCCCGAGCATCGGCATCAAATATCTCGACCCGCAGACATCAACGGTGTAATTGTTTACCATATCAAGCGAGATAAGATATGTGGCAGCCAAAAAATAATCTTTTTCGTTCTCCAGCCGGAAGGAATGCAGCACCCACGGCATGATCACCAGAATATCGCCGAATTCCAGATCAATATCATCGCCGGATACGGTATATCTGCATTTTCCGCAGTCATTGAGAATCATTTCAATTTCCTCGTGACAGTGCAGAGGAAACGATGAGAAAAGCGTGGGCATCATCGTTCCATAAATGACAAACGGCAAAAGCACATCGCCATGCTTCTTTTTTTCCACAAAGTCCGATATTTCTTTATTTACGGGGTACATATCCATACCTCCTTTGTATCTGTCTGAATAGTACAAGTCTGAAAATGACGGTATTATCGGAAAAGTCAAATGCCGCAAAAAATCAAAATAACAAAACCAACAAAATTTCTTAATAATCTCCTTAAATAATAGGCTTATTATTTAATAAAAGAGAAATAAAACAGCATTGTTCCATAAAACAAAGCAATCAGCCAAAAGAATCCGACAGAAAAATACAATTGCATTTATATTTTATATACCGGATAGTGCAATAATCATAGAAAATACTGCTTGTATTTCCTTCTAAAAAAATTATAATATTATTGTAATCCTAAGTCAATAGTTTTTGATAAAAAAAATTCTATTTTATAAAATTTTTATACGTTATACCCAATTGCACTTCGCCGTGTTTCTCGGGGAAAGGGATTATTGTTTATGAGCAGACAAAACGCTCTGACTCGCGTCAGGTCGGAATCGGGTTCCGATGATATCGTAAAATCATCTGTATTCAAGCTGGCATGGCCGATATTTGTGCAGGCGCTGCTCGCCATGCTTCTGGGCTATGCGGACACGCTCATGCTGAGCGGATATGATCAGACTGCCGTAGGAGCTATAGGCAACGCCAATCAGATACTCGGCTTTCTCACTCTCGCCTTTACCGTCATTTCCAGTGCAAGCGGCGTGGTGGTTGCGCAGTATCTCGGCGCAGGCAAAAAGGATAAAATCAGTCAGATTTACACCGTCTGTGTTGCCTTCAATCTCGCGCTGAGCCTTGTGATCAGCGCAATCGTTTATCTCGGAAGCGACGTATTGATGCAGCTGCTTCACACGCCCCCGGAGATGATGGACGATGCTCGCAGCTACATGCAGATCGTAGGCGGATTCATTTTCACTCAGGCTGTGCTTGATACTATGTCACGCATATTCCAGAGCAACGGCAAAACGGTATTCGGCATGGTGATTTCACTGGGAATGAATATCATTAACGTCTGCGGCAACTACCTGTTTTTATACGGGTCTTTCCGGTCGTGGGGACTTGGCGCTTCGGGAGTCGCGGTGTCAACCACATTCAGCCGCATCACCGGGCTGTGCGCCGCGTTTGTATTCTTTGGGTTCTTTATCGACGGGCATATTTCATTAAAGTACTTAAAGCCGTTTCCAAAGGATATACTCAAAACGCTGCTGCGCCTTGGAATTCCGACGGCTGGTGAAAATATATCATATAACATTTCTCAGCTGTTTGTCACGGGATTTGTGAACACTCTCGGAATCGTCGCCATCAACACAAAGATCTACGCAAGTATCCTGAGCAATTTCGCCTATCTTTATTCACTGTCTGTCGCTATGGCAACCACTATCATTGTCGGTCACGCCGTCGGCGCGGGCAATTACGACTTTGCTTACAAGCGTGTCAACAAGACCATGCGCAGCGCTCTCATTGTGTCAGCCTGCATAGCTTGTCTGAACTTTCTGATAAGTCCTGTCACTCTCGGCTTCTTCACAAGCGGTTCGGAGGTCTCGGAAATAGGTCCTCAGATCATAGGTCTGGGGCGGAAGGTGCTGTTTGTCGCCATCTTTCTGGAATTCGGCAGAACAAGCAACCTCGTCATTATCAATAGCCTGAAGGCTTCGGGCGACGTGAAATTTCCGACTTATCTCGGAATTATCGCTATGTGGAGCTGTTCCGTTCTGGGCGGCTATATTCTTGGAGTCGTCTGCGGTTTCGGTCTGGTCGGCATCTGGATTGCTATGGCGGCGGACGAAGTGATACGCGGCATAGTCGTTGCGATACGCTGGAAACGCGGCACATGGCGCGGAAAGAGCGTTGTACACGCTCAAGACGATTCTTCCTCCAAGGGCAGCAGCCCTTTGACTGCTGAATAACATTGACTTTACGTTTAAGAAATCGGTTTCCCTCCAATTTCCCGATTTCTTAAAACCACATATACAGTCTCAATATCTCGTTAAAGCCGTACAGCACTGTGTTTTTTAATAAAGGCACAGTGCTGTACGACTTTTTTATCTGAAAAACGGATTAAATTATCTCAGAGTTGAACATGTCAGCTTGGCGTATGGCTTTTTAGCTTGGTTTATCTTATCTTATCTTAGCTCAGCTGAACGATCACCAGATGCGACGTGGTGTCCTGCCGCGGATTTTCAGTCGGAACTGCTTCGCCGCTGTACGCATCGTCATCCGGATAGCGCACCGTCAGAACGGAATTTTCCTGTGTGGTGGTGATAATGGTCATTCCAACGATTTGCGAAGCACCTGACGGACGTCCGGCAACGGTGTAGTCCAACAATTCATCGTCCAGTGTCAGCCCGAGCTTTGGCGTCTGAATGGTTGTAACATTGAACATCACCAAGTAGCTTCCGATATTCTCCAGATTGAAGGATGTTTCGGTTATCTCGGAAATGCCGCTGTTGCTGTTTGCTCCGGTATTGGGAAATGCGAAATCCTCTCCGGGTTGAAGAATCATCGCCTCTTCCTCTGAGTTTATCGCAAAGAAATCTGCAAAGCTAAGCACGCCGCCTGCTGGGCCCTGCGGACCTTGCGGACCTGTGGGACCTGTTGGTCCCTGTTCGCCCTGCGGACCTGTGGGACCTGCGGGACCTTGCTCACCCTGTGGACCTTCCGGACCTGTTGGACCTGCTGGTCCCTGTTCGCCCTGCGGACCTGTTGGACCGGCGGACCCCTGC
The DNA here is from genome assembly GCA_902762615.1 of uncultured Ruminococcus sp. GTDB lineage: Bacteria > Bacillota > Clostridia > Oscillospirales > Acutalibacteraceae > RUG762. The sequence continues at coordinate 25,679 of CACWOX010000005.1, read as the reverse complement.
TCACCCTGCGGACCTTCCGGACCTGTAGGACCTGCTGGACCCTGTTCGCCCTGCGGACCTGTTGGACCTGCTGGACCCTGCTCACCCTGTGGACCTTCCGGACCTGTTGGTCCTGTTGGCCCCTGTTCGCCCTGCGGACCTGTGGGACCTGCGGGGCCTTGCTCACCCTGTGGACCTTCCGGACCTGTTGGACCTGCTGGCCCCTGCTCACCCTGTGGTCCTTCCGGACCTGTGGGACCTGTTGGTCCCTGTTCGCCCTGCGGACCTGTTGGACCGGCGGGGCCCTGCTCACCCTGTGGACCTTCCGGACCTGTTGGACCCTGCTCACCCTGTGGACCTGCCGGACCTTGCTCACCCTGTGGACCTTGCGAACCTGCTGGACCTGCTGGACCTGCTGGACCTGCTGGACCTTGCTCACCCTGTGGACCTGTGGGACCTGCCGGACCTTGCGGACCTGTTGGACCTGCTGGACCTTGCTCACCCTGTGGACCTTCCGGACCTGTTGGACCCGTGGGACCTGCGGGGCCCTGCTCACCCTGCGGACCCTGAGGGCCAAACGGTCCCTGAGGGCCTCTCGGACCTATAGGACCTCTTGGACCCATTGGACCGGGAGGGCCAGGAGGTCCCGGCACAGGATAAGGAGGTCGCGGACAGCAGGAATGGTTTCTTTGCAAGACCTCCTGCTCCTCGTCCGGATTATCGGCTGAATATATGATAGGATTTTCTCTGACTGGATTATAATATCGTCTTCGCATATGATTCTTTAAACACTCCTTTGATTTGATATTCTATGTACTACATAATATGCCGTATTCTCAAAGGCGTGCAAAAATAAATTTTAAAAGCCGTCTAAGCCACTCTGATGAATGACTTAAACGGCTTTTATTCTATTCTGTTATTCTCACAATTGCCTGACGGGAATATTTTTTATTGTCTTCCGAGTCAGTAACTACGCACATGACTCTCATGCCGTCCCATGTGGGATTAGAGAGAGCCGAAGTGCTTGGCGAAGTGTGCTTTTTCCAAACATTCCAGCCGATCATTCCGCGCTTTTTGTAATACCACTGATAGCGCAGACCCTTTCCCTGTGCCTTCACGGAGAATTCAGCCAGCTCATACGCCCTCACAGATATGCTATCAGGCTGTCTGAGAATGTCGAGCGCATCGGTTATCCATACGCCCGCACTGTCGGAAGAAATCCGCTTGCCCGTGCAGTCGGTGACGTCGCACCGCACAGTCATTCTGTGCCATGAGGTCTCGACAGGCAGCTTCACCGACGAAGCGTTTTGCCCTTGCCATCTGACCCATTTGTCGGACCCGTCTGCCTTGCGAAGCCATTGGTAATTCAGACCACGTCCCGCCGCCTTTACCGAGAATACCGCATTGTCGCCCGAACGCGCCGTAATGCTTTTTGGCGACGCTTTCAGGGTGAAGATGTCGTTGATTGTGATATCGGCAGCAGGCAGCCAATATGAGCTTCCGTCCACAGCAGTTGCCATGCATTGAATCTGCATTCTGTGCCACGAAGGATCCGCCACACCCGAAAATTCGCTGCCTGTCTGTCCGGCAATCTCTTTCCAGCCGAAGTCACCGCTTTTTCTGACATACCAGCGGAAGCTTACGTCCTGCGTGTCGGCATCCGCGCGTATCTTAACCGTTTCTCCCGAGCTTGCGGTCACATTCCTTGAGGGGAGAATAATATCGGTTTGATCATTTACGATTATTTGTGCGGGTTGAGAGACGGCTTTGTTTCCTCTGCCGTCGGTCACTTCGCAGCGTATTTCACCGCCCGAAAGCATATGTACCGCTCTGAGCGAAATCTTCTGCGTTGTATAGCCAGCCAATGGGAACCATCCCGAAGAATTCTTATATCTGAAAAACCACCTGTAGCGCAGCTCATCGCCCGAAGCCTTCACTGAAAACTTCATCGAATTTCCGACTTTTGAAACAACTGACTGAGGCTGAGACGTTATGATCGGTTTTTCTCCCGAAATAATCTCCGCCCTGTCCGAAAACACCATACTGCCGCCGGGACTTTTCAGTCTGCAATACACCTGTGAACCGTTCCACGATTCATCGACGGAAAGCGTCAGTGTCGGGTCATTCCTGCCCATCATCTTAACGCCCGTAAATCCTCCGGCGGGAATATAAAACCACTGATAGACAAGCCCTTCCGTACCGCCGTTGACCGTGAACGCAGCCGAATCGCTCTGCGTAATGCGTGTGCTGCGAGGCTGCAAAATGACAGTGGGCGAGTCGATAACGGTAACTGTGGCAAAATCGGAGGGTACCGAACTGCCTGCGCTGTCCGTGACAAGGCAGAACACCTGCATTCCGTTCCACGAATTGTTGGCGACAGCCTCGGTATCGGAGGCAGTGTGCCCCTTCCACTTTGTCCACAGTTCGGAATTGCTCTTGCGATAATACCACTGGTATTTCAGCTTGCCCTTTCCTTTGGCTTCCACCCGAAAGTATGCCGTTTCACCGAGATTCAGTCTGACATCGACAGGCTGTGCGGTCATGACAACCGGTTCGCTCAAGGAAATCAGGGCGGCACGCGTGGCAACGGAATTGCCGCTGCTGTCGGTTATGCGGCAATACACTCTCATGCCGTTCCATGTGGGATTTGCCGGAGCGGAGGTGACAGGCGTGTCGTGACTGTTCCACACCGACCACCGCGAGGAATCGGGCTTTTTGTAATACCACTGATATGTCAGACCTTCGCCTTGGGCGGCGGCTTCAAAGGTCACTGTTTCGCCCGCCTTGGTCTGACAGTCAACAGGCTGCATGGTTATGACCGGCGGGGAATGCAGCGATTCGTTTTTTGGGAAAAAGCAGCCGCAGAGAAACAGTGCGAGTGCTGTCGTTGCGGCTGCCGTTTTGATCATATTACACTTCTTCATTCGGAATATTTACTCAGGCTCAGAACTGCACCTCGACATAGTCGCCGAGAGCGTGATTTACCTCTAAAATAAGCACAGGGTCGCCGTTGACGTCAAGGTAGGAATTGCAGCCCGTCTTGCCGCTGACAGTGTATTTTCCGCCGGAATTCTTTATCCTTATCATGTCATCCACCGAGAGATTCGACTTGATGGAAGCCTCGTCGAACTGATTGAAATAATTGATGATATGCTTCTTGGTAACGCCGTCGGCACTTCTGGTGAGCGTCCATGTGTCATTGGTGATGGCGTCGGCAGCTTTGTCCATATCCACCGACTCTGAGGGAATAATGGTATTGCCTGTGGCAAGGTCAATGGTAATGGCATGAGCGCTGGTATAGCCGTGGGCTGCTCCGCTGTACAAAAAGCTCTCGCGGAAAACAATACTGAGCGTGTCCTTTGTCTTGTATTTGACCTCATATGTACCTTTGAAAGTGTCAAGCCCTAAATCAGTCAAAGAACCCGTACAGCTCTTTTTGAAATAATCGTTGAAAAAGCTCTGCATTGCCTCATCGTAAAGACCTGTGATCTGAGGATACTTATACTTGATCTTTCCGTCGTCTGTTGCATAGGTCTTATATGTGACCTTGTATTTATTATTGAGCTGAGAGGCAGGCTGTGTCGCGGCGGTAGTCGCTTTGGTTGTGGTGATGGTTTTGGTTTCTGTCGGCTTGGCTGTTGTTGTTTTTTTGGTGGTAGTGGTAGTGGTTGTCGTTGTCGTCTTTTTGGTTCTCGACGGAGCTGTGGTGGTTGTAGTGGTTACCACATCATCTTCGCCCGAATGTGTTACTACGGCGTCGTCCTCATCCTCCGTGTCGTCGAATTCAACGATATTGGGATTATCTGCCGCACGGGTTGCCTGCGACACACTGCCGCTGTTCTTTTTTGTATTTTTGCTGTTCTTGTCGTCGCTGCCGCATGAAGCGAAGGTTCCCAGCAGGGCAGCCGATATGATCAGTGCCAGCGCTTTTTTAACAAAATGACCGTTGCTTGTCATAAAATCATTCCTCCCGTTGATTGAATCAATTGTCCGTAATATGTTCGCTGATGGCAAGATTCCACTTCTCCACTTCCTCGCAGCTGTCCTTGAGTCCGACATAGTAGGCGTCGAGATCGGTGAAATCGTTGGTTATATCCTTGGAATCATACACCGTGTACATGATGTCGCTCGAGTATGTCTTGCCAAGATGGTCCACATACTCCTGCGGTATGAATTCATTGGCATAATATAAATCATGCGCGCCGAAGCAGTGCATCATCTCGTGCGCATATGTGGGCGGTTTGGTGACGAAAACATCGTCGAATCTCACGTAAATGTTGCAGAATTCAACATAATAATCAGGCGAACAGGAATATCCGAGGTACCATGGATTGACCTGATTGCTGTAATCGGTGTTGAAAAAGAATAAATAGATAACGTTGTCGGCAAGATACTTGTTTCTAAGCGCACGGGTGTCGATGTTGTTCTCGATCCAGTTCTTTTGAATTTCGTACTTGTCGCCGTATTCGGTGACGAGCGATTCATCAAACGCAGCCTTGTAATAAAGATCGGGATTCAGCTCCCAGTCCCAGATAAATTCAGCCGAAGCGCCATACCGTTCCGCCTGCTGCGTGAGATACTCCGTACTTATGCGTAGATTGTCCAGCGCATCGTAGATCATCTCGCTGTCATCCTCTGTACTTTCGTCCCATGAGGTTCCGGCGTCGTCGGTATAAATCGAAATCAGAAGCGTGCGGCCGCTGAGGGAGCCTGCCGAACCCTGCGCTCCGTCATATTCGGACCGGTAATCCATGGAAGTATCTATAGACGAAACGTCAGAATCAGAGATCACAGCGTCCTTTTTTCTTATATTGCCGCTGACATAATCCGTGCAGCCGGTCATGCACACCACCGCTGCCGCCAATAATCCGGCAGCGATTCTCAAAGTTCTGTTTGTTGTTCCGATGATAACCACCTTCTTAAACGTCTGATATATTTCCTCAATGATATTTTATAACAACATTCTCCTAAAGTAAAGAGTAATTAAAGCTTTGTAATCCTGCAATCTTGATTTGTAAATATTTTTTTAATATTTCGTTAAGATTGTTGCTGTGATTATCTCATTTGCCAAAGAAATGATAAAATTCCTCCACAGTCATGTAGTCGTTGATAACCCCCAAAAGAGCCTTGGCGGTCATTCGCTCGGGAAGCCCGAGATAATTTATCAGTTTGGTACGAAGCGCGGAGCTGTTCCCGCCGCCCGAGAGTCCGCAGAGGTAAAAATCCGTCCGCGTAATAGACTGCCGCTTTTCGTCCTCGCTGCATGCAGGCTCGAACTCGCCGCAGATCACGCCCGCATGCCGCAGCGCTTCCACCAGCGCATCGGTGGACATGCCCTCTACGCCCAGCTTGCCTTCCTTTGAGGGAGAAGCCTTCCGCCGTTCCTTGCCGAATACGTCCGGAATGTAGGCATGCTTTATTTGCTCTGGTGGAATACAGGAACGCAGGTGATTGCGTATCACGAAGCCGGCGGAATCGCTGTCTGTTATCACCAGAAGCCCGCGGGTCTGAGCAAGCCGCCGAAGCATGTTCATTTTCTCTTTGTCCCTGAATATTCCAAAGCCGTCGGTGGTAATGATAAGGGCGTCTATGAGGGAGGAAAGTCTGATTTTGTCATATTTGCCCTCGACAATCACCGCTTCCTTTATTTTGATCATCTTGACGCCTCCACAGCCGCAAACATTTCGGCAAGCAGCTTTTCCATGAGTATGCGACCGTCAACGCGGCTGCTTTTGAGAGCCGCGTCGGTGCGGCAGAGCATTGTACACCATTTGCGCAGCAGCGCAGGCGAATACCTGCGGCAGTCGCGGAAGGAAAAGCTCAGCCGCTTCTCCTTGCCCTTGTATTCCTCGCCGAAGAGTGCCGCCATGCCGTCCGCGTCCTTTCGCTCACCGGAAGCGAGCTTGGCACGGTAGAGATCAATAAAGGCGCCCGACATGATCGCCAGTACCGCCACCGGCTCGGTGCGTTCGTCAAAAAGCTCCTCCATTATGCGGTAAGCATCGCCCCGTTTGCCGGATATCACGTTGGAAGCGAGCATATAAGCCTTCACATCTACGCTCTGGGTTGTATTGGCGTCAATGGCAGCGCGTGTGATCCTGCCGCCGCAGAGCGACTGAAGCTTGGCAAGCTCGCTGAGCAGATTGGTAATGTCATTGCCGCAGCGTTCCACCATGTAAGCCGCGTCGGAACGGCTTATCTGCGCACCGCCGGCGGCGGCTGCCGCCATCAGAATGTCGGTGATCTCGGCGGAAGACGGAATTTTGCAATTGATAACCGTGCCGTTTTTCTTGATGAGACTGCGCATAGCGCCCTGCCTGTCGCCGCTCTTTGCCGAGGCTTTAACCGACACATTGAAGAATATGAGCACACAGCTGTCATTATTCCCCACTGAGCCGAGGAATGTCTCCAGCTTGCGGTACTGATCGGCGCTTATGGCGGCAGCGTCCATATCCTTGACCACGATCATGCGGCGTTCCGCCATCATTGGCAGAGTTTCGTCCGCGGCTGAAATCTCATCGACCGTGCATACCGAGCCGTCGAACTCGGTGTAATTAAATTCCGGAAGCACATCCGGCATGTATTTTTCCTTCAGCATTTCGAGACTGCGGCGGCGCAGATATCCTTCATCGCCGCATATCAGGTAAACCGGAGAAGGCTTGCCCATCGCGATATGCCCTTGGAGTGCGCTGTAATTAATCTCAGCCATTGTTTCAGCCCTTTCGTAAAGCCATTCTCTGCCGTTATCCGAATCATCCATGTCAAAATCAGGAGTATCTTAAAGTATTTTAGCATATCACGCCTGACAAATCAAGAAGGAAGGCTGATTATCCCCATGATTAAAAGAATTAAAATCAATCAATAAATTGCCATACAGTATTTGACAATTCACATGCGGCAGTGATATAATAGCTATCGCATGATGCAATATCCTAATACTATCATCAAGGAGAATCTCATGAATCTGAACAGCAACACAAGAAAATTCTTTGATATCGACGACAGGCTCATGGAGCTTGCCGCCCTTACCGAGCAGGATATCCGACCTGCGTTTGAACGCATCGAAAGCAACGCCTTCATCAATCAGCAGAAGGTGCTCGCCGCATTCATCAGCAACGGCGTCGGAGAAAGCTGCTTTACCTCCTCCACGGGCTACGGATACGGCGACGTCGGCAGGGACAAGCTGGAACGTGTCTTTGCCGACGCTATGGAATGTGAGGACGCTCTGCTCCGGCACAATTTCATGTGCGGAACACACGCGCTGACCGTTGCGCTCTTCGGAATCCTTCGTCCGGGCGACACCATGCTCTGTGTCACAGGAATGCCTTATGACACCATTCAATCGGTCATAGGCATAAGCAAGCAGTCCGCAAGCGGTTCGCTGAGGGATTTCGGCATTCATTTTGAAAAGGTCGATCTGCTGCCGGACGGAGGCGTTGACATTGAAACCGCACTGGAAATGCTGCGCTCCGACAGTTCGGTGAAGATGGTTTACATACAGCGTTCGAGAGGATATTCTCTCCGTCCGTCGCTTACAGTGGAGCAGATTGAAGAAATATGCGGCGCGGTACGAGCCGTAAAGCCCGAAGCTGTTATCATGGTGGACAACTGCTACGGTGAATTCGTGCAGCTCACCGAGCCGTGCGTCCACGGAGCCGACCTCATAGCAGGCTCACTCATCAAGAATCCCGGCGGCGGCATTGCATCTACCGGCGGCTACATTGCCGGACGTTCCGATCTTGTGGAGATGTGCTCTTACCGTCTGTCCACTCCCGGCACCGGCAGAGAGGTGGGCTGTACCATGGGACATTCCAGAGAGATGTACATGGGACTCTTCTCGGCTCCGCATGTGGTGGGCGAAGCGCTCAAAACCGCTGCCTTCTGCGCCGGACTTTTCTCCCGTCTGGGCTACGGCGTCACCCCGCAGCCCAATGAAGTGCGCGCCGACATCATTCAGTCGGTGATGCTGCAAAATCCCGAATCCCTCATTGCCTTCTGTCAGGGCATACAGAGCGGTTCGCCGGTCGACTCAATGGCGCTTCCGGAACCTTGGGACATGCCGGGCTACGACAACAAGATCATCATGGCGTCCGGCTCCTTCACGCTCGGCTCGTCGATAGAGCTTTCCGCCGACGCGCCTCTGCGCGAACCTTATGCCGTGTGGATGCAGGGCGGTCTGAATTACGCCGCGGGAAAAACAGGCATTCTTATCGCCGCACAGCGCATGCTGGACAAAGGTCTTCTCGGTTCGCTTGATTGACAGGTAATTAAAAAAAATCTCCGCACCATTACAGCTCTCAACACAGAGGGCGAATGGCAACGGAGATTATTTTTTCCTCAAAATGTCTGCTACTTAACTTTTACTGTAACGGTATCAGATTGCAACGATTTGCCATTGCCGTCGACAACCACACAGTAAAGCTGAATGCCGTCCCATGAGTCGTTGGGGGTAACGGTCTCGGAGTCGTGCGTGCGTCCCTTCCATTCGGAAAAGGCGGTCTGACCTGCCTTTTTGTAAAACCACTGATATTTCAGATTGCTTCCGCTCGCCTTAACCGAAAGGGTAACGGAATCTCCGAGCGTGATGCTTTGATTCACGGGCTGACGGACAATCTCAAGCTGCACTGCTGCATTCTGCGAAGCCTTGACCTGTTTGCGAATCAGCGGAATGTAAAATTCACGATAACCGCGATCCAGAGGATGCACGCCGTCTATATCGACATATTCGCTGTCGGTGGCGGAAGGATCGTCGGAATAAGATGTCTGGCTGCGATATTTCGGGTCGGCAGTATTCAGGGCGCTTTTGGTGTAGACGTCTATCACCTCGACGTCGTAAACCTTGCAGCATGCAACAATGGCGTCGTGAAGCTCCTGCTGGGTATATCCCGCCTTGTTTTTGGTAACAGTCCAGTCAACGTATTTGTCTTGATCGGTATATACATATTTGCCGTTTACCTTTGTCGGAATTCGCTGTGTCGTCTTGTGCGTGATGACAAAATACCGCTGCGCGTTGGGATATTTGCTGCTCATCAGGGCGAAGAGCCTTTGCAATCCGCCCATGGCGGTAGCCAATGTCTTGTCGCTCAGCTTATTCGAATCAGAAACAGGTCGTGTGGGGACCGTGCCGAGAGGGACGTTATAAATGTAATCGTTAACCCCTCCGTCGGCAATGACAATATCCGGCTGAAAGTCCTTTTCATCTGCGAGCTGCTTGGGAATATTGGTCACCTTGGTTTCCTTGGTGGAAAGCGTCGCGCCGTTCTGCCCGAGGTTGAGATAGGTCAGTCCGAGGTCGCCCACAAAGCCCTTGTGCGAATTGCGTCCTCCTCTGCAAATGCTGTCGCCCACTGCAAGCACTCTCATCTGTCTTTGAAGGGTTATGATTGCCGTATCCGAAACAGCCGAATTACCCGTGCTGTCGGTGATCATGCAGTAATAGAGCAGTTCTTCCCATTTGCCGTCGTGCGTAACCGTTGCGGAGGATTTGGTGTATCCCTTCCACGCGGAATACTCACTCTGTCCGCTTTTCTTGAAATACCATTGGTATTTCAGACCTTTCCCCTTGGCTTTGACAGAGATTTTTACCGAGCCGCCCTTTGTTACGCTCAGACTCTTGGGCTGTGTGGTAATTTCGGGCAAAGCTACTGCTGACGAAACGTCCGAGGAGACCATATCTTCAGATGAAGCCATGTCAGGTATATCGGAGGAATCGTCACTTCCCGTGCTCTCCGTGTCAATCCTCTCTGACGATACGTCAGAGCTTTCCGAACTGCTTTGCGCACGATGTATGTCGCTGTAATCAATTCTGCCGCACGCTGTAATGCCGACCAAAGAGACAGTCAGTACGGCAGCAACCAATAAAGCTGAAATCCTTTTGATGATCATTGAACTGATCCTTCTTTCCCTTTATGCGTAAAATACAGTGTTTATATTGTTTATAGTGTTTATAGTGTTTATTATATATGAACAGCTTATCTCCGTCAAGCATTGTCATTGAATTTCACATAATGGGACTGTCCGTTTCCGGCTTGCATTCCGTCAGTCAATGTGATAGAATGATTTCGATAATCATTTATCATTTATACAGATGGGAGCATAATAACAATGAAGCTCATAGATTTGTTTCATCTGGAATTCAATGAGAAATCCCAGACGCCGCAAGAATCCATAACGCCTGCCGATGCGCTGCTGAAAGCCTTCGGAGCACTCACCTGCGGCAGCCAATATGTCAAAGACACAGTGAGCGACTGCCTTGCCGATACGCAGGAATTTTACAATTCACGAAAAGAATGGAAAGAGGTTCTGGAAAAACGCGGACTGAATTATTCCTCCGAGGCGGAACCGTGGCTCTGCGTGATAGCCGCCGTCGAATCGGCAATACAAAAGGGGTATCTTCAGGAGCTGCGTCCGCATTGCAGTCCGGATGAGTTTGTCCTCTCATTAAAAAAAGCGCTTGCCGCGGCAGAAATCAGATTCTCGCCCGACAGGCTGACGTTTGACACGCAAAAAAGCCTCGCCGAATGGGCAAGGCAATTCAATGAATACGCCGGACAGTCCGGCATTACGCTTTATTTTATCGAGCTGTACGGCGAGAGCAGGGTAATGGGCGCAGCCCGTATCGCGGATTATGCCGAGGCTGCCGAAATCGCCGGATTTGCGGGTGTAAAGATCACTTGCCGTCCCGATTGACGTCCCTGATGCGATGCGGACATCCTGCGCAGCGTGTCACCTGAACAAGGCACATTGCCACCACTCCCACGGCACCTCCCACAAACAGCCCTATCATCAGATAAATTGCCGCGTGCATAGCTCCGCCTCCCCATTTTGTGTTTTTCGTTATCCCAGCCATTTCTGACGCTGCATTTATGCTTATTGCTATAATATCCATCTTCTCTGACAAATATACATATTTTCCAAACCAAACTAAAAATCCCCCTGACTGCAACGCTGCCTTTCATATGTCATACAACCATTGCAGTCAGAGGGATTATGCTATTTTTGTCCATTTACAAGACTTTCCAGAAGTTCATGCAGCCCGGAAAATTCCTTTTTAAGCGAGATAAGCCTTCCGTCGAAATTCGTGAAGCAGCTTGTTGTCTCGCCATCCGCGCAAAGCTCGCCTGTCGTCTCATTGGTCATGCGATAGGCAAGTACCAGCTTGACTCCGGAGTATTTGACAATGCTCACTTCAATGGCTACCACATCCTCAAATTTTACCGTTCGTCTGTACTGACAGCTGACTTGATAGATCGGTGAAATCAGTCCGCTTGCCTCCAAATCGCTGAATCTGATTCCTATCTGCCGCAGGAAGTCAATGCGGGCTTCCTCCATCCAACGTATGTAATTGGAATGGTGAATGATGCCCATACGGTCGGTTTCGTAATACTGAGCCGTATGGCGATAGGGAATCATTGCGCCGCTCATTGACCGCCCTCCCGCCGGTCAGACTGAGATACCGTCACACCCGGAGAGGTCTCGAATTTGAAAACAATCTCATGACGCTGCTCAAGCGGTTCCCATAATCCCTGATTGCGGCGTATGACAGGATTGCCATTGCTGTCATAGAGCATTTCTCCGTCGGGAGAATAGGGCGTTTTGCGCACACGGCGGCGCATCATAACGGGTTCGCCGTACTCGTTGTAAAGCACCTCTTCGTTGGGCTGCTCGACAGGCTCACGCCTTGCGGGAACAGCTCTCTGAGGCTCCGGCATTCTCTGCTGCTGTGCGGGAGCGGGAGCCGGCTGCTGTACCGGAGCCGGAACAGGCTGCTGCGGTGTGACAGGCATCGTCTGCTGCGTCGGAGCAGACGGCTGTACGGGAGCCGGCATATTCGGCTGAGCAGGCATAGACTGCGGCATGGGGAACGGCACTGCCCGCTGTTCAGCCGCCATTGCTCCTGCCGACTGCGCACCCTCGCTGCGACCCTGCTGGAGCGCGGCTGCCACCGCCTTTTCCCGATCGCGTTCGGCGGCGGCGCGGATATTCTGCATTTCCTGCATGCGCTCGGCGTCGGCGGATCTTCTTTCCGCCTCTTTGCGGCGGTTGGTTAAAATATAGTCGGCAAATCTGATACAGGCGCTGTTGTATTTGCTCTTGGCATAAATGCAGTTGATAAACATGGCAAAGAACGCCAGAAGCGAAATAATCTGGCTTACGGACACCACAAGCTCGTCAAACTGAAAGTATTTTGCCGCCGAAACGCCGACCAAAGCGGCTATTCCGACTAAAAAGAATATGATTGTCAATAAGTAGGACGATTTTTTAAAATCATTGTTCACAGTGAAGCTCCTCTCTGCCGATACTAATTGCTGTGCAAAGTATATTATACAACAATTATCATGAATTGTACAGTCTTTTTATCAATTTATTTGGGAAATACTTTTTATGCTGTTTGAAAGTGTCGCAAGCTGTCCCATATCCAATGATTCTATACGTGCATTGGGCGCGATATCGGCATTGGCTAAAGCCAGAGCCGCTTTTTCCTTGGAGAGGAAGCCTCCCGACGTAAGGGAATTGGCGATAGTTTTTCGCCGTTGTGAAAATCCAGCCTTGACCATGGCAAAGAAGAGCTTTTCGTCACCCACATCGTATTTCGGCTCGGGCAGAATATCCATCCGTATGACGGCGGAGGTCACTTTCGGCGGCGGCATAAAACTGCCCGGGCTGACACGGAAAAGCATATGCGGCTGGGCATAATAATTGATGGCGACGGTAAGCGCACCGCTCTCGCGGCTGCCCACAGGAGCGCATATGCGTTCGGCTGCCTCCTTCTGCACCATTACGGTGACGGAGCTTATCGGCAGGCGGCTTTCAAGCAGCGCCATGATGATCGGAGAGGTTATGTAATAGGGCAGGTTGGCACAGACGGCGACGCTTTCGCAGTCGGCAAAATTCTCCCGAATCACGGCGGCAAGGTCGAGCTTGAGAGCATCGCCGTGTATCACCCTGACATTGGAGAATTCGGCAAGCGTCTCACCCAGCACCGGAATGAGCCGGTCGTCCAGCTCGATGGCGACCACCTTTTTTGCGCGACGCGCCAGCTCGGCGGTGAGAACCCCTATTCCGGGGCCGATTTCCAGCACGCCGGCGCACTCATTGGCGCCCCCCATCTCCGCCATTCTGGGACATACCGAGGGATTGACCAGAAAATTCTGCCCCAGTCCCTTGGAAAAGGAAAAGCCGTGCCGCTGCATAATGTCTTTTATTGTACCTATGTCTGACAATGATGACATTTTTCAAAATACCTCCGTGCCTGCCTTAATTGATATTGAAATCGCTGTCCGGAAATCTGCAAAGGTAATCGGCATAACAGCGCAGCTCTTCGAGATTGATCTTGTCGTCGAGATAATCCTGCGGATAGACGCTGAGTATCAGCTTCTTAATGCCGAGTCTTGCGGCATTGTCGGCAAATGTGCGCAGAATATACCGTGCCACTGTCTGCTGCGGCTTGTCGGTAATTCCCGCGCTGCCTGTGCCGAGTATCGGAACGACAAGGGTCTGTTCCCGCGTGCGGTTTTGGGCGATCTGCTCCCACATGTCGTCGATGCTCTTCATCAGGTGCTGTCCGTCGGTCTTGGGCTTATTTGGCTCCAGCATTTGAGCGACCGCCAGCAGAATGACATTGCGCGGCTTTCCGTCAACCGGAAAGATGACAGGCGCCATTGTGCCGTATTCGTATATGTCGTACAGCTTACCGGCAAGCTCCTTCTGCCCCGAAAGGCGGCGGCTCTGACATTCCGGACGCACAAGCGCCCGGCTCACAGTACGCTCGAAATATTCCTCGCTGCTCTCGCCCGAATCCGTCTCTCCCTTGGGGAAACGAAGCCGATCTGTCATCTGGGTCTGTATGCTTCTGCCGCCGATCACCTCTCTGCGCCCCGAAAAAGTGGTATTGCAGGGAACGACAATCTCCCCCTTGTTGGCAAAGATATCGGACATGGATATTTCGATTTTTACATCGGTTCCGACGATGTTCATGCAATAATGCGCAAAGGAGCTTTGACGCAGCAGGGCGATCACCGCGCCTGCGCCGAGATAGACAAACACATTGGTAAGCACCGATCTGAGGCTTATTCCGCAGAGCGAAACATCGGCGCACCACTGCGCGACCGCTCCGTCCTCCAAAAAAATATTTGCCGCCTCAAACACCGCAAGAGCCGAACCGAGATAAATGCCCATGCGCTTTAAGAGCGCCTTTCGCCCCGCGGTAAAGTTTTTAAAGAATACTTTGATATTGCTCATTTGTAGCAGACTCCTTCGGAAATCATCACACTGATAAATAATATCTTATTTCATCAAGCCTTGCAAGACAGTCGTTGTATCCGAGCCAGTACAGCTCACCCAACTTTTCCAAATCCGGCTCCACTCTGCCGACATTGACCGGTTGGGACGGAGCAAGACGGAGCAGCCGTCCTCTTTTGTGAAGAAGCTCGATTTCATCGCACTGACGGTTGTATCTGCGGTCGCTTTGTATGAGCTTCAGCGCCAGCGCGGGGTAACGCCTGTAAACACGGGAGGCAGGTGAAACACGGGACTCCTCCTTGCGGAACAGCGGATCGCGTGTGCGTATGACGATGATTTTAGTGTACCCCTGCTTTATCGCCCAGCGGTATGGAATGGCGCAGGAGCATCCGCCGTCAAGGTATGGAATTCCCTTTATCCTGAGCATAGGAGAAATGTAGGGCATGGTAGCCGACGCTCTCACTCCGTCCATCAAATATTTGCCGCTTTTGCCCTTTTCAAAAACGGCAGGCTTTCCGGAGATGCAATTGGTTGCGACTGCCGCAAAGCGCTGTCCCGTGCGGTAGAATCTTTCCTCGTTAAGCGGCTCGGAGATGATTCCCCTGTCTTCTGTGAGAAAGCCCACATCCAAAATACTGTGGCTGTGAATCAGCGCTTTCGCCCCTACATACCGGCTGTCATGCCTGTATGTCAGATTAATGCGTGCGGAACGCCCTATCTGTCCCGATACATAATTCAGACCGCCGAGCGCGCCGGCAGAAACACCTATGACGCAGCTCAGATTGAGGTCGCACAGCATCATCGCGTCCAGAAAGCCTTGTGTGTACAGTCCACGGAAGGCGCCGCCTTCCAGCACAAGGCATCCCTCTGTAAGCGCGTCCGATGCCTGACCGGAGGGAATCTTGTGTATTTTTGAATATGTCTGTGGCATTTAGTTCGCATCCTCTTTTTCATTATTATCTTCTATTACAAAAACGTGACCGGAAAGCGGCGCTATCTGCACCGTCACGCTGCACGGCATTTCCCCGTGAGGATAAGGAGATATCTCCTGCGGCTCGTTGCGGGTAAGACCGTCTCCCCCGTATTCCGCTGCGTCACTGTTCATTATTTCCCTGATAACGCCCTGGTGCGGCAGACCGAGAACGTATTGATACTGGGGATTCGTGGAGAGATTGAGCACCACGGCGATCTCCTGTCCGCCTCCGCGTCTGATGTAGGCGAAGATGTTGTTGTAATCGTCGGTGCGGTCTATCCATTCAAAGCCGACGCCGTTGTAATCCATTTCCCAGAGGGACGGATACCAGCGGTATATCTGGCTCATCTCGCGGAAGAAGGCGGCAAATCTGCCGTTGTATTCATTTTGCAGCTCGTACCAGTGAATTTCCTCGGTGATCTTCCATTCGTCAAGCTGTGCCAATTCATTGCCCATAAAGTTGAGCTTCTTGCCCGGGTGGGTGAACATATAGACATAAAGCGCCCTGCACTGGGCAAATTTCTGCTTGGTGCTGCCCCACATCTTGCCGAGAATTGACTTCTTGCCGTGGGAAGATTCATCGTGTGAAAAGGGGAGCATGTAGTTTTCCGTGTTGTAGTAATCCATGGAGAAGGTGATCTTCTCATGGCTGCCGCGGCGGAAGAAGGGATCAAGGGCGAAATATTTGAGAGTGTCGTTCATCCAGCCCATATCCCATTTGTAGTCAAAGCCGAGGTGCCAGTGATCGGCATACCGTGAGGTGACATTGTAGTAGGAGCTGGAATCCTCCGCTATCATCATGACCTCCGGGAATACCGCGTGCAGCTCGTCGTTAAATCGCCGCATGAATTCCACGGCTCCCTGATTGACGCCTCTTTCCACCTGCCCCTGCCAGTAAATGATATTGCTCACCGCGTCGATGCGAAGTCCGTCGATATGGTAGGTGCTCAGCCAAAAATGGGCTGCCGACAGCAGAAAGCTCTGCACATGCCCTTTGTAAAAATCGTAGTTATAGGAATCCCACTCGCTGTTCGCCATGAAATCAAGCGGATATTCGTAGAGCGGCGTGCCGTCGAAGCGTCCAAGGCCAAAGCTGTCCCGCACAAAATGCACCATAACGAAGTCCAGAATGACGCCTACACCCTTGCTGTGGCAAATGTCGATCATCTTTATCAGCTGCTGCGGAGAGCCGTAGCGAGAGGTCGCCGCAAACATACCGCTGACATGATACCCCCAAGAGCCGTCGAAGGGGTGCTCGGTCAAAGGCATAAGCTCGATGTGGGTAAAGCCGTTTTGCAGCGCGTAATCCGCCAGCCGTTCGGCAATTTCATCATAGGTGTGCCAGCTCTGCTCGGTGCTTGAACCGGGCTTGCGGCACCACGCGCCAAGGTGAACCTCGTAAATATTCAGCGGCTTCTCAAAGCAGCGGGAACGTGAGCGCATCCATTCGCCGTCGGTGAAGGCGGAATCCTCCACCTCCATGATCACAGAGGAATTGTAGGGTCTGCGCTGTCCCATCTGCGCAAAGGGATCAGCCTTGTCGCAGACCGAGCCGCCTGCCTGCCATATGCGGTATTTATACAGTTGTCCCCTGACAGCGCCGGGAACAAAGACCGAATACATGCCTAAATTGTCGATTTTGTGCATGATATGGGCGTTTTCATTCCAGCCGTTGAAGTCACCGACGACGGCAATTTTAACGGCATAGGGCGCATAAAGGGTAAATCTCACACCCTGCACTCCTTCTTCAAGGGAAAAATGCGCTCCGAGGTGACGGTGGGCAACCAGCGCTCTGCCTGAATAGAATGCGTCAAGCAGCTGCCTCCCCACGCGGGTGAATTCATATTTTAAGTTTCTCATTGTCAATATCACCGTAAAGATATACTTATATATTATATATCATGATGTAAAAAGCAGGATTTGTCAACCGATGATATGTAAATTTTTTGAACAAGATCCTATTTATCACTCGCAAATTACGAAATGTATGTTATAATAATGCTAAACAATCTTCATTCAGCCTTTTGGGGAGGTGAAAACAGAAAACATGAGACTTGACAAATATCTGAAGGTTTCCCGCATCATCAAGCGCCGCACCGTGGCAAATGAAGCCTGCGACGCGGGAAGGGTCATCGTCAACGGCAAACCCGCACGCGCTTCATATGACGTGAAGGTGGGCGACATCATCGAAGTGACGCTCGGTGTTCGCTCGGTGAAGATACGCGTGCTTGAGGTAAGCGAATACGCCACCAAGGAATCCGCCGACCGTCTCTTTGAATCGGTGGAATAAGCATTTCAGAATGACATTATTATTGATGACCGTCAACAAAAAGAAATAGCACGCGCTGCCCTTCCGATTGCATTCGGGACAACGCGTGCGGCTTTTTTCATTTGTTCAATAGCATGACAGCCAAGTAACAGAGCATCAGCGCATGAATATCGTCATTCCATTATATAATCCTGAACCTGTTCTTTCACTCCACGCAAGATGGTATTCATTTTCATTTAAGAAATCTTCTATTTTGCCATTATAATAACTCCCACACACAACAATCAAAACCGGCAATTCATTTTGTAACTGTTCAAAATAATCATCCATAATAGTACTATCCACTCTGCCAACCGGAAATTGATAAGAATATTTTGTAGCGTGATTTCTTTCGGAAAGGACATACAATAAATCACGACTTCCATAAACTGATATAGCCTCATCCGGTTTTGTGTTGGATTTAATAAATGAAACGGCAGCATTATCTGAAGCATAATATTCTGACTCATTTCGATGATTATAATAGTATTCTGATGTGCGTAAAAGTGTTATTCCCCTTGGTACCACCAAAATCAGAGATAAGTAAATGATAGCTGCTAATTTAACCTTAGATAAGAATTTGGCGTTTTTTAACTCATTCAAACACCGGGCAATGGGGAAAGTCACAGCAGGAGTAAGAATCATACCATAATGCATGTATTGACGACCGGATAAGCATATTGTCAATAATGTTACTATAAGATAAACAAAATAGATTAATCCGATTGTTTTATCATTTTTATTCTTTAATCCGCAAACACAGATTGACAACGCTGAAGATATAAGCACAATGGGATCTGAAGCAAAAGCCAAAAAACTATGAAAACGGTTAATAAAAGTTGCTCTGTCTTTGTCTGATGAATATTTAATGTTAAATAAAATGTACTGCTCAAAAAACGAAGATAACGCATGATTGAAAGCGAGCCATACCATAAATATTCCGATAATTAACAGAAAACCAATAAAAAATGGGATTACTAATTTTTTCAGATCATCCCAAGATTTCTGACGAATCATCTGAATTAAAACCGCCACACAAAAAACAACCCATAAGGAAATCATATTGATACGAAGAAGGCAAACGCATCCCAGACAAAAGCCGCAGGTTATCAACCGGAAATAAGATATTTTTTGATTGATATAATAATCCAAAAAGATATAAAGTGATACGGAAATAAAAAACATAGCGTATTCTTCTGTGAGGTTTCCTCCCTCAAAATACAGGTTCAATAATGAAATTGAGCATAAAGTGCTGAATACAGACAGTAATCTGTCACAAACTAATCTTGCCGCTTTGTACATAAAGAAAAACGCTGCATAATTCATGACAAATTCAACATACCATATTCCTCTATAATAAGAAATCATCAGACCTATGTAGTTAAAAAAATACAGCAATGGTCCCTTGTGGTCGAAAGAATCCAAATAAGGCATGCCTCCGTTTTTCATTACGGTAGCAACTGTTATAAACACAGACGAATCCGTGTTGCACGGTGCATTTCTTATAAAACACAGAGGACTCTTCAGCATATAAAGAAATGTAACCAATAAAAAAAGAATCATAACACCAACGGAACGAAGACGTTCATTTTTGAAACAGTCCAAACGCAAAATCTCAGATGATGTTATTTTTTTTAAGTTAGTTTTTATGTTCTGCATTGTCAAAGCCACCGTTTTTCATTTGTTTCTTAAACCTTCTAAAATCGCCTAACGCCTTCCAACCGATTTTCACAATTTTGGGTATATTGATAGAATTGACGCCGCCCTGTCTCGGTTGAAAGCTCACTTTTTTAAAAATGATATTTTCCTTGTAATATGCAAAGTACGTTGTCATCATGATATTGGGCAAGTTGTAGTCCTCGGGCATATTGTGAATATACTTATTCACTGTTTCCGCTCTCATAAGTCGAAACGGCGCATTTGCATCCGGCACTTTAACGCCGAAATACAGCTTTAGCAAAAAGCAAACGACTCTTTCTACAAAAGCTCTCTGAGAACCGTCTTCCCTGACCTGACGATGACCCAGAACAGCCACATAGCTATTTCTCAAATTCCAGAAATCATTAAATTCCTCCGGATTTGTTTGTCCATCCGAATCCGTTTGAAAAATATATTCTGCTCCACATGAAATAGCATATTGATACAATGCTATCACCTTGGGACCATGCTGTTTGCCTGTGCTGGATAAAATCTCCAACTGCGGGAACTCCTGCTTGAGTTTTTCCAGAATTTCGTGTGTCTTATCCACACTACCACTGTCAGCAATAACAAGCCTTGACTCCGGCGCTTTTCCTTTTAGAAGAGGATACCACGACCGGACTGTTTTTTCAATGTTTTCCTCCTCATTATAAGCCGGCATAACGATATATAAAACGTCCACCTTATCAAACCTCTCAAATAAATATAGGTTATACAGATGTATAAATAAGCACAAATCAATCCATTTCAACCTGACGTTTATTTCACTGTTTTAAACATATAATTATCAAGCATGTGCCATATGGATTATTTTAACGCATATAAGTTTAAAAGTCAATAGATAATATGCAGAATGCAACCATCTTTCCCAATAATTATTTTGATACACAATTATATATCAATAAGGCGGATAAAGTAAATATAAGTTCTCAAATATCATATAGAGTACATTATAAAAAAATACAGTGATTGGTCATATGGGAATTCAGAAGTCTACCTAAACGCAGTAAAACTTTACCGTGAAAACGCTTCCTTGTTTCTTGATACTGTGCACGTCAATTTTTCCGTTATGCAGGGCAATAATCTGTCTGGCAAGCGCCAACCCTATTCCGATACTCTGCGGAGGAGCATTTTTTGCTTTGTAGAACCGCTCAAAAATATGCGGAAGGTCATTCTCATCAATGCCCATTCCGTTGTCTTCCACCGTCAGCTTAATGAAAATCGGCGTCTGCTCCGCCCTTATGCGGACATATCCGCCGCTGCGGTTATGCTCGATACCGTTTTTGACAATGTTCATCATAGCCTCGCAAAGCCAGTGCCGGTCCCCCTTCATTGTCATATCGGAGGGAATGTCAAGGAGGATTTCCACGCCCTTTAGCTCCGCCATGACGCCCAGCGACTCGCGCACCTGTTCCATAAGCGAAATCAGGGAAGTCTCCTCCCGCTTCATTTCCAAAACGCCTGCCTCCAATTGAGAAAGCGTGAGCAAATGGCGTATCAGCCATGTGATGCGCGTCACCTGCCTGTCGATCTTACCGGCATAAGCCAGACGCTGCTCATCGGAAAGAGACGGCTGCTCCAGCAGCTCGGTCATCAGTGAGACGGCAGTAAGAGGCGTTTTGATCTGGTGGGAAATGTTGGACAGCATATCGCTCAGATACAGCTTTTGCCTTTTTTCCGCGGCATACTGTTCCCGCAGCAGTGCCACCACCTTATAAACCTCGCTCTGCAAAATGCCGAATTCATCCTCCTGATCCGTTTCGATGGGCGGAAGTGTCAGGTGATCCTGCACTGCGCACAGATATTCGGTCAATGCCGTCAGCCGTCGTTTCCGCTGCCGCCGTTCTATAAAGCTCACCGCCAGCAGTGCCGCCGCGCACAGCGCCAGAATCACGCAGATTCCCACCGGATAACGCACCAGTACGCACAACGCCGTCGCAATGATAACGATGGAAATTTCCTTATTTCTTTTGATGTCGTTTAACAGTTGATTCATCTTCCGCTTCCCCGCTTACAACAGACGATAACCCATGCCTCGCACGGTCTGAATAATGGCAGGTTCGCCCTCCTGCTCTAATTTGCCCCGCAGCCGCTTGACATACACCGTCAGGGTGTTGTCGGTCACATAGTCTCCCGCAGCGTCCCAGATGAGGTGAAGCAGCTGACTTCGGGACAAAATATTTCCCCGATGACTGACGAAAATCAGCAGCAGCTTGTATTCCATGGCGGTCAGAAAAATCTCGCTGCCGCCGCGGTACACCTTCCCCGTGCGGAGATTGACTTCATTGCTCCCCAGACGCACCACGCCGGTTTCGTCATTTCGGTGCGCGGTGCGGCGCATAACCGCCTTGATTCGCGCCATCAGCTCCCGCATACGGAACGGCTTGGCAATGTAATCGTCCGCGCCCTGCTCCAGCGCCAGAACGGTGTGCACTTCATCGTCGCAGGCAGTCAGAAAGATGATCGGCAGTTCGCTTTGCCTGCGTATTTCGGCGCAGACGTCATATCCTGTTCCGTCAGGCAGCATGATATCGAGAATGCACAGGTCGATGCCGCTGTGGGACGCAAGGCAGTTCACCGCCTTTTGCACGCTGTCGGCTGCAATGATTTCGCAGCCCTCCTGCGCCAGTGCAACGCGCAGTCCCTCCTGAATGATCGGATCGTCCTCCACTACCAATAGTTTCACAGCACTACCACCTTTCCACATCATTGTACCGCATTATCCTGCCAATTGCAAGACAATGCGGTACAGCTTTTATACCCATTTATACCGTTTCCTTACGGATTTCCTCGACAATGCTTTCCCTGTCGGAGAAGCGGTAGCAGAGCAATGTCATCACAGCCATAGCAGCGCAGACCGCCGCCGTGATGCCGGCAATGAGCGCGTAAGGCACAGGAAGGGCAATATTGCCAAAGCGCCACAGCATGACGCGGTTGAGCAGCAGTATGAATACGCCCGACATCGGGGCGGCAATGCACAGACCCTTGAGCAGCAGAAGCACATTCTCCATGACCAGCATTTTGCGCATTTGCCGTCCGGTCATTCCCATGGAGCGCAGCATGGCGGTCTCCCGCTGCCGTTCCATCGCCCTGCCCTTGACCGAATTGTAGAGATTGAGCAGGCACACCGCCGAAATGAGCGCGGTAAAGCAATAGGCAAGGATGCGGATAATGCTCACAATCGCGCTGTTGAAGCCCGCCGTGTTCAGCATGTCAAACCTCATCACCATGATATGATCCTTGCTGCGTTCACCGATCTGCGAAAGTTCCCGAAGCAGCGTGTCGCCCTCTTCCTCTTGCAGATGGAACAGCAGGATTTTGTCATATAAGGAAAACTCTGCGCTCACGCCGTCGTACAGCTTCATAATGCGGTTGAAGGCGGCTTTGTTGATAATGGCCGTAGGGTGCTCGCTGCGCACAGTGAAATAAGGCGCAAGTGCCGTTTCATCGAGAATTCCCGCGACAGTGACCGGCAGTTCGACTGTCTCTGCTTCCTCCCGGTAGAGAATCAGCGGCATATTGTCACCGATCTGATATTGGAAGGCGTTCTGCACCTCGAACATATGATAATCCGGATGGTCCGAGGAAAAAATCATATTTCGGGTGGTCAGCTCCACCTTGCGGTAAAGCAGAACGGACGGCATGTCTTTATCGCCTGCAATGGACATATCGGATTTCCCCGCGGCGGCAAGCTTCCGGAAATCACTGTCATCCAGACAGATTATACGGAAATAAACCGGATAGTCCCTTGCCCCGGTCATTTCCTGCTGCACCGTCGCCTCATCAGAGGGATAATAACACCGCAGAATTTCCTCATAGCCTTTCCAATATTCGTCGCTTAATCCGCTGCCTTTCATCTGGACGGTGCTCCAGAAATCCAGAATTTCCTTGGTGTCGGTCACGGCGCTGTTGTTTTTCACCCGTTTCTTTGCGCTGTCGTACACAGCCTCAAAGCTGCGGTCGCCGTGTTGGTAAAGCAGATAATTGTAACCCTTGAGGTTGTAGACAAATTCATCGGTTTCCATCCTCGCATTGACCAGCCGGATGACCGACTGCGCACCATAGAGCGTCACCACCGACAGCACCCCGAATGCCGCAATGCTCCGCACAATGCCCCGTGTCAGATGAGGACAGCGGGACGTGCTGCTGATGGCCATGAGCGCTTCCGCTCTGCCCTTGCGCAGCAGCCGAAAATGCGTCCGGTGGCGCCTGCCGCTTGCTCCCTCATTGCCCCGGATACTCTCCACCGGACCGATTTTGCCCATCTTTACCGCCGGAAGCAGCGCGGAAAGCATGACCGTGGCAAGGCTCATTCCCGCCACCAGAAGCAGGTTGGAAGGATTGACAGAGAGCGCCACGGGGGCGTCCTTGTATATGCCGACCTGGAATATCTGAATCAGCTTGTCGAGACTGGGCTTGAGCAGCAGCATTCCGCCCTTGATCACGCCGATACCGAGCAGAATTCCCAGTGGAAGCGACAGGAGAAGCAGACATCCTGCCTCGTAATACACGCTGCACCGCTTCTGCCGTCCGGTGGTGCCTACCGACGACAGCATACCGAGGTACTTGGTGCGCTCGCGGTAGGACATATTGAAGACGTTGTAAATCAGGATCATCGAGGCAGCCATGATCAGTACCACAAAGAAGGCCTCGATGAAGAGAATCAGACTGCTGATATTGGAGTCGGAGCTGTTCGCGCTGAAAGTCAGCACGGCGTCGTTGTATTCGGTTTCATCCTGCGTAATGCGCCTGATCTGCTCACTCACTGTGTTGATCGAGTCAATCCTGTCGAGATGAAAGGTCATGACCGCGCTGAAGCTTCCCTCTGTCTGCGATGCGTCCGACCACCCGGTAAGAGCCGGATAGCCCGCGCTGCCCTGATTCTCAAAGTAGGGCGAGGCGATGAAGCCCACAACGGTGTATTGCCCGCCCGTCCCCTTGTATTCCTTGTTCAGGCGGAAGTCCTCGTTCTCCGGGAAGTATGGGAAGTCGAGCGGCACGCTCACCGTTTCGCCGTAGCTCACCGTAATATCGTAATAAGGAAACACGCTTTCACTGAGCGTATCATTGATACCCGTAATCGAACGGTCAAAGAATTTGGCGTCGATCACGTCCCCGATGCTGACCGGCGAACCGTCCTGCAAAGCGGTTTCGGAGATGACAATTTCCTGACCGCCTTCCGGCAGGCGTCCCTGCGTCACACGCATATTGAACAGCTCAAACAGGACGGGCGAATAGGCTTTCACCTCCAGATACGGTCTTTCCTGATTGGCGGAAGCGGGAAAATCCGTCAATCCCAGTCGCGCGGAATATCCGATTTTGTCAATTCCCTTCACGGCTGCCACTTGGGACATATTTTCCGCGTCAATGCCGTGCGCCGTCAGATGCCAGCTTCCGGTATACAGGGCGGCGACGTTTTGCAGATAAGTCACCACGGTATCCTTGCCGACAAAAACGCAGGTCATCAGCATGACCATCATAAGAATGCCGAGAAAGGTGATGGCGGTGCGCCGGCGGTTTCGCTTCATATAACGGCGCGTCACTTGAAAAATAATTTTTTTGTTGTTCATGGTGAAGTGCTCCTTCTCCGTCAGATATTGCCCCGAATGACTTCGTTTTTGACCAGCCTGCCGTCCTCCAGATACAGAATACGGTCTGCCTGCATGGCGAGCGCTTCGTCATGGGTGATGAGAATGAGCGTCTGCTTCTGACTGCGGTTGGATTCCTTGAGCAACTGCATGATTTCCTCGCCGGTCTTGCGGTCAAGATTTCCCGTAGGTTCGTCACAAAGCAGAATGGCAGGGTGGCTGTAGAGCGCGCGTCCGATGGAAACGCGCTGCTGCTGTCCGCCGGAGAGCTGATTGGGCAGATTTTCGCGCCGCTCACGCAGACCGAGGTGCTCCACGATCTGATCAAGCCTTTCCCTGTCCAGATTCCGTCCGTCCAGCAGATGGGGCAGCGCGATATTTTCATCCACATTCAGCACCGGCATGAGATTGTAAAACTGATAGACCAGACCGATCTGCCTGCGCCGGAATACGGCAAGCTTATCCTCCTTCAAGGCGTGTATATCGGTGCCGTCTATAAAGACCTTGCCCGATGTGGGCTTGTCTACACCGCCCAGAATGTGCAGCAGCGTTGACTTGCCGCTGCCGGACGGACCGATCACCGAAACAAATTCTCCTTTTTCCACAGAGAATGAAACGTCATCGAGCGCCGCCACCGTCGTCTCCCCTCTGCCGTAGGTTTTGGTGAGATGTTCACACCGTAAAATTTCCATGCGTTTTGTTCCTCCTGTTTTTATGATACCGTTATTTTACCTCCCATTCATGACAGTAAAGTGAATTTCACGGTGACAAAACTGTCACGTTTCCTGTTTTTTACTATAAATGAGCATAAAAGAGGCACATTCGTCAAAATGCACAAATGACGATTAAGCGACCATAGCCAAAAGGGCAGACTTCTCCCCGCCATTTAGCG
>CACWOX010000004.1 GCA_902762615.1 uncultured Ruminococcus sp. | reverse complement strand
AGAGATATTTGTA
This sequence comes from uncultured Ruminococcus sp., assembly GCA_902762615.1. GTDB lineage: Bacteria > Bacillota > Clostridia > Oscillospirales > Acutalibacteraceae > RUG762. The sequence continues at coordinate 101,543 of CACWOX010000004.1, read as the reverse complement.
GAAGGAACGCAATGACGAACATTTGCGCGATCTGGTGTTATTGTTGTTGCCACGCACCGTCTTTAAATAATTCATGTATTCAAAGATTTCTGTTAAACTCACTGACTCAATCATTTCAAGCGTTACGTCGTCAATTGGTATCTTTTCAAATTCTTCACTTGAAAGATTGGAAACGAGTCCGCGTGACAGCTTCAAGTATCGGAAGAATGAACGCAAGTCTATAAAATATCCTTCAACCGTCTTTTCTGATTTGCCTTTGATCGTCTCCATGTAGCCAAAATATTCTCTCAATATCGTCGGACACTGATTCATATAATCCATTCGCATGGCTTTGCTTACGCTCCTTTTTATTGCTATTTTGCGTGCCTATCGGCTTTGTTCAGCTTCGCTTCAGGGTAACGATTTATCATAATTGCTATTGCTCTGTGTTAAAACGGACACTGATTCATGTAATCCATTCGCATATAGGGCTTTTTATCCTCCCCTTAATTATACTAAATATTCATTTAGTATAATTATTATATCAGATAAGAAGCACATTTGTCAAGCTGTTCCCTTTGATTCATTTACAAAAAATCTCAAAAAAATCAACCGCTGTCCGGACTGAATCGTCTGAGCAGCGGTTGTTAAGTTGTTAAAAAGATCAATTATTTTTTTCTGCAATTTTTATACTGAGGATTCCTACATTTCCATAACCTATATCAGCATGAATCGTGGCGTATCCGCTGCTCAAGCCGGTAATCGTTCCCTTTTCGTCAACTGTGGCTATTGTTTCATCCGTAGTTGACCAGAGAATTCGATTGGTTCCTTTCAGATAATTAACCGTTTTTAAATTATCATGCTCATCCAGAACTACTACATAATACTTTGGAACAAAACTTTCACCGACATAGCCCTTTATATAATGCGGATTAAACCGAATCAAAGGACGACTTGTGATCAGATCCCATTCATTTTCATATACACTGCCGTCTTCATAAGTAATCCGAACTTCAAGATGAGCATGTCTCTGAACCTTGTTGGTTACAGAAATAATAATTCTGTTTGAATCTGTAATCGATACATGGAAGTAGTCTCTCCCCTTCTCTTCACCGGTATTGGTTACAAGACGATATTTATCAATTATAGGAACAGAGTCTTTTTCACCGTTGTTTGGGATGATGCATAATGTGTCACCATGCGCTATTCCGCCTTTAAAATCTTTGTCAGAAACAATATACAAGTTTTCAAAGGTTTTGTCGCTGTTATATTCAGATTTTGTGTTCTGGATTTTAGTGTTTTTCTCAGAAGAAATATCGTTGATCCAGCTCTTAACATCATCGGAAGCACTCACAACATAATTTCTAAGCGGAAAGGCAAAAACAATCAATGCAAGAACAGCAGCAGTTGCCACTGTACGGATAAAAAACCGTATTGTATGAGCCTTTCGTTCTGCGTGTTGTTTATTTTTCTCGTCAAGTTCCTTGGAAAGCTCAGCCATTTCACGGATAATTCGTTCATCAAGATCTCGCGGTGTATCAAAGTCATCCGGCAGGATCAGCGGAACAATTTCCAGATCATCAAATTCAAACTCTGAATCAATTGACTTTTTTGCTTTATCAGTCATTGTTCTCACCCCCACTTTCAACGATTTCCTTATATTTTTTCTTGGCTCTGAACAATAGTGTCTTAACATTTGCTTCGCTTTCATCCATCTGATATGCAATCTCTTTAACGGAATAGCCAAAGTCAAAATATTTGAGAAGTACTTCCCGATATCTTGGATTCAACTCTTGCATTACTTCCTCGTGGTTAAGCCTGCGTTCAAGACTGTCAACAAAATCGGTTTTTTTGCTGTCATCTTCCGGAATCACTTCAACATCATTAATATCATCCTCCAATTCATTTTCATATTTGTTTTTTTTTTGAGCGGAAATAATCTATCACTGTGTTTTTAGTTACGGTCACAAACCATCGCTCCATATGCTTATCATTTTTAAATTTATTGTTCGCTTTTATGTATCTCAAGTACTTTTCAAAGACATCTGAAGTAATATCTTTTGCGTCGAATTCGTTCTTTACCAATGTCAAAGCAAGACCGTAAACTTTTTTTCTAAACTGGAAATAAACCTCTGCGTCCGTCACTTTCCAAACCTCCCTATTAATAAAACGATTCAGATACTGCAAAGGTTACACATTTTTAAAAAAAAATATATAATCTTTCAGATTTTTTTGATAATGAAATCTGAAAGATTATAATTACACAAAAACATTAACACAACGTCATACAGGACTGTATCAGTTCATTGCCGATTTGACAGCAGAGAGCAGTTCGTCATAGGTTTCAAACGCCGGAATATCAGGGTTGTCAGCCTTTATCTTGTCTGTACTGCGGAAAAGGAATCCGGAACTGCTGGCTTTGATCATGGCAAGGTCATTGTAGCTGTCGCCGCTTGCAATGGTCTTGTAACCTATGGACTGCAATGCGCGAACTGTAGTGTATTTGGAATTTTCCACACGCATTTTAAAGCCGGTAACTTCGCCGGAATCCGATACCACAAGTGAATTGCAGAAGATTGTCGGCCAGCCAAGCTTTTTCATAAGAGGTGTGGCGAATTCCTTGAAAGTATCGCTAATGATAATGACCTGTGAGATGGTACGAAGCTCATCCAAGAACTGTTTTGCTCCTTCCATAGGCTCAATTGTAGCGATAACGTCCTGTATTTCTTTAAGACCAAGACCGTGCTCTTTGAGAATGGCAATGCGATATGCCATAAGCTTGTCATAATCCGGTTCATCGCGTGTGGTTTTTTTTAGCTCGGGAATGCCTGTAGCCTCGGCAAATGCTATCCAGATTTCCGGCACCAGTACGCCCTCTAAATCCAAACATGTAATATACATCCTACATCTTCCTTTCGGAACAAAAATTTCAAGAGCTATTATAACATTATTCACTTCGTTTGTCAATGAAAAATCCCTCTTTGAACGTTTATATTGCACAAAGAGGGATTGACTATTTTGTTTATTTTCAGTCATCAATCATTTCGTCGCTGAATTCATACTCGGTAAAATCATAAATAATTTTTCCGTCATCCGTTTTATTGTGTACAGTTCCGTCTCTCAGACTAATAAAAGGACTCCATACAAGCTCTTCTCCGCTGCTGTCGGTTATTACTATCTCTGCGTCGCTGAGAAGATCGCCGTAATTGCATTGCAGTACTACTGGAACGCCCGCATCGCTTGAATATAACGGTTCTTCCCGTCTGTGGGTCGTAAATGCGTCTTCATCCAATTCCATTTGATATATGGAAACATGTGCATTCATATCGCCGGGAATGATAAGATATAGTTCGCTTCCCATAGGAGTAGAAATAATCTGGCTGTCAGGAATATTCTTTAAAAAAGGGAACTCTTTTATGCTTCCCGAGTCCTCAAAGATTTTTTGATAATAATTCCTGTCTTTTTTCATATCTGACATTTCTTCATACGAATAATTCATATAAAGAACGCCGCACATGGAACCGTTGCTTGTGATTACCTTGCGCTGAGATACTTCGGGATTCCATAACTTATCCGCATCTGCGTTATTGGACTTTCCGCACGAAACAAGAGCAATAGCCATAACCGCTGCAATGAGAATGGAAATTAATTTAGCTCTCATTTACAATCACATCCTTTACTGTGGATTATAACACAACATAATAATGATTTCAATATGAAATAAAAAGAAATCATTTCATTTACAGAAAAGACGCCGTTACTCCTTGAAAAAGAAAAAACGGCGAATATTAGAAAGACTTACTCAAAATATGGTGCAAGCTGCATGCTTACCACAACAAACAGGACGATGGACAGAATAGATATGACAAGTGAAATCCATGCGGATAATGATTTGGGATAATTCTTGATAGCGCCAATTGAAATAATAACAGGAATAATAAGAAAATACCAGGAGAAAACCCATCTGTTCAGGAACCAAATAATAGCAATGAGAACTACCCACATTATCAGGACAACGCCCATCGACAAAAACGCCGATTTGCGAGCGGATTTTTTTGCCACAGCTTTACTGTCGTCGTTGATCATAGAAGTAGGCGAATAATTGAAAGCAGCTGAAGCAGAGCCCTCATTCGCTTGAGCTGCGGGCTGAGCCTGCGGGATGTTCTGTGCGGGTGCTGCAACAGGCTGAGCCTGCGGGATGTTCTGCGCGGGTGCTGCTACAGGCTGAGCCTGCGGAATATTCTGCACGGGAGCTGCAGAATAAGGCTGTGTCGGCATCGCCGTATACTGCTGCGGCGGGACTACGGAAACAATCTTTTTGCCTTTCCCTGCGCCTTTAACAATAAGTATGATACCGATAGCCAGGAAAAATCCAAAGAATCCGTATCCAAAAATAGTCGATGAGAAATCTACAAAGCCGGAAACTGCATCACCGATAAAAAGCAGCAGACACAACATTCCAAATATAATAGTGAGAATGATTCCGAATACCAAAGCGACAATCTGACCGCCGGAACGCTTGGTTGTGATAATCGGCTGACCGGCTGCCGCATAAGGTGCTGTCTGGGTCGGGGCATAATTGTATGTCTGTGTCTGGGGTACAGTCGGAACCTGAGGAATTGCCGGTGGCTGCTGTGCCGCGCTATTGGCAGGAGAAGAAACAGGAGCAACAGGCTGCTGTGCTTCATCAAGCTTCGGCAGATCTACGTTTGGCAGATCCTGAATTGTATCGAGGGACGGAACCTCGACTTTGTCAAGCTGCGGATTGTTGTTATTCATTCCAAATAACATCCTCTCATAATATAATTAAATTTATAATGTGTTTGTAAAATTGATTTCAAAACAAACACAATTATCTACACAATGATTATACAACAAGCAAAAGAGAATATCAAGCAGAATCTACGTTTGCAACAGAAAAGAACGGCAAGTAATGATATTAAGTTCGCTGCGCTGCTGCTTGGCAGCCACATTCCATTATTTCTTCACGTTGAATATCTGTTTTTTGAGAGAACGGATTTTTTTATAGGCTCTGACAACAAAGAGCTTATTGAGTTTATTCAGTTCTCTTTTAAGGCGCTCAATCTCTTTGTCTTTTCTTTCCAAGTCCTTCTTGTTCTGTCTGAATTCCTTATCCTTTTTCTTCATTTCAACAAATCTTGAAAGATAATGCTTTTCGCCTTTCTGAACCTTGATAACAAGCTCGTCGGCGTCCTCTTGCAGAGACACAGGATCGTTCATCAAACTGTCTCTTACCTGCTCAAAATCGTATTTTTCCCCTGACCTGTCCCCGAGCTTCATAAATCTGCTCATTAAGTCATAGAGGAAATCGTACAAAGTCATCAGATATCTGCTGTCTGTTTCGTAAGAAGGATCCTTCTCTATTTTACTCAACCGACCAACCGCATACTCCGCGCTCCATTCGTCAAATGAAGCGGCTCGGTCGGGATATCCTATATTCTTATAGAAAAACGGTATCTTGTCATTCCACACGAGATTTATTGAAGGAACATCGAGTGCATAGGAAATGATCGAAGAATGCATACGGATGGCAGCCACCAAAGTGAAGCCGTATATCGTCTCCACAAGCTCGCGCGTAGACTGCGGAATGATGATCCGCTCTTTCGGAATATCAAATTCCTTTGCAAAATACAAAAGAGAGTTGTTGTCAAGAAAGCTGCCGTTGGTATAAAAAGCATAATCAACGCCGCGTTCTTCCAGAAGCCGCTTCATCTCATTCATGTAATTCATCTCGTCGGCGAGCTTCCACGGTTTGCCGTTGTCACCGAACAGACCGCCGCGAACGGCATTTATGCCCACAACACTTTTTCCCTGCGGGCGGTTGACCTTTATAAGATGGGAGTGATAGATGTACTTTGACCACACTGCGGGATCACAGACCTGAACGATTTCATAATCACAGCCCTTGGCGTATCTGCGGAAAAGCTCGGGATTTTCTCTGACCGAAACGGCATAGAAACATTTGCGTGCAAGCATCTCGCTCAAAAGGTGTTCATTTTCGGGCGTTGCACCCATGTTGTTAACGCCCATTGACGAGAGCACAACGGGAACATTATGCTCGTCCGCAATGCGGGTTATCTCTTCCATGTAATCATAGTAATGCATGTAGTTTATTCCGAACAAGCCTCCGCCGGCAAAAACTATCATATCCGAAGAACATATCATGTCGCTGTCAATCGCTTTCAGCGACATCTTGGCAAGCTCAACGGACGACAAATCCACTCGGAGATTTGTCAGAACAGTACGCAGAATCTTTTCAAAGCATATCCTTATAAGGTTGTCCCCAAAATTGTCATCCACACAAGAAACTATCAGTATTTTCAAATTATTTTCCTTCTTCCCTTAAAGGATTAAAAACATGTACTTTATTATTTTACATTTATAAAGTCAATTTGTCAATTTTTTTTAATGATTTTCTTAATTATTATGTATCACTTTTTATGTGTCACTTTTTCATTATATATGGCTTGACCGTTGTGACGTTGTTCAAAATGCTCAGATAGTCAAAATGACGAAGAAAAAAATATTTATTCAATTCACTTGACAAATATAAATGACTGTGATATACTTATTTAATAGCTTAAAATGGGGTAAGTAACCGCTCGGATTTTTGCTGAAAAATTGCCGATTTGATGGTTGAAATGTTCAGTTTTCTTCAGATTGGTTGATGTTTAACAAAAATCGTCTTCACTGAGCCGAAATATTCTCATAGTGAAGTTGCACAAACTTTCTCCACGGCAGGCGCAACGATATTTTTTTTCCAGATTTTTTCCGAAGTATTCTGAATGGAGTGAAGCAAAGAAAATGGTGAATGTCACAAAAGTTCAAAACGGCAGAAATACCAGAATGTCCTTTTCCAAGATCACCGAAGTGCTGGAGATGCCGAATCTCATCGAGGTTCAGAAGAATTCCTATCAGTGGTTTCTCGACCGCGGACTCAGGGAAATCTTTGACGATTCCTCGGGAATCGTGGATCACACCGGCAACCTTCTGCTTGAATTTATTGATTTCCGTATCAATTACGAGCCGAAGTATACTATTGAAGAGTGCAAACTCCGCGACGCAACTTATTCCGCTACTCTCTACGTGACGGCACGTCTGACCAACAGAGAGACCGGCTATATGAGCGAACAGGAAGTCTACATGGGAGAATTCCCTCTCATGACTCCCAGCGGCACATTCGTTATAAACGGCGCGGAACGCGTAATCGTATCACAGCTCGTCCGTTCTCCCGGTGTGTACTACAAAATGGAGCACGATAAGTCCGGCAAGGAGCTTTTCTACACCACGGTTATTCCGAACAGAGGCGCCTGGCTGGAATATGAAAACGACGTAAACGACGTTTTCTATGTAAGAATAGACAAGAACCGCAAGCTGCCCATCACCACCTTCATTCGTTCGCTCGGTCTTTCCACCAACAACGACATCTATGAATACTTCGGTCACGACGAACGCATTGAGCAGACGCTCGCCAAGGAAGCGACTCTTACCAAGGACGGCGTAAAGAATTCCGATGACGCCTGCATCGAGGTATTTAAAAAGCTGCGTCCCGGCGAGCCTCCGACAGTCGAGACAGCCCGCAACTACATCGAGGACATGTTCTTTGACGCAAGAAAGTATGACATTTCCCGTGTCGGACGTCACAAATACAATCAGAAGCTTTGCCTCGGCTTGAGACTGATCGGTCACAGAGTGACCAAGCCGATCGTTAATTTCTTTACAGGTGAGATTGTCGCCGATGCAGGTGAAATGATCAACAAGGCAAAGGCTGAAGAAATCAACAAGTCCGGTGCAAGCGTCGCCTTTATCCAGCTCGAAAACGAAAAGGAGATCAAGGTCATCTCCAATGGCATGGTTGACATTGCCGAGTATGTGGATTTCGACGTTAAAGCGGAGTGCGGCATTGACGAAAAGGTCAGCGTCGTGGTGCTCAAGGATATTCTTGATACCTGCGAGACCGACGACGAGATAAAAGAAGCCATCATCGAGCGCAAGAATGAGCTTGTTCCCAAGCACATTACCCGCGACGATATATTTGCTACCATCAACTATTTCAACTGTGTCGCCAACGGCGTCGGAACACTCGACGACATCGACCATCTGGGCAACAGAAGAATCCGTTCGGTCGGCGAGCTGCTGCAAAATCAGTTCAGAATCGGCTTTGCGCGTCTTGAAAAGGGCGTCAGAGAAAAGATGAGCATTAATGAGATCGACAAGATGACTCCCACTACGCTTATCAACAGCCGTCCTGTCAACGCGGCAATCAAGGAATTCTTCGGTACCTCTCCCCTCTCGCAGTTCATGGATCAGAACAATCCGCTTGCAGAGCTGACTCACAAGAGAAGACTTTCCGCTCTGGGTCCCGGCGGCTTGTCAAGAGACCGCGCAGGATTCGAGGTGCGTGACGTTCACTACAGTCACTACGGTCGTATGTGTCCTATCGAGACACCCGAAGGTCCTAACATCGGTCTGATTTCATACCTTGCCACATACGCTCGCATCAACGACTACGGCTTTATTGAGGCTCCTTTCCGCAAGGTCGACAAGGAAACCGGCAGGGTCACAGATGAAGTACGTTACATGACTGCCGACGTGGAGGACGAATTCATCGTCGCTCAGGCAAACGAACCGCTCGACGAGAACGGTCACTTTATCAAGCCGAGAGCTACCGCCAGATTCAGAGGCGAATTCCTTGAGACCGAGGTCAACAGAATAGATTACATGGACGTTTCGCCTAAGATGCTCGTCTCTGTAGCAACAGCCATGATTCCCTTCCTTGAGAACGACGACGCCAACCGCGCTCTCATGGGTTCCAACATGCAGAAGCAGGCTGTGCCGCTTATCAGATGCGAGGCTCCCATCGTCGGCACCGGTATGGAATACAAAGCCGGCGTTGACTCGGGCAACTGTGTGCTCGCGGAGCATTCCGGCACCGTCACCTATGTCAGCGCAGACGAAATTCGCATCAAGGTCGACGGCAGCGACGAAACCGACACCTATCATATCATCAAGTTCATGCGTTCCAACCAGGGCAACTGCTTCAACCAGACGCCTATTGTCAGCTACGGCGAACATGTGGAGAAGGGCGACGTCATTGCCGACGGTCCTTCTACCCAGAACGGCGAGATTTCGCTGGGCAAGAACGTGCTCATCGGCTTTATGACATGGGAAGGCTACAACTACGAGGACGCTGTTCTTCTTAATGAAAAAATTGTCCGCGACGATGTATTTACATCTATCCACATCGCGGAATTTGAGACCGAAGCCAGAGACACTAAGCTCGGTCCCGAAAGCATCACATCGGATATTCCGAATGTTAGCGACGACGCGCTTAAAAATCTCGGCGAGGACGGCATAGTATACATCGGCGCTGAGGTGCACGCGGGCGATATTCTGGTTGGTAAGGTAACACCCAAGGGCGAAACCGAGCTGACGGCAGAAGAAAGACTGCTTCGCGCTATATTCGGCGAAAAGGCAAGAGAAGTGCGCGACACCTCCCTCAAAGTGCCTCACGGAGAAAGCGGTATTGTGGTCGACGTTCAGGTATTTACCAAGGAAAACTGCGACGAGCTTTCGCCCGGAGTTAACAAGGTTGTCAGAGTCTATCTGGCACAGAAGAGAAAAATCAGTGTCGGCGACAAGATGGCAGGTCGTCACGGAAACAAGGGTGTTGTATCCAGAATCCTTCCCGTTGAGGATATGCCCTTCCTCCCCGGCGGTCAGCCGCTTGATATCGTTCTTAATCCTTTGGGCGTTCCTTCCCGAATGAATATCGGACAGGTGCTCGAAGTACACCTCGGCAGAGCTGCCAAGGCGCTCGGCTACAAGGTAATGACTCCTGTATTCGACGGCGCCCACGAAAGCGACATTGTCGAAATGTTCAAGGAAGCAGGATTGCCCGAGGACGGCAAGACTGAGCTCTATGACGGACGCACGGGTGAAAAATTCGACAACCGCGTTACGGTCGGCTATATGTACTTCCTCAAGCTGCATCACCTTGTTGACGATAAGATTCACGCACGCTCCACCGGTCCTTATTCACTTGTCACACAGCAGCCTCTCGGCGGTAAGGCTCAGTTCGGCGGTCAGCGCTTCGGTGAAATGGAAGTCTGGGCGCTGGAAGCATACGGCGCGGCATACACCCTGCAGGAAATACTGACCATCAAGTCCGACGACGTCGTTGGACGTGTTAAGACCTATGAGGCAATTATCAAAGGGCAGAATATTCCCAAGCCGGGCATTCCCGAATCCTTCAAAGTGCTTATCAAGGAGCTGCAGTCGCTCGGTCTTGACGTTAAGGTACTTGACGTCGATCAGAACGAGGTCGATTTGAAGCAGCATTTTGACGATGATGATGACGCCTACCTGCCGGATGAGAACACCGAGCATATGTCTGACGGTGTTGTGGACGAGGATGAGCTTGCTGATTTCGGTTTCACTGAGGCTGATGAAAACCACAGCTTTGCTTCCGATGAAGATGACGCGCTTTCGGGTCTTGCCAATGCATACATCGACGCAGATTCGGACGACGAAGAAGAGGAAGACGAGGACGATGATTTCAGCATCGACGATATATTTGAAAGTGACGACAGCGACAAAGCTGACACTGAGGAACAGTTTTAAGGGGGTCCGCAGATGGAATTCAATGAATTTGATTCAATAAAGATCGGTCTTGCTTCGCCGGAGCAGATCAGAAGCTGGTCATACGGTGAGGTCACAAAACCCGAAACTATCAACTACCGCACGCTCAAGCCCGAAAAGGACGGTCTCTACTGCGAGAGGATATTTGGTCCGACTAAGGACTGGGAGTGCCACTGCGGCAAATACAAGAGAATTAAATACAAGGGCAAAAAGTGCGAGAAGTGCGGCGTTGAGATTACCCGTTCCAAGGTTCGCCGCGAGCGCATGGGCAGCATAGAGCTTGCCGCTCCCGTGTCGCATATCTGGTACTTCAAGGGCATTCCCTGCCGCATAGGCTTTATGCTCGACATCACACCAAGAGCGCTTGAAAAGGTGCTTTACTTTGCGTCCTATATTGTCACCGATCCGGGCGATGTACCCCGTTTGCAGTACAAGCAGGTGCTCAACGAAAACGAGTACAGCGAGTTGAGAGAAGCCTACGGCGACGATTTCAAGGCTGAAATGGGTGCGGAAGCTATTCAGAAGCTGCTCGCCGACATCGACCTTGACCAGCTTTCAAACGAGCTGAAATCCGAGCTTGAAACCGCCTCCGGTCAGAAGAAGGTACGCCTTCTCAAGAGACTCGACGTTGTGGAATCCTTCCGCCTTTCGGGCAACCGTCCGGAGTGGATGATACTCAACGTCATTCCGGTTATTCCGCCGGACATCCGTCCCATGGTGCAGCTCGACGGCGGCAGATTTGCCACCAGCGATCTGAACGACCTTTATCGCAAGGTCATCAACCGCAACAACCGTCTGAAGAGACTGCTTGAACTCGGCGCTCCCGAAATCATTGTCCGCAACGAAAAGAGAATGCTTCAGGAATCTGTTGACGCGCTCATCGACAACGGACGCAGAGGCAGACCTGTCACCGGTCCCAACAACCGCACGCTTAAATCCCTCTCCGAAATGCTCAAGGGCAAACAGGGACGCTTCCGTCAGAATCTTCTCGGTAAGCGCGTGGACTATTCCGGACGTTCGGTTATCGTTGTAGGACCTGAGCTTAAAATGTATCAGTGCGGTCTGCCAAAGGAAATGGCGCTCGAGCTCTTCAAGCCCTTCGTTATGAAGCGTCTGACCGAAACAGGCAAGGCTCAGAACGTCAAGTGCGCCCGCAAGATGGTGGAAAGAGGCGAAGCTCCCGTCTGGGACGCTCTGGAAACCGTTATCAAGGGACATCCCGTCATGCTCAACCGCGCTCCTACTCTTCACCGCCTCGGTATTCAGGCATTCGAGCCGGTTCTGGTGGAAGGACGTGCCATTAAGCTTCATCCGCTGGTATGTACCGCCTTCAACGCCGACTTCGACGGCGACCAGATGGCTGTCCACGTACCGCTCGGTTCGGAGGCGCAGGCAGAAGCCAGACTGCTCATGCTGGCTTCGGGCAACCTTCTCAAGCCCTCCGACGGAAAGCCTGTCGCCGTGCCTACGCAGGATATGGTTCTCGGTTCCTACTACCTCACTCTGGACAAGGACGGAGAACCCGGCGAAGGCAAATATTTCAAAGATTTCAACGAAGCGCTGCTCGCTTATGATTCAAAGGTCATCACGCTTCATTCCAAGATAAAAGTCCGCTGCACAGGCGAATTCAACGGCAAGCCTGTCACAAAGATGATTGACACTACCGTTGGCAAGATCATCTTTAACCGCCCGATTCCTCAGGATCTCGGCTTCACCGATCGCTCTGACGAGGACAAGTGCCTCAATCTGGAGATAGACTTCCTCGTAGGCAAGAAGCAGCTCGGTCAGATCATCGAGCGCTGCATCAAGGTTCACGGCGTCGCCAAGACCTCTGTTGTGCTTGACGAAATCAAGTCACAGGGCTACAAATACTCCACCAAGGGCGCTTTGACGGTTGCCGTATGCGATGCTACCATTCCTCCGCAGAAGAAGGAAATCATCGCCAACACGGAGCATGAGGTTGACAACGTTCTCAAGCTTTTCCGCAAGGGTCTGCTGACCAACGAAGAACGCTACAATCTCACTATCAAGGCATGGGAAAGAGCAACAACCGACGTCGCAAATGCCCTTAGCTCCAACATGGACAGATACAACCCGATTCAGATGATGGCTCATTCCGGCGCCCGTGGTTCTGCCAACCAGATCAAGCAGCTCGCCGGTATGCGCGGATTGATCGCCAACACATCCGGACGTACCATCGAAATCCCGATTCGTTCCAATTACCGTGAAGGTCTGAATATTCTCGAATACTTCATCTCCTCCCGCGGCGCCCGAAAAGGTCTTGCCGATACCGCTCTGCGTACTGCCGACTCGGGTTACCTTACCCGCCGACTGGTCGACGTTTCACAGGAGGTCATTATCCGCGACGATGATTGCGGATGCGAGCACGGCATTGAGGTCTACGCCATCAAGGACGGCAACGAAATCATCGAACCGCTCGAGGAAAGACTCTACGGCAGATATCTTGTCAATGATTTCTGCGACGAGAACGGCAATGTGCTGGTATCCAAGGATAAGATGATGAACGACAACGATGCAAAGATCATCGTTCAATCCGGAGTGGAACGTGTAGAGATTCGCTCCATACTCACCTGCCAATCCAAGCGCGGCATATGCAAGAAGTGCTACGGCAACAACCTGGCAACAGGCAAGGTTGTTACCAAGGGCGAGGCTGTTGGTATTATCGCCGCACAGTCCATCGGTGAACCCGGTACGCAGCTTACCATGAGAACTTTCCACACCGGCGGTATTGCCAGTGCCGAAGATATTACACAGGGTCTTCCCCGCGTCGAAGAGCTTTTTGAAGGCAGAAAGCCCAAGGCTCTTGCCATTATCAGCGAGATCGACGGTATTGTATCCCTTGAAGAGGACAGAACCAAGAGCGTTGTCAAAAACAACGTGGTGGTTACCAACCCTGAAAACGGCGAAAAGCGCACCTACCTCATTCCCTTCGGTTCCAGAAGAAAGGTGCAGGAGGGCGACTTTATCAAAGCCGGCGACAGAATCACCGACGGCTCGGTCAACCCCCATGACATTCTCGCAATCAAAGGCTCCAACGCGGTTCAGGAATACCTCATCGAGGAAGTTCAGCGCGTTTACCGCCTGCAGGGTGTTGACATCAACGACAAGCACATCGAGGTTATCGTCCGTCAGATGATGAAGAAGGTGCAGGTCGAGGATCCCGGCGATACTCTCCTCCTCCCCAATGTTCTGGTCGACAGAGCGGAATTCGAGGCTGCCAATGAGGAAATCATGGCACGCCGTGAGCAGGAGGGCGACGAATCCATCCGCCTTGCCACTTGCAAGCCTGTTATGCAGGGTATTACAAAGGCTTCTCTCTCTACCGAATCCTTCCTGTCGGCTGCGTCCTTCCAGGAGACTACCAAGGTTCTTACCGACGCAGCTATCAAGGGCAAGATTGACCCGCTGATCGGTCTGAAGGAAAACGTCATCATCGGCAAACTCGTTCCTGCGGGCACCGGTATGGTCGTTGCCACAGACAAGGTGGTCGAGGTCGAACCCATCTCCAGCATGGACGTGTGATCTGACATCAAGACGTTCCATTGACTATTTAACCGTTAAGCAGCCACATTACTGATCGCTCAGGCATGTGGCTGCTTCATATTCAAGATTTCATCTTGCTATGGTCGTTATTGATAAAATTCATAAAAAAAATCATGCAAATCGACATGAATTTTTGTGTTGAAATTAAAGGTCAATGAATATATAATATTATGTAAGGTATTTTATCCTTAGATATCTAATTATTTGTTGAAAGTTGGAATTATTGATGAAAGATAACAATCAGACCGTTCCAGATGCCAGTGCTGAAATTGCTGCCGAAGGAAAAGAAAACGGGGAGCTTGAGGTTGCAGTTAAAGACGACATTGCTATGCTCAACGGCATTGCGGAAAGATACAGCCTTACTGTTCTTGAGAAAAAGGTGATCAGCAAAATTGTCTCACTGCTCGAAACAAAGCAGATGCGAAATCTTTTGCCTCCGCAGAATGTAGGCGATTCCGTATTCAAGATGTATTCATCTGACGATGAGCCGACAGAGTTCCTTGTTGACAGAGTAGAGTTCGACGATTACGGCTGGAATCTTGTCAGCTATGAAAAGTTCGGCACGTCCGAGGTCGAATTCATTTTCAGTGAGAGGGATTACAATCATTTCTTCTTTGATACGGCTGAGAAGGCTAAGGAACATTACCATAAAAAGTAATTGGGGTTATCTGAAAAACGAATAATTTAAAAACCGTGAAGAGATGAGTACGCTGCTTTAGCATCCAAGAGAACCCGGCAAGGTGTGAACGGGTATGTGAACGCTGCGGAAGATGGTCTCGGAGTTCCGTTGTCGAGTGAATTTTACCTTTATTTCATAAGGCATCGGCGTGTGCGCCCGTTACTGCGCAGGTGTGTCCGGTTGTCGGCACCCATTGAGGCTGTCTGCCGTGAGGCAGCGGCGAACAAAAGGTGGTAACACGAAGCAGTTATTCTTAACGTCCGCTCTCGTCCTTTTTCTGAAGGATGAAACGGACGTTTTTGCATATTACATTTTGAGAAGGACGTTGATAATTATGTGTCAGTATCACAATAAGGAAAAATTCTACATTACTACACCTATCTACTACCCGTCGGGAAATCCCCACATCGGTCACTGCTATACAACCGTTGCCTGCGATACCATGGCAAGATACAAGAGAGCCAAGGGCTTTGATGTGATGTTCCTTACCGGAACCGACGAGCACGGTCAGAAGATCGAGGATAAGGCTAAGGAAGCCGGACTTACCCCGAAGGAATATGTCGACGGCATTGTCGCCAACTTTGAAAAACTCTGGGAATTCATGGGTATTTCTTACGACCGCTTCATCCGCACCACTGACGATTACCACGTTGAGTCGGTGCAGAAAATATTCAGGGAGCTTTACGACAGAGGCTACATTTACAAGGGCGAATACAAGGGCAAGTACTGCAAGCCCTGCGAGAGCTTCTGGACCGAAACGCAGCTGGTTGACGGCAAGTGTCCCGACTGCGGCAGAGAGGTAACCGACGCTTCGGAGGAGGCTTATTTCTTCAAAATTTCCGAATTCTCCGACCGTCTCGAAAAGCTGCTCACCGAAACCGATTTCCTCCAGCCGCAGACAAGAGTCAATGAGATGATCAACAACTTCATCAAGCCCGGACTCGACGACCTCTGTGTATCCAGAACCAGCTTCAAATGGGGCGTTCCGGTGGACTTCGACGAGGGACACGTTGTTTACGTCTGGGTCGATGCCCTCTCCAACTACATCACAGCTCTCGGATATCTCAATGGTAAGTACGACGATTTTGCAAAATACTGGCCAGCCGACGTTCATGTGATGGCTAAAGAAATCGTTCGCTTCCATTCCCTGATCTGGCCTGCCATTCTGATGGCGCTCGACCTGCCGCTTCCCAAGAAGGTCTACGGTCACGGCTGGATAAACTTCGGCGGTAAAAAGATGGGCAAATCAACGGGAAACGTCGTCGATCCGTTCATTCTGGGCGACCGCTATGGCGTTGACGCTGTGAGATATCATATTCTGCGCGAAATGCCCTTCGGCGGCGACTGCGATTTCAGCAATGAGAATATGATCAAGCGCATCAATTCTGACCTCGCGAACGATCTTGGCAATCTGATTTCCAGAAGCATTGCCATGGTGCAGAAGTACTTCGGGGACACCATGACCCGTCAGTTCACTCCCAATCCTGAACAGGACGATGAATTTGTCAATGCCGTCAAGGCTCTTCCGGCGCTGGTGGAAAAGAATCTGGACGATCTACAGTTCTCGGTAGCGCTCACAGAGATATTCAAGGTGATTGCTGCGGCAAACAAGTATATCGACGTGACAACTCCGTGGATTCTCGCTAAGGATGAGGCAAACAAGCCGAGACTTTCCACCGTCATGTACAACCTGCTGGAATCCATCAGAATTATCAGCATTGTGCTTCATCCATTTATGCCCACCACAATGCCTAAGGTGCAGGCGCAGCTCAATCTCACCGAGGAACAGACAACATGGAGCAGTATTTACGATTTCGGCGTGCTGCCTGAAACTGTCACCGTTACTAAAGCAGCTCCCCTCTTCCCCAGAATTGATATTGAAAAAGAAATTGCCGAGCTTGACGCTATTACTGAGGCAAGCAAAAAGGCGGCTGAGGAGCCGGCAAAGCCGAAATTTGAGGTGGAAGGCATTGCGACGCAGATCGGCATTGAAGACTTCGGCAAGGTTGACCTCAGAGTTGCCAACATAGTGGAATGTGAGCCTGTCAAGCGCTCCAAAAAGCTGCTGAAGCTCACCCTCGACGACGGCACAGGCACTCCCAGAACTGTCGCAAGCGGCATTTCTCAGTGGTACAAGCCGGAAGACCTCAAGGGCAGAAGCGTGCTTGTGGTGGCTAACCTCAAGCCTGCAAAGCTCTGCGGCGTTGAGAGCAACGGAATGATTCTTGCCGCCGACAACGGATTTGACGCCGAAGGCAACGAGGACGTCAAAGTGATATTTGTTGACGGTCTCAATCCCGGCGCAAAGATTCACTAAGGCATTTATAAAGATTTACTAAGGCATTTATTTTGTTTAATTAATCAACCGTCTTATTATCCGATACCATTTCCGGCGATCCCGTCAGATTTGGTATCGGACTTTTTGGAGGTATGCTATGGACTTTTTTATCATTCTTCTTATTGTTTTTCTGCTGATAGTGATATGTGATTTTGTATATTTATACAGGAAAATACTCGCTGCTGTGAAGTATTTTGGCGGCGAATTATCCAGGCTGAAAAAACATCTGATGACAACCGGCGTTTTTATTCTGACGCTTGTGCCGGCATTTTTTTCGTTTGTGACATGGTTGGTTATTGTGCTGCATATCACGGTTTTCCTGCTTCTGAGCGACCTTGCGGCAGCTATCGTGAAAAGAGTTAACAGGGATAAAGACATCAAATATCCGAAATGGCTGAAAGCTGCTTACAAGACCGGAGCTGTCGCCCTTTTGCTCACCTGCGCTGTGTATATCTACGGAAAATACAATATGTATCACGTGGTTCGCACGGATTATGATGTGACTATTGACAAGAGCATTTCTCAGGATTACACCGCGGCATTGATAGCCGATCTGCACTACGGTATTTCGCTCAAATCCGAGCAATTACAGCAAGCGGCTGATTCCATAGAGGAGGCTTCGCCCGATTTCGTGATACTTTGCGGAGACATTGTGGACGAAAGCACCACGCTCGATGGAATGAAGGAGGCTTTTGCCATTCTCGGCGGAATAAAGAGCAAATACGGCGTTTATTACGTTTACGGCAACCACGATTCCGGCACATTCCGTTCGCCGCCCAATTTCACACAGACTCAGCTCGAACAGACTATCGAAAAGAACGGCATCACAATACTCAAGGACGAGACGGTGTCTATCAATGACGATATTCTGCTGATCGGCAGGTTGGACAGGCAGTTTGGTAAAAGAATGAGCATTGCCGAGCTGACGCAAAATACAGATTCCGCCAAAGCCCTGGTAGTCGCCGATCATCAGCCTAACGATTACGTGAACCTTGACAAAGCCGGATGTGATATGGTGGTATCGGGTCATACTCACGGAGGACAGATATTTCCGTTTGGTATCATAAGCGAACTGATCAAAGCAAACGACATGACCTATGGCTTTAAAAAGCAGGGAAATCTCAATGCGATTGTTACCTCAGGAATTGCAGGCTGGGGGCTTGACCTCAAAACTGAGTGTCATTCGGAGTACGTTATCATCCATATCGACGGTAAAAACTAATTTCAAGCAAAGCGTCAAATAAATCGTGTGTGGGATATGAACAAACAACCCTATTTTTGCATAATTTGCATATTTATTATCCGCTTATGTTAAAAATAACATATATTTAAAAAAATTATTAACACTTTATCAATTGAAAAAATCATATCATGTATTGTATAATGATACCAAGTACAAAAAAATTGTACCTTTCGGGTGAGTTAGTCATATTTACCCGAGTGTGAAAGGAGATATTTTACAATGGCATTAACTGCAAACAAGTCAATGCTCGCATGGCTCGACGAAATGACCGAGCTTCTCAAGCCTGATCAGATCGTATGGATCGACGGTTCCGAGGAACAGCTCGAAGCTCTCCGCAAGGAAGCATGCGAGACCGGCGAAATGATCAAGCTCAACGAGGAAAAGCTCCCCGGCTGCTATCTGCACCGCACCAAGCCAAACGATGTTGCCCGTGTTGAGGCACGCACCTTCATTTGCGCCAACTCCAAAGAAGAGGCTGGTCCCACCAACAACTGGATGGAGCCCGCTGAAGCATACAAGATGCTTTACGATATCGCAAGAGGCACATACGCCGGCAGAACAATGTACATCATCCCCTATTCCATGGGTCCGATCGGTTCTCAGTTCTCCAAGGTGGGTCTCGAAGTCACCGACTCTATCTATGTTGTTCTCAACATGGCTATCATGACCCGCTGCGGCAAGGCTGTGCTTGACGCATTTGGCGATGAGAATACCGACTGGGTGAAGGGTCTGCACGCAAAGTGTGATGTCGACGAGGAAAAGAGATATATCTGCCAGTTCCCGCAGGACAACACCATCATCTCGGTCAACTCCGCATACGGCGGAAACGTTCTTCTCGGCAAGAAGTGCTTTGCTCTCCGCATTGCATCCTATCAGGGCTGGAAGGAAGGCTGGATGGCTGAGCATATGCTCATTCTCGGTCTGGAGAATCCCGAAGGCGAGATCAAGTACGTCTGCGCTGCATTCCCGTCTGCTTGCGGCAAGACCAACCTTGCTATGATGGTTCCGCCTGAGATCTACAAGAAGAAGGGCTACAAGGTCTGGTGTGTCGGTGACGACATCAGCTGGCTGAGAATCGGTCCCGACGGCAGACTTTGGGCTATCAACCCCGAGAACGGCTTCTTCGGCGTTGCTCCCGGTACCAACGAAAAGTCCAATCCCAATGCACTTGCGTCCACCAGAAAGGGCACCATCTTCACCAACGTTGCCCAGAATCTCGACGACAACACCGTTTGGTGGGAAGGTCTCGACAAGAATCCTCCTGTCAACGCTGTTGAATGGAAGGGGGAGAAGGTCAACGGTGTAGAGTACACCGCTGCCGGAAACAAGCTGGCTCATCCCAACTCCCGTTTCACCGCCCCCGCAAAGAACTGCCCCTGCGTATCCTCTGAATTTGATTCCACCACAGGTGTTCCGATCAGCGCTATCATCTTCGGCGGTCGCCGCGCAAAGACCGCTCCGCTGGTATATCAGTCGAGAGACTGGAACCACGGCGTATTTGTAGGCTCCACAATGGCTTCCGAGACAACCGCTGCCGCTACCGGCGCAGTCGGCGTTGTCCGCCGCGACCCAATGGCAATGATCCCCTTCTGCGGCTACAATATGGCAGATTACTGGCAGCACTGGATTGATATGGGCGAAAAGCTCGGTGACAAGGCTCCCAAGATTTTCCATGTCAACTGGTTCCGCACCGACGAAGAGGGTCACTTCATCTGGCCGGGCTTCGGTGACAATCTCCGCGTTCTCGACTGGATGCTCAAGAGATGTGAGGGCAAGGTTGACGCTAAGGAAACCGCTATCGGTTATGTTCCCGAGGTTGACGATATTAACCTTGAAGGACTCGACTTCTCTAAGGAAGATCTCGCAGGCATTCTCAATGTTGACAAGGATCTCTGGAAGGCTGAGGTTCCCGGCATCAAGGAATTCTACGCTAAATTCGGCGACAAGCTGCCCGCAAAGCTTCAGGCTGAGCTTGACACTCTCGAGGCAAAGCTCGCTGAGTAATTTTTAAATCTGAATAATCATAATCCAATTGATAAGACCTGTACTTTCGGGATAAACTGAAATATCCCGTTTGTGCGGGTCTTTAGTTGTTTATTCACAGAAAAAACAAATGAGATTCACATGAGCTTAAAGATATATTTAAATCGGTATATTACAATAATAAAGTGAGCAATTGATATTTTTTTCATTTTCATATTAAGCACTTTTTTAATTTATCTGCATGGGAGTCAGGATATGTACGGAAAGCACATAAATTACAAAAAATACAGAAAAAAGAAAAACGGACAATTTATCTCCTCACTCAACACCGTGCAAATAGTATGCTTTGCAATTGCCGGAATTGCTGTGTTCTCCGGACTGATACTGACATTAAAAAAAATGAGCGGAATTGGGAATCGTTCGTCTTTTGTCAGTTCCGGCAATAATGATACTCAGAACGACTCGCAGGCAACCACAATTACAACAACCGCTACAAAGACCGCAAAAAAGACTTCAAAAACATTCTCTGAAAAAGAGCCTGCGCTTTTAGAAAAAATACAGCCTGACGATCATTCTGCAAAATATTTTATTGTGGTTTATAAAAAAAGCCAGTCGGTTGTGGTGTACGGCAAAGACCAAAGCGACAATTACACAAAAGAAATAAAAATATTTACATGCTCTACAGGCAAAATGTCCTCCCCTACACGTACGGGGAAATACCGCATTCGTGCAAAATATCGCTGGCGATGGCTGGAAGGCAATGTTTACGGACAGTACAACACTTCTATCAGCGACGACTATCTCTTTCACTCAGTTCCGTACCTCCAACAGGATGCTTCCACGCTTGACGAAAGTGAATACGACAAGCTCGGCACACCTGCCTCCAAGGGCTGCATCAGATTATGCGTACGCGACTGCAAGTGGATCTACGACAACTGCTCCATTGGAACAGACGTCAGAATCGTTGACGACAGCGGTTCCTCAGGTTCCGGCGTTCCTGCAAGAATCAGATCATCCGATTACAGCGGCTGGGATCCTTCAGACCAGTGGTCGGAGGGAAATCCCTATTTTGACTAAAAGACAAAACCTCTCCCCCCACGCGATTTGTATTTAAAGGAAACGTGGTGAGAGAGGTTTTTTCATTTGCAATCATTTTATTTATTTGTTGTTTTTCTTTTTGGATTGCTCGTTCGGGCGTGTGTTGACCGTCGCCTGCTCTACCGGAATATCATATATCTCACGGTAGGAAGTCGCATCGTCGCAGCCGCCCGGCGGAGTAGGCGTCATGCCGGTGCATTCCGTGCCGGAAGCTACATTCATAGCGTCCATGCTCTCGAACTGACCGTACTCATCGGTCTGGGGAATGTTGTTGTTGTGTTTGTTTTTCTTGCTCATGATTTTATAAACACCCCTTTCTACGTGATTAGTGTGTCACTCAAAAGGGGCGTTTATGCATTATTACTTCTTAAATTTTTGCCATTCCGCTACTGCAAGCCTGTCGCATATCTCGTTGTATTTGTGCCCGGCGTGTCCCTTGATCCAGACGAATTTCACATCGTGGGTTTTAAGAAGCGGCAGCAGTTTTTCCCAGAGGTCGGCATTGAGTGCCGGTTTGCCGTCACTCTTTTTCCAACCGCGCTTCTGCCAGCCGTACACCCAGCCTTTTGTCACGCTGTCAGAGACGTATTTGGAATCGGTGGTGAGTGTAACGCTGCACGGACGTTTGAGCAGCGATAATGCTTCAATTACGGCGGTCAATTCCATGCGGTTGTTTGTGGTCTCGGCTTCACCGCCCGAAAGCTGCTTTTCATGCTCGCCATATATCAGAACAGCACCCCAACCGCCGGGACCGGGATTGCCTGAGCATGCTCCGTCGGTGTAAATTTCAACATTAGATTGTGTCATGATTATATTCTCCTGATCATTTGTTTCAGGATAATTATATCAGCTATCATAAAAATTCGCAACAAGAAATTATAAAATATTTGAGCAGAAAATCTATATTAATGATATGCAAACTACTTGAAAAGAGCGTTACAGTGTGCTAAAATGATTATAATTATTATTTGATCGGCAGAGCTTTCAGCTAATTCCGGAAAGGATATGATCTAATGAATACTTCTGAACTTAAACAGGCAATCATTCAGGCAAAAAAGGACACTGGTACATTAGTGCTTGCACACACATATCAGGCGCCCGACATCATAGATATTGCCGACATCTCAGGCGACAGCTTTGCCCTTTCCAAGGCAGCAGCGAAAATGCCTGATGTCAAACGGGTACTTCTCTGCGGCGTGCGCTTCATGGCTGATACCGTAAAGATACTCTCTCCCGAAAAGGAGGTTGTCCTCTCACACAGAAAAGCGACCTGCCCGATGGCGGAGCAGATCTCTCCCGAACGCGTCAGAAAATTCCGTGAGGAAAATCCCGATGTGTGCGTTTGCGCTTATATCAACACAAGCACCGAGCTTAAAGCGGAATGTGACGTATGCGTCACTTCGTCGACTGCTGTCAAAATCGTTTCCTCTCTCCCGTCGAAAAAGGTGCTGTTTATTCCCGACCAGAATCTCGGCGGCTATGTTGCGAAATTCGTGCCGGAAAAAGAAATTATCCTCTGGGACGGCTGCTGCCCGACGCACCACAGCGTATCTGTCAAGGATGTACAGGAAGCCAAAGCCCTTCACCCCGGAGCCAAAATAGCCGTTCACCCCGAGTGCCGCAAGGAAGTGGTTGATCTCTGTGACTTTATCGGCTCCACCTCCGAGATCATCGAGTATTGCAAGAGCTGCAATGAGGATGTCATTATCGCGACCGAAAAAGGCGTTTGCGACAAGCTGAGCAGAGATTTCCCCGAACGCGGCTTCTGGCAGCTGGCTCCCAATAAGCTGGTTTGCCCCAATATGAAGATGACCACCCTTCAAAATGTCTACGATGCCCTCTTGGGTAACTTCGGAGACGTCATTGAGATAGAAGAAGAGCTTCGTCTAAAAGCTAAACGCAGCATTGACAATATGCTGAAATACGGCGGCTGATATTTTTCGTTATGCCGAAAATATTTTGAGGTTAAGGAATGACAAATTTCAAATGAAAGACAATTATGATGTAGTTATCGTCGGCTCGGGTGTTTCGGGTTTATATGCTGCCCTTCAATTCAGCAGCGATATCAGCGTTCTGGTCATCAGCAAGCGGGAATTGTCTCTTTCCAACAGTTCGCTTGCGCAGGGCGGCGTGGCAGCCGTCATTGACAAGGACAACGACAATTACAAGCTGCATATAGCCGACACGTTGATTGCCGGTGGCTACAAAAACGACCTGTCGGCTCTCGAGGTGCTTGTCACAGAGGGACCTTCCGATGTACTCAAGCTGCGGGAGCTGGGCGTGCAGTTCGACAGTGACAGCCAGGGCAATCTCGCAATGACGCTGGAAGGCGGACACAGCCGCCACAGGATTGCCCATCACAAGGATTCCACCGGACGCGAGATAGTTCGCCAGCTTCTGGAGCTTGTCGCGGCAAAGCCGAATGTCGAGCTTCTGGAAAACACCTTGCTCTGTTCTCTGCAAAAGGACAGCGGCGGCGGCTTCTGGCTTGGCATTATGCCGGCTGACGGCAATATAATGCCTGTTTTTGCACCCTATGTGATTCTCGGTACAGGCGGAATAGGCAGGGTGTTCAAATACACCACTAACTCAGCCATTGCCACCGGAGACGGTATTACAATGGCTTATCATATCGGCGCTAAGATAAAGAATCTCTCTTATATTCAGTTCCATCCGACGGGATTTGCCCCAAAGGACGATTCCCACGAGCGCTTCCTGATATCCGAGGCTGTCAGAGGAGAAGGCGCTGTGCTTAGAAATGTGAACGGCGACCGCTTTGTCGAAAATTACGATTACCGCGGTGAGCTTGCGCCGCGTGACGTTGTTTCCAGAATTATTATACAGGAAGGGCAGCGTCTGAACAGCGACAAATTCTATCTCGACATCACGCACGAAGAACCCGACTTTGTGAGAAGCAGATTCCCGATGATATATGAAAAATGCCTTGAAGAGGGCATTGACATGACAAAGGACTGGATTCCGATATATCCTACTCAGCACTATCTGATGGGCGGCATTAACGTTGACACCAAAGCGAGAACCAACGTGCCGGGACTTTATGCCGTCGGCGAATGCTCTCACACGGGCATACACGGTAAAAACCGTCTTGCGAGCAATTCTCTGCTGGAGGCTCTTGTGTTTTCCAGACGCGCCGCGACGGACATTATTCTGAATATCTGCGTCAACGGCTGCGCAAAGCCGAAGGACGAGCCGGTAATGCCCTCCAAAGAAGGCAAGCCGCTGCGCAAAGGGATTCGCACGACGATTCGGAATATATTGCAGGAAGCTCATTTTGTCACCCTCAATACGGAAAAGGCTGCTGCCAATATGCCTGTCATTGAGGAGCTTCTCAAAGAGGTTTATGCAGATGATCTGGCAATGAGTAAGGATCTGATTGAAGCCCGAAGCGCTGTGACAGTGGCGTATATTGTGCTGAATGAGGATATCGAGAACGCCAAGAACAACAACTGACGGGAGATGCATTAAAAACATGGTACTGGACTTTTATTTGGATGATCTGATTAAAAATGCCCTCAAAGAGGACATCAATTATATAGACACGACCGCAGATCTTGTGATTCTGGAGGATCAGCGAGGACAAGCCTATTTTGTGGCGAAGGCTTCGGGTGTGCTCTGCGGAATTGATGCTGCCATGAGGGTATTCCGGCTGTTGGACGACAGCTTTGCATGTACGGTTCATTTCCATGACGGCGACAAGATTGCCAAGGGCGATGTGATTTGCGAATTTTCCGGCAATATGCGCTGCCTGCTCAAAGGTGAGCGTACTGCGCTCAATCTGATACAGCATATGTCCGGCATTGCGACCGAAACGGCACGCTGTGTAGACATAGTGAAAGGAACCAATGCTGCGATTACCGACACGCGCAAGACACTTCCCGGGCTTCGCGCCATTCAGAAATATGCCGTCACCGTGGGCGGCGGCAAGAATCACCGCTACAATCTCAGCGACGGCGCTATGCTCAAGGACAACCACATCGACGCCTGCGGTGGAATTGCCGGCGCTGTCAGCACTCTGCGCTCCAGGCTGGGTCACATGGTAAAAATCGAAGTAGAGACCCGTGATCTCGACGAAGTAAAGCAGGCTCTGGAATCCGGCGCAGATATTATCATGCTCGACAACATGGATTGCCCCACAATGAAAAAGGCAGTTGAAATGGTCGGCGGTAAGGCATTGCTTGAAGCCTCCGGCGGCATTACGCATGATACCCTGCGCGAGGTGGCAGAGACGGGCGTTGATATTATTTCAATAGGTGCTCTCACTCATTCGGTGCAGGCGTTTGACATTTCCATGAGAATATCGTAAGAGATTTTTAAAGGAGGTTTTCTGTTGAGAACTCCAAAATCCGATACCCAAAAGCAGGAAGCTGCACTCGTCGGATTGCGAATCAAAGCAGTTCGCAAGAGTGCAGGTTTTTCGCTGCAGGAAGTGGCTGAAAGACTGAACCGCGATTACAATGCCAACATAAACAAAGGCATGATTTCCAAATATGAAAACGGAATTCATGAGCCTTCCGCCGGAATTATCTACTTTCTATCCAATATATTCGGCGTGCCTCCGGATTACCTTTTGTGCAAAACTGATGCAATGACGGAGCTGAATTCAAATTCCGAGCAGTCCGATACAGGTCATGTGTTAAAAATCTATTCGAGATATAATACAACTGACGGCGGAGATGTTGAGAATGACTCTATTGAAATAATTCCTTCAAAGTGGCTGATCGGAGGGCACGAATTTTTCGGACTGCGTATCAGCGGAAGCGAGCTGGCTCCCAGATATTACGACGGAGACATCGTTATATTCGAGCGGAGAAGCAAGATTCCTTCAGACCGTGTCGGTCTTGTGAGCATAGGCTCGGATGATGCATTTCTCTGCCACCTTGTGAGAAAGCGAAACGGCAAATCAATTATTCCTCTCGACCGCAGAACAGAAGAAATGTTTTTCACTACAGAACAGTTGGAAGAATCCGACATACACATTATCGGTACAGCGGTGCAGGTTCGCAGGATGGAATGATATTTTATTATGTACATAACAAAAAGCCACAGCGCAGTTAAGTGATTAAAACTGCATTGTGGCTTGCTTTTTTATATTTAGAATGAATTTAGAAAATCACATGCTGAATACGTTATCTGTCATTTCCAGCTTTTTGGCAGTGCTCACCATGCGCTTGTGACAGGTGAAGATAATGACCTGACCTATCTCACCGATAGCATTGTCATCCTTGATGAACTTGAGTGCTTCGGTCATGCGATCATCGTCGAACTGTACAAAGGAATCGTCCAGCAAAACGGTCAGCATTTCATCTGTTACAACACCCGACAGCGCGAGTCTCAGGGCGAGATAGATCTGGTCGTATGTACCTGCGCCCATCCATTCACTGCTTCTGGGCTGGCTGTCGCCCTGCTCGGCAAACGAGGGAATCAGCTTATCCGACACAAGCACCGAGCTGGATTTGCTGCCGGTCATGCCGTTGAGCAATCGGGAAGCACGGTAATTGATCATTGGTCCGAAGTCGATTTTCATTTCCTGAAATGCTTCGTCAAGTGTTTTTTGCGCTTCCTCAATGGCGCTGAGCTCAAATTCGTAATGCTCAATGCGTCTGTTCAATGCCTTTATTTCGTCCGAAACTTTTTGAACATTCTGAGTGCTGTAGGGCTTGAGAAGAAGCTCGGTCTCTTCGCGCGAAATCTGTGCGCTGATTTCCTCTAATTTAGCGTTAACTGCCGTGAGTTTGCTTTTGACGTTATCCTTGGTAAAGCTATCGGGAACCTCAAGCTCAACATTGCTGCGAACCTGCTCACTGTACAAAACCAGCTCGTCGATACTGCGGCCTCTGAGCATGAAATTGTAAGTGTCTTTTGCCGAAGCAAGCTTGAAGGAAAGCTTTTCATGCTCACGCTTCATCGTGCTGAGTTTATTGATAATGCCCGTGGCTTCTTCGCTTGATTCGGTTTCATGGTAGGCTGCGAGATTGTCCTGAAGCTTTTTTCTGACTGCGTCAAGTTCTCCTTTCAGGTCGGAAATCTGAGCCTCCAGTTTAAGCTTTTTTTCTCTGCTTTCAATGTACCTTTTCTGATTCTGCTCAATTGCCTTATACAGCTTGTCAAAATCATCCATTGTCCTTATGCCGAATTCATCCAAAATATAGCGGTTTTCTTCATTCAGCGCATTCATCTGTTCATTGATATTGGAAAGCCCCAATTCTTCTTCGCTGAATTTATCCTCTTCGTCAATGCTCTTCTTATATATGAACAGATAGACCGCAATGCTTATCACTGCCAGAATGCCCATAAGGTAGAAAATCCAATGTACAAAAATGCCGAGGAAAAGCGTTGCCAGCATGACAATGGCGCAGATGCCTCCGACCAGTCTCATGTCTTCGGGTTCCTCTACAGGATCTTCCTTTTGCTCTATGGCAAGCTCCAGTTCTCGCCTCTCTCTAACAAGCGAATCGTACTGATCGAAAGCCAGCTCGATTTCCTTGGTGTACTTCTTAACGATTTTGGTCATATTCAGCTTTGGACGGTCTATCGAAACCGCCTGCCTTCTGAGGTCTTCCAGCTCGTCCACTTTTTCCTGCAAAGCAGCCTCTCTTACCTTTTCCTCGTCCAGCAGCTTACTCGAATCGGACATGAATTCGCTCATTCCGTCGGCAAGCTCTCCGCTGAAAAGCTTGTCCAGCCGATTGTATTTTTCTTCCAGCTCGGCAACTTCGTCGCGTTTGCGGAGTATGAGATCAATTTCGACAAGTTCTTCTTTTTTTTCGAGCCTGTCGTACATTTCCTCTAAAAAGCTCTTCTGTTGTAAGAGCGTTTTTTCCTCACGCATATCTACCGCTATCTTGTTTCTCAGATCGTCCGATTCCGCAAGCACCTTGATCATCTGGGCACGCGAATCCATCAGCTCGCGTTTTTGCTTGCGAAGCTCGGGAAGGATTGCGTCGGATTTCTTTGAATCAATCGCTGCGGCGGCATTTTTTAACCTTTTGTCTATCTCACGCTTGGATACATGCTCATCGCCTGCTGAGGTGAGATTTACCAAACGGTTGATGACCTCATGGTTTTCCCCTTCAACGGCAATGCCCGATTGTCCGATAAAGACCGAGCTGACAAAGGTCCTGATGTTGATGCCGAATACAAGAGCGCCGGGTTCCTGCCCCGGTGAAAGAGGTACGGTTTCACCGTTGGTCTTGTCGAAAAGCGAGATTTTATCATATCCCTTCGACTCGCCGAAGGTGCGATTGAGAAAGTATGTCTTTCCGTCAAACTCGAATTCGATAGAACCTGCCGGTTGTCCGCCGTTCCACGGCTCATATTGCCTGCGCTTTTCACCCGATTCAAATCCGTAAAACATCGCCTTGATAAACGCCATGATGGTTGATTTGCCGGATTCATTTTTGCCGTATATAATGTTTACTCCATCGCCCGGTTTAAGAACGAAGTCTCTGAGCTTGCCGAAGCATTTAATATTTATCTCAATAATCTTCATCTATCTTCACGTTCCCTTCAAACGCGCTCAATCCGTAGAGCAAAGCGCGCATGTATTTGTCTCCGCCGCGGCTGTCAGACTGCTTTTTTTCAAAGAGCTTTCTGACAAACGCGCCTTTAAGCGAACCGTCATTCATCAGAAGCTCAAAATCCACTGTGGGAGAGGTAACATCCGTAAGCCTCGCATAAAAAATCGACGACTCCGAAAGCAGCCTTTTTATCTCAGGTACGGGAGGAATGACTCCCTCAAAAGGCGTTCCGATGAGACTGATGTCGTAAAGGTTATAGGAGTATTTCTCGCCGTATCTGTCGCGAAGCACTGAAATAATGCGATCCGCAAACTGCTCAGGCTCAGCGCAGCCGTTAATATCAATTTTTTCCTTTGAATAAACGCGCCCATCCAGCGGAGTAAAAGTCATGCGTGCAAATCCCTTTGCCGCGTAGCCGCAGAGCACGCCCTTCTCCCCCGGTTCGTCAAAGCCGCAGGCAGAAGGCATGCCGGAATAGCAGTATAAAAGCTCGTTGTTTTCGTAGTACTGATATGTATGTGATGAACCCAGCGCGACGTAATCGGCGCCGCAGTTTTTGATATCCTCAACGTCAATCGGATTGCATGTGCTGTCGGTGCTTGTCCCGTCAAACAGTTCGCCGTAAAGCATGAGGATATTGATTCTGCTGTTTATCGGGTTAAAGTTTTTCAAAAGAGATTCTTCACACTGGGTACGCGTAAATCCGGCGCCCCACACACAGGTGTTTTTTTCGGGAATTTCGACCTTCTCCATGCCTCCGCGGAAAACATGCACATTCTGCGGCCATTCGGTGTTGTAGCAGGAGTCGGGTGTGGCAGGGTCGTGCTTGCCCGGAGTGATGAACACACGCAGATTGTAATGGCTGATAAGAAGCTTGACTCGTTCGAGAAATGCACTTTCCACTCTCATGCTGTCGAACATATCCCCTGCAATCAGCAAGGCGTCGGCTTTGTTGGCTGTGCATAGGTCGAGAATCTGCTTGAGAGTATCTATCTGCTCCTGCTTTCTCAGTTCGGCAACCTCAGGCGTTGAAGAGAAAAGTGAGCCTAAATGCAGGTCGGACGTATGTACCATATTGAATGTTGTCATTATAAATTCGCCCCCATAATTAATATACAACAATTTATAATATCATATTTTTGTCAAAATGCCAATAGGTTTAAAGAAATTTATTAAAAATTTACACCGTAAAAATAACATCTTCTCATTACACATTGACTTTGCTGCCCGAAAAGTGTAAAATCATTTCAGTTGAATATAATCCGAAAGAAGTGCATCAGAATGAATTCACTTTTTATGCTTAAAATCAGGCTTTCAGCTCTCTCGATTTATCACGGACTGCTC
The DNA here is from genome assembly GCA_902762615.1 of uncultured Ruminococcus sp. GTDB lineage: Bacteria > Bacillota > Clostridia > Oscillospirales > Acutalibacteraceae > RUG762. Next base: position 71,115 of record CACWOX010000004.1, on the reverse strand, counting down.
GAGACAGAGCTGTTTTCAAGCCTGTATGATTTAATGGGGGCGATGGACAATCCTCCGGATGAATTTGCGCTCAAATGGGGCAGATTCTTTTCCGCTCTGAGCAATGAGGAAAGCCGCGCTGAATCGCTTAGCGACGCCGTATACAACAAAGTGGTCTACGACGACAACGTATTCACGCGGGCGGCGGCAGGCGGCGAAGCGGTGGACTGTGACAGCTCGGAGGCGTGGTCTTCCGGCAAAACGATGGAGGCTGTCCGCAGAGACCTCGCTACGCTGCGTGAAATTGCAGCCCTTACCCCCGAGGATATTATCAATGCTTACCCGCGCAGAGCCGAATTCGGAGAGAATCCGCTCGCGGTGCTTCCGGCATGGGATTGCGGTACAACCGAAATAACCACGGAGGGCATTGTCCGCTTCCACATGACAAACGGCTGCGGCGAATACGCCAGATATATCGCCTTTGTCAGACGCAACGGAAAAAGCATTCCCATAGCAAATCCTGATCTGATAAGCCTTAACTCGCTCAAGGGATACGAAGAAATCCGCAGACCTGTGGTGGAAAATACCATTGCATTTCTTGACGGACTTCCTGCCAACAATTGCCTGCTCTACGGCGACAGAGGTACAGGAAAATCCTCTACCGTTAAGGCGCTGCTCAATGAATACTGCGACAAGGGTCTCAGGCTCATTGAATTGCCCAAGATGTACCTCAATGAATATCCCGACATCGTTCAGGAAATTGCCGGGCTGCCGCTGAAATTCATCATATTTATCGACGACTTGTCTTTTCAGGCAGGGGATGAAAACTATGCGGCGCTCAAGGGAATTCTGGAAGGCGGCATAGCGTCACGTCCCGGCAACGCCTTGATTTATGCCACCACCAACCGCCGGCATATTCTCAACGAAACCATGTCGGCGCGAAGCGGCGACGAACTGCACCTTGCCGACACCATTCAGGAATCGCTGTCGCTTTCCGACCGGTTTGGCGTGCAGGTGACATTCCTCGCTCCCGACAGAAAGAATTACTACAGAATCATTCACGCGCTTGCCGACGAGCGTGGCTTTAATATCGACCGCAAGAAGCTTGAAATGGCGGCGGAGCAATGGGCTATTTCAAAGGGCGGACGTTCCCCGAGAACCGCGGTTCAATTTATCGACCACGCCGATGCAAGACTTTCGAGAGGACTGGATTTATGACAGAAAACGACAATTTGACACGCCTTCTCGGGCTGGAATGCAATCCCAAAAGCTGCGGAAGCGACGTGCTCGCATTCGTTGGGGACGGCGTATTCGGACTTCTGGTCAGGGAATACCTTGCTTCCGCAAGCAATGCGCACGCTGCTGCACAGCACAGCCGCGCTGTGGCTATGGTCAGGTGTGAGGCACAGGCGGAATACATGAAGCGTATTCTCCCCCATCTGAATGACGAGGAAGAAGGTGTGTTCCGCAGGGGAAGAAATCATCATACATCACATTCGCCGAGAAAGTCATCGGCTGCCTATCACACTGCAACGGGACTGGAGGCGCTCTTCGGCTATCTATATCTTGGCGGAAACATTTCGAGGATAAGAGAGCTTTTTGAGTATTGCAAGGAGAACACTGAGACTGAAGAATAATAACGAGGTAATAGGAAAATGTTCAATATAATGGTAGTGGAGGATGACAAAAACACAAGGCGTCTGATGGAGACAGTGCTCATTCAGAACGGATACAATGCCATTTCCGCATGCGACGGTGAGGAAGCGCTGGCACTGCTGGACAAGAAGCAGGTCGATCTTATTGTGCTCGATGTGATGATGCCGGGAATGGACGGATTTCAGCTTACCCGCCTGCTGCGCGAAGGTGACTGTTACATTCCGATATTAATGGTGACTGCACGGGAAACGCCGGCTGACAAGCGTGAGGGTTTTCTGGCGGGAACTGACGATTACATGGTAAAGCCTGTCGACGAGGAAGAAATGCTGCTGCGGATCAACGCGCTTCTCAGACGGGCAAAGATCGCCAGTGAACGGTACATTATCATCGGAAATACAAAGCTGAGCTACGATTCCATGACAGTAGAGCAAAACGGTGAATCTTCCGAGCTTCCCCAGAAAGAATTTCTGCTTATTTTCAAGCTGCTTTCCTATCAGAACAAGGTTTTTACCCGCAGACAGCTCATGGATGAGCTGTGGGATATGGACAGCGAAACCGACGAAAGAACCGTGGACGTACATATCAACAGGCTTCGGGAACGCTTCAAGAATAACAACGATTTTGAGATCATTACCGTGCGCGGTCTTGGCTACAAGGCGGTGGCACGCCAATGAGCAAAAAGCTGAAAGAAAAAGCAGCCGAGAGAAAAAAACGAATTCATTCTCTGAGATCGCTGCGAACAGCTTACACCCTGCTCGTGCTGGTGATACTTTTATCGGCTGGTATTATCACAGCAGGCTTTTATATTCTTCTGTACTCTCTCAACTTTATTCCTTCGGCGGCACTTACGCCGCTTATTTTACCGATCATCGTTATCATTTCATGCATGATAATCGGTACGGTATTGGCTGGCTTTGTGGGGAAACTGTTCATCAATCCTCTTCGCCGTCTTATCGCAGCAAACGAGGAGATAAGGCAGGGCAATTTCAAGGTGCGTTTGTCCGGACAGAACGTTATTGGAGAGCTGGATAATCTCATGCGCAGCTTTAACAGCATGGCTGATGAACTGGAAGCAACCGAGCTTTTCCGCAACGATTTTATCAACAGCTTTTCGCATGAATTCAAAACCCCCATTGTTTCCATTCGAGGCTTTGCGCGTCAGCTGCAAAGGGACAACGAACAGCATTCCCTTACCGACGAGCAGCGAAAGGAATACACCGATATTATTGCTTATGAATCCGACAGGCTGGCAAGACTTTCTTCCAATATTCTGACACTTATCAAATTTGAGAATCAGCAGATAGTTACCGACAAAACTCAATTTTACCTTGACGAGCAGATAAGGAGAACGGTTCTTCTGCTGGAAAAGCAGTGGACTGCACGCGATATAAGTATAGAGCTTGAGCTTGATGAGATTATTTATAATTTCAATGAAGAAATGCTTGCACAAATGTGGCTTAATTTGATAGGAAACGCAATTAAATTTTCACACAAAGGCGGCACGGTGCTTGTAAGATGCAGGAAGAAGCAGGACTTTATCTGTGTCGATATTACCGACAGCGGTGAAGGAATGAACGAAGAAACAATACACAGGATTTTTGACAAATTTTATCAGTCCGACACTTCGCACAAGTCGGAGGGCAACGGTCTTGGTCTTGCCATTGTAAAGAGAATCGCTGAGCTTGCAAATGCTGAGTTGAGCGTCAAAAGCGAGATCGGCAAAGGCAGTACCTTTTCTGTTAAGCTCCCGCCTGTGCGCGATTGATCTTCATTTATTCAAAATAATAAGCCTCTGTTGTTGGCGTCACAGCGCATGACGTTATTAACAGAGGCTCTTGTTATTATGTTATTATGCTATTCTCCTATAGGAACGTCGAATTTTTTCAGCTTGTCATAGATCTTGTCAAGATCGGATTTTTCGGGCTGCTCGTCGTCTATCTGCTGACGTATGTTCTGCATGAGAATGTCTGTATAGGTGATGATGTCTGCGCATTTTTTCAGCTGATCGGCGATATTGTCCGGATCGTTTATCTGCTTTTTGTATTTGATCTGATGCTCGAGACTTGCCCAGAAATCCATCGCTATCGTCCGGATTTGTATTTCAGCCTTGACACGTCTGGTAGACTGTGCAAAATACACCGGCACCGAAACGATGAGATGAAGACTTCTGTAGCCGTTGGGCTTAGGATTTGATATATAATCCTTTTTTTCGATGAGCTCAATGTCATTCTGCCTGATCAGCGCCTCGGCAATGCTGTAAATATCATCCACATAAGTACAGATAACACGCACGCCGGCAATATCATTCAGATTCTGCTCAATGTTCTCGGTGTTTATCTCTAAACCCTTGCGGTTCATTTTCTCCATTATACTCATTGTGCTTTTAAGACGGGTCTGTATGGAGCTGATGGGATTACGCTGGTATTTCAGTTCAAATTCGGTGTCAAGAATTTCCAGCTTAGTGCGTATTTCACGAATTGCCGATGAATAATAAAACATTAACTCCTTAAAATCCAGCATGGTATCCAACAGCTCGTTGGCATGAGCCATTATTGTCTGTTTCATGCCGTCATTGCCGCCGAAAATATCAAGAGCATTGTTTTTTTCTTCCATAATAATTATCATTCCCCTTTTTTGTATGATATTTAACATATTAATTCATCGGTATTTCGTCATTGTTGCGTTTTTGTAGAAGATTTGTAAATTCAGACATTTTTAATAAGCCCGGAGAAATCCTTTTTACAGGAAAATCTCCGGGCTATGTTTATATGTGAATATCACTCCTTTTTTATATTGGCTTATCCGTTTTATTTGGACATTCCCAGCATAGACATCAGAATTCTCATGAGTTTCGTTTTGCTGCTGCAATTGCAATTTGTCGCAGAGTCATTGCAGGGAGCGTTTTTCTGCTCTGCTGATGTGGGTTTGGTAGTTGCGGAAGTTGCCGCGGTAGTGGACTTGGTAGTTGCCGAGGTCGCTGCGGTGGTGGTCTTAGTAGTTGCCGAGGTCGCCGCGGTGGTGGACTTGGTTGCTGCGGAAGTTGCCGCAGTGGTGGACTTGGCAGTTGCCGAGGTTGCCGCGGTGGTGGACTTGGTAGTTGCGGAAGTTGCCGTATTGCCGAGAGTAATGATTTCTCCGCTCAGGTCGTTTGACGATGCAAAGAACTGCGACCAGTAATATGTGCCGTTCTTGTAAGTAACGCCTATACCGATGTACTCATAGCTGCCGAGAATGTTCGCACGGTGTCCGGACGAATTCATCCACGAATTCATAACCTCTTCGGGATTGCGCTGACCGTAGGCTATGTTCTCCCCTGCCGATTGGTAGTTGATTCCCGCTTCGGTCATTGCTGTAAAGCAGCGCGTTCCGTTCGGACGGGTATGGGAAAATGCGCTCTGGATTTCCTCCGCACGTACAAGCGCCGCCTCGCTCAGCTTATCGGAATATTTCAGCGGGGAAAGACCGTTGGCGGCACGTTCGCGGTTGACTATACCGGCGACCTGACGGGCGTACCCTTCCATCTGAGCGCTGGCATAATTGGCAGACGCGTATGCCGTGAATGAGGGCGATCCAGCATTGGGAAGAGCCGCTGCGGAAATCGCCAGCATGGCTACCATAACGAGTGAAAGCAATCTTTTCTTCAATATGAAGACCTCCTTGAATAATATCGGTGAATTCTTTAACCTGAGAAGTTTTTCACCGTGATTCAAGGATAACATATTTTTATGCGTCCCGTCAACACACAAAATATCCCATGTCAGAGATTGGCTTTTTATTTGACATGGGATACTTTTTATTTGATTTTGTTTTTTTGTATATCAACTGTTGAATGTTCCTGCGTATTCGCTTCCGAGCTCCGAAAGTCTGCAATTGCCGTTTTCGTCGGTGGAAAGCCAGCCCTTTGCATCGGCGTACTGGACAGCCCCATCAAATGTCGCGCTGACATTGCTGCTAATTCGTGTAAAGTTCATCAGTCTGGCTGATTCCTTTACAAGATCGTCATGCGACATGCTGATCTGTTCGTGCAGCACAAGGCATACGGCGTTGGCTGCTTCCTGCACAGGAATTTCCTTTACGTCGCGCTTGCTGTCCCCTTCACCGTTGGTGCGTATCAGGGTGTATTCGTCGGGATTCTGGTCTTTGCGCCAGATAAATCTGTCCTCATACTGAACGGTGCTTTGCAGTCCAAGCGACTCTATCAGCTGCGAAAGGTGATTCTGAATTTTGGCGCCGCTGCGGGTTATGCCAAAGCTCTGGATAACCCGGCGTGAAAGCCTTGCTTCGCTGACGGGCGCTTCCGTTTCGATGACAGCCTTTATTGCGTCCTTGATGATCTTTTTGCATGCCGGCTGCACAAAGTCTTCGGTGGTAAGCTCTATGGACTTGAGTTCTGCTGCGTTATAAGGTACCACATTGGCGGAAATCAGCGGCTGTGGCGCTTCGGGAATGATTTCTATTTCATCTTCGGGAGGCAATTCGCTTTCAGCCTTTGTCTCCGGCTCTGCATCAGTTGCCTGCGGCTGAGCTTCGGAGTCTTCCCTCTCTCCTTCGTCGGATTGTCCGGCGGCAATGCGTGACAGCTCTGACGCCTTTTCAAGCAGCTCCAAAAGACGTGCAAGCTCTTTGCGGCTGTTGTCCCACCAATCCATCGACCAGACGCGGGCTATGCTCCATCCTAAACTTCCGAGGACGCTTATCTGGGCAAGCTCTCTGTCGCGCACCGTTTTGGAATTGCGGTAGGTGCTTCCGTCGAGAAGGATTCCCAGCAGATAGCGCTCGGAATCGTTCGGGTCGATGACGCCGATGTCAATGCGATACTGGGAATGACCGACATTGCGCTCGGTTTCATATCCGCTTTCGGCAAGAGCGGCACAAATTGCTTTGCTCACACCCTCGATATCGCCTGCTCCGTTTGCGGAAGCATATTCGTCGTGGAAATGATCTCTTCCGGCGGCGTATTCAAGGAATGATTTCAGCGCCGCAACGCCTTCCGCGTGAGTCCTGTTAAGGTCGATCTGATCGGGTTCCAGCGTAGAGAATACCACCATTTCGCATCTTGCGCGGGAGACGGCGACATTCAGTCTGCGCCAGCCTCCGTCACGGTTGAGAGGACCGAAATTCATGGAGACGTGTCCTTCCTTGTCGGGACCGTAGCCTATCGAGAAGAGAATGACGTCGCGCTCGTCGCCCTGCACGTTTTCAAGGTTCTTGATGAAGAGAGGCTCCTTGCTGTTGTTAACCCAGCCTTCAAGGGTGCTGTCCTCCTTACAGGCGTCGATAAGCAGGTCGTCTATCAGATTCTGCTGGTTGATATTGAACGTAACTACGCCCACACTCAGCTTGCTGTCCTTTTTATCGTGACAGCGGCGTTTCAGCTCGGCTATCACAGCCTCAGCTTCCGAACGGTTCTGCCGGCTCTTGCCGCGGTCAAAATATCCGTCGGTGTGAACCAGTCTGACCTTTGCCTCACGGTCGTTGACAGAGGGGAATGTGTACAGCTTGTTCTCATAGAAATGACGGTTGCTGAAAGCAATCAGGCTTTCGTGACGGCTGCGGTAATGCCAGAGAAGATGTGTCTGGGGCATATTCAAAGCAAGGCAGTCGTCGAGTATGCTTTCAAGGTCTTCGTCGTCAATATTGTCTTCATCGACCGTATTGGTGGCAAAGAAGGACGTTGGCGGCATCTGCTTCGGGTCGCCCACTATGACGGCATTCTTTCCCCTTGCCAAAGCGCCGACCGCCTTTGAGGTGGTTATCTGTGAGGCTTCATCGAATACCACAAGGTCAAATGGCTCTCTATTTGGCGCAAGATACTGCGCAGCCGAGATAGGACTCATCAACATACAGGGGCAAAGTCTCGGCAGCATATTTGGTATCTGGTCGAACAGCTTGCGTATGCTCATGCCTCTGCCGCCGCTGCGTATCGCCTTTTGCAGTATGCCCAGCTCGGAGCTTTGCGCCGCTTCCTTTGCGAAATTCGGCACTCTTGATGCGAGTCTGCAATAGATTTCCTTTTGGGTGAGCTTGGTAAGCTCTTCATCCATCTGCCTGAACTGCTCGATCTTCTCGTTGAACACCGCGCCGGAGAAGCCGTTAAGCACCGGCACGGAATCAATGATCTGCATGGCGAGGGTCTTTGAGATGATTTTCCTGAAGCTGCCGGCGACGTCCTCATGAGCAATTCCCTGCCTGTATGCGTTAATGGCACATTCCATTCCGCAGTTGATCGCTTCGCGTGAAATGGCATTCCATGTGATCCATTCCTTAATCTCGTCAAAGTGTGCTGCCACATTGTCACACACTTCCATCTGGGCAGACAGCCAGTCATCGTCCGGCTCATATGACGTATCAATTACCTCATCAAGTGCGTTCTTTACCTCAAGCACGGAAGGCATTGCGCCGATCACACCTTCGATTTTCTCCCGTAGCTCGGGTCTGCTGCAGTAATGCGTGCGGAATTCAGAGCCGCCGAAGGTATTATCCAGATTTGCAGCACTTTCCTTTGCGGCGGCGCAGGACATGCTGATGCTGTTCCAGTCGGTAGCGCTGCCGCTGTATAGGTTCCCGAGAGAATCGCCGTACTGAGCAAAGAGTGCAGACGCGGCGTCCATCTCGTTGCGGTAATTCAGCAGCGTGACAAGCTGCTGTTCGAGCTGATTCTTATTGATTGTGCCGAGGGCATACGGAATGAGCTTTTTGCAGAGAGCGTTAATGCCCATCATGCGCGGAATGAGCCATTTTGCCGCTGCCGTGCGGTATTCCGCCAGAAGCTGCATGGCGTCAAGGGTGAGGAATTCCTGCCGCCAGTACTGCGAGAGCATTGCCGCGTACTGATTGGCGTTTGCATAGTGCAGGCTCATCTCCTGTATCTGTGTGAGGAAGAATCCTGCGTTTTCCGACTGTGCCCACGCTCTCGGGAAGGAGAGCCACTGCTTCAACTCATGTGCCGCCGCGTTCATTGCCGAAATCTGAGCAAACGTACCTGAAGGGATATCCACCTCGGCGGTGAATGCTTGGACTGCACTTTGCAAGCCGCGCAGGGCAGCTTGATATGCGGCAATGTTTTGGGGCAGCGTCATGCGGAGCTGCTGGGAATAATTCGCGGTTTTTACTGCGGTAAGGGGATGATCCTTCGGGTGACCCACCGCCTTCGCGGCAGCGGTGACGCGCTGAAGAAGAATCGCCTGCTGATCGGCTCTTTCGCGGTCTATCTCTGCCACGGCGTTGTAATCCGGCAGCGTCATATCGGGGTAGGATTGATTGGCTTCATATTCATTGATCAGCTCGTACAGCGTTTTGCCGCACTTGCGTTCCTTATGAAGTTCTTTTACGTATTCGTTCAGCTCGGCTCTGATGCCGGCTATCTGATTTGCCTTGTTTTCGTAGACTATGGCTGTCTGTCCCTTGGTGGCCTCAGAAGCTCTCCTGAGCTGTTCCAGCACAGACTTTTTCTTTGCCTTGTTGGAATGAAGCTCCAAGCAAAAGTCGCCTATTCCGATTTTGTCGAGACGGCGTTCCACCACCTCGAGGGCTGCCATCTTTTCAGCCACAAAGAGCACCGACTTGCCCTGTGCCAGCGCGTTGGCAATCAGCGCGGTGATGGTCTGGGATTTGCCCGTTCCGGGAGGACCGTGCAGAACGAAGCTCTTGCCTTCCGAGGCGGCTCTGATGGCGAAAAGCTGAGACGCGTCAGCTGACATGGGCAGGAACACGCCGTTCTCGTCCACCTCGTCGCCTATCCTCATTTCCTCGGCTTCCCATTCCAGCTTGCCCTCCATAAGGCTGCTGACGATCTTATTTTTGGCAAGATCGTCATATCTGCTCCGTATGTCGTTCCACATGACGAACTGTGAAAAGGAGAATATGCCGATGTACGCCGATTCCAGCACATCCCAGTTTTTCTGCTCCATGACAGCCTTGCGCACGATGGTGAACACCTTGCGCGTGTCTATGCCGTGCTCGTCCTCCGGCAGTACATTTAAGCCCTTGATGTCTATCTGGAAATCCTGCTTGAGCTTTTCCAGAATCGTCACGTTCATCTGCGACTCGTCGTCGCGAAGCCGAACAACGTATCCCTGTGCGGCTGACTTGCGCACGATTTCGACCGGGACAAGAATAATCGGCGCGTACCTCGGTTTGGTGCTTCTGGGATTTTCGTACCAGCGGAGCAATCCCAGCGCCATATAAAGAGTATTTGCGCCGTTCTCCTCCAGAGCGGATTTTGCCGAGCGATAAAGCTCCTTGATGGTCTTGGCAAGTTCGGTTTCCGTCAGTGCAGAACGCAGACGGTGATTTTTGAATTCTGACTGAATGACCGACGCAAAGCTTCCCAGCTCATGCATGGTGTCAAAGCCGAGCTCACCTTGATTCCAGTCGGAGGGGCGCGGCATTATTTTGAAATCCTCGCCGTCGGCAAGTGAATCTTCGAGGTCGTCCACCGAGGAGGAAAGCAGCGGTATCAGCGTCTTTGACAGCCTGAGGTTGATGAGTGAGTTGCGGAGTCCAAGATCGAGCAGCTTGTGTTCCCAGCGTGTTTTACGGGTTACGGGCGTGTCCTCGCCTTCGTCCATCACAACAGCGCTGTTCCTTTCCTTTGGAGCAGCGGTCAGTTCGTCCTCCGTAAGAAGAGGACGCTCCACCTTCCAGCCGTTTTCGGTCGGAATACGCATGGGGATCGGCTTGACTCCGCTCAGTCTGGCGCGGTTGACGTCGATAAAGAATTCCACCGCGCTTAGATTGGCAAGCTGCTTCTCCGCCATCTTCTGCGCGTCGTCAAAAGTTACAGTTTCCTCCTTTGCCGCAAATGCGGTACATTCCACAACGGCAATTTCATTGATGCCGTTTGCAAGCCTTTTGGTGATGAGCGACGCGTCGTCCTGAACCGTTTCGGGGAAGGACATTTCCTCCAGCCATACGCCTGCAAAAATATGCCCCTTTAATAAAATAAGCAGCGGATGAAGCCCGATTGCTTCGAGCGCGGCAGTATAAAGCAATGTAAGATCCATGCATGTGCCGAGCTTCTGCTCCATTACCGTATCGCAAAGACGTATGCGCTGCCCGATGGCTTCAAAGCTCGCCGGAGGAACACAGTAAACGATATTCTGCTCCTGAAGTGCTCCGTAAACCGCCGCTGCCTGTTTGAGTACGCGGTTTGAGTCATTGCTCTGGTATGCGTCAAGCGATGGGTCTCCCGTCCATTTGCCGAGCAATTCGGCTGCACGCCCAGTGATCTGCGCAATCACAGGATGATTCGGGGTAATAAAGGAGCAGAGCAGTTCGGGATAGATCGAAGATCCGTGCCACTGGTCAAAGGCAAGCGCGGTCACTTCGGTCTGACGGCTGCACAGTGTTCTTTCACCGATTGTCACCGATACGGACAGCACGCCGCTGATCTTTTCGGTCAGACTTGCCAGGAAGTTTCCGTCGGGAATGAGCCTGACGGCACTCAGCTTAATTGACTGCCCTGCCTGTAGCATGTCAATATGTTCGGTGTATGGCAGACAAAGCGCCGGTTCCGCGGTAATATGAAGCTCCGCATCGGCTATTTGCTCTGATGAGTCGTTTGTTACCGTCAGCGTTCGTACAATTCTAAGCCCGTTTTGCAGAAGGGCATAATTGATGACCGGAATAATTTTCATATCAATATGTATCTGAACTTCTGACTCATCGGCATTGTCGTCGTCTTCCTGCGAAGGCTCTTCTTTGGGGAGGGTTTCTGCTTCTTCCAGCGAAGGCTGCATTTCGGGCGCGGCTTCGGCTTCTTCCTGCGAAGGCTGCGTTTCGGGCGCGGCTTCGGATTCTTCCTGCGAAGGCTGCGTTTCGGGCGCGGCTTCTGCTTCCTCCTGCGTAGACTCCGTTTCGGGCGCGGCTTCTGCTTCCTCCTGCGAAGGCTGCGTTTCGGGCGCCGCTTCTGCTTCTTCCTGCGAAGGCTGCGTTTCGGGCGCCGCTTCTGCTTCTTCCTGCAAAGGCTGTGTTTCGGGCGCCGCTTCTGCTTCTTCCAGCGTAGGCTGCGTTTCGGGCGCGGCTTCTGCTTCTTCCAGCGTAGGCTCTGCTTCTGCTGATTCATCATCGGGATTATCGTTGTAGCCGTGAACCAGTACAAACCAGTGACACAGCTTATGCGCCATGCGCAGACGCTTTTCGGCTTCGTCAGAGGTAATTTCCGTGTCATCAGAGGTGTCGTTGAGCGATAGCAGAATATCCTCGATGCTTACGATAATAAGCTGATGATTTCGCAGAAAAGTGATCTTTTCGGACTGATTTGCGGAATCCGGAAGTGTCAGACCGTTGACCGCAAGTAGCTGGTCTGCAATGCGCTGACCGATGATCCTGAGCGAATCTGCGCACTGCTTCGGGGCGGTTGCGCTGCATTCCTCGGCTTTTGCGCCAAGCTCAGCAATATCGCGCCATTTCGGCGACATGAATTCAAAGTTTGATGCCATACTATGCCTCCTGAATGATATCGTAAATTCATATAAAATATACTAAATTAATCATATCACGTTTCAAGTTATATTTCAATAAAATATGCCAATGTAATTGCAAAAAATACTTGACAAATAAATGACAGGATGTTACAATACACTTTCGCCTTTACAAAAATCTTCATTTTTTCAAGGGAGGTAAGTTTCAATGATCACCATGAAAAACATCTGCAAAACCTACAGAACAGCCAGACGAAACGCCGGTTTCGGTGAAGCGCTGCGCTCATTCTTCCACAGGGATTACGACACGGTAACCGCTCTGGACAACGTGAGCTTTACCATTGAGGACGGCGAGACGGTGGGTTATATCGGTCCAAACGGCGCGGGAAAGAGCACCACGATAAAAATTCTCAGCGGTATTCTCACTCCGGACAGCGGCGAATGCACCGTTGACGGACGCGTCCCGTGGAAAAACCGCATCGAGCACGTTGCCAATATCGGCGTCGTATTCGGGCAGCGCTCCCAGCTTTGGTGGGACGTTCCGGTGATCGACTCATTTGAGCTGCTCAAGGACATTTATTCCATACCTCCCGAAGTATACAGGCAGAACAAGGACGAGCTTACCGAACTGCTCGACCTTGCCGAAATACTTCGCACGCCTGCGCGACAGCTTTCACTCGGGCAGAGAATGCGCTGCGAGCTTGCCGCCTCACTCCTTCATTCGCCGAATATACTCTTTCTCGACGAGCCGACGATTGGTCTTGACGCTGTATCCAAAATCGCTGTGCGCGAATTCATCGTCCGGCTCAACCGTGAGCGAAAGACCACCGTGATTCTCACCACACACGATATGCAGGACATCGAAGCCATCACAAAGCGCATCATTCTCATAGGCAAGGGAAAAATTCTGCTCGACGGGGATATAAGCGAAATATCAGGCAGCGGAGACATTGACCGCACGGTAGCCGAGCTATACCGCGCTTACGAAATCTGAGGTGAGCGATATGAGCAAATTCTTTGCACGTCGGAAAAGATACGTCTCCTTTTTCAAACTGAGGTTTGCCATGGGGCTGCAATACCGCACTGCCGCACTTGCGGGAATCATGACGCAGTTCGTCTGGGGATTTATGGAAATAAGCGTATTCCGCGCCTTTCACCAATCAAACTCCGCTGCCTTTCCTATGGGCTTTGAGCAGCTTGCGTCCTATATCTGGATGCAGCAGGCTTTTCTTGCGCTGTTTATGACTTGGTTTATGGAAAATGAAATCTTCGACAGTATTATGGACGGGAATATCTGCTATGAGCTTTGCAGACCGATCGACATTTACGATATGTGGTTCGCCCGAAGTGTAGCCAACCGCACCTCTCGCGCACTGCTTAGATGTATTCCGGTGCTTTCGGCAGCTTTTTTTCTTCCGCAGCCGTACCGAATGATACTCCCTCCGGATCCTTTGACATTTATCTGTTTTATTGCGGCAATGCTGCTGGGAATGACGGTCACTGTGTCGCTTTGCATGATTATTTACATGCTGTCGTTTTTTACCGTCTCTCCGCAGGGACTGAGAATCATCTTTGCCATGACCGCCGAATTATTGCAGGGAATCGTGATACCTATCCCCTTCTTCCCGCCGCGCATTCAGAAAATAATGGAGCTGCTGCCCTTCGCTTCCATGGAAAATGTGCCGCTAAGGATATACAGCGGAAACATAAGCGGCATGGAAGCCGCAAAAGCTATGCTGCTGCAGGCGTTCTGGGTAATTATTCTGACAGCTGCCGGCAAGCTGATCTGTCGGTCTGCAATGAATAAGATTACGGTACAGGGGGGCTGATGCAGATGAAAAGTGAAACACAGGTCAAGGAGCACAGAGTATCCGCATTAAAGCTGTATCTGCACTACATTTCGATACAGATACGCAGCATGATGCAGTACAAAAAATCCTTTTTCATGACAATGTTCGGGCAGTTTTTAACGTCATTCAATGCCTTCATCGGAATCCATTTTCTGTTTCTCCGCTTTCACTCTATTGAAGATTATTCCTACAGCGATGTGCTGCTCTGCGTCTCGATCGTCCTTATGGATTTCTCACTTGCCGAATGTATAGCCAGAGGCTTTGACAGCTTCCCTAAAATCGTGCGTCAGGGCGGTTTTGACAGAATCATGACCCGACCGCGCAATGAAATATTGCAGGTGCTGGGAAGCCATTTTGAGCTGACGAGAATCGGCAGAATGATACAGGGCGCTATCGTGTTTATTTACGGCACAACTCACGCGGGAATCGAATGGAATTTTGTCAGGGTGCTCACCGTGATATTCATGCTGATAGGCGGCACGGGCGTATTCTGCGGAATATTCCTGATCAACGCGGCGCTTTGCTTCTTCACCCTCGAAGGGCTTGAGGTGATAAACATTTTCACAGACGGCGCGAGAGAATACGGCGCTTATCCCATAGACGTTTACGGAAAGCGAATGATGCGCTTCTGTACCTTTGTTATCCCCTATTCGCTGGTTCAGGTCTATCCCCTTAAATTTCTTACCGGACGCAGCGACAATATTTTGTATGCGCTGCTTCCTCTTGCCGCCCTGCTTTTTCTTATTCCGGGCTATGTTTTCTGGAGATTCGGCGTGAGAAAGTATACCTCCTCCGGTTCGTAATAGTACAATCAAAAAAGCAAGCTGTTGCGTGATCGGCAGCTTGCTTTTTTATGTTATATTCCCTTTTCAATTATCCGATAAATCATATCTATATCGGCGTTTCTGCGCACCGTTTCGGCGAGAATATCGTACTGAGCTTGCTTGTAGCTCTCCCTGTCGGTTCCGCTGCCGGCAAACGACAGCCCCTTGCGGCTGTAAAGCGCACCGACAAGAGCTTCCGAAACCTCGCGGCTGTCAAATATCCCGTGAAGATAGCTGCCGCATATGTTGTCCCGGCAGCAGCCGTCGGCAATGCCAGCGTCAAGCTTCGCAAACGGATACTCTTCTCCGGAAGTGACGCCCATGTGTATTTCGTACCCGGTAAACGCGCAGCCGTTCAGAGCCGAGAAAAATCCGGAAGAGCAGGTGATCCTGCCGACCGACTGCCTGCGGATTTTTTCTCCCCTGAATACCGTTTTCGTATTCAGAAGTCCCATTCCTTCTATCTCGCCGCCGCATTCGGCACAGTCCGGGTCGGATATAATACGCCCGAGTATCTGATAGCCGCCGCATATGCCAAATATCGGTGTTCCCTTCTCTGCAAGCCGCTTTATGGCAGCCTCAAGACCGCTGGTGCGAAGCCAATACATATCGGCAATTGTGCTCTTGGTGCCGGGTATTATCAGCATATCGGGCGTACCGAGCTGATTGGGAGAGGAAACATATCTGACCGCCACGCCTTCATATTGTCTGAATACGTCGAAGTCGGTAAAGTTGGATATTTTAGGAAGTCTGATAACAGCAATATCTATCGCGCCGTCACCGTGGGATTTCAGTTTTTCCGAAAGACTGTCCTCGTCGTCGATATCGAGCTGCATATACGGAATGACACCGACAACAGGCTTTTCGCCGCGCTGTTCGAGAATTCTGACTCCGTCCTCAAAAAGAGAACGGTCGCCGCGAAATTTATTGACAACCAGCCCTTTGACCATGTCGCGCTGCTTTTGTTCAAAGAGCGAAAGCGTGCCGAGCAGCTGAGCGAACACGCCGCCGCGGTCAATATCTCCCACCAGCAGTACAGGGGAATGGGCAAGCTCCGCCATTCCCATATTCACGATGTCATCCTTGAGAAGATTCAGCTCCACCGGACTTCCCGCCCCCTCTATCACGACAATATCATTTGCCGCCGCAAGCGCGCTGTATGCCTTCATTATTTCGGGAATCAATTGCTTCCTCGACTTAAAATACGCCGAAGCGGTCAGGTTGCCGTAGACCTCGCCGTTGACTATCACCTGAGAGCCTCGGTCGGTAGTGGGCTTGAGCAATATCGGATTCATCAGCACCGAAGGCTCCACGCCGGCAGCTTCCGCCTGCATTACCTGCGCTCTGCCCATTTCCAGCCCTTCCCGTGTGATGAATGAATTGAGCGCCATATTCTGTGATTTGAAGGGAACGCAGCGCAGACCGTCCTGTTTGAAAATACGGCACAGAGCCGCCGCAAAGAGGCTTTTGCCTGCATTGGACATTGTGCCCTGTATCATGATAGCCTTAGCCATTTTTCACACACCTTTTTATAGCCTCCACGAGCAATTGATTTTCGGAATGACCTCTTACCGCTATTCTGTAATAACCCTCTGAAAGCCCCGGATAATTCCGGCAGTCGCGTATTGCAAAGCCCTCGGACATCAAAAGCTCGCCAAGCGGCATACCGCAGCGGAAAAGAATGAAGTTCGCGCTGGAATCAAAGACCTCAAATCCGGATTCTTTTAAGGCTTGAGTCAGAAAAGAGCGCTCCTCCACTATCAGCTCCACCGTGAGATTCACATAATCCCGCTCGTTCAATGCAGCCGCACCCGCAACCTGCGCCGGAACCGAAACGCTCCAGCACTGACCGCAGCTTTTGATCTTCACTGCCGTTTCGCTCCGCGAACAAAGCATATATCCCAGCCTGAGACCTGCCATCGCGTATATTTTGGTAAACGCTCTGAGAAGCATTACATTTCCTGTCAGATCATTGCTTGACAGAGGACTTTCTCCCGTAAAGTCCATGAAGCACTCGTCTATGAGCAGTGAAGCGCCGCACATAGCGCATTTTTCAATGATCTTGCGCAGCAGTTCCGGCTTCACAAGGTTCCCCACCGGATTATTCGGGTTGCAGACAAATACCATTTGGCAGCCCTCAATGCTGTCAATGAAATCCTCCCGCAGGCTGAAATTATCTTCTTTTCGGGTATTATAATGCACCGCTTCACAGCCGAAGCTGAGAAGGGCGCGTTCGTACTCCGAGAATGTCGGAACAGCAACAAGCGCGCGTTTCGGGCTGAGTACCTGCACGGCACGATAGATTAGATCCGCCGCTCCGTTGCCGCAGACAATTTTTTCCGTATCAAAGCCGTCGTGTGCCGCGATTGCCTCGCGCAGTCGGGTGCAGTTTACATCGGGGTAATGCTCAAATGAGCGGATGCTTTGGACTATCGCTTTTTTTACGCTTTCAGGCATACCTAAGGGGTTGATATTGGCAGAAAAATCGTGCTCTACCCTGCGTGAGTAAATATCGCCGCCGTGAACTGTTGGATTGACTGAAAAAAAATGATTCATAGCAGTACCCCGAAAAGCATGATTCTGAAAGAGAGAGCGACAACAAGCATTAGCGCTGCGGTGCAGTACATTAGTCTGTTGGCAGCCGGAATATCCTCAGGTCGAATCGGTCTTAGATCGTCGCCGATCGTCTTCTTTTTGACGAGCTTGCCGAAATAATATGCGTCTCCCGCAAGCATAACTCCCAGCGCTCCCGCACATACCGCTTCGGTTTGCGCCGAATTCGGGCTTGCGTGGTTCAGACGGTCTCGACGCCATATGCTGCATGCGCGCCTCCCGTTCATGCCTAAAATGTATGCCGAAACAATCATCAGCAGCGCGGTAATTCTCGACGGAATGAAATTCAGCAGGTCGTCAAGCCGTGCGCTGAATCTGCCGAATCTGATATATTT
Source organism: uncultured Ruminococcus sp. (assembly GCA_902762615.1). Taxonomy (GTDB): domain Bacteria; phylum Bacillota; class Clostridia; order Oscillospirales; family Acutalibacteraceae; genus RUG762. Next base: position 53,434 of record CACWOX010000004.1, on the reverse strand, counting down.
TTCGTTTTTGTAGCCCAGCATGGAGTCCATTGTGTTGGCTGCTTTATAAAAGAATCCTGCCGATGCTCCTCCCAGCATTATGTAAAACATGGGAGCTGTCACGCCGTCCGACGTATTTTCAGCGACCGTCTCAACAGCTGCCTTTGCTATGCCTTCGGCTGTGAGATTTTTGGTATCTCTGCCCACGATCATTGAAACGGCATGGCGCGACTGCTCTATATTCTCTGAACAGAGCGCACGGTAAACCTTCATGCTCTCGTCGCGCAGGCATCTTGCCGCCAGCAGATAAAAGCACATCACCGATTCGGCAGCAATTCCTGCCCAAATATTCAGCCTGTAGCAAAGCAGAAGAATCAACGCGGGAACCGCTGTGAATATGATAAGCACCGTGCAGGAAAGAATTACTCCTGCCGCGTATTCATAGTTGGGCAGGGCTTTGCGCAGCAGTCTTTCCAATGAGGAGATCGTTCTGCCGATAAGCCTTATCGGGTGCGGAAGGCTGTACGGGTCGCCTATCAGACAATCCAGCAGGAATCCGGCAAGCAGCGGAAGAAATGCAGCCAGTATTTTATACACCGTGAGAATCCTCTCCCCTCATAGTTCGACAGCGTCTGTGATCCGAGCGCCGTCAAAATTCCCGATGAAACCATGCCCGTTTTTAACCATGTAGTCAAAATAAGATTTTTGGGGAATGGCAAATGCCTCCATGACCGCCATGATCGTGCCGCCGTGGACAACAAACGCCGCGCTGCCGAATGCAGCGGAATTGACACATGCAACAAATGCGTTTGCAACGCGCTGTCTGAATCCGTTGGGAGACTCGCCGTTCGGGAATGGCAGACTGCCGCCGCTGTCAATCCAGCGCTGGTAGTATTCATTGCCGTCAAGCTCCGCATGATTCTTTCTCTCAAAATCTCCGAATTCACATTCGCGCAGATCGCGCACAATTCTGGGAGCCAAATCAGGATAAATCAAAGAAGCCGTCTGCAGGCAACGCTTCATCGGGCTGCAAAAGATAATGTCAGGCTGCGGATATTTCATTTCACGCAGCGCGGCGATTCCTTCATCGCACAAAGGCTGGTCTGTGGTTCCGATATATCTTGCCTCGGTGTTGCCAATTGTTTTGCCATGGCGGATAAGAATAATTTTCTTCATTTGAGTCTCACCCCGTATCCGCAGACTATCCGCTCCACACTCTCAGCGTGAGCCGCCAGATAACAGCCCGTCCTGCCGACCGCTTCACGCCATTTTCGCTCAAAGCGCTCCATAGGAATTATCCCGCTTCCGACCTCATCCATGATAATGATCAATTCCGGATTTCCGGAAATGATTTCAGACGTGATTTTGATGATGTCTGCCCCATTCTGTAATTGATTTTTGATGAAGCAATGGTAATTGCATACGCATTTCAGCGAATCAAAATCCTTCGGGTCGAAATGCTCACAATCCACTATTTCTTTCGGGCATAAACCGTACATATTCACGGCATATTCCGCTTTGCCCTGATAAGCTCCTCCGATGATAAGTCTCACAGCAACGCCCTCCTTAGCATATCGGCAGCCACAGCACAGGCAGGTCCCGCAAGCTCACAGAGCTGAAGAAAATACCCCGCTAAATCGCCGGTAATGCCGCCGAATTTTTTATATGAAAATATTCTGTAATAAACCAACACCACAGCCATGCCGATCATCGCAGCAATCCCCAAATCAGCGTCAATTGCAAGTGCGGCGGCTGAAACTGCCGTTATCCAGCATATTTCGCATATTACAGTGATAACTCTGTGTGCGGGACGGACAAACTGCTGAAGTGTGCCTTCCCTCTTTGCCGAGCGAAATGTGACCGCTGCAAGACCGCTAAGCGCCCTTGATACCACAAAGCAGAGCGAACAAATCAGCATCAGGCGCATAGATTTGATTTGTGAAAAAATTCCGAGCTGAAGGATTAAATACAGTCCCGCGCGTATTGCCGCAAATGAGCCTATATGCGGGTCGCTCATTATTTGGAGCATTTTTTCCTTTGACGCACATGAAGCCACTGCGTCGCACACATCGCAGAATCCGTCAAGGTGGATTCCCCCCGTTACAACAACGGGAATGGCAACGCACACCGCCGCAAAAAGCAGCTCGCCGATTCCCGCATTTATACAAAGCCATTGCCACAACATCAACACGGCGGCAATGGCAATGCCGCACACAGGAAAAAAGCAAAGCGAATAGCGTCGGTTTTCCTCCTTCCATTCCACCGTCGGCATGGGTATGCGGGAGTACATGAGAAAGGCTGAAAAAAATGATCTTATGACAGACATTCGGGCAGACCTCCTTTGAGAAATACAGGAATACCGCAGACCGATTCAATGGCACAGTCTGAGATTTGGGCGAGTGCGGCGTTAATTCTTCCCATGTTTTCAATGTAGCGCATGGTTTCCTTGGAGTATTTTATGCCGTCGCTGTCCACCTGATTGGTGATCACCACAAGAAGTGAGGCGCGTTCCGTGAGCTTATTAATGCCGTCAATGATCTTTGAACATGGGTCACATTCGCCTGCTTCAAACATTTCGTTAGCGCAGAGATTACCCATACATTCCAGCAGCACAGCGCATCCGTCCGGAATACACAGGGAATCTATATCGGTGTATCTTTCCACCGTTTCAAACCCTTTTCCTTCACGTATTTTGCGGTGGCGTGATATAGCCTCATGCGCTTCATCTCCGTACGGAAGCATGGTGGCAATATAAATTTTCGGCATATGGCAGGAGCAGAGCAGCTTTTCCCCAAGCGCAGATTTGCCGCATTTGCTGCCTCCGGTAATAAGTATCATCAATTCAGCTTCACATACCTTTCCATAGGCAGGTTGTCAAATCTGTGGGAGGAATGGTAGACCGCAAGCGCTCCGTCGAGCATCGGAAGCAGGAAAAGTCCGCCTGTCCCTTCGCCAAGACATAGCTCCGACGTGATAAGCGGCTTTTTTCCGAGGTAATTAAGCAGCAGCATTCCGGCAGGCTCCTTTGAAACATGGGAACAGAGCATATATTCCCGTGCGGCAGGGCATATTCCGACAGCTATCGCGGCAGCGACCGCAGAAATGAAGCCGTCGATTACCACAGGGATTTTATAAATCCCGCCTCCGAGAAACAGTCCTGCCATTCCCGCAATGTCAAAGCCGCCGAGTTTTGCAAGCAATTCCATAGGTCTGCTTTTATCGGGGGCGTTAATCTCAACCGCCCTGCGAATGACTTCGGTCTTGCGCTTGAGACCCGCGCTGTCAAGTCCGGCACCTCTGCCTGTGACTCTTTCGGGCGGCAGCCCGAGCAGCACTGAGGCGATTGCACTCGATGTGGTGGTGTTGCCTATTCCCATTTCACCTGTCACGATGATGTCAATGCCCTTTTCACTCAGCGTTCTGACGATATCAATGCCGACCGAAACCGCCCTCTGCGCCTCGTCAAGGCTCATGGCAGAGCCATTGGCTATGTTGAAAGTGCCGTTGCGGATTTTTCGCATTACCAGATTCGGTGCTGAAATCGTATCCTTCATGCCTATATCGACCGGAATAACCGAAGTGCCGAATTTGTGGGCGATGAGGTTTACATTTGACGTTCCCTCCGCTATCGCGCGGGCAACGATTCCCGTTACCTCGCTGCCGGATTGAGTAACGCCTTCGCTGATCACTCCGTTATCGGCGCACATCACAACCGCGCAGCGTTTTTCAAGTGTAAAATCCGCGCTTCCCTTTATGCCGGCAATCTGTATGACCGCCTCTTCCAGCAGTCCTAAGCTGCCCAGCGGCTTTGCAACGCCGTCCCATTTCTTTCCGGCAAGCTCCATTGCTTTCCGGTCGGGATATGTTATGCTTTTAATTAATTCCATGGGTCCTGGTTTCCTTGTATTCAATGCATTTTTTGACAAATTTTTTTGCAATGGTCGGGTCGGAATAAAAATAAATATGCGGGAATCCTGCGTAAAGGGTCGGTGTGGCATGGCAGCAGCTATATTCCGTTGCGTTGCTCGCTTTAAGCGCATTATAATCCGCGCCGGGGGCAGTGCTGTCCCAGTAGTGGAATTCGTGCGCTGCCATACGCTGTCCTTTGCCGCAAAGAAGGCTGTCGCAACCGGCGGTCAGAGTGATATACCCGAAGCGCTGGAGCCTGCCTGTCCTGAAAGCTCTGCCGCTTATAACACCTGCCATTTGGTAGTAGTTACCATCATCACCCTGCATTTGTTCGTGAAGAAACATGAAGCCTCCGCACTCCGCAACGGTGGGAAGTCCGTCTATGATCCGCTCCTTCATCTCACGAAGCAAACGCACGTTGCGGCTCAGCTGCCCGGAATAAAGCTCGGGATAACCGCCGCCTATCAGCAGTCCGCTTATTCCCCGCGGAAGCGATTGGTCACGCAGCGGAGAGAAGCTCACCAGTTCGCAGCCCAGTTCCCGCAGGAGGTCAAGATTCTCTTTGTAATAAAAGCAAAAGGCGTTATCGTCGGCTACGGCAATACGCACCTTTTCTGGCGAGCAGTCTGCTATTATTTGCGGAATCGGGTTGATGACGGGATTACTTTCCGTCAATGCAAGCAGCCTGTCAAGCAATATGTTTTGCTCGGCAAGAACGGCAAGGCGGTTTGTTTTTTCCTCAAGCCCTGCGATTTCCGCCGCAGTCACAAGCCCGAGATGGCGGCTCTCGATCGTACATTCGGCTGAATCGGGAAGTCTGCCGAAGTAGGTTACCTTCATTTTCCTGCAAAGCGACTGAGCAAGCTCCACAAGGCTCTCAGGCAGTCGGTTGAAGATAAAGCCTATTATGGTATTGGGCTGTCGGTAGCTGAGAAATCCCTGCATTATGGCTCCTATTGAATCGCTCATGCCCTTGCAGTCTATCACAAGGACAACCGGCGTGTCTGTTTCCACTGCCACCTGATGCGATGAAGCAGCGCCCTTCACTCCGTCGTAAAAGCCCATTACTCCTTCGATGACATTGACCTCTCGGAAGTATTTTTGCATGAGGTAACTGACCGTTTCCCTCGTGCAGAAAAATCTGTCCAGATTGTGGGAATCGGTTCCAATGATTCTGCTGTGAAACATCGGGTCAATGTAATCGGGACCGCATTTGAAGGAAGCGACCTCATACCCTCTGTTGACAAGGGCACGGAGCACGGCGCATGTGACGGTGGTTTTCCCGCTGCCGCTGCGAGTCCCGGCTATCATAAATCTTTTCATTGCGTCAGCTCATTTTCCTTTTGATAATAAAGATCGGATTTTCGGCGGCAAGTATAGTGTGACTGCCGACCCTTCGTGTGCGTGTCACGGCGACCTGCGTGATTTCGGATTCAAATCCGCAGTCTGCAAAGACTTCGGAACATTTGTTTAGCGTTTCGAGCGACACGGCTGTTATGACTGTTTTCACATCGGGATTTTTCGTGGCGGCATTTTTGATAATACTTTCCAGACTGCCGCCTGAACCTCCGATAAATACACAGTCCGGCGCTGGCAGGTCTTCGACGACATCTTCAGCGCTGCCGCAAATCAGCTCGATATTGTCACAACCGAATTGAAGCATATTCTGCCTTGTGAGCGAAATTGCCTCTTCGCTTTTATCCACTGCAAGCACTCTGCCCATTCGGCACCGGAATGCCATTTCCACAGATACCGAGCCTGTGCCGCAGCCGATATCCCAGCAGACGTCATTCTCGCCGATATGCAGCTTAGCTACGCACAAACCCCGCACCTCGGCTTTGGTCATCGGTACGCCGCCGCGTATGAATTGATCATCGTCGATACACGACGGAATGTACCTTTCGTAATTATCATTTACCACTATCAGAGCACACAGCTTGTCCGCTTTAAAATCAATAAAATCTCTTGCCGCTCCCTTGGAAATCCTCTCGTTTTCTGAGGCAAGGTTTTCACCGATATACACCTGAACGTCTTCCCTGCCGTATTCGCAGAGACGGCGGCATATTATGGACGGTTCGGCGCTTCCACCCAGAAGGAAAAATGTATATCTGTGTGAGCAGACGTTACGGACTATCGGAGCGTTTGCTCCGTGAAGGCTCACAAAGCGCATATCCGACCACTGCAAGCCTACCCTTGAGCAAAAATAGACGGGGGTTGAAATGCCGCAGACAAGCTCCGTTTCATACTCACCGAGCAACGGAAGAAGTGAACCTGCCGCGCTGTAAAATCCGCAATCGCCCGAAACCAGCACCGCGATATTACTGTAGCTGCTTTCGGCAATATGTCCGGCGATTCTCCGGCTTTCATAGCAGTTGATCATGGGCTTGCCGCAATGCTCAAAGGGTTTAAGCATTCTGGCAGCACCTATGAGAAGATCGGCTTTTTCTATTGCCTGCTTTGCTTCACAGGTAAGCGTCCTGTTGCCGTCCATGCCTGTGCCTGTTATCATGACATGTTTTTTCATTTGTTCTCTCCGTTTTCCTGAATCATGATTCTCTCGGCTTCCTCCGGCAAAATGCCGCTTTCATCCGGTCTGCGTATGACAAGAAACTCAGCGCCGCACTTCTGCGATGCGCTCCGCTTTGCTTCAAAGCCGCCGGCGGCTCCGCTCTCCTTGGTGACCAGAAAAGCCGCTCCAAATTGCCTGAGATGCTCAATATTCTGCGCTTCGGTAAACGGACCCCTCTGCATGATAATCATTTTTTCCCTGAAGCCGAGCGACAGGCATTTTTCCAGAGCACCTTCTGCCGGAAGAATGCGGGCAGCGCACCTTTCGGAGTAATTTTTTATGCCACGATAGAGATGCAGTTCCTTGCTTCCTGTTGTGATAAAAACAGTTCCCTCCGTATGCTCGTTCAGATAGTCCACAACCTGCGGTATTGCGTCAAAATATATGCCGTTGCCGCCTGAATCGCGTTGCCGCAGTACGCGGATATATCTTATTTTCCGAGAACGGCAGGCGCTTGCGATATTCCTGCTTGCCTCTGTTGCAAACGGGTGAGTTGCGTCCAGAACAAGAGTTATGTTGTTTCCGGAAATGAATGCGCTGATCTCGTCTGCGCTTTTTCTTCCGATGATCACACTGACAAAATGCGTTTGCTGTATAAGCGATCCGCCGTATTCGGTCGCGGCGCTGACGTATGCCGGAATTTTGTTTTTCTCGCAAAATTCGGCAAGCTGCCGCCCTTCGGTAGTGCCGCCAAATATCAGAATGTGTCTTTCGATATCAGTCATGTCTATAGCCCCTTGGAGTTACCATTTTTCCGTTTACGAGCTTTGTCTCGCTGTTGCCGATAAAGACCGTTGTGAACATATCCACTTGCTCATTTATAAGCTCGGCGAGAGTGAGAATCCGGCTCTGCTCTCCTTCTCTGCCGATATTTCTTACATAGCCGCATACCGTTTCAGGCGATTTGTGACGCAGAAGTATCTCACAAGCCTTTTTGAGATATTCCTGCCGCTTCTTGGAAGACGGATTGTAAAGCGCTACAGTGAAATCGCCCATCGCTGCACATTCCAGCCGTTTGTATATTTTCTCTATTGGCGTGAGCAGGTCGGAGAGGCTTATTACCGCAAAATCATGTGTCAGCGGCGCACCGAGTACGGCGCCTCCGCTGAGCGCTGCCGTTACACCCGGCACTATTTCAATATCCACATCAGGATATTCCGGAGACATTTCCAGTGCCAGTCCTGCCAAGCCGTAAAGCTGGCTGTCTCCGCTGCACACAAGACACACTGTGTATCCTGCCGCGGCTCTCTGCAATGAATATTCCACACGCTCGCGTTCATGACGCATGGCGGTGGAGCTGATATCCTTTTCAGGGAAAAAGCTCCTTATGATCTCGGCATAAACGGTATATCCAACCACCGTGTCGGACGCTTCTATAGCCGCCTGTGCGCGCAGAGTCATTCCGTTCCGGCTGCCGGGTCCGAATCCCACAACATACAGCTTCTTCATTTCTGTGTCCTCCCGAAATCAATAGTTACTTCTTTTTCGGCTGCCGCGAATGTCACTCCGCAGCCGGATTGCTTGTGTATGATAATCCTGCCGCCCAGCGCCGCGCTTCTTTCGCAGACATTGTCGGCGCCAACGGTTTTCAGTACAAATTCCGACCCTTCAAAGCTGCCTTTGGCGTTCATCAGCTGTCCGGCTGTGAATGTGCGCATCTCAATGCCGTATTTGCGGCAGAATTGATTCATTGCAGGCTCATTCCGTTTGACGTCTATAGTATGCAGAGTGCAGACACGGCAGATCGGTATTCCGTTTTCATCGAGCCTGTCAAGAATGAAGCGCTCGAATACATCGGGAGAGATGTCCTTTTTGCAGCCTGCGCCAATTATAATATTTCTCGGTATCAGGTGCAAAGTAATGGCAAACGGCGAATTCTTTACGCTGTCGGAGATACAAATGCCTGCATCATGGTTTCCCTGCGTGTCAATTTCGATTGGCGCGTTATCAAAAGGATAATCGCAGCGCAGACCAATTCTTTTGCCGTCAACTACAGCTGCGGCAACCGCCTTTGCAGCGTCAGGCTCCACGATATACAGACGGTTTGCAACAGCAAAGCTGTCGGGAGAAAATCTCCTGCCGATATCGGTGGCAGTCGTAATCACAGGTACAGCGCCGACGATCCGGGCAGCCCTTTCGGCAAGTGCATTTGCACCGCCTATGTGTCCCGACAAAAGCGAAACCGCAAATTTTCCTTGTTCGTCGATGACCACAACTGCGGGATCGCTCTGCTTGGATACGATATGGGGTGCGATCATTCGCACGGCAATGCCGCAGGCACAAATGAAAATCAGCGCATCGTTTCGCTGAAAGATCTGAGCGGTCAGCTCTTTGAGTGAGCTAAAGGCAGTGCATTCTTCATCGGCAAATTTTTCTAAGGCGTAATTCTTGCAGTTTTCTTCCGACAATGCAAGGGATATTCTTTTGGAAAGCGCCACTCCGTTTTTTGTAACTGCAATTATGGCAATATTCATTGTGACGCCTTTCTGAATTCGGTTTCAAATGTGCTGTCATAGAGCTTGGAGAGAGAATAATCGTCCCCCAAAAATCCGCCTACGCAGATAAGCGCCGTTTTTCTGATTCCGTTGCTTTCAGCGGTCTGAGCAATTTCTCTCACTGTGCAGCGGCAGATTTTTTCGTCCTGCCAGCTTGCCTTATAGACAATCGCTGCCGGACTGTCGGGAGAATATCCTCCTTCTATCAGCTGTCCGGACAACTCGGGCAGCATTCCGGCGCTGAGGAATATCACCATAGTCGCTCCGTGTGCGGCGAGACTTGGCAGACTCTCGCGGTCCGGCACGGGCGTTCTACCTGCCATTCGGGTGATGATCACCGTCTGGGAAACGCCGGGCAGCGTGTATTCCGCTTTCAGCGAGGCTGCCGCGCCGCAGAAGGAGCTTACTCCCGGACATATTTCATACGGAATGTTCAAAGAATCAAGCCTGTCCATCTGCTCACGGATGGCGCCGTAAATGCTCGGGTCACCTGTGTGCAGACGAACCGTCATTTTGCCCTCGCGCTCGGCTTGCTCCATCACATTTATTACTTCGTCCAGTGTCATAGATGCGCTGTTGTGTATCTCGCAGCCCGCCTTGGCATATTGCAGAAGCCCGGGATTTACGAGGGAACCCGCATATATGATAACGTCGGCTTCTTCGAGCCGCCTTGCGCCTCTGACAGTAATCAGATCCTCCGCGCCGCAGCCGGCTCCTACAAAATTAACCATTGTATTCCTCCGATATTGCTTTTATCAATTCGTCGGCTGATGCAGTCATTCCGACAATTCCGTACTTGAATGAGAACATAACCGCGCCGATTTTGGCGCAGTCCTTTACCTTTGCTTCAAGATAATACTGCGCCCTTTCCATCAGGATTTTTGCGGCGCTATCTCTCATTCCGACTCTCTCGAGTTCGTCGAGAGCCGCGTCGACTGTGGCACATTCCGGAAGCATTCGCAGTACGGAAGCATCGGCTCCGGCAAGCAGTCCGCAGGTGACAAGCACCTCCATTCTGCCGTCCGCCTGTGACGAATGAGTGTTCATTATGCCTGCGCCCAGCTTGACCAGCTTGCCTATATGCCCGATTATCAGAATGTTTTCAAAGCCGTATTCCAAAGCGGCGTCTATGGCTTCTCCGATAAAATTGCTGCATGTAACGCTCCTGTCAAGCATAAAGGGCATTTGCTCCGACAAAAAGCTCCTGCTGTAATTGCCGATTGTCAGCAGCAGACTTTTTTTGCCTTCGGCACGTCTGACGCGCTCCTCCAGCCTGATGGTTTCAACAAGCGCGCCATTGCTCATCGGCTCGACAATGCCCGTAGTGCCGATAATCGAAATGCCTCCCTCAATTCCCATTCTCGGATTGTAGGTCTTGGCAGCAAGTGCTTTGCCCTCCGGCGTGTATATTGTGATTCTTGCGCCTCCGTGATAATTGTATTTATCAAAAATATCGCTCACCGCGTCAATTATCATTCTTCTGGGAGTGCTGTTAATGGCTGCCGCTCCGACCGGTTGGTCGAGTCCTGACTTGGTAACTCTGCCTATTCCCTCGCCGCCTTCTACGACAAATCCCGACGGAATGAATTCAACCCTTGCGTATATCGAAATGCCGTCGGTAACGTCCGGGTCGTCTCCTCCGTCCTTGAGCACAGCGCAGCACGCCGATTTCAGGTCAAATGAAACGTCGCGGACGGCTGTCTCAAAGACGATCCCTGCGGGGGTGGTCAGAGCTGTATTCTCGGCGGCGTTCTGCGTGAAAAGCGTTTCCGCCGCTGCCTTTGCAGCTGCCGCAGCGCAGGATCCTGTAGTAAATCCGCAGCGCAGCCGCTTGCCGCCGCGGTTGATGTAATGCTCGGACACTCTTGCCGCCCTCTTTTCTTAAATCTGCTTGCCGCTCGACCTGTCATAAAGCATATAAAGCAGCGCATTGCATATGGCTGCCGCAACGCTGCTGCCACCCTTGCGTCCTTCGGCAACAATATACGGAGAGCCGCTCTGCATGATAAGCTCCTTTGACTTCACTACATTCACAAAGCCTACCGGCGTACCGATGATCAGCGCAGGACGGACTCTTTTTTCTCCGATAAGCTCATAAAGCCGTACCAGTGCAGTGGGCGCATTTCCCACTGCAAACAGGAGCTGAGTGTCGGCAAAAAATCGGGCGGCATGCTCCATAGAAGCTGCAGCCCGGGTCGTGCCGTTACGCCTTGCCGCCTCGGCAATTTCCGGCTCGGACATGAAGCAGAACGCTTCGCAGCCCAGCGCTTTAAGCGCCGGCTTGCTTATGCCTGAGAGTGCCATCTGTGTGTCGGTAATGATAACGGCTTTGTTTCTGAGGGCGTTCAGACCGTTCTGAACGGCGTTTGGGGAAAATTTGAGGCTGTGCAGATAGTCAAAATCGGCAGTGGTGTGGATTACCCTTTTTACCACGGGCAGCTGCTCCGGCGCAAGAAAGGATGTATCGCCCAGTTCGCTCTCAATGATCTCCATGCTTCGCCGTTCTATGTCAGCAGGCTTCACCAATTCAATGCCGTTCAGTATGCTTTGTGTGCTCATTTTCTTTTGAATCTGAGAATTACAATGGCAGCAATCGCACCTGCGGCGCATAATGCCACAATTACGATAAGCCACGGCGTGAATGCAGCGCCGTTTTCTGTTTCTTCCTCAACGATATCTTCGTTTGCCGCAAAAGCGCTGCCCGAAAGCAGGCTCGATTCAAACACCAGCTTGCGGTCATACCAGCGCTGCTTCTTGAAGCTGTATGCCGCGCAATCGGTTTCCTTGTCAAGCGCTTCTACGGGAACGGTGTAGGTGTATTTGCCGTCGGCATCTTCGGTAAAGAATATATATTCGCTTTCGTCGGCTTTTTCTGCCTGCTCGGACGTGCCCATATAGAGCTTTTCGTATCCCTTGCCGCTGAGCGTCATTTCCGCGGTCATGTCGCTGCCCGAAACAACAAGTTCACAGTGCACGATTCTGAACATGGAGGCGCTTGACGTAACCTCAATTTCATATCTTCCCGAATTGAGTGACTCGGCGTAAATCGGCGTTTTTTGCTCTTGGGAGGACGCAAACGCAGTAAAACATGTGCCGCCGATGAGCATTGCCGCGGCAAAGAGAATTGCCGCCATTTTTCTCATGATATTCATTTCAAACAAATCCTTTCTGATTGATACACAAACAAACTGCCGCTGCCGCTTTATTGATTCATCTTCAGCGACAGCGGCAATATTATTCTAACTTAATTGCTTATTATTTTCAATGTTTTTTTGCAAATTATTCGCCGAGAGTAATTCCTGCCTCGGTGATAGCGTTGCGGACATGACCTACATACATCTGCTGAACCGCTTCAAGCTCACCCATTCCCTTGAGAACGCACTCGACCTCAAAGCCGTTTTTGGTCAGAACCGACTTCCATGAATCGTCTTCGTCGCCTGCCATGTCGTTGTTGGCGTGGTCTCCTGCAACAACCATGAGCGGCTGAAGCACGACCTTCTTGTACTTGCCGTCGTTAAGCGCTTTTACAACGTCGTCAAGAGAAGGAGTTGCCTCCACTGTGCCGATTATGTAATTGTCAGCCTTGATCTCTTTGAAGGTATTCTGGAATTTCGCGTAGGTCGCGTTGGATTCGTGCTCAGTGCCGTGACCCATGAATACAATCGCCGTACCGTCTTTGTTAAATTCGGATGTTTCGGTGACAAGCGCCTGTGCAAGCTCGGTGTAATCCTCGTCGGATGTGAGCAGCGGCTTGCCGATGGTAAGATTGGTAAAGTTATCCTTGTACTTTTCCACCGCCGCGACGACGTCGTCATATTCATAGCCGCTCATGACATGGGTCGGCTGAACGACAAGCGTCTTTACATTGTCCGCGACCAGTCTGTCAAGTGCGCCTTCGATATTGTCTATCTCCAGTCCGTCTCTCTCTTTGAGCTTGTCAATGATGATTTGGCTGGTGAAGGCTCTGCGGATTTCGTAATCGGTGAATTCCTTCTCAATCGCCTTCTCGATAGCGCCGATGGTCTTTTCTCTGCTGTCGTTGTAGCTGGTGCCGAAGCTGACTACAAGAATAACAGGCTTTGCTTCCTTCTCTGTCTCCTTATCATTCTCGGAATTACAGCCTGTGAATACCGACAGAGAGCAGAGCATTGCAGCCGACAGAACGGCAGCTAAAAATCTTTTGAAATTCATTTGAAGTTCTTCCTTTCAGGTTTAATTATTTAATAATGATGCAATTAAGTTATCAAATTATGAGAAATATTCCGTGTAGAGTTCACGGCTTATGCCGAACAACTCACAAATGACGTCGCTGCGGAATATCTCTTCCGGCTTGCCGCTTTTGAAAATCTCGCCGTTCTTGACACATACAGTGTAGTCCGATATTTTCTCAGCCATGTCGAGCTCGTGCATGGAAACCAGCACGGCAGGCTTCTTTTGTGCGGCAAGCTTTTTTAATATCTCCAAGAAGGCGATCTTGTGGTAAATATCCAGGTAAGATGTAGGCTCATCTAAAATGAGGATTCTCGGCTCCTGACATATCGCTCTGGCAAGCATGACCCGCTGGCGCTGACCGTCGCTCACACGGCTAAAATCGCAGTCGGCAAAATCCTGCATCTGTACCAATTCAACCGCCTCGTCGACAGCAGCTTTGTCGGATCCTGACAGCAGCCCGAATCTGCCTGTGTAAGGATAGCGTCCTGTTTCCACAACTTCCCGGCAGGTCATCATATCGGGACGAAGGCGTTCGGTGAGCAGCACCGCGATTTTCCTTGCTCTCTCGCTGTCAGAAATATCCGCTTCATTGTTTTCCTCAATAAAAACCGTTCCGGCGTGCTTGCGCAAAAAGCCGCAAAGCGTCTTTAATATGGTGGATTTACCGGAACCGTTGGGACCGATCAGTGACATGATCTCGCCCTCACGCAGTTGAAAGCATATGTGCTCAATGAGCGGCTTTTCATAACCCGCCGCAAGGTCCTCTGCCGAGATAAGAATTTTGTCGCTCACAGCTCACCCTTCCTTCTGCCTATCATAACGGCGATCACTACAGGTGCTCCGAATATCGCTGTCACCGTGCTTATGCTCATTTCGGCTGGCGCGAATGCCGTCCGGGCAGCCATATCGCAAAGCATACAGAATATGCTGCCGCCGAGAAAGCACGCCGGTATCATTACGATCGGCTTTGACGTGCGGAAAATAACCCGCGCAATATGCGGCACGGCTATTCCGACAAATGACACAGGTCCCGCAAACGCAGTGACACAGGCAGCAAGCAATCCCGACAGCAATATCAGCCCGATACGCAGCAGCCTCACATTCACACCCATGCTCTGAGCATACCCTTCTCCCAGACGGTAGGCGCTTATCGGCTTTGACAGCAGAAATGTGCATATTCCGGCAGGAACAACCACAGCCGTCATCACCAGCACATTTTCCCCTGTGGTTCCTGAAAATGTACCCATAGACCAGTTGTGCAGGTTCACAATGTCGGAGTTGTCGGCGAAGGTGACCGCAAAATCGGTTATCGCCGAACAGATATATCCTATCATCACGCCGCAGACAACGAGCATCGACATACGCTTGATTTTGCGTGAAATCATCAGCACGACGCCCAGCGTAATCATAGAACCTGCAAATGCCGCGAGTATCATCACCGCTGAGCTGACGGAATTATGCCTGCCTATTACGAGTATCATGACAAACGCAACCGTCAGCTTTGCACCGGAGGATACTCCCAGCACAAACGGTCCCGCTATCGGGTTGTGAAAGAAGGTCTGAAGCAGGTATCCCGAAAGAGCAAGCGCTCCGCCAAGAAGCAGCGCTGCCACCGCACGGGGGATGCGTATTCGCAGCAGGATACTTGCATAAGCGGCGTCGGTTCTGTCCCCTGCCAAAAGTATTGCAATCGCCTTGGATATGGGAATGCCGGCGCTGCCTGTAAAGATATTCATAATCAGTACCGCAAGCGCGATTATTCCGAGTACTGAGAAGGCGATGAATGTGCGCGGTTTTCCTTCCGTCAGCTTCTTCATGCTGAAATATTTGATTGTCCGGCGATCATTCAACCTTCCGTCCCGCCTTTCAGTCTGTAAACAAACCTCGGGGGATTTTCATCTGTCTTTCCACTGAATACGTTGTTAAAATCCAGGATGATCTCGCCCATCTTCATGGTGTCCTGAAACAGATTTTCATTTGTGCCCCAGACATCGCCGTTCTTTACCGCTTTGAAATCGGACAGGAAGCTGTTTTTGGCTATCAGGTCATCAATGCTCTTAACATCCTTCCCTATGTTGTTGTTGTATATTATAATATCGGCGTCCTTTGCCGTTGCGTAGAATTTTTCCATTTCCATCTGCACCGTGGAAGTGCCGCTGCCGCTGTCAAGATCCTTAAAAATATTGCTTCCTCCGGCAAGGGTTATCATTTTATTGACGTAATCGCCTGATTTGCGTGTGACTGCCTGACCCGAGTTGCTTATGTAAAAGAAGGCGACGGTCTTGCCCGTGTCGGGCTGTTCTCCTATGGCTTCCAGAATATCCGACTGCTCTCTAAACAGTGATTCGGCAAGCTCCCTTTCGCCTGTCATTTCCCCGTAAACCCTGATCCATTCGCAGCGCCCGAGAGGATGTGATTCATAGCTCGAATAATCCACAAATACGGTAATTCCCAGCTCTTCGAGCTTTTCCTTCACCTCGGGATTGTGCTCTATCATGGTCGACTGCACCGACAGCTTGCACCCCTTTGAGATCAGCAGCTCATAATCCGGCTCACGGTATTTGCCTGCGTAAAGAATATCTCCGTTCATCATTGCTTCACGCGCGAAATCTATATACCAGTCTTCGGCTTTTGTGCCGGAGAATTTTATCCTGTCGCCGCAGTCAAGCGCATCAAACATTGCCATTGAAGCGGTTGCCGCAAGATAGATATTTTCGACAGGCTGCTGTATTATTTTTATATCCGATTTGATTTTAGCGGGTATTTTTCCCTTCTCCGGCACTATGAGATATTTCGCGCCGTCGGCTGCCTGTATCAGAGAATATCCGCCCTCGTATCGGTCAATGGCAAACTGATCGGCATATTTCAATTCCGCACGTCCGATGAAAGTCAGACCTTCCACTTCAATCGACTTGTCCGATATGTTGCTCTGCTCTCCGCCGCAGGCTGCCGCAAATACCAACAGCAGAAGCGAAGCTGCCGTTATCAGAATTCTTTGGACTTTTTTCAATCTCATTTTGACAGTCTCCTTCTGATCAGAGCCGCGGCGCCAGCCATAAGCACTGCCGCACCGGTTAGTGAAAGTAGCAAGGCATATGAAACGCCGGCGACAGGCTTTGCCGTGGACGAGTCAAAGCGAAGCGTATAGTCGATCATATGAGGCTTGCTCATAGCGACCGTCTCGGCGGATATTTCTATGTCAGCATCAAGGGCTTCTACATCAATAATAAACGTGGAATTGCCCTCTTGCTTTACCGGGTAATAATCCTTCCCGCCGACCTGCATATAGTCGTAATTCGAGCTGCTCCACTCTATTTCCGCCTTCATGCTTCCTTCTTCTACCGTCAGTTTAGTCGGCGATTTGACAGTTGCCCTGCCGCTGCCTCCGCTCAGAGCAACTTCAATAGTATACTCGCCGTTTTCCAATACTGCCATTTTTACCACCCTCGATTTGCAAAATAAAAAGCACCCTCACCGTCACGGCAAGAGCACATACAGACACAAGCAAAACACGCATACGCAGGTTTTGTTTAAAACCAACGCACACGCTGCTGCGTACCGTCAATTACTCGTGACTTCGCTACCGATCAGCAGGCAGGTCTCCTGGCTTGAATATCATCGCGGTCGGAAGCCTTCCCGGGTGTGCCCCAGTGACATGATACCGACTGCTCCTTAATTACAGTGACGAGTTCGCACAGGATTTGCACCTGTTTCCCTTTTCACCCGCTCCTTCCGCAAAAACGGAATAACGGACACCTGCTGTCGTTTTTAATTTTTCATTTACATGATAGCATGCACAATCATTTTTGTCAACATAAAATGTTTATCACAGGTAACGAAAAATTTGAGTAAAAAGACACAATTCCGTAATGACGGTCTTGAGCGCAGCATGAATCATAAAGGCTGTCAACTCAGAATGAAAAGCAATTCAGTCTGTGCAACAGCCCTTAATATATGTGAATATTATACTGTTTTTGTTGAAAAAACTGATTATCCTGCGTGGAGCACAGCAAGAACCAGCTCAGGGTTGTCGTTAATCCTGAAAGAATAACCACTGTTACCGGCGCCTCTGTTTACTATCATTGTTGTATCGGCAACAGTGTACAGCCCTCCCGCATATTTCGGAAACAAGCCCTGATTGGGAGCATATATGCCTCCTATAAAGGGCAGTCTTATGAGACCGCCGTGAGCGTGTCCTGTAAAAACCAGATCTATGCCATTGGTAGCGTAGGTCTTTATGAGTTCCGGACGGTGAGAGAGCAGAACGGTATACATGTCACGGTCGTTTTTCAGGCTTCCAAGCCAATCTCCCGCAATCTTAGAATCATCTGCTTTGCCGTCGGTATTGACCTTCCTCGGGTCATTGATTCCGACAATAACTATCTCATCATCGTTAAGTCTGATATTGACGAAGGCATTGCTGAGTTCGGCGATGCCTATTTTGTGCATTTCCTTTGAGAGCTTATAGTATTCTCCTGTTCTCGCTTCGTGATTGCCAATGACATAGTATACAGGGGCAATCTCATTCAACTGCTCAATAACGCGCATAGCCGCGTCAACATCGGGTAAATAAGAGTCTATTGCGTCGCCTGTGAGAAAAATAATATCCGGCTTGGCTTCCTTCGTCTTGCTTACGAGTGAACCGGTCATGAGTGTGTTATGGCAGTTGTGAAGGTCGGAAATCTGAACAATGCGGAATCCGTCAAAGCCCGGAGGAATTTTTTCTGAGCGGATATCATATTTTGACACTGTAACCGCAGTATTCCCATAAAATAGATAGACGGCAAAGACTGCAAAAAACGTTAGAAACAGAATAAACATTCGCTTGGGATTGGCTTTTGGCTTATTGGTTTTTTTGTTTGAATTTTTTTTCATTGCTGTTGTTATGTGATCACGGCAGAAAATCGCGGAGCTTTTTGCTGCGGCTGGGGTGTCTGAGCTTGCGAAGCGCCTTGGCTTCAATCTGTCTGATGCGCTCACGTGTGACATTGAATTCCGCACCGACCTCTTCAAGCGTGTGATTGCGTCCGTCCTCAAGACCGTAGCGCAGTCTGAGAACCGCCATCTCCCGCGGAGTCAAAGTGCATAATGCGCTGTCGAGCTGTTCCTTGAGCATGCTCAGGGAGGCGGCGTCCTCGGGATTCTCCTGCGATTCATCTTTAATGAAGTCGCCGACATGGCTGTCTTCCTCCTCGCCTACCGGCGCTTCGAGAGAGACTAAATCCTGAGCCACACGCATGATCTCGATGACCTTTTCCTCCGGCATGTCCGCATATTCGGCAACCTCGGCAGTGGATGGATCCTTGCCGTTTTCGTTGAGGAGATGGCTCTGCGCTTTTTTGACGCGGTTGATATTTTCGACCATATGCACCGGAATTCTGATTGTCCTCGCCTGATCGGCAATGGCTCGTGATACAGACTGGCGTATCCACCATGTGGCATAAGTGGAAAATTTAAAGCCCTTGGAAGGATCAAACTTGTCCACTGCCTTGATGAGTCCGAGATTCCCCTCCTGAATCAGGTCGAGCAGCGGCATTCCTCTGCCGAGATATCGCTTGGCAATGCTGACCACCAGACGAAGGTTGGCTTCACTCAGACGCTTCTTGGCACTGGCGTCTCCCTCTGCAATGCGGCGGGCAATATCCTGTTCTTCCTCCGGAGAAAGCATTTTGATATTACCGATTTCTCTGAGGTACATCTTGACAGGATCGTCAATAAAGCTTCCGTCATAGGATGAATCATCTTCGGATGAAGACAGCTCGTCCAAAGCAACGTCTTCAACGTTGTCCTCCACTATTTCAATGCCGTTGGCTTCCAGCCTGTCATAGAGCTTTTCCAGCTGCTCCGGGCTGAAATTGATCTCGGCAAGAGCGTCAAGAATTTCCTGATTGCTCAGACTGCCCTTTTCCTTGCCCTTTTCCACGAGTTTGCGCAGGGTGCCTTTTTTATCCGTCGTGTTCATTGTTATTCCCTCCTTCTTTTAATGAAGTATTCTTTGATCAATCCGATATGCAAGCCGAACTCAATATGTATATCCGTTTAGCTTGCTTCTGCGTGTGAATTGTCTGAGTTTGCGAAGAGCCTTGGCTTCGATCTGCCTTATGCGCTCGCGGGTCACATCGAAGCGCAGACCCACCTCTTCGAGCGTGTGACATCTGCCGTCGACAAGACCGTATCTGAGTCTGATAACCTCCGCCTCGCGTTCGCTGAGTGTTTCAAGAACCTCCGAAATGAGATCGTGCAGCATCATGTTGCTGACAACGTCCTCCGGCGCCTTCTGATCATCGTCCTTGATGAAGTCGCCCAGATGGCTGTCCTCTTCCTCGCCGATAGGAGTTTCGAGCGACACAGGCTCCTGAGAAATGCGAATGATCTCGCGCACCTTTGCCTCGTCCATATTGAGCAGCTCGGCAATGTCCTCGGGACGCGGCTCCTTCTCGTTCTCGGCAAGAAGCTGTGCTTTGGCACGCTTTACTTTATTTATGTTTTCCACCATATGAACAGGTATGCGTATGGTTCGGGACTGGTCGGCAATGGCACGGGTGATGGATTGTCTTATCCACCATGTAGCATAGGTCGAAAAACGGAAACCTTTGGTGGGGTCGAATTTTTCCACCGCCTTGATAAGACCGAGATTGCCCTCCTGTATCAGGTCGAGAAATGGCAGTCCGCGGTTCATATATCGTTTGGCAATGCTGACCACCAGACGGAGATTAGCGTCGCTGAGTCGCTTTTTGGCGCTTTCGTCCCCCTCGGTAATCCTGCGGGCTATATCTTTTTCCTCTTCGGGAGAGAGCATCTCTATGCTGCCGATTTCCCTCAGATACATTTTTACAGAGTCGTCCACCAATATTTCATCGCTTCCGGCGTCGGCGGACATATCCTCCATAACGTCTTCCAGCGAGTCCTCGACAATTTCAATGCCGTTGGCTTCCAGCTTGTCATAAAGCTTTTCCAGCTGTTCGGGACTTATGCTGACGTCAGCCAGTGTGTCCATAATCTCCCTGTTGGTCAGACAGCCCTTCGATTTCCCCGATTCAACGATTTTACGAAGTGTTTCCTTTTTTTCCGATGTGCTCAATTTCATTCCCTCCCTCAATTATTGCATAAATGAGCAAAAATATTATGTAAAGCCTTTGAGCTTGCTGCTGCGTGTGACGTGTCTCAGCTTGCGTATTGCCTTGACTTCGATTTGTCTGATTCGCTCGCGCGTAACGTCGAACTGCTTGCCGACTTCCTCAAGGGTATGGCATCTGCCGTCCTCCAGACCGTATCTGAGACGAATCACCTCTGCTTCCCGCTCAGTGAGCGTATCGAGAACCTCAGAAACGAGGTCATGAAGTATCATGTTGCCCACTGCGTCCTCGGGAGCAGCCTGCACCTCATCCTTGATGAAATCGCCGAGGTGACTGTCTTCCTCCTCGCCAATCGGCGTTTCAAGAGAAACCGGCTCCTGCGAGACGCGAATGATCTCCCGCACCTTTTCCACATCCATGTCGAGCAGCTTTGCAATGTCCTCGGGGCGCGGTTCCTTTTCGTTCTCGGCTGTGAGCTGGGCTTTTGCGCGTTTGACCTTGTTTATTGTTTCCACCATGTGAACAGGTATGCGTATGGTTCTCGCCTGATCGGCGATCGCTCTTGTGATCGCCTGACGAATCCACCATGTTGCGTAGGTAGAAAATTTGAAGCCTTTGCTGGGGTCAAATTTTTCCACTGCCTTGATAAGTCCGAGATTGCCCTCCTGAATCAGATCGAGGAATTGCAGACCGCGGTTCATGTATTTTTTTGCTATGCTGACAACAAGCCTCAGATTTGCCTCGCTGAGTCTCTGCTTTGCCTCCTTATCACCTGCCATGATTTTGACGGCAAGCTCCTTTTCCTCCTCGTTGGTAAGCAGCTTGATTTTGCCGATATCCCTGAGGTAAGCCTTTACCGGATCCTCAACGTAAACGCCCATTGCTTCCGGGTCGTTGTAGTAATCGCTGACGCCGTCGCCGTCGTCGTTCTCAACGATCTCAAGCGATTCTATGGAGAGATTTTCGTTGTCGTCCTCGATAATCTCGATCTCCATGCTTTCCAGCTTGATGTAAAAGCTTTCGAGTACCTCCGGATTTACGTCGACGTCAGCCAGAGCGTCCATAATTTCCTGATGTGAAATGCTGCCCTTTGCCTTCGCCTTTTCGGCAAGTTCCTTCAGAACTGACTTTGCGTTTGTTGCTGCCATGTGTTTAATCAACCTTTCGTTGCTGTTGGGAATATTCTTTTTTGACCCTCATCGGATCATTCTATAAAAATGTAAATAATAGAAATCGCAATAAAACTCAGCTTTTTTTCTTTTTGAGTCGGCTCATCTGCTGCAGAAGCTCGTCCGACGAAAGCTTTGCCGCGTCCTGCGGTTTGGGGGTGAAGTGTTCGTTTTTGATAATCTCAATGAGAGGCTTGAAATCGTTTGTTCCGTTTGAGTATTCGCTGTTTATGATACGGACGATTTCGGCGGTTTCCGGTTCACTGAACTGCATAGCAAGCAATGAAACGGTCACTTCCTGCCCGGAATCGTTAATCCCGATAAACCCTGTGTAGATTCTTCGCCCGAAATCGGTGACAAACTGCTCGGGAGGCAATTGCTTAGCCGCTTTCGGAATAAGATCCTGATGTGTAAAAAGCATGGCTAAAAGCGCATATTCGGCGTTGGAAGCCAGAAGATTTGAACTGCGTTCGGGATTGATTTTGCTGCCGATGCCGGCTGTGTTTTTTGCCATCTCGCGGAATTCTTTTTCCTTTTCACTCTTTATCTTGCGGCGGGCGGATGCTTGCGCCTGACTGAGTACCGCGGATTTCTCGATGTGCAGCCTGTCCGCAACGCGTGCCGCGTATATTTCCTGTTCGAGCGTGCCAAGACCGCTCAGGTATTCGCACACTTCACGCAGGTAATGCAGCCTGCCGTCATCGGTGGATATATCGTACTTCATGCCAATACGCGTGATGCTGTATTCTATGTCGTTGGAGCAGCCGTCGAGCAGCATCTTGAAGCGTTCGGGACCGTATTTTCTGATGAACTCGTCCGGATCCTTTGCGCCGGTTATGGCAAGCACCCGCACGTCCAGACCCTCTGCCTTCATGATGGGAATGGAACGTGCAATGGATTTTTGTCCGGCTTCATCGCCGTCCTGCGAGAGAATCACGCTGTTGGCGTATTTATGAAGCACCCGTGCCTGCTGCGGTGTGACCGCTGTGCCCAACGCGGCGACGGCGTTGCTGAATCCCGCCTGATGAAGCGCTATGACATCCATATACCCTTCGCAAAGAATAAGCTCGCGCGACTTGCTGTTCTTGGCGATATTCATTGCAAACAGGTTGTTTGTCTTTTTGTAAATAAGAGTGTCGCTTGTGTTGACATATTTGCCGCCCACAACGTCCTCGGTAAATTTTCTTCCTCCGAATGCGACCACATTGCCCTGCAAATCAATGATCGGGAACATCACTCTGTTGCGGAACCGATCGATAAGTCCACCCTTTCGTGAGGCATATCCCAAGTCGGCTGACAGAATTTCGTCCCGCTTGTACCCGAGCTGACTGAGATGACGCACCAGCATGTCCCATCCGTCGGGCGACCAGCCCAGCCCGAATCGGCGTATGGTCTCGTCGGTCAGACCTCTGGAATGAAAATATGCCAAAGCCTGTCTTCCGGCGGGCGAATAGAGCGATCTGTAAAAAAATCTGCCCGCCTCGCGGTTCTGCTCCCGTATCCGAAGCCTCATGTGAGTCAGTCCATCGTTTTTGCCCTGTTCGGGAATTGCCAATCCCGCACGGTTGGCGAGAAATTTGACTGCCTCCACATAATCGAGGTTTTCGATTTTGCTGATAAAATGAATGACGTCTCCGCCTGCCTGACAGCCGAAGCAGTAGAATGACGAGGTGTCGCTGTAAACAGTAAAGGACGGCGTTTTTTCGGAATGAAACGGACACAGTCCCTTGGAATTGCGTCCGCTTCGCTTTAGAGTGACATATCCGCTTATGACGTCGGTGATGTCGTTCCTTTCTTTGACTTCATTAATAAATTCCTGCGAAAGCAAGCGATGAAAAACCCCTTCCTCTGAATGTTATTATCTGAATAAAGTCCCTTAGGAATGAACTTCCCAGCCTTTGGGGATAAAAATATCCTTGTAAAGCTCTACCGCATAGGTGTCGCTCATTCCGGCAATATAATCTGCCACCGCTCGGAAAATGCCTTCCTCGCGCATGATCTGTCGATATTCTTCCGGCACCTTGGCGGGATGGTTGCAGAGATAATTGAATAGAATCTCTATCATGTCCTCCGCCTTGCCTTCCTCGGCTTTGGCTTTGCTGCCTTTATAGACGTTTTGATAAAGGAAATCGTGAAGCTCGTAAAACGCTTTGGAAAATTCCTCAGACATGCCGATATTTCCGTCCGGACTGTTCTGATAGACATTGAGTATCATGTTGTTGATCCTGCGTGAACAGCCTGTACCCAATATCTCCCTTAAATGTGCCGGAATATCGTTTTCACTGAGAATGCCTGCGCGTATGCTGTCGTCGATGTCGTGGTTCATGTAAGCGATCTTGTCGGCAATGCGCACGATCCTTCCCTCGGGAGTAAACGCTTCCGGACCCTTGGTGTGGCATTGAATGCCGTTGCGTACTTCTTTGGTCAGATTAAGTCCCTTGCCGTCGTTTTCCAGCTTTTCCACCACTCTCACGCCTTGATCGTAGTGCCTGAATCCTCCGTCAAAAGCAAGCATAACGTCAAGGACACGCTCGCCGGCGTGCCCGAACGGGGTATGTCCGAGGTCGTGTCCGAGGGATATTGCTTCGGTCAGGTCCTCGTTCAGCCGCAGAGCACGGGCAATTCCTCTGGCAATCTGAGCCACCTCAAGCGTATGCACAAGGCGTGTGCGGTAATGGTCGTTGCCGGGCGCGAGATAGACCTGCGTCTTGTGCTTTAATCGCCTGAATGCCTTGCAGTGGATGATCCTGTCCCTGTCGCGCTGGAATAAGGTACGCATTTCACACTGCGGCTCCTTGCGGTCGCGTCCGAGCGAATTGCAGGACAGAGTTGCAAAGGGTGACAGGGTAAGCTGTTCTATACGTTCGGTCTGCTCTCTGATGCCGAGACCTTCTATGAGAATGCTTCCTCTGATAGCTTCATTCACTTTCCGACACCCCTTCGTTTTTTGATTCGCATAATGAATATACGAAATAAGAAGTGGTTTTCCCTTTGTTGGGAAAGGTGAATTTACAATTTGTTTACAAAAGAAAAAAGCTACGATTAAAAAGAATTTTGTAATCCTTTATAACATAAGCAGCTTTTTTATATAATTATTAAAATCGTATTCTAATGCATAGAGACTGATTCATTAAAAACCGTTGTAATAATTGATGAGCAAAACCAGAGTAAGAATCCCCATAAAGGTGGAAAGCGCTGCAATGTATGCCCTGCGAGTGGCATTTCTTTTAAATAAAGTTCTTGAAATTGCTATAACCAAGGCGCAGCCTGCGACACATGCGGCGACGTCCACTGCCGTAGCGATCGACATAGCCGCGGCGGCTTCTTTCAGCAGCCCGCCTGCCTTCATGAGACGCACTACAATTCCCGTACCGACAATATGACCGGCAGGTACCAGAGCAACGGGCAAAACGGAACGTCCGACTGTTTTGTAACCGTTGCGCGCGGACATATACGATGAAATGAAAACAATGATTATTATAGCTATGCAGGCTTTTGTCATTTTCAAACACTCCTGTTAGGTTATAATAGAATTATTATATTTAATTCTATCCGATATGTCAAGAAAAAAATAACCGTTTTGCCGATTAAGGGGGTTTTACGGAATTATTTTTTTCAATTGTTTTATCCATAAATGAATAAAAAGTGAATAAAAATAAAAATCCGCATAAAAGTGTTGTTAATGACCGATGATGTGTGTTATAATAAAAACAAAAAATAAAAATGGGTTATTATCGGCTTTATCAGCCGGATAACACTTTTGGGAAATTATTTTCCATATTTGACGGAGGAATTACATGCTGAACAGACGTGAATCAAGAAAACAGGCTTTTGAATTTATTTTTGAAAAATCGTTCAACTCCAACGATCCGGAGGAGATTTTTCGCAACGCCGGAGAAGCAAGAGACGCTGAAATCTCCGATTACGCCAGAGAACTGCTGAACGGCGTTTTTGAGCACATAGATCAGATCGACAACTGCATTTCTACATATTCTGTAAAACGCAGCATACGCAGACTTTCCAAAGTAGTGCTCGCGGCTCTCAGACTTGCCATTTATGAAATACTGTATGTGGACGACCTCGATCCGACAATTTCGATCAATGAGGCAGTTGAGCTTACCAAGAAGTTTTCCGGCAAAGACGAATCGGGCTATGTCAACGGTGTGCTCGGAGGCTTCCTCAAAGCATATAATGCGGGAGAAATCAAAACTTCCGAAAAAAACGGCGAGTCCGAAGGTGAGGCTCAATGAGCCGAATTCTCGGAATAGACACCAGCAATTACACCACCTCTGCGGCATTATTTGACACTGTTTCCGGAGAGATGATTCAAAGCAAAATGCTTCTCCCCGTAAAAAAGGGTGAAAAGGGCATTCGTCAGAGCGACGCGGTATTTCACCACACGGCTCAGCTGCCGCAGGTCATCTCCTCTCTCAAAGCGAAGTGCGGCGGCTTTTACGGCATCGACGCGATCGGCGTTTCCACCAGACCGAGGAGCATGGAAGGCTCTTATATGCCGTGCTTTACAGTGGGTTCGGGAACGGCTCATATTCTTTCGGAGGTTCTTGGTGTTCCGCTGTTTGAATGCAGCCATCAGGAGGGTCATATCGCGGCGGCGCTCTTTTCCTCCGGCAGACTTGATCTGATGAACGGCAGATTTATCGCATTTCACGTTTCCGGAGGTACCACCGAAGCGCTTATGGTCAGCGGCAGCGGAAAGGGCTTCAAGGAGAAGCTGATTGCCGCATCGCTCGATTTGAAAGCCGGACAGGCGATAGACAGAACAGCCGTCATGCTGGGTCTGCCATTTCCCGGCGGAATTCATTTAGAAAGACTTGCGCTCGAGTGCGGCGATTCGGTGAAGTACAAACCCACTATGAAGGGCTGCGACTGCTGTCTTTCGGGCGTAGAGAACAAATGCCGCAGGCTGCTTGAGGAAGGCGCGCCAAAGGAATACATTGCCAAATTCTGCCTGACGGCTGTGATGAATTCGATTATCGGTATGACAGACGCAATACTCGGACAATACGGGCAATTGCCCTTGATTTATGTCGGCGGCGTTATGTCAAACGGCATCATGCGGCGCGAGATTTCGGCAAGGTACTCGGGAGCGAATTTTGCCGAGCCGGAGTTTTCCTGCGACAACGCGGCAGGGGTCGCCTTGCTTGCGGCGGCAGGTATTTCATAATGATATGGCGGGGATCAATTTGGAGATATTTTCTGTAAGTCAGATCAACAAATATATCAAAGGGCTGATGGACGGCGACGGCATCCTCCGTGACGTCACGGTGTCGGGCGAGATTTCCAATTTCAAACGGCACAGCTCCGGACATTATTATTTTTCCGTAAAGGATCAGGGTTCGGCGCTTTCGGCGGCTATGTTCAAATGGCAGAACCGCACGCTGACATTCATGCCGGAAAACGGAATGAGGGTGCTGGTACACGGGAGAATTTCTGTCTATGAGCCTTCGGGACAGTATCAGATAATTGCCGACAGCATCAGACCGGACGGCGTCGGAGCCTTGTATGAGCAATACGAAAGACTCAAAAGAGCGCTGGAAAACAAGGGCTATTTTGACCCTTCGCAAAAAAAACAGATTCCGCAGTTCCCTGGCAGGATCGCTGTGATCACTTCGCCCACCGGCGCTGCCATACGCGATATTCTGAATATACTCGGCAGGCGGTATCCTCTCGCGGCAGTGGACGTGTATCCCTCGGAAGTGCAGGGAGAAAACGCGCCCGCTATGCTTGCCTCGGCTCTGTATGCCGCCAATCGAAATGCCGACTGCGATGTGATCATCATTGGTCGCGGCGGCGGCTCGATGGAGGATTTGTGGGCGTTCAACAGCGTTGACGTCATCAAGGCGATCATTGATTCCGAGATACCCGTTATCTCAGCCGTCGGACACGAAACCGATTTTACTTTGAGCGATTTTGTTGCGGATTTGCGCGCTCCAACCCCTTCGGCAGCGGCGGAGCTGGCTGTTCCCGACTCTGCGGGCGTGCTGGGTTATCTCGGCAATTACAGGTCAATGACAGCCGCCGCTCTGGAGAGAAAAATCATTGCCGGAGAAGCCAAAATTGCAGCGGTGATGAATATGCAGTGCATGAAAAATCCCATGACCTTCACCGAGAACAAGAGCCGACAGCTTGACGAGGTGATCTCACGGATGGAAAGCGCCGTAAACGAGCGCCTTCATTCATGCGAATCCGACCTGAGGGAAACGGCGTCAAAGCTTGTCGCGCTCAATCCTCTTGCCGTACTTGCAAGGGGCTATTCGGTTGCCTATATGGAAGATGTTCCGCTCAAATCGGTAAAAAGTCTTGCCGAGGGTGACAGGATCAAAATAAGATTTACCGACGGCAGCGCCGATTGCCGTGTGGAAAAAACTTCATTGGAGGAAATACAGTAACATGAGCAGTAAAACGAAAAAGCCCGCGAGCTTTGAAGCTGCGATGCTTCGTCTCGAGGAAATCGCCAACTTATTGGAGGACGGAGAAGCAGAGCTTGCCAAATCTCTCGAGTTGTATAAAGAAGGCGCCGAGCTTGCGGCATACTGCACACAGCAGCTTAAAGACGCAAGGCAGCAGGTAAACATGCTTTCCAAAGAAAGCTATTCAACCAGTGACAAGGAGGAAAACTGACATGAGTGAAATTGTAAAAGAGAGGCAGAACGAATGGCTTCCGAAAATCGAAGCCGAGCTGGACAGATATACCGCAAACTGCGGCTCTATGCACGCAATATTGCTTGAAGCCATGCGCTACAGCCTTCTGGATGCGGGCAAGAGAATCCGCCCGATACTTGCGCTGGAATTCTGCCGTGCTGCCGGAGGCAATCCTGAGGACGCGGTGCCTTTTGCCTGCGGCGTGGAAATGATACATACCTATTCCCTCATTCACGACGATCTTCCCTGCATGGACGACGATGATCTGCGCAGAGGCAAGCCCTCCTGTCATGTGAAATTCGGCGAGGCAAACGCCCTTTTAGCCGGCGATGCGCTTCAGCCGCTGGCATTTGAAACCATGCTTTCCGGCAGCAGCATTCGTCCCGACCTCACCGTGAAAGCCGCTTCCGTTCTTGCCCATGCCTGCGGGGCAGCCGGAATGGTGGGCGGTCAGATGATTGATCTGGAAAACGAGGGAAAGCACGTTGGTCTTGAAGAACTGCGCGTGATGGATTCCGGCAAGACAGGCGCCATCATTAAAGCCGCCTGCGTAATGGGCGTTATAGCTGCCGACGGCAGCGATGAGCTGATAGCCATTGCGGAAAACTACGCGGAGAACATCGGCATCGCTTTTCAGATAACCGATGACATTTTAGATGTGACCAGCACCGCCGAGGTTCTGGGCAAGCCTGTGGAAAGCGACATCGGCAACGACAAATCCACATATGTCTCGCTCCTCGGTCTTGAGAAAGCACGCGAGGAAGCCGCAAGACATACCGCTCTCGCTGTCGAAGCTGTTGCGCCGCTTGGTGAAAAAGCCGCATTCCTGACAGAATTTGCTGAAATGCTTTCGCGCAGGAGCAAATAACCTTGGAGGTAAGCGTCAATGAAAACAATCAGGGCACTGTTTGAAAACTACGTTTTGGTCTGCACCCTTTCATCATGGGCGACGGCTCAGATATGCAAATTTATCATCAATTATTATTTTAACCATGAAGTTAAATTAGAACGTCTTTCCGGAGCCGGCGGAATGCCCAGCGCTCATTCCGCCACCGTAACGGCTCTGGTAATATCCTGTGCCAGAGCGGAAGGTGTCGGCTCCACTTTTTTCGCCATCGCAGTGGCTCTCGCTGCCGTTGTCATTTATGATGCAATGGGAGTCAGACACGAAGCGGGAGAACACGCAAAGATCATCAATCAGATGAGAAAAGATTCCAAAGCACATGCCGAGGATAACGAAGATCCCGATTTTAAGGAGCTTAAAGAAATGCTCGGTCATACTCCTATCGAGGTAGTCGGCGGCGTGATGACCGGCATACTTGTTCCTCTGATTGTTCCGATATCATGATCATTGGTATTTGCTTACTTGCTTACTTGCTTACTTACTTGTTTACCTGTTTAAATCACTGTAAGGGTGGTAAAGATAAATGTCTGAATCCTTATTGGATACGATAAATTCTCCTGCTGACATCAAGAATTACAGCAGAGAAGAGATCGATCAGCTTTGCGCCGAGATCAGAGAGCGCCTTATTGAAACGGTTGCTCAGAACGGCGGACATCTCGCTTCCAATCTTGGCGTTGTAGAACTGACGGTCGCAATGCACCGTGTCTTTGATTCACCTCACGATCAGTTTGTCTTTGACGTCGGACATCAGTGCTATACTCACAAGCTTCTCACCGGCCGCAGAGAACAGTTTCACACTTTGCGCACCGAAGGCGGCATGTCGGGATTTCCCAAGCCGTCAGAAAGCGTGCACGACCCGATGATAGCCGGACACAGCAGCACTTCCATTTCGGCGGCAAGCGGTCTTGCGGCAGCCAAAAAGCTCAAGGGCGACGACGGCTGCGTTGTCGCTGTTATCGGAGACGGAGCGCTTACCGGAGGAATGGCTTATGAGGGGCTGAATAACTTAGGTCGTATGCATGAGCGCGTCATTGTGATTCTCAACGACAACAAAATGTCCATTTCAAAAAACGTCGGCTCCATGGCTCGTTATCTTGCCGGAATACGCACACGCAGAGGATATATCCGGGTCAAGACCAAAATTTCAAAGGCATTGCAGAAGGTTCCGTATGTGGGTGTAAAAATAAACGGCTTGCTCTTCCGCTCAAAAAAAGCGCTGAAAGGCGCGATCCTTCATCGAAGAGGCACTATCTTTGAGGACATGGGATTTCTCTATATTGGTCCGGTTGACGGACACAACGAAAAGCTGCTTGAACGAACGCTTACTGTAGCCAAATCCATGAACAACCGTCCTGTGCTGATTCATATATGCACCGTAAAGGGCAAGGGGTATGAGCCGGCTGAGCTAAAGCCGAAGGTATTCCACGGTATTTCCGGCTTCGATATAGATTCCGGCGAACCCAAGCACGGCAGCACTACTTTTTCCGATGTTTTCGCGCAGAGTCTGTGTGAATTCGCCGCTGAGGACGAAACGGTCTGCGCCGTTACCGCCGCGATGAAATCCGGCACCGCTCTCAGCGAGTTTGCCTCCACCTACCGCCGAAGGTTCTACGATGTCGGTATCGCCGAAGGTCATGCCGTCACCTTCTGCGCCGGAATGGCTGCAAACGGAATGCGCCCGGTTTTTGCGGTGTATTCCAGCTTCTTGCAGCGCGGCTACGATCAGCTGATTCATGACGTTGCCATTCAGAATCTCAATGTGACCTTTGCCGTTGACCGCGCCGGAATTGTCGGTGAGGACGGCGAAACGCACCAGGGACTTTTCGACACGGCCATGCTTGGGACCATACCCAATATTCACATTTACTGTCCCGCGTATTTCAGCGAAATGAAGCCTATGCTTTATAAGAGTATGTATCAATACACCGGCGCGTCTGCTGTGCGTTATCCGAGGGGTTCTGAAAAATACAAGCCTGAGGATTTTCCTGCCGAGGGAAACGATTTTGATGTCATACAAAGCGGCAGTGAAATATTGGCGGCGACTTACGGCCGCATCTTCGGCAATCTATGTCAGGCTGCCGAGCGACTCGCACAGGACGGCTGCAGAATCGACATGCTTAAATTGGGACTTGTCAAGCCTATTCCCGCTGAGGCATTAAAAGCCGCTTCCTCCTACAAAACCATTGTCTTTTTTGAGGAAGGAATCAAGCACGGCGGCGTGGGAGAAGATCTGTGCGCACTTTTAACGGGCAGCGGATGGCACGGTCAATTTATTATTCGCGCGGTGGACGACAGATTCGTTCCCCATGCGTCGGTCAATTCATCGCTGTCTAAGCTGGGACTTGACTGCGACGGCATGTATGATACAATCATGCAACTATATCCGCATTCGGCGGAAAGGACGGAATAATTTGAGCGATAAAATCAGACTTGACACCGCCGTTTTTGAGGCGGGACTTGCCGACAGCCGAGAAAAGGCAAAGGCTATGATAATGGAGGGCATTGTCTTTGTTAACAATCAGAAGGAGGACAAGCCCGGTACACAAATACGCTCCGACGCGAAGATCGAAGTTCGCGGAGAAAAGCTGCCTTTTGCAAGCCGCGGCGGTCTGAAGCTGGACAAAGCGGTCAAGGTTTTCGGCATACAGTTACAGGACAAAATCTGCATGGACGTGGGAGCTTCTCACGGCGGCTTTACCGACTGCATGCTGCAAAACGGAGCAAAAAAGGTGTATTCTGTTGATGTGGGATACGGTCAGCTCGTCTGGAAGCTGCGCAATGATCCGAGAGTTGTCAACATGGAGCGTACCAACATACGCTATGTCACACCGGAGCAGATAGAGGATAAGCTGGATTTTGCCAGCGTGGATGTATCCTTCATATCGCTCTCGCTTGTGGTTCCGGTTGTGCGGCAGCTTCTCAGGGACGGCGGCGAAATCATGTGCCTCATCAAGCCGCAGTTTGAAGCCGGCAAAGGCAAGGTCGGCAAAAAGGGCGTTGTTCGTGAACCTGAGATACACTGCGAGGTCATTCAGAAAATAATAGACCTTATGCACGAAAACAAATTCAGGATCATCGGGCTGGACTACTCCCCCATCAAGGGACCCGAAGGAAATATTGAATATCTGATATACGCGGCAAAGGACAATGACGCTCTGCCTTTCGATTTCGATGTGAAGCAGCTTGTGAGCGAATCTCATGCCAAGCTCTGATCATCTCCTCTTGCCGCTTTAGACGGGGAATGAATCATGAATCTTCTTGTTACGCCAAACAACGACAAGCAAGGCATTAATGAAAGCACTGCGAGATTGTGCAATGCCCTGCATGAGCATGGAGCTAAGGTTTTCATGCTGAATTCCGACAGGGAAAAATTCAGGGACTGCTGCGACTTTTCAAGCGGCAATATTCATGAGCTTACCAAAAAATGCGACGCGGTTATTGCTCTGGGCGGAGACGGCACAATACTTCGTTCGGCAACGATCGCGGCGGTTTATGACAAGCCGATTCTGGGCATGAACCTGGGGCGGCTCGGCTTTATGGCAGGACTTGAAATGAGCGAACTGGAGCTTATCTCCCGGCTTTTTACCAAGGAATACGAGATACAGCGCCGCATGATGCTGGACGTATCGGTCTGCCACAACGGCAAATGCAAATACCGCAATATTTCGCTCAATGACGTGGTGCTTTCTCGCGGAGCCATGTCGCACATCATTGATTTTAAAATCATGCACAACAGCGACGCATGCCTTGAGTACCGTGCCGACGGTATGATATTCTCCACGCCCACAGGCTCGACTGCCTATTCCCTTTCTGCCGGTGGACCTGTTGTAGACCCGAGCGTCAAGAGTATCATCCTTACGCCGGTATGCCCTCATTCGCTTTGCAACCGCTCGATTATTTTTTCAAGCGATTCGTACCTTGATGTTGAGCCTACCATCATATATGACAATGAGCTGTTTATGACGATCGATGGAGACAGAGTGTTCAAGGTGGAAAAGGATTATACCATACATATCAAACGCTCCAAAGTCAACGCAAAATTCATCATAATTAAGCAGAACAGCTTTTCGAGGGTATTTACCGAGAAAATGCTTCACTAATTTTTGCCCTTTTCGGGCGGCAGGAAAGTGATCAGTTTGAAAAACAGCAGACAGAAAAGGATACTCGAGATTATTCGTGCCCAGAATGTGGAGACACAGGAGGAGCTTATGCAAACTCTTTGTGAATCCGGCTACAAAGTAACGCAGGCGACTATTTCAAGAGATATCAATTCTCTGAGGCTGGTGAAGGTGCCGGACGGCGCAGGCGGTTATAAATATGCCGAAACCGGTATTAAAGGCTCGGCAAGCACGTCGAAATTTCTGGCAATGTTCACCGAAAATGTCACCTCTGTCACCCGCGGTCAGAATATTGTCTGCGTAAAATGCCTGACCGGAATGGCGCAGGCTGTCTGCGCTTCATTCGACAGCATTGGCAGGGAAAATATAGTCGGCACGCTTGCGGGAGAGGATACCATATTCGTTCTCTGCAAAACCGATAAGGACGCAGAGGCTCTCACCGACGAAATGCAGAAAATACTTCTCGGAGCCTGAACCTCAAAAACAAACGCACAAACGGGATGATCTGGAAAAATGTTAAGTAAGCTGTATATTGAAAACATAGCTGTCATAGAACGCGCCGAGATAGATTTCAGCAAGGGATTTAACGTGCTGACCGGCGAAACCGGCGCAGGCAAGTCAATTCTTGTCGATTCGATCAACGCCGTGCTAGGTCAGCGAACCAGTCGTGAGCTTATTCGCACGGGTGCCGAAAGGGCATATGTCAGCGCGGAATTTGAGGATATCTCCCCCGCTGCGGTTCGGGAGCTTGCCGAGCTTGGATATGAGCCTGATGATGAGAACGGCGGCATTTTGATGCTGCGCCGGGAAATACGTTCCGACGGCAAAAACACGGTAAAAATAAATGACCGTCCGGCAAGTATTTCCGACCTGCGTGCTGTCGGCAGGCTTCTGATAAACATTCACGGACAGCATGAAAACCAGGCGCTTATGTCAATCGACCGGCATATGAAATATCTCGACAGCATGGGCGGCTATTCTGATAAGCTGACCGAATACGCCGCGATCTACAAAGCCTATGCTGCTGCCGCTCACGAATTGAGCAGAATGCGCACCGACGACGCGGAAAAAGCCCGCAGGGCGGATATGCTGAGATTTCAGATAAACGAAATAGAATCCGCCGACATTGCGGTCGGTGAAACCGACTCTCTTAAAAAGCGAAGAGATGCTATTGAAAACTCCGAACGCATTACCAATGCCCTAAGCGGTGCATATGGTCTGATTAACGGCTCCGAGGAATCGGACGGCGCAATGAGCTTAACGCAGCAATGCTCGGCACTGCTCAGCGATATTGCTTCAGTGTGCGAAGGCACCGGCGGTCTTGCCGAGAGATTGAGAAGTATTGTTTATGAACTGGAGGACATTTCCTCTGACCTAAGCTCGATGAACGATGATAATGAATTCAATCCTTCCGAGCTTGACGAGATTGAAACCCGTCTTGAAACACTTGCCAAAATTCGCCGCAAGTACGGCGGTGAGCAGGAATCACTCGATTTTCTTGAAAGGTCAAGAGCAGAACTGGATTCCATAGAGCGTTCTGATGAGCTGCTTGCGGAACTGACAAAGAAGGCGCGTGAATGTTATCATCGCGCTCTGAAAGCCGCTGAAGAACTGACGTCGCTTCGCAAAGCCGCCGCGGATAAATTCTGTGAGGCTGTCGGACGGGAGCTTGCTTTTCTCGATATGCCTTCGGTGAGATTGGCGGTAGACATTCAGCACTGCAATCTGAATATTCACGGCGCCGACACAGTGGAATTTCTTATTTCAGCCAATCCCGGCGA
This sequence comes from uncultured Ruminococcus sp., assembly GCA_902762615.1. Taxonomy (GTDB): domain Bacteria; phylum Bacillota; class Clostridia; order Oscillospirales; family Acutalibacteraceae; genus RUG762. The sequence continues at coordinate 18,559 of CACWOX010000004.1, read as the reverse complement.
GCCTCCAAAGCCTATCGGTAAGATCGCTTCCGGCGGTGAGCTGAGCCGAATCATGCTCGCTATCAAGACGGTGCTTGCCGATATTGACGACATTGACACCATGATATTTGACGAGGTGGACACAGGCATCAGCGGACGGGCTGCCCACAAAGTCGGAGTGAAACTGCACGAGGTTTCACGTACGCGTCAGATCATATGCATTACACATCTTGCACAAATGGCAGCGCAGGCAGACAGCCACCTGCTTATAAAAAAGAACGTCGCCTCGGGAAGAACCTACACATCAGTCACTCCTCTCAGCTTTGAACAGAGAAAACAGGAGCTTGCCAGGATAAACGGCGGAGATATTATCACAGATTCAATGCTCCGTACCGCAGAGGAGCTTCTCAATAACGCCGGTTTTTTCGCGTAATTGACATGGAATAGAGTTATTTCTATTTATTTTAAAAAAATAACAAATATTTTTAAAAAATTATTGAAATTTTTGCGATTAATTGATATAATTATTTATATGTAAGTTCTAATCAAATGCGCAAAGGAATGATTTGAAATGGAAGCTACTTCAAAAAAAGACGTTAACAGCTTAGTTGCATCTTTGATGAACGATGCCTACGATAAAAACGGCAAGCTGCTTTTCATTAAATACAGCAATACTTTTACCATTAAATTTGAAGATGTTCTTGTGGCTTCAAATGACAATGAAAAAGCCGTTCAGACGCTCTATCACGAATTCAAGCCGGGTATGATGCAGGGCGCATACGCTCCTCTCATGGACTGGGTCGGCGCGCTCTACAAGCGCTATTTTTCCGAGATAGATTATGCTTCATTCCTCGCCGACTGCGATGTTTACCCATTGCATATCAATGTTTTCAAGACGTATTATGAATGCGGTACCTGCCGCCGTGTTGAAACCATTGTGCGCAATGAAGCGGAGTTTGAACACAAGCAGTTTATTTCTGACATCATTAAGATATTCAACACCATTGCTGACGTTGTGCCTTTGCTGATGATCTTTGACAACCTGCAATACTGCGAAAAGTCTCTTCTGGAATTTTTGGAAAAGCTGACTCACACAAGTACCGAAAAGCATTTTTCCGTTCTTGCGGATTTTAATGAAAAATACGAAGTGGACGAATATATTCAGGATATGTGGGATGTGTTCTCCAGACGTATCGAGACCAAAAACATGATGCTCTACTGGGAATTTGACAGCATGATAGTTTCCGATAACCGTCACATTCCCTTTGTACCGGATAAGGCTTTCTTTGCGGTCTATCTCATCATGCTCAACAACATGATCAATACCCTCTGTCTTGATCAGGCTCTTATGTATTTTGAGGTAATCCGTGCAAAGCTTGAATCCGGCGATATGTTCGTTACCGCTAAGGAAAGATATATCTTCTATAATATCTACGGCAACGCACTTTTTCTACATGCCGATTATGATGAAGCCATAGAGATGAGCGAAATCATGCGCGGCGTTTATATTACCAACAAGGATTTGCATGAGATCAATTACGAGTACAATTTCAATGAGCTCGCCTGCCTTGCCAATATCTACAAGCGCAACGAAGCCAAGGCGATGGATTATGTTCTCGAATGTAAGCGCATAGCTTATGGCAGCGGCGACGGCTTCCTTATGTTCCAGGCAGATTTGCTTCGCTACAAGGCGATGATGAGAGGCTGGAACATGGATTATCTGGTGTCGGCATTTGGCGTTTCCTATGAAATCGACAACGACTTCCTTTCCCTCGCACGCAAATACGAATATCTCAATAACCTTGCCTATGTCGTGGCATTCGGCTACGGCAACGACCAGACGTTCTACCGTGATTCCCTGAATTACTGCGAAAGCCGCGAACACGTTGTAACCAGTACCAATATTGCCAAGGAGCTGAAAAATGACTTCCTGCTCCTTCTCATGTGGGAAAAGCACATCAGATTTACCATCAGATACGGCTACTTCAACGTTGCGGACTACTACTATAAGTGTCAGCTCAAGATTTTTGAGCAGTCTGATGACATGCGTGAAGCGGGCATTATCTACAACGGTCTGGGTTACAACAGAATTATCATGGGTCATTACAACTACGCAAGTGACTTCTTTAATTCCGCGATTGACGTATGGTATAAACTGGGCTTCGCCGACGAAATCGGTATGACGCTCTACAATATGGCGATCAATGAGATATTGATGGACGAATACAGTGTGGCAATTGAAATGATTACCACTACGATTCGTATTATGAAATATCTTGACCAGATCAACCTCGAATACTGCAACATGTCTAAGCTCTACGGTATGCTGGTTTACTGCAACTACAAGCTGCATATTGAATACAATGCGCAGTTCTATCTCAACAAGATGGAATACATTCTTCATCACCTGCTCTTCTCTGAAGAAACTCCGGACTACACATCATGGGATAACGAACTCTTCCTTTTCTACATCAGCAAGGGTCTGCTGCTGAAAAAGTCCGATCCCGAAGAGGCTCAGCGCTTCTTTGATAAGGCAAAGTATCACATGGAACGCGCCGATGACCTGTATTTCTTCGTTTATATGATCTTTGCGATTGAGCAGTCCGCCTTTTACAAAGAGAAAGGCGACATGGATAACTTCAAGAAGGTTCTTAACAAGTGCATCGATCACTTTAAGAAGCATGGCTGCAACGAAAAGGCAGACAGACTCTTCGCTATTCTTAACAATAAGAATGTCGCAACCAAAAAGATCGGTTCCGGTCTCAAAAAGGTAACGTCATTCCAGCTCATCGAGCTTGCCCGTCGTGTCGGTTCTGAGATGGAGCTTGACAGGCAGAATAAGAATATCCGTTTCCTGTCATCATGGCAAAGGCTGATGAACAGCGATACCGTTGAAAACGTACAGGCTCTTTATAAAAAATCGGTCAAGCTCATCAAGCGTAATTTCAACGTTGACAATATATTCATGTTCTCGGTAGACGGAGATAATGTCACTTCTGATTATATTGATAAAAACGTTGAGATCAGCAGTTTCCGAGTAAACAGCATTGTCGATTTCTTCCGCACACAGCAGCAGCCATTTGTTATTACACGCACAGAAAAAAGATTCTACGATTACTCGAAATTTGTTGACAATTTCGGTGTGAATGATGTTTTCTCGATGCTCTGCATACCTGTTTATGACAAAGAGCAGCTGACGCATCTCTTTATCGGATACATCAAATCTCACGATAATTTCGTTCACAACTACGATCTGCTTGATGAGGACGATCTGAACATACTCAAGTTTACATTCCGTCAGCTCATTGATTCCACTCGCCGCCTCAAGGCTCGTCTCGAAATACAGGAGATGAACGCCAAGCTCGAAAAGACCTCCGTTACAGATATGCTTACAGGACTGCTTAACCGTCAGGGCTTCGCAAAATATCTCGACGAGGAATTTGACAAGCTGGCAGCCAAAAAGAGAACCCGCGAGATTCCGACCACTGTTCTCTATATCGATCTTGATAACTTTAAATTTTACAACGATACCTTTGGTCACGATATTGGCGACGTACTTCTTGTGTCATTTGCCAATCTCTTCAAGAACATTGTCGGTGAAAACGGCTACAGTGTGCGTTACGGCGGCGACGAATTCCTTGTCATTTTACCTGACGCAGATGAAAAAGAGGGCGAAAGAGTCGCACAGGCTATTTATAATAAGCTCAACGAATCCAACGGCTTTGAAGGCGAAATCAAGTCTAAGATGGGTCATGACTTTGAAGTTCCCAAGAACAGACGAGTTAATTGCTCCATAGGCATTGCTACATCGCAGGAGGCAAGCATGGCAGCCGTTTCCGAAGCTCTCAAATGCGCCGACAGTGCGCTTTATGTGGTCAAGAAGTCCACTAAGGGCAACTACAGGGTTTATCAGGGCGAGAGCCGCGAGGATGCCGAAAAGCTCAAGAAAAAGAAGGCATAATTGTTAATCCAAAAGCCGTATTCTGTCAGAAGATGACCGGAATGCGGCTTTTTACTATTCTGGATAATATTTATGATTATATTGTGTGTTTACAATTTATTGATTATTTGCAAATGATATTATGTTATAATTATGTAAAATGTACATGATACTTTACAATGTTTTTGTGTCTGTACGTAAAATGAATTTGGAGGTTTTTATTATGGCAAAATTTGTATGTTCCGTTTGCGGATATGTTTACGAGGGTGACGCTGCTCCTGAGAAGTGTCCTGTTTGCGGTGTTCCCGCATCGAAGTTCGTCAAGCAGGAGGAAGAAATGACTTGGGCTGCCGAGCATGTTGTCGGTGTTGCTTCTGATGTTCCTGAGGACATCAAGGAAGATCTGAGAGCTAATTTCAACGGAGAATGTTCCGAGGTTGGCATGTATCTGGCAATGTCCAGAGTCGCATACCGCGAAGGTTATCCTGAGATCGGCGCTTACTGGGAGAAGGCAGCATTTGAAGAGGCAGAGCATGCAGCTAAGTTCGCGGAGCTTCTGGGCGAAGTGCTCACCGATTCCACCAAGAAGAATCTCGAAATGAGAGTCGAAGCTGAAAACGGCGCAACCGCAGGCAAGACCGATCTTGCAAAGCGTGCAAAGGCACTCAATCTTGACGCTATTCACGACACTGTTCATGAGATGGCTCGCGATGAAGCACGTCACGGCAAGGCATTTGCAGGTCTGCTCAAGAGATATTTTGGCTGATCCATTATCATTGCTTAATTGCTTGATTTAGCTTATTACATTACCAAACCGCAGCGTATCATGCTTTTGCAGCTGATAGACTGCGGTTTTTTGTTTTATTGCTCCCCTTTCTTATTTTGATTATTACATAATTTACATATTATGCTGGAATTTTCATAAAAAAATGGTATGATATAATTATTACATTAAGAGGGGTTGCGTATATGAAAAAATTCAAAGATCTTGAATACAAAAGACCTGATAAGGATGAAGTGGCTAAGGAGCTTCTCAGATGCATTGACAAATTTGTTGCGGCTGAAAGCTTCGATCAGGCAAATGATGCTTTTCTTAAATGGCACAAGGAAACCAGTGAGATGGAGACGATGTATGTCATTGCCTACATCCGAAACACCGTCAATATGAAGGATGAATTTTATAACGGTGAAATTGAATTTTACAATGAAGCCCTGCCGCAGTTGACCCCCATTATGAAAAAATGGAGTGAAGCCATCATTGGAAGTAAGTTCCGTCCACAGCTGGAAGAGCTTTATGGAACTCATTACTTCCATTCCGCCGAGGTGGAAAATAAACTGCTCAACGACGCTATTATTGAACCGTCCATTGAAGAAAATAATCTCACGACCGAATACTCCAAGACGGCGGCTTCCTGCTCGACAGAATTCCGTGGAGAAATCTGCAATTTCTACGGCTTGCTTCGTCACATGCAATCCACTGACCGTCAGGAACGCAAGGAAGCGTTCGACGCATGGGCAAAGCTCTATGAGAGCGTTTCGCCTACGCTCGAAGAGCAGTACGGCAAACTGGTAAAGCTCCGCTGTCAGATTGCCAAAGCTTTGGGATTTGACAATTTTATCGACTATGTTTATCTTGCCCGAGGTCGATATGATTACGGCAAAAAAGAGGTGGAAGAATTCCGCGAGGCTGTACGCAAATACATCACGCCTGTCTGTGATAAGATGTACAGAGAACAGGCAAAGCGTCTTGGCGTGGATAAGCTGCGTTATTACGATGAACAGCTTGTTTATCCCGACGGCAACGCAACTCCGATCGGCACTCCCGAAGAGCTTGTGGAAAAGGCTCGCAAAATGTACGCCGATATTTCACCTGAGACAAAGGAATTCTTTGATTTCATGACAGAGCATGAGCTTTTTGACCTTGTGACGCGCGAGAACAAGCACCTCGGCGGATACTGCACATCTATGTCGGAATACAAGGCGCCGTTCATCTTCTCCAATTTCAACGGAACCTCCGCAGATGTGGACGTTCTCACCCATGAAGCCGGACACGCTTTTGAATTTTATTACGCGTCACGTCAGCTTCCTCTCCCCGACCTGGCTGGTTCCACCAGTGAAATTTGCGAAATTCATTCCATGAGCATGGAGATGTTTGCTTATCCCTATATGGACAGCTTCTTCGGTGACAAAGCTGATAAATATCGCTATGCGCATTTCACTGAGGCAATTAAGACGATCCCCTACCTCGTCTGCGTTGACGAATTCCAGCACAGAGTCTTTGAAAATCCCGAGTCGGGACCCGCAGACTGGCGGAGATTCTGGAAGGAAATCGAGCAGAAGTACATGCCGTGGCGTGATTACGACGGCAATGAATTTCTTGAAAGCGGAGCTTTCTGGATGCAGAAGCAGCATATATTCCTCTACCCATTTTACTATATTGATTACGCCCTTGCACAGATGGGGGCATTCTCGCTCTTCCGCAGAAAGGTGGAAAACAACGGCGCGTGGGAGCATTATCTCAAGCTCTGTTCCATAGGAGGTAAATACGGCTACACCGAAACCCTCGAACGTGCCGGCATTCCCCTGCCGCTTTGCGATGAGGTGGTAAAGACCACAGCTGCATTCGCTGAAAAGCAAGCCGAGATATTCAAGGCAAAGCTCTGATGTTTTTTCATAAACAGACAAATCCGCTCCGGTTCTCTTTGTTCAGGAAACCGGAGCGGATTATTATAGTATCAATTCAATCAACACGGACATATCTGTAGTTGCCGTTGCCTGTTTCAAATGCAGAGATTTTGTTCTCGCCGCTGTCAACAAATCCCATGTAAGGCTTGCCTTCATCTGTGTAGAATACGTAAACATAAAACTTTGGGTTGTTTGCGTCGGCTTCGTATTTGACATATCCCTCCTGCTCAACAGTGCCGCTTGCATAATAGGCGGTAAAGCTGCCGTCTGATTCGATTACTACAGAAGCAGCACTGCTGTCACCGTCAATATAAAACCTTCCGGACAGTCGTTCCATCGGATCAGCCAAATGATCTTGGGAGTTATCCCCAGCGCTTTCCGATGAAATATCCGGTGTCCCGTTTGACTCTTCCGAAGAAGCCGCCTTTTTGTCAGAACCGCACGCGCTCAATAGAATGCAAAGCACCACCGCTGCCATGAGAGTGACAAATCGCAGTCTTTTTCCTGCCTTTAAAACAATCATTCTTCTGCCTCCTGTTATTGATCTTTTTTACACGAAGTACTCAACACATCTATATCCTCAAACATAAATTGCAGACGGTGAGTTTTCTTTGCGGTGTGGAAGTGACCACAGTACCATTTTTTGTAATCTATGCTTTCTTCAATGGCATCGAGCCATTTCTCGGTGCTGCTGTCCACCTGCGTCTGATCTATCCCGCCGATGAATGCCTCGATAGGCTCGTATTTGAACGGACATGTGTGGCTGAGAACAATATCCACTCTCCGTTCGATTTTGTCGAGTTGATTTTCAACGTACTGCTTTATTTCGGGCGTGGGCTGTTCGTCTTCAAACCAGTTCCATCCTCTTGCCAGACGAATATATTTGTCAACGCTGTAGGCGCCGCCGATCACAATACATTTAAGCCCGTCGAAATCGAAGACTTCGCCGTCTTTGGCATACAGTATTTTCGGATAATCCTCTTCATACCATACGGTGCCTCCGCGATATTCCTTTGTCTGCATGTTTGGCACGTTCCAAGGGCGCATTTCGTGGTTGCCATGAATGCAGAAAGTGGTGAACGGAAAGCTGTTTACAAAATACTTGCGGCTTGCGTCCCTTTCAGCTCCGAAGTAATTCAAACCGGCATCTCCCAGAATGATCATGACGTCATCCGGCGTGGGCTTCATTCGTGCTGTGAATTCGTAATATCTTTGAAAATAACCGTGCGTATCTCCTGTGATGTAGGTCATAGACTCCTCTCCCCTTTTTACTGCTTATTATGTGAAATGTTAAGCGACGTCCGCAAAATGAATCTGCGGATACGCCGCTTAAATCTGAAACGCTATTTTATTTCTACCCCCGCGAAGCTTGCGGCAGCGATAATATGAACGATGGGAGCATCCGGCATCTCGGAGGAAATGTATTTATTGTTTACTCCGCCGAAGCTGGTTGAGGTCTGAAGGTCGACGTTGCAACCGGGCGGCAACTGTATTTTTACACCTGAAAAAGCGGTATTGATCGTGATGGTTACTTCTTTGTCAATTATAGAATTACGCAGATCAAGTGTCCCCGACCCAAACGTAATATCCATACTGCACCCCTCAAAATTCCTGTTATTATAATCCGGGGCCAGTTCCCCGAACGAGACTTCATAGGCTGGTATTGATCCATCCCCTGGGATAGCTGTCCAGTTGGCGGTACTGTTTTTTTTTAATCTGCCTCCGAATATTGCGCTGAATATCAGGCTTATTCCTACAATTATAAAGAGTGCCGGAAAAGCAAGCGCCCTGACATATTCCGGCAATTGATCCTGCCGACGCAGAAAAAGCGCAATGCCAAGACCAGTGAGAAAGATAGAAAAGACCTTGTTTGAGCCGCGGGTAAAGAGCATGACAAGACCGGGAACAATAATAAATATCGTCCACCATCCCTTTATAAAAATTGTGAAATGATAGTCAATGTCAAGCGCCTGCAAAGCGTAGCTGACGCCAATGAGAACGGCAAGAATGCCAAGAATAATAGAAAAGGCTTTACTGCTCTTCATAATCATTCCTCCCCTTTCTTTGAAAGCTGATCACCTGATTTTGTGTCTGAAACGGCAGACTTCTTGCGATCGGCAAGCCAGAAACCGAAAGTTACCAGCGCCATGTAAGGCACCAATATCAAAAAGCTCGGAAGAAGATACAAGAAGGGTATGGGAATCAGCTTGTGAAATAATTCAAGCAATGGATTGCCGACCGGATCGATGGAATAAAAATAATTTGCCTTTGGATGAAGTCCTGTGTAAATGAGTATGAGATTAATAATAAATGTAAACAAGGAGACAGCTGTTATTACTATGCAGGTTTTGGGCAAATCCTTGAATTTTGGACGGTAAAGACCAAATATCACTATGGCAAGAGCCATAATTACGATCATGTAGTGTGTGCCGAAATACCCCAGCATTCTCGGGAGGAATATCGAATAATGATCGAATCCCACGCCGGGCATTACAATAGCCAGCGTGGCACATATAGATCCCACAAAAAAGCAGAAGCTCATCAGCATTTGAAAATCAAACATAACCGCAACCGGAATGAGAAGCATATTAATGTTGCACAGCTGCAGCGGAAGCTCTCCCCACCAGTTGAAGCCGCCTGATGTAGCTATTGTCATTTCGTCATATGCCGCGTCTATGGAGAGGAAATATTTATATGCTGCAAACCCGATCAGTGTCATCACAGCAGCGGAGGCTATAACAATACGCTTTGCACGGTCGCTCTTATGCCGCATTATAAGGGTGGCACCAACAAGAATAAGTACAAAAAATGCTGTGACCACAAAAAATGTAAGATTGAACGGTTCCATGATTGCGATATTTTCCAAGAGTAATCTCCCCTTTTGATTGACTTGGGTTGCCGGATCCTTGCTTTTGTCTTAACTCAAGTATAGCATATCGGTGGAAATATGTCAATAATATACGTAATATTATAAATTTTTGTTTATTTTGTCGAGCCGAAAAATGATGGTTTGTTTTTTGCGATGATCAGTGTAAAATACCCCGCGTCGTTCGGCAGTTCCTCGGCACTGTGATAAATATGTTCGTCCTTCATTCCGCAATTTTCAACCGCACATACAGTCATTCCGCTGTCAATCAGCATTTGTCTGACTTCATCTATACGGCTTGCGGGCTTCATCAGGATATAATTGCCGTCGCCAGATAAATCGTCGCTGTTTACATGAAGCGCAGGCAGTATATGAAGCTGCTCGTTCCATTCCGCAAGGGAGATATTGAGCTTTGCCGCGGCAGCGCAGAATGAGGGAACTCCGCTGACCAATTCAGTTTGATAACCGTCTGATTGAAGCAGCCTGTTTATATAACCAAATGTGCAAAAAATGGTTGGATCGCCCAGCGTCAGAAAAGCAACATTTTCTCCGGCGTCAAGATACTTTTCCATCATGTCGGCGGATTTCCGATGAGCCTTTTCGAGTACGGTTCTGTCTTTGATCATAGGCATATCAAGTCCTATAAGCTGTTTCTGAGATATTTCCGGCACCGCCTGAATAGCGATATTGTACGCGGTTGACTTATTCGGGTCTTTGTTAGGCAGAGCAATCATGCCGCATTCTCGGATTATCCTGACAGCTTTAAGTGTCAGCATTTCCGGATCTCCCGGACCTACACCGATACAGAATACTTTTCCTTTCATAGTATGACAATCCTTTGTAATAGAAATGACGGAGCAGATAATTCGGCATTACCTGCTCCGTTTGATATGTAACAATCAAGTGGCGGACGCCATTGTATTTGTCGCAATAGCGGATGTAATAATCACACATACTGCAAGCGACTGGGCAGCCGCAATGGCAATTGCCGAAGCTGTAAATGTTGACTGTGCGATCTGCGCCGTGTCATAAAGATTCGTGGACAGCATAGTGGCATTCATCAGGCGTGTCTTCTTATCGAGCCCCAACAATCCATACCCTTTCTGTTTGGATAAGAAATCATCAATTTCAATGATTGTGTCACGCATTTTATCAATATCACTGTCAAGAATGGAAACAGCGGCGAGCGTCGAAAGCTCAGTGTACACACCGTATTTCTTGCCTGCATCTCTCAAGGAATCATACAGATCATTGAGCTTTTCCACCTTTTCATGGGCTGAACCTTGGGTAAGAGAAAGCACGTGTGAAACGCTCTGAATGCTGCTCTTGTTTGAGTACTTGATTTTGAGCAGGTCAAAGCATTTTTCCATATCGTCAATAAGCTCTGTATTGCTTTTTTCCGAGAGCGCCATCAGTCCGGCAAGAACACTGTCGTTTTCATTGGTGAGGAACGGATGCTCATTCTTCATGAGGTCGTAAATATCCTTTCCTCTGTCGAGGACAGCTTCAAACGAAGCTTCATTTGTTAAGTCCGCGAGCATTATCGCAAGAAGAGCGGAGTATTCCGAGCGGTTAAACTTCTTTTTTGCATAATTATAAATCTTTAAAACCTTGTCAAAATGAGCCTTGGGATCTTCCTTCATGGAAAGATTGGCGGCAAACGGCATAAGCACATTTCCTTTGAGATAAGAAAGAGCGCCGGCATTCTTTTTGATGATTTTTTTGCTTTCTTTAAGCTTTTCAATATCAGCGGTTACACCGTGCGAGGTCAGCGCGTTGGCGGCAACCGGATAGATATAGAGACTCTCCCCCTTGAATACCTTTTTGATGGTGTCTCTGTTTGTGATGAAGTTCTCACACAGTGCGGTTACTTTTTCATCCATAGCATTATGCTCCTTTAATAGGTAAATTAATCAAAACGAAAATCCACTCGTTTGATGAAAAAATGTTACGCTGGCTTGCGAACGAGCAGCATGGCGAACGCTTCCAGAAGCCCCAGTGCAATAATTGCAATTTTACCTGCACGCTGCGGTTTTTTGATATAAACAGGGGTGATAAAGCCTATACCCATCAAAGCCGCGGCAGCCTGATAAGAATATTCACTGATGAATAAACCGCATGCATTCAGCAAATAGATAATAGGCATAACAAGTACAATAGTGGTTACCGGAACACCGAGATAGCTTTTGCGATGACCGGTCTCCTGTTTTTGTCTGTTTTCCTCGAGTACGTTGAAATAAGCAAGGCGGACCACTGCGGCAAGAATGAGAAAGACGGCGACAATGCCGGACGAAATTTTGTTTTCTGAAACAGAATAAACAAAGACACCTGGAGCAACACCAAATCCCACAAGATCACACAGAGAATCTATTTGTATGCCAAATCGTTTTTGATCTTCGTCACGGTCTTTTTTGGTAGAAGCAACGGTGCCATCGAACATGTCGCAGAGTCCGGCAAACATCAGAAACCAGATGGAGAGCCAGCTGCTGCCGCCTATTGACAAAAAAACTGCGATACACGCTGAAATCATTCCAAGATATGTCAATACCACAGTGTAATTGTAATAGCCTATTATTCTGCGATTCATTCTCAACACTCCGATTTAAAATGCGATACGTTTATGAAATAATGTCAAATGACAGCAATCCTTAAAAAATAGTTTAAGGTTTATTCAATATTTAAATGCACCAACATATTGAAATTACCACATGAAATAGTGTATAATACTGTATGCTTATTATATACCAAAATAATACGATTGTCAATGAGAATATTGACAGAGTGACGATTTTTTAGCTGAGATCAATCACATTGTTATTCGGCGTTTGACTTTATTTGAGAAAGCTGTTTTTGCAATTGGTTTTCTTGGAAATATTTATTTGAGGTTGAGTTTTAACAAATGGCAAAGATAAAAAAGATCAGCGATAAATACAAAAAGATATTCTGGGCTGTTTTTTCACCGCTGCTTGCAATGCTGACTGTGTGGGCTCTTTTAAGACAGAATAGAAATGTTTCCATGAAGGGCATTATTCACACGGCTGCCGGTGCGAACAGGTTCTGGTTTTTAATGGCGGCAATCAGTTCATTTTTATATATAGTTTTTGAGGGCGTTGCAGTCTGTTCCATTCTGAGGGGAACGGGATTTAAACCCAAGCTGAGAAACGGTATTCTTTACAGCACTTCGGACATATATTTTTCCGCTATAACGCCGTCTGCTACAGGCGGACAGCCTGCATGCGCTTATTTTATGATGCGTGACGGTATTTCAGGCGGAGTTACTACTGCTGTGCTGCTGCTTAATGTAATGATGTACACATTATCTATAGTGGCACTCGGAATTATTTCGGTCATCATATGCCCGGGAGCATTTGCTCAGTTCAGTGTTCCGTCAAAGCTGCTGATTATCGGAGGAGCAACCGTTCAGTTGATACTGACTGCCTTTTTTGTGATGATACTGAAAAACGGAGATTTTATTTTTAGTCTTCTTACAAGGATTGTTTCTTTTTTTGGCAGAAAAAAAATCATTCACAACTCAAAAAAGCCACTTGCCAAGCTGACAAAGGCAAAAGCGGACTATACGGCTTGTTCACAGCTTTTCTCAGGAAATATTGTGCTGCTGTTCAGAGCTTTTTTATGGAATCTGCTGCAAAGACTGTCTCAGATTTTAGTCTCGGCTCTGCTTTTTATATCCATTGGAGGCAATCCGGCATTAGGTCCGGATATCTTTGCCAAACAATGCCTGATTACGATAGGTTACAATTTCGTTCCTCTTCCGGGCGCTATGGGCGTAGCGGATTATCTGATGCTTAACGGATTCTCGGGTCTTATGGATCACGATATGGCGTTTCATCTGGAGATGCTGAGCAGGGGCATGACATTTTATATTTGCGTTTCGCTGAGCGGACTGATTACCTTTATAGGCTATCTGATCAAAAGGAGAAAAAGGATAAGATGAGATTATTTAGAAAAATATTTCCGGAAAAGCTTGAGCTGCATGGCTGGATTGCCATTGCCGCGTTGATTGCTATGAATTCAATCGCATACTACGGAAGCAGATTGTTTACAGCTTCATGGTATCATTACGATTTTACCACCGTGATAGACCGGTCGATCCCGTTTATTCCGGCATTTATTCTGGTCTATAGTGTGCTGGGTTTTTCTCAGTGGATCATGGGCTATTACTGGTCGGCATGTGAAGATAAAAAAACGGTGCTTTTTATTTTCGGTGCGGAGATACTGGCTAAGGTACCGTCTTTGATTTTTTTCCTGCTGATTCCAACTACGATGGCAAGACCCGAGGTAACGGGTACGGACATCTTCAGTTTGCTTGTCAAAGGCGTGTATTTCTTGGACACTCCGGATAATTTATGTCCTTCATTTCACTGTCTGGAAAGCTATCTGTTGCTCAGAACGCTCCCCCTGCTGAAAAAGGCTCCGCGGTGGTATAAGAAGCTGACGCCGATCGTCTCGCCGCTGGTAATTATTTCAATACTTCTGGTCAAACAGCATTTGGTTGTTGACATTATCGGCGGAATAGCTGTTTGTGAATTCGGATTGATCACTATGAAGCTCATTTTTAAAGTCCTGTCTGAAAACTCAAAAAATCCTATAAAAAAGAAGAGTATTAAAAAAACAGCATCGCTCTACTTCGGCACAAATGAATAAATTGAATAAGCATCGCTTCCTATCTGAACGTAAAAAGCGATGCTTATTTTTTTCTATTTCTTTTTTGCCTTGAAGCATTTCAGCTTGTAAAGCTCTTCAGCCGCAAGTCTGGTTTTAGCGACAACATCTCCCGAATCCTTTGGGAAACAGTAATAAAGCACCTTCGGCGTACCAATGCATATCATATCGCCCAGCTCATACCAATAGTAATCGGAATAAAGGCTGTAGGAAGATGACGGCTTCTGCGTATAATCCAGCTTGCCTTTACAGCCTGTTAGCTGGAATCCGTCAGCCGTGTGAACCAGCCTCCCCTCCCCTGCCGTATAAATACATTTGGTATCTACCATCATTCGTATGGTAACAGGAATGTCGAGTTGATAACTGCCGCTCTCCAGCTCACGGCGGACGCATTCTCTCTCCCTTGCATACCAATCGGGTACATGGTCAAAAATGTCTGTGCCGTCCTCCGCTTTAAGATATCCGTCCTCGGTAAGCTCCCATGTTTTGCCGCAGTTCAGGCAGCGCAGCTTAGTGCCTTTCCCCTCCATATGTCCCTCGGTATGGCACGAAGGAGACTTGTAAAGCACACGGTTCAAACCGTCGGCACGGAATGCTTCACTTACCTTGACACCTGAAAGCTGCTGTTCACGGAAATTGTCAAATGTGAACAGCTCTTGAATAACACTGTTTAATTCATCAACGCTTTTTGACTTTATTTCCTCTTTTGAAAGGACGTAAGTCATTTTAGCGCTGACGTCGACCTTACGCAGCTGAAGCATATTGTAAAGTGGATCCCTCAGAAATGCGCCGGATGTCTTTATCATTACCACCGGCACATCCAGCAGTTTGAGCAGCTTTCCAATTGAACTTGGAAGCGGCGTTGCAGTACCGTCAAAGCTGTAGCTTGCCTCGGGATACATGAGAATCGAGGAACCTAATTTTTTGACAGCATAGACCATATCACGAACGAGTGTGGTGTCAGTGATGAATTTCTTTGTAGGAATACAGCCGAGGCTGCGCATTAGACCATTCTTTCCGATAAAGCCGTCGGACGTGCAGATAATATTAAAAGGACGCGGATAAAGAATCGTAGATGCTATTTTCAGATCAATAAAGCTGGAATGATTCATCAGGAAGAGTGCGGGTTCCTTTTTCCCGAGACGTTCCATTCCTTCGGATTCAAAGGAGAAATTGACATCTCTTAATTCTTTGCTGCTCAGTGTTTTAAGCAGCTTTCGGAAAAACAAAGAGGGCTTTTTGGGGTTTCTATGTTTTTCCGGTTTAATTTTTACGATTTTGTCATATGGCATCGAACGGGTCTTAATTTTCATATCTCACACCCCTTTGGCTAACAAAAACTATTGTTCAAAGAGCATTCTTACGTTGTAATTGGGTTCATAATTTTTAAGTTGTTTAACCATAATATCAAAATTCGGTTTTCTGGAGGATGTGTTGTGACAATCCGTACCAAATACTACCGGATAATCATCCTTGATAAAGGGTTTAAGCAGCTTTTTAGTCTTCCATTTTGTAAAGACCGATGTGTTGAACTGGAATATGGCGTCTGGAATATTCAGTATGTCATTATAATCAGCCGAACTGAAAATATCTACATATCTGTCGAGATGCGCTATTATGATCTGTTTTTTTGTTCGATAGGCTATCTCTTCTATTTCCTCACTCATCCATTTGCGGTAGCCTTCGTAGGGAATTTCGAGGAGCAGTGTGTTCATTCTTTGGTTTGCAAGCAGTTCCAGCCCCTCTGTGTCACAAAGATTATGTTCCAGCGCTATCTCTGCCGCCAGCATGATTCTCGGCATTTTTTCAAATGCTCTGCTGTTGAGTATCTTATTGTACGCGGCGCTGCGGCGTTTAAGGAATCTCTCAACGCTCATTTCGTGCTTTCTGTAATGCGGTGTGGCTACAATATTGCGCACTCCCTGCGCCATCTGCATTTGAATGAGCTTTATGCTCTCTTCAACATCAGCAGCGCCATCGTCAATTCCCGGAAGAATGTGACAATGAAAATCCGTATCAAATAAATTCATAAGATCAACTCCATTATAAAAGCCACACACCGGCAACCCCTCTTTACCGGGAAAGCTGATGTGCGGCTTATTTATTAATCAGTTAGAATTATGGCAATGACTCAGATATCGGAATCGACAACGTTATCATCTGTCTTAGGTGCCTCAAGCGTCTCAGGTATCTCAGCCTTTACTGTTTCGACAGCAGGCTTTACGACATTATCCCAGTCGTATTCCTCAGAAACTGAATCAAAATCCTCTTCTGTCTCGTTTTTGTAGGACTTTTTCTTTCCGTTTTTCTTTCTGCTCTCACCGTAACCATAGCCATAACCGTATCCGTAACCATAGCCATAGCCGTAATGACCGTAATGACCATATCCTCCGTCACCGGAATTCGCATCGGTGAGAATGAAGCCCATGATATTTGCTTTTGCCATTCTTATGGAATTCATGGCTCTGTCAAGTTCAGGATATCTTGTCTTGTTCTCTCTGGCTGTGATAATAATTCCGGAAGACATAGACGCAAGTGTGAGCGAATCAGAGACGAGGTTGATGGGCGATGTGTCAATGAATACGAAATCATAATCCTTAGACTGCGTGTTGACAAAGTCTATCATATAGTTAGAACCTAAAAGCTCTGCCGGACTGGGTGTAGAGGGACCTGCAGAAATAAAGTCAACGCCGGGACGAACATCGCGCACAACCGACTCGTCAAATGTTTCAAAACCCATGAGCACACGCGAAAGACCACGCTTGTTGCTGACCTTGAAATATCTGTAAATAGAGGGATTTCTCAAGTCGCCGTCGACAAGCAGAACCTTAGCGCCCATTTGAGCCATGGAAATAGCAAGGTTGATGGTAGTCGTTGTCTTGAGATCATTAGCGGTAGGACTGGTGATTACGAATACGCCCTTATCATCCATAGTGGAAATACGGAACATCATATTGGTTCTGATAGATTTGTAAGCAGAATCAATCGGGAAAGGCGTATTTTGACCAAGAATGGTGGCTGTTGTAATGATCTTTTCGTTGTCAACATTTCTCTTTTTGAGTTTGTTGTTAAGATTGATATCCTTCTTGGAAATACCGAGCGATTTGGCAAATCTGAAGAAGTCAGGTACAGCGCCCAGAACAGGAATATTGTATCTCTCGGAAAGAGACTTTTCATCACTGATTGTGACCTTGGTTGCCAGACGAAGCATGTAAATCAATACAAGTATCACGCCAAAAACAAAGGCGAAAAGCACTGTGAATTTTGGAACACTCGGGAAGCTCTGCGCTTTAGGCAGCTTAGGATGACTGAGTATCGTTACAGATCCGGAGCCGACTATGTCTTCCAATGATTTGGATGCAATATCCGAATATACGTCAGCGATTTTCAATGAAAGCTCAGGAGATTCTGTTTCGACCGTAATGCGAAGAACCTCTGTCTTATTGACGGACGAGAATTTGATGTAGCTGAGAAGCTGTGCCTCTTCCATTTTGTTCTCGTTGAGCTTTTTAAGCACTTCATCGGTAATGGAATTTGTTTGAAGCATGACGATGTAAGTATCAACCAGCTTCTGTGAGGCATTTATGTCGTTAATGTTGACATTGCTGGAATCGACTGTGTTTTTGTTGGTAACATAAAGATCGGCAATCGAGGTGTATTTTGGAGTCAGAACAAATGAAGAAATCAAAAAACCAATGACTCCGCCTAAAATGGCAACGGCACAGAGAGACTTCCATCTGCTGAGCAGATAACGCAGAATCTTGAGAAGATCTATCTCGAAATTCAGATCCTTGTCCTCATTCACCTGAGTTTTTTCGGCATCTGGGGCTGCTTCATTCATTTCAGGATTAACAGCGATCTTGTTGGCTGCCTTAAATGATTCATAAACTGTCTTATAAACTACCGGCACAACCTGTCCGATAACAGATGCGTACAGCTGAGACATCAATTTGGAACCAGTGAGCTGCCTTTTGCTGATCTTAGATTCATCCTCCGATACTGCATCTGCCTGATCGAATGTATCATTTAAATTAAATCCGGAATCAGCAGAAAACGATGAAAGATCTGCGTCGAGCTTAACATTGCTTTTGCTCTTCTGTTGATTTTTCGTTTTACGTTTTCTGAATGTTTCAAGATACACCGAGTTGATTGAAAAATCATCGGCATTTTGAGAGTGATTATGTGACTTTTCCAAACCAATTCTCCTTTTTTAGACAATTTAAGCCTATCTGCGCTTTGCATAATAAGGCTTATTAATATATTATAACAAAAAATTCCATGTATGTCAATATTTAAGTGAAAACACTACAGGGCGACCGCATGAAAAAATCAGGAGAATTTGTTGAAAATAACATCAGCCAAGAAGCGATCGTCAAAAGAGCATCTGAAACGCTTAGCTTTAAGGC